>CAVUHH010000025.1:0-958130 GCA_963741285.1 uncultured Actinomycetota bacterium
GGCGTCACCGTAGAGTAGTGCCATGATTGTTGGCATTGGCGTAGACGTTGTAGACATTGAGCGGTTCGGCCGCCAGCTTGAGCGCACTCCGGGGCTCCGCGACCGGCTGTTCGTTCCCGCGGAACGCGAGCTGAACACCCGATCGCTGGCCGCACGGTTCGCGGCCAAGGAATCCGTGGCAAAGGTGCTCGGTGCCCCGGCCGGCATGAACTGGCAGGACTGCTGGATCGGCCTGGACCAGCACGGCCCCACCATCCAGGTGAAGGGCACCGTCCTGGCGGTGGCCGAGTCCAAGGGCGTCAAGCGCTGGCACGTGTCCATGAGCCACGACGGCGGGATCGCCACCGCCACGGTCATCGCCGAGGGCTAAGAGCCCCTGCGGCTGAGCCTCCACCGGACCTGACACCATGATCAGCGCCTACACCGGAACCCAGATCAGGGCGGCAGAACAGCCACTCCTGGCTGCCGGCATGGGCGCTGTCCTGATGCAGCGCGCCTCCTACGGCCTCGCGACTGCCATCGTGCACGAGCTGCAGGCCCGCGGCCGGCGGCTCTACGGTGCCAGCGTGGCCGTCCTCGCGGGCAAGGGCAACAACGGGGGAGACGGGCTCTTCGCCGCGTCCTTCCTGGCCGCCAGGGGGATGCGTACGACGGCGGTGCTCACCGCCGGTGCGGCGCATCCCGAAGCGCTGGCTGCTTTTCAGCGCGCCGGCGGGCGCGTGCATTTCCTCAGTGATTCGAACGTCAGCCGGCTGACGGCTGACGTGGCGCGTGCCGACGTCGTGATTGATGCTGTCCTGGGGACGGGCGCCCAGGGCGGGCTGCGGGGAGCAGCCGCCGCCCTCGTCGCCGCCCTGGCGGACGTGCGGCAGACCTCCGGCGCGTCTGGTCTCGTGGTGGCGTGCGACATCCCCAGCGGCGTGGACGCCGACACGGGGGAGGCCCATGCTCCGGTGCTGTCCGCGGACCTGACCGTAACCTTCGGGGCTGCCAAGGTGGGGCTGTTGTCGGATCCGGGCGCCGATCACGCCGGCCGTGTTCACGTGGTGCCCATCGGCATCGAGGACGAACTGCCGTGGCCTGCCCTGCGCCGGCTTGGGCCGGCTGACCTGTCGCGGCTGCTGCCACAGCCCGGCCGCCGCGCGCACAAGTATTCCCGCGGGGTCCTTGGCATCGTTGCAGGCTCGGCCGATTATCCCGGCGCCGCAGTGCTCGCGTGCCGCGGCGCGCTGGCCGCCGGCGTGGGCATGGTCCGCTACCTCGGCCCGCCCGAGGTGGCCAGCCTGGTCCGGCAGTCCTGCCCCGAGGTGGTCTGCAGCGCCGGCGAAGTGGCGGACACCCACGTCCAGGCCTGGCTGGTGGGATCGGGCATGGGCCCCGGCGACTCCCACCAGCTGCAGCGCGCCTATGACGCGGTGGAGTCCGGCCTGCCGGTGATTGCCGACGCCGGGGCGCTGCCTGCACTGCCGGACGTCCTGGGGCCGCAGGTGGTGCTGACCCCGCACGCCGGCGAGCTGGCAGCGCTCCTGGAGCGGCTCGGTGCTGATTACGGGCGGTCCGCCGTGGAAGCCAACACCCTGGGCGCCGTCCGGCACGCCGCCGCCCTGACGGAGGCCACCGTGCTGCTCAAGGGCGCCACCACCCTGGTGGCATCGCCCTTCCAGGACTTCTACAGCCAGGCGGACGGCACGCCGTGGCTTGCCACCGCCGGCAGCGGCGACGTCCTGGCCGGAATCATCGGTGCGCTGCTCGCCCAGGTGGGGCCCGACGTCGGACGCTTCCGTGATGCGGGCATCGACCCGGACGAGCGGTGGGCGGCGATCGCGGCCATGGGGGCGAGCCTCCACGGCCGCGCCGGAACTGCCGCCGCCGGCGGCGGACCGCTGAGCGCCGGGCGGATTGCGGAGCATTTACCAGAGGTGTGGGGCCGGCTGGTGACCCCGCCGGACGTCTAGACCGGCTCCTTCCCTGGGCGTACGATTTTGGGCACCGGCCGCGTCGCTGGCCGGCATCCTTGGGGAGGCGTCGTGGCCGATTCACCAGCGCAGAACGTGGCAAGTGGAGAACCCCGGGCCGGCGGTCCGCGAGTCCTGGAACTTCGCGTCCACGGGATCAAAAACACGGCCCCGCACGACCTGATCGGCTGTGACGTGGACCAGATTGAGCCGGTGGGCGACAGCGATTCACTCAGCGGATTCTGGACACAAAAGGATCCTCCCGCCGACTCGCCCACTCGGGTTGAGGCATACAGCTGGGGCAACCTGGCGAGAACGTCGCCGTCGTCGTCGTTCCTCAAGGGCGTGGGACGGGTGTTTGGCCAGGCCTTCTGGTTCCTGGTGGTCCCGTTCGCCCTGGCCAACGCGGCTTACTGGGCCCGGAGGCTGCCGGCCCCGGGCTCGGGTAGGCCGCACCTTGGCGGCCGGGGCCGGCGCCGGAACGGTCAGGCTTTTCTCGTTGCTGCTGAGCCTGGTGTTCACCACCACCTTCTGCGCGCTGGCTTTCGGCCTGTTCGCCGTGGAATGTTTTCCGGCGACGGGCATCGGCCAGCCAACCGCCATGTGCAAGCAACTGCCGGAGGCCCTGGATTTCATGACGGGCTGGTCACGGGGGCAGCGTCTGGCTTTGTCCGCGCTGGTGCCGATGGCAGCAATCCTTGCCGTGTTCGTCACGGCGAGGCTGGCCACTGTGCGGAATCTTGCCCCGGCCCGGGTCCGCTGGAATGAGGAAACCGGGACGACTGGAGGGGCAGGCCAGGCTTCACGCGGCGGGCCCTTCCTCGCTTCGCCTGGTTTGTGGACCCGCCCCCACGTCTCCACGGTGACCGGCAGGGCCCACATTGCCGCCTGCCTCGCCTTGATCTGTATCCTGCTCCTGTCCGACAGCATTGGATCCTTCTGGCCCCGCAACTGCCAGACCGCCGTTCGGATGCTCAGCGGCGACTGCCTTCAGCAACTGGGCACGGCGATGGGCCAGGATGTCCTGGCAGCACCGTTGCTGGGCCTGGCGATAGTGCTTCTTCTGGCGTCAATGGTCACGGTGGCGTTCTTTTACCCCGAGGTGCGCGCGCCCTGGGAAGACGAAGTGGGCAACAAATGGTCCAATGTTCTCTGGATCGGCGGAGTAGGCCTGGTGCTCGCCACGGCCGGCCAGTTGATCTTCGTTCCCACCCCGGACGTGGTTCCGAGCCTGCCGTTCGCGGGAACATGGGTGGCGTCCCTGCTTTTGCTGACGGCGCTGGTGGTCCTCGGGCGTATCAGGCCTGTTCATGCGCAGCGGACCGGCCTTTAAGTTCGCTACGGCTGGCGGCTCGGTGAGCGCTGCGGTGCTTATTGTCTGGGCGGCCGGCATGGTGGATGACTGGGTGCTGGCGATCCCCGCCATCATCACCGTGGGGTTCATCGTTTATTACTTTGGCCTGCAGACCGGTGACAAGGCCAAACTTGAGGGGTGGCACGGCCGGGGGCCCGGCATCTTTATGTTCGCCGCCATCCTCACGTCCCATTTTCTGTCCAGCGCGCTGGTCCTGGGAACCAGGAAATTCCTTCAGTGGCCCATGGACGAGGAGCTCCCTGCCCGGCCCGAGGAGCTTTGGCGGGGTGCCGGTGGATCCGACGTTGACCTGGACGAACTCCTGGAAGTTCCCGCCGTTTACGGTGTAACGGGAGGGCTGCTTCTCATTGGCATTGCCGTGGCGCTGGCGGGGTTCCTACCCGCCTGCTCCTGGCTGATCCTCAAACGCGGCCTCGTGCCCATGCAGCCTCCAACCCATACCGGACAAGGCACCCCGCCTGTCCAGCCGCCGTCGTATTTCAGCGACATCGATGTGGATCCCCTTCTCCCGGACGAAGGGCCGGGCCCCGAACGCAAGGACCTGACCTACCGCCGCCGGAGGCTCTCGGCACTCACCCAGCGCGGCGAAGCGGCCTTCGGGCTTCTCACCGTGCTGATCTGGGTAGCCGCGGTCCTGGCGATTGCCGCCTGCGCCTTCTGGAACGGGGCAGGCGCAACGGGCTATCGTGCCCTGTTGCTGGGTCCCCTGAGGGCAATCCAAGGAGATTTCGCCGGCTGGGGGATCGTTCTGGCCGCAACCCTCATCCTCGCCTTTATGGTGCTGAACGCCGCAACGTCCACGGAAGAAAGGCCGCTGGCCATCCTCTGGGACGTGATGTGCTTCCTTCCCAATGCCGCCCATCCCTTCGGTGCCCCGAGTTACTCCAATAGGGTGGTTCCGGAACTGGCCCGGCGTATTTATGACTGGCTGCAGGCGCCGGCTCCCGCGCTGCCGCCGCATCAGGCTCAAGCTCCGGATATGGCTCAAGCGAGTGCTGGGCCGAACCATACCGTGCTGGTGTCCGCGCACAGCCTGGGCGCCGTCGTGGCGATTGCAGCCATCTTCCATCTCAGGGCATGCCAACCGAAACTGGACTTCAAACGAATCCGGCTGCTCACCTACGGTGTCCAGCTGCGACCCTACTTCGGCCGCTTCTTCCCGGAGTTGTTCGGCCCTGACGTGCTTGGCACCTGCCCCACCCGTGGACCGGGCCTTATTTCCATCGACCCCTGGAAGAAGGCGCGGGAGAAGGAGGCGGCATTGCCCGGCTCGGCGAGCCTGACCCTTTTGGAACTCCTGCGGGACGGACAGGCCACGTCCCCGGTCTGGAAGAACATTTGGCGCCGAACTGACTACCTGGGATTTCCTGCTTACTCCCACTGTGAACGGGACAATGACCTCGACGTTTATGCCGTGGAAACTGAGCCGCAGCGTTCCCAGTTTGCGGTTGCGACCCACGGTAATTACACGGCGACCACCACGTACTCCAAGGTGCGCGGGGAGATGCTTGCGGACTGGCCGGGCTGAACGCTGCCCGCCCAGCCGCGCGCCGCCGTCGGGCGCTTTGACGGCACGTTGCGCATGCCGTAGCAGACGCGTGCGGTAAAGTCAGTCTGCTTAGTAAACACGGGGCCGGAAACGTAATAGTCACACCCACCCGCTACCGTAGGAATAAGTTCTGTACCGGCTGGGGTGGTGCGCTGATATGTCGCGCGCCCCTGCTGTCGAACAACAATGAGGAGCACGCATGGAAATCTGGCCCGGATCGGCTTATCCGCTTGGCGCCACTTTTGACGGGACCGGCACGAACTTTGCGCTGTTCAGCGAACGCGCCGAAAAGGTGGAACTGTGCCTCTTCGATGACGACGGCAAGGAAACGCGGTTCCGGCTTGACGAAGTGGACGGCTACGTGTGGCACGGCTACATCCCGCAGGTCCAGCCCGGCCAGAAGTATGGTTACCGCGTCCACGGACCGTACGACCCCGAGTCCGGCAACCGGTTCAACCCGAACAAGCTGCTCCTGGACCCGTACGCCAAGGCCGTGCACGGCCAGATCGACTGGGATCCCGCACTGTTCACCTACAACCTGGGCGAAGAGCCGGACACCATCAACAACGACGACTCCGCGCCGCACATGATGATGGGCGTGGTCATCAACCCGTTCTTCGACTGGGACGGCGACCATAACCTGCGCGTCCCGTACCACAAGTCGGTCATTTACGAGGCCCACGTCAAAGGCCTCACCCAACTGCACCCCGAGATCCCTGAGGAGCAGCGCGGCACCTACGCCGGCGTGGCGCACCCGTCGGTCATCGCGCACCTGCAGAAGCTCGGCGTCACCGCCATCGAACTGATGCCCGTGCACCAGTTCGTCAATGACGGGACGCTGCAGGACAAGGGCCTGAACAACTACTGGGGCTACAACACCATCGGCTTCTTCGCGCCGCAGAACACCTACAGCTCCACGGGTGACACCGGCCAGCAGGTCCAGGACTTCAAGGCCATGGTCCGCTCGCTGCACCGCGCCGGCATCGAGGTGATCCTGGACGTGGTGTACAACCACACCGCCGAAGGCAACCACCTGGGCCCCACCCTGTCCTTCAAGGGCATCGACAACCAGTCCTACTACCGCCTCATGGAGGGCGACGAGAAGCACTACATGGACTACACGGGCACGGGCAACTCGCTCAACGTCCGCCAGCCCCACTCCCTGCAGCTGCTGATGGACTCGCTGCGGTACTGGGTCACCGAGATGCATGTGGACGGCTTCCGCTTCGACCTCGCTTCCACCCTGGCCCGTGAGTTCTATGACGTGGACAAGCTCTCCACCTTCTTCGAACTCATCCAGCAGGACCCGGTGGTTTCGCAGGTCAAACTGATTGCCGAGCCGTGGGACGTTGGCCCCGGCGGCTACCAGGTGGGCAACTTCCCGCCGCAGTGGACCGAATGGAACGGCAAGTACCGCGACACCGTGCGGGACTTCTGGCGCGGCGAACCGGCCACGCTGGGCGAATTCGCCTCCCGCATCACCGGCTCCGCCGACCTCTACGAACATTCGGGCCGCCGCCCCGTGGCGTCCATCAACTTCGTCACCGCCCACGACGGCTTCACCCTGGCTGACCTGGTCTCCTACAACGAGAAGCACAACGACGCCAACGGCGAGGACAACAACGACGGCGAATCCCACAACCGGTCCTGGAACTGCGGCGCCGAAGGGCCCACCGACGATCCGGCTGTCCTGGGGCTGCGCGCCCGCCAGCAGCGGAACTTCATCGCCTCGCTGCTGCTGTCCCAGGGTGTGCCCATGCTGCTGCACGGCGACGAACTGGGCCGCACCCAGCAGGGCAACAACAACGGCTACTGCCAGGACTCGGAACTGACCTGGATCAACTGGGAGAACATCGACCAGCCCCTCGTCGAATTCACGGCGGCGGTCAACGCGCTCCGAGCGAAGCACCCCACCTTCCGCCGGAGCCGCTTCTTCGACGGGCGCCCCGTGCTGCGAGGCGAAGGCGAACGCCTGCCGGACATCGTATGGCTGGACCCCTCCGGTGACACCATGAAGCCGGAGGCCTGGGACAGCGGCTTTGGCCGTTCGGTGGGTGTGTTCCTCAACGGCGACGGCATCCAGGGCAAGGATCTCCGCGGCCGACGGATCACGGACGTGAACTTCGTCCTGTACTTCAATGCCCACGACGACATGGTGGAGTTCACCCTTCCGAACGACGAATACGCGCCGGCCTGGGACATCATCATCGACACCGCCGGCCACAATGCGGACACCCAGCCCGTCAAGGCAGGTGAGGTTCTGCCCGTGGACGCGAAGTCCCTGGTAGTGCTCCGTGCCCACACGGTGGAGGAGACAGAACCGGATCACTCCGTGGCGGCGTCGCTGGCTGCGCTGACCCAGACGTCCACCGCTGAAACAGCCGCACTGAGCACGCCCACGGTGCCTGAGCCGAAGAAAACGAAGAAGGTCAGCAAGTCGAAGGGCGGCGCAGCAAAGTGAAGGTTCCGGCGTCCACCTACCGGCTCCAGATCCGCAGCAGCTTCACGCTTTTTGACGCCGCTGAAACAGTCCCGTACCTGAAGTCGCTGGGTGCGGACTGGGTCTACCTGTCTCCCATCCTGACGGCGGAACACGGGTCCGATCACGGCTATGACGTGACGGATCCGTCGTCGGTGGATCCGGAGCGCGGCGGCCCGGAAGGGCTGCTGGCGCTCTCCAAGGCCGCCCGTGCGCATGGCATGGGCGTGCTGGTGGACATCGTCCCCAACCACGTGGGCGTTGCCACGCCCGCGCAGAACCCGTGGTGGTGGTCGCTGCTGCAGGAGGGCCGCGGCTCGCCCTACGCGGCAGCGTTCGACGTCGACTGGGACCTGGCAGGCGGGAAGATCCGTCTGCCCATGCTGGGATCAGATGCGGACCTGGACAAGCTCGAAGTCAAGGACGGCGAGCTCAGGTACTACGACCACCGGTTTCCGCTGGCTGAAGGAACGCTACGCTGCCGGGGGACTCCCCGCAGGAGGTCCACGGCCGCCAGCACTATCAGCTGATGGACTGGCGCCGCGCGGATGCCGAACTGAACTACCGGCGCTTCTTCGCGGTCACCACGCTGGCGGGCATCCGGGTGGAAAACCCTGAGGTCTTCGAGGAGGCCCATGCCGAGGTGCGCCGCTGGTTCGACCGAGGGCCTGGTGGACGGTTTGCGCGTGGACCACCCGGATGGCCTCGCCGATCCTGCCGGGTATCTGCGCTGGCTTAAGGAACTCAGCGGCGGTGCCTACGTCCTGGTGGAGAAGATCCTCGAGCCGGGTGAGGTCCTTCCCGGCGACTTTGCCTGTGAGGGGACCACGGGCTACGACGCCCTGGCGGACGTGGACCGGGTCCTGGTGGACCCGGCCGGCGAGGCTTCGACTCGACACGTTGGATGCGGCCCTGCGGGGTAGCGACAGCCCGGCCGACTACGCCGAGATGATCCGGGGCACCAAACGGATGATCGCCGACGGCATCCTGCGGGCGGAAGTGCTGCGGCTGGCGCGGCTGGTGCCCTGCTTCCCAGGGGCTTGCCCCTGGAGCAGGCCGCTGACGCCATCGCCGAGATCATCGCCTCGTTCCCGGTCTACCGCAGCTACCTGCCGGTGGGCGCCGAGGTGTTGAAGGAAGCCTGCGGGTCGGCGGCAGAGCACCGTCCGGACCTTGCCTCCGCTGTGGGCGCGCTCCTGCCGCTGCTGCTCGATCCTGCGAACCCCATCGCCGTGCGCTTCCAACAGACCTCCGGCATGGTGATGGCCAAGGGCGTGGAGGATACGGCGTTCTACCGCTACACGCGGCTGGGCACGCTGACTGAAGTGGGGGCGGAGCCCACCGAGTTCGCGGTGTCTGCCGAGGAATTCCATCACCGGATGCGGCGCCGGCAGGAGGACATGCCACTCTCCATGACCACGCTGTCCACGCACGACACCAAGCGCAGCGAAGACGCGCGGGCCCGAATCTCGGTCATCGCGGAGCTGCCGGACGAGTGGACGGCAATCGCTGGCCACCCTCCGGGAGTTGGCCCCGGTGCCCGATGGACCCTTTGAGACCCTGCTGTGGCAGGCAGTCATCGGCGCCTGGCCGGCGTCGCGGGAACGTCTCCAGGGCTATGCCGAGAAGGCTGCCCGCGAGGCGGGCAATTCCACCACCTGGACCAACCCGGATGCGGAGTTTGAAGCACGCGTCAAGGCGGCCGTGGATGCAGCGTTCGACGACGCCAGGGTCACCACGGTGGTGGAGGACTTCGTGGCGCGGATCGATTCCGCTGCCACGTCCAACTCGCTGTCGGCCAAAATCATCCAGCTGACCATGCCCGGTGTGCCGGATGTGTACCAGGGCTCCGAGTTCTGGGAGCGGTCGCTGACCGACCCGGACAACCGGCGGCCGGTTGACTTTGCCCAGCGTGAAAAGGAGCTGGCAACGATCGACGCCGGCACGCTTGCCGGAAGCAGGCACCGAAACCAGCAAGCTGCTGGTGACCTCCCGTGCGCTGCGGCTTCGCCGCGACCGGCCGGAACTGTTCCAGGACTACCGGCCGGTCTCCGCGTCCGGGGCCGCAGACCAGCACGTGCTGGCGTTCGACCGCGGAGCGGGGCGCTGACCCTCGCCACCCGGCTCCCCTTCGGACTGGAGCGCGCCGGCGGATGGCGGGACACCGCCGTCGAACTTTCCACCGCCCTGCGGGACGAACTCACGGGGAGGATGCTACGGTGCCGGCCCGGTGCCGGTGGCCGACGTCCTCGGACATACCCCGTGGCGTTGCTGGTGCCGGTGGATGGAGAGAACGCATGAGCCTGACGCACCACGGTTCCGGCCGGTTCGACGTCTGGGCGCCGGACGCCTCGGCGGTGGTCGCTGCTCGCCAACGGGCAGCGGTACCCCATGAAACAGGTGTCCGCTGGCCCCGGCGCGGAAGGCTGGTGGTCCGCGCCGGACGCCCCGGGGGATGCCGAGGTGGACTACGGCTACCTGCTCGACGGCGACACCACCCCGCTGCCGGACCCCCGGTCCCGCCGCCTCCCGGAGGGCGTCCATGCCCTGTCCCGGACCTACGATCCCGGCTCCCACACCTGGCAGGATGCGGGCTGGCGCGGGAAGGAACTGCGCGGCTCGGTCATCTACGAACTCCACGTGGGGACCTTCACGCCCGAGGGAACCCTCGATGCAGCGGCCGGCAAGCTCGGCTACCTGGCCGAACTCGGCGTGGATTACGTGGAACTGCTGCCGGTCAACGGGTTCAACGGCACCCACAACTGGGGCTACGACGGCGTCCAGTGGTTCGCCGTCCACGAAGTCTACGGCGGGCCTGCGGCCTACCAGCGCTTTGTGGACGCCGCCCACGCCGCCGGGATGGGCGTCATCCAGGACGTTGTCTACAACCACCTCGGGCCCAGCGGCAACTACCTGCCCCGGTTCGGCCCGTACCTCAAGCAGGGCGACGCCAACACGTGGGGGGACGCGGTCAACCTCGACGCCGCCGGGTCCGACGTCGTGCGTGAATACATCCTGGACAACGCCGCCCTGTGGCTGCGCGACTACCACGTGGACGGCCTGCGCCTGGATGCCGTCCACGCGCTCCGGGACGAGCGGGCCGTGCATCTGCTGGAAGAGTTCGGGGCGCTGGGAGATGCCATTGCCGCCGAAACCGGGCTTCCCAAGACGCTCATCGCGGAATCGGACCTGAACAATCCGCGGCTGATCTACCCGCGGGACGCGAACGGCTATCGGCCTTGCGGGGCAGTGGAGCGACGACTTCCACCACGCCGTGCACGTCAATGTCAGCGGCGAGACAGCGGGATACTACGGCGATTTTGGGTCGCTCGGCGGTGCTGGCCAAGGTCCTCAAGGACGGCTTCCTGCACGACGGCAGCTACTCGAGCTTCCGCGGGCGCCATCACGGCCGGCCCATCAACACCTCGCTGGTCCACCCCGCCGCGCTGGTGGTGTGCAGCCAGAACCACGACCAGATCGGCAACCGTGCCACCGGGGACAGGCTGTCGCAGTCGCTGTCCTACGGGCCGCTCGCCCTGGCCGCCGTGCTGACGCTGACCTCCCCGTTCACGCCCATGCTGTTTATGGGCGAGGAGTACGGCGCTTCCACGCCGTGGCAGTTCTTCACCTCGCACCCCGAACCTGAGCTGGGCAAGGCGACGGCGGAGGGCAGGATCCGCGAGTTCGAACGCATGGGGTGGGATCCCGCCGTCGTACCCGATCCGCAGGATCCGGAGACGTTCCGGCGCTCCAAGCTCGACTGGGCCGAAGCTTCGGAGGGCGACCACGCGCGGCTCCTGGCGCTGTACCGGTCACTGACCGCACTGCGGCGCGACGCACCCCGAACTGGCCGGGCTGGGGTTCGCGGAAACCGACGTGACGTTCGACGACGACGCCGGCTGGCTGCGCTTCCGGCGCGGGTCCGTGGAGGTGCTGCTGAACTTCTCTTCCGAGGCGGTGCGGCTGGAGAACGTCGGCGAAACGGTGCTGCTCGCACCGACGACGCTGCGCAGCCGGAAGGCGGCTCGCTCAGCCTCGCGTCATGGAGTGCCGCCGTCGTGCTGGGCTAAGGTGATTGACCGCCGCGGGCTGGCATGTGTCAGCCCGCGGCGTAACAGGTCCGCTCCCGTCCTGTTGCCTGCGTCACAGATGGCAGGATGGAACGTATGACTTATTCAGCCGCGGAAAACCGCTATGAATCCATGCCCTACCGCCGCGTCGGACGCAGCGGCCTGAGGCTCCCGGCCATCTCCCTGGGACTCTGGCACAACTTCGGCGACGACAAGCCGTTCGAGATACAGCGCGCCATCCTGCGCCGTGCGTTCGACCTGGGTGTCACACACTTCGACCTCGCCAACAACTACGGCCCGCCCTACGGCAGCGCCGAGACCAACTTCGGCCGCCACTTCCAGGACGACTTCAAGCCGTACCGGGACGAACTCATCATCTCCAGCAAGGCCGGCTACGACATGTGGCCCGGTCCGTACGGCAACTGGGGCTCCCGCAAATACCTGCTCGCCAGCCTGGACCAGTCGCTGACAGCGCATGGGCCTGGACTACGTGGACATCTTCTACAGCCACCGGCCGGATCCCGGAAACGCCGATCGAAGAGACCATGGGCGCCCTGGACCACGCCGTCCGCTCCGGCAAGGCGCTCTACGCCGGGATTTCCTCCTACACCCCGGAGCAGACCCTGGAGGCGGCCCGGATCCTGAAGGAGCTCGGCACGCCGCTGCTGATCCACCAGCCGAGCTACTCCATGCTGAACCGCTGGACCGAGAACGGGCGTCCCAACCTCTATGAGGCACTGGAGCAGGTGGGGGCCGGGTCCATCGCGTTCTCGCCGCTCGCCCAGGGGATGCTCACGGACCGCTACCTCCACGGCGTCCCCGCGGATTCCCGGGCAGCGCAGGACAAGTCCCTGGACCAGGGCATGATCACCGATGAAAACCTTGGACCGCGTCCGCGGGCTCCACCGGATCGCCGAGGGCCGGGGCCAGACGCTGGCGCAAATGGCCATCGCCTGGATCCTCCGCGAGCAGGGCAAGGGCTCTTCGGTGACCTCCGCACTCGTCGGCGCGTCCAGCGTCCGGCAGTTGGAAGACAGCCTCGCTGCCACCAACAACCTCGACTTCACGGACGATGAACTCCAGGCCATCGACGAGTTCGCCGTGGAATCAGACATCAACCTCTGGAAGCAGAAGTAACGCTGCCATCTGTGAGGTCACACTTCGCGCAGGGGCCGGGGAACAATCCCGGCCCCCGCACAGTTGGGTAAGTATGAATAGGCGCCGGGTGGCGCACTGCCTGCGCTCCGCCGTCGTATTGTCTGGTATTGACCGTCCGGCGGCTGAGGTTTGTCCTCAAAGGAGTTCCGTGTCTTCAAATCCGATTCGTGTTGCCATCGTCGGTGTGGGTAACTGCGCCGCTTCGCTCGTCCAGGGTGTGCACTACTACCGTGACGCCGATCCGCAGGCCACGATCCCGGGTCTGATGCACGTTGAGTTCGGCAAATACCACGTCAACGACGTCCAGTTCGTTGCCGCTTTCGACGTCGACGGCAAGAAGGTCGGAGTTGACCTTGCCGACGCCATCCTGGCCAGCGAAAACAACACCATCAAGATCGCCGACGTTCCTCCCACCGGCGTGACCGTCCAGCGCGGCCACACCCTGGACGGCCTCGGCAAGTACTACCTCGAGACCATCGAGCAGTCTCCCGCAGCGCCCGTCGACATCGTCGCCGCGCTCCGCGAAGCCAAGGCCGACGTTATGGTCTGCTACCTGCCGGTTGGTTCCGAGGACGCTGCCCACTTCTACGCGCAGGCTGCCATCGACGCCGGCGTGGCCTTCGTCAACGCCCTGCCGGTCTTCATTGCCGGCACCAAGGAATGGGCGGACAAGTTCACCGCCGCCGGCGTCCCGATCGTGGGCGACGACATCAAGAGCCAGATCGGCGCCACCATCACGCACCGCGTCATGGCCAAGCTCTTCGAAGACCGCGGCGTCACCCTGGACCGCACGTACCAGCTGAACGTCGGCGGCAACATGGACTTCAAGAACATGCTGGAGCGCGACCGCCTCGAGTCCAAGAAGATCTCCAAGACCCAGGCCGTGACGTCCAACGTCGAAGCCGAGCTGGCCGCCAAGGACGTCCACATCGGCCCGTCCGACTACGTCCAGTGGCTCGATGACCGCAAGTGGGCCTTCGTCCGCCTCGAAGGCCGCAACTTCGGTGACGCCCCCGTGTCCCTGGAATACAAGCTCGAGGTCTGGGACTCACCCAACTCCGCCGGCGTGATCATCGATGCCATCCGTGCCGCCAAGATCGGCCTGGACCGCGGCATCGGCGGCCCGCTGCTCTCGGCCTCCAGCTACTTCATGAAGTCCCCGCCGGAGCAGTTCAACGACGACCTCGCCCGTGAAAAGGTCGAGGCCTTCATCCGCGGCGACCTCGAGCGCTAACCCCACCCCGGACGCTCTCTCACTTAATGTGGGTTTTCGGGCGATCCTCTCTCACTTAATGTGGGTTTTCCCGCGACGCTCTCTCACTAACGGTGGGGGAGCGTCACGGCTTTAAGCACCACCCTGATACCGGCGGATGGCGTGGCTGGCCTGCGCGAGTGCCAGCAGCTTCAGCAGGAGCTGACTGTGCATATGCATCCCGACGGCCGCCGTGAGGATCAGCTTGTCGGTGCTCTCCGGGGCGGTGGTGGCGGCAATGTCGATTCCCGCGACGTCGTCCGCAGCCTTGCTGTAGGTCTCCAGCTCTCCGTCTGAAACAGGGATTTTGAGGCTCGCCATCAACTCCAAGTGGGCGGCCAGGGCATTCCGGGCGTCACTCGGTGCATCCGGCCATCCACGGAGGCGTACGACGGCGTCAGTCGCCGCTGCGGGGTCCCCGCCGATCGCTGTCGTGTAGTCTTCAAGATTGAGAACCACCCGCTGAACCGCGGCGAGGAGATCAAGGCGGGGCACGCCGTCGTCGGCCATTTTCACGAGACGCGGATCTGCCGATGTTCAGGCCGACGATCCGCCGGAGTGCCTGGATCAGTTCGAGACGGTCAAGGTGCCTGGCTGAATACTCCGCGCGGGTTGCGTGGATGGCCTCTCCGGCCGGAAGCAGGCCTTCGCGCAGGTAGTACTTGATGCTCGCCGGCGAGATCCCTGACCGATCGCTCAGTTCATTGAGCTGCATCGTTGCCCCTCGTTCCTGCCAGGCCTCAGCAGGATAGTAGATCGGCCGCAGTGGCTATCCTGATGTACAGCCTTGGATAGTGGCTCTATCCTAAGGCTATGGAGCCTTGGGATGTACTACTTGTCAGCCACGTCATTGCTGCACTTTTTGTCCTCGCCATCGGGCCCTTGCAAATCTTGCGCCGACGCCGGGACCGTATCCACCGCACCATCGGCTACCTGTGGGTTTCAGCCATGTACTACGTCTGCTTCAGCAGTTTCTGGATTGTCTCCGACGGTCATTTCAGCTGGCTGCACGGGTTGTCTGCCTTCACGATCGTGACCGTCACGCTGGGCCTGGTCAGTGCCATCCGCCGCGACATCCGCTCGCACCTGGGGAACATGGTTGGCAGCTACATCGGCATTGCCGTGGCCTTCGTCTTCGCCGTCACGGTGCCGGGACGTGCCATTCCGGAGTTGCTTGCCCACGACCCCTCGTCCGTGGCCTTCGTCTGCGGCCTGGTGCTGCTGGGCACCGTGGTGATCTTCGTTTCGCTGAAGCGCGGTGGCCGGGCAGGCCGGCCGAGCCATCCTGCTGCAGCCGAGGTGAGAGAGCGTCTGCCGGAAACCCGCGTTAAGTGAGAGAGGGTCGCCGAAAACCCGCATTAAGTGAGAGAGCGTCGCCAGAAAACCGACGTTAAGTGAGAGAGCGTCTGGTCAGGAGAGGCCGACCGGGTTGCCTTCGCCGTCAACGTCCATGCGCATCGCGGCCGGGGCGGCAGGGAGGCCGGGCATGGTCATCACGGCGCCGGTCAGGGCCACGATGAAACCCGCGCCGGTCTTCGGGATGAGATCGCGGACGTGGATGGTGAAGCCTTTGGGTGCGCCGAGGCGGGAGGCGTCGTCGGTGAAGGAGTACTGGGTCTTGGCCATGCAGACGGGCAGCCCGGACCAGCCGTTCTTTTCAATGTCGGCCAGCCGCTTCAGGGCAGGGACGGAGAAGTCCACGCCGTCGGCACCGTAGATCTCCTGGGCGATGGTCCGGATCTTCTCCTCCACAGGCAGGTCCAGCGGATAGAGGTGCCGGAAGCTGTTCGGCGCAGCGACCGCCGCCGCCACCTTCGCAGCCAGTTCGTCGCCGCCGTCGCCACCGCCGCCCCGGCCCCAGACGTCGGCAACCGCGGCCTGCACGCCCTCCGCCGCACACCACTCCAAAAGCCAGTCGAGCTCCTCCGGAGTGTCGGAGGAAAACCTGTTGATGGCCACCACCGGTGCCACTCCGAACTTCTCCACGTTGTGGACGTGCCGCCGGAGATTCGCGACGCCGGCCTGCAGCGCCTCGAGGTCAGGTTCCGTGAGCCGGTCCTTGGGCACGCCGCCGTGCATCTTCAGCGCGCGGACAGTTGCCACCACCACGACGGCGGACGGCGCCACGTCGCCAATCCGCGCCTTGATGTCCATGTACTTCTCCGCGCCCAGGTCCGCGCCGAAGCCGGCCTCGGTGACCACGATGTCCGCGAGCCGCCGGGCGGTCTGGGTGGCGATCAGCGAATTGCAGCCGTGCGCGATGTTGGCGAACGGCCCGCCGTGCACCAGGGCAGGCGTGCCGGCGATGGTCTGCACCAGGTTCGGCTTGATGGCTTCCTTCAGCAGCAGGGTCAGCGCGCCCTGGACGCCGAGGTCCGCCACCGTGACCGGAACCCGGGAGTAGGTGTAGCCGAACGTGATCCGGCCCAGGCGCTCGCGGAGGTCGGCCAGATCCGTGGCGAGGCAGAAGACAGCCATGATCTCCGAAGCCACCGTGATGTCGAAGCCGTCCTGCCGAGGCACACCCTGCGTGGGCCCGCCCAGGCCGATGATCACTTCGCGGAGGGACCGGTCGTTCATGTCCAGGACCCGCTTGAACGTCATCCGCCGGGGATCGATGTTCAGCTCGTTGCCCTGGTAGATGTGGTTGTCCACGAGCGCCATCAGCGCGTTGTTCGCCGACGTCACGGCATGGAAGTCGCCCGTGAAGTGCAGGTTGATCTCGTCCATCGGCAGCACCTGGGAGTAGCCGCCCCCGGTGGCGCCGCCCTTCATGCCCAGGATGGGGCCGAGCGACGGTTCGCGCAGGGCGATCATCACCTTGTGGCCGGCCCGGGCCAGCGAATCGGCCAGCCCCACCGTGGTGGTGGACTTCCCCTCCCCGGCCGGGGTGGGCGACATGGCCGAGACCAGCACCACCTTCCCGGAGGGTGCCGGCGCCGTCAGGAGGGACGGATCAACCTTGGCCTTGTACCGCCCGTAATGTTCCAGGGCGGCGGCGTTGATGCCGGCCGCGGCCGCAATCTCCTCGATGGGCCTGATGATGGCCTGCCGTGCGATCTCGAGGTCGCTCAGGGGAATCAGGCCAGTCATTCGGTCTCCTTAGGGCGCCGCGACGGCCGCGGCCGCCGCAATCGTGTGAAACGGACGGGATCAGCCGGCTTGCCAGTTGCTGTTCGACGGCGGTGTGGTAGGTCTCCAGCGTGATGGCCGCGGTGCGGTTCCAGCCCAGGTTCTCCGCCCGGATGGCGGCGGCGCGGCCCATGTCGGCGCGGGTGTCCGGGATCGTCGTAGAGGGCTTCGAGCGCATCCGCCCAGTCCTTGGCATGGTGCCCCTCCACCAGCAGCCCGGTCCGGCCATGGCAGATGGCCCGGGACAGGCCGCCCACCCGCGTGCCCACCACGGGGGTTCCGCAGGCCTGCGCTTCAATGGCCACCAGCCCAAAGGACTCGCTGTAGGAGGGCATCACCACAACGTCCGCGGCCCTGAACCAGGACGCCAGCTCCGCCGCGCCGACCGGCGGAAGGTGCGTCACGACGTCGTCCATGTCCGGCTTCCGTGATCAGGTGCCGGAGGTTGAAGTCCTTGTTGCCGCTGAGTGCCCCCAGGATGGTGAGCCGCAGATCGATCTCGGGCCGCCGTTTCCGCAGAAGGGCCGCGGCCTTGAGCAGGACCTGCGGGCCCTTCAGCCGCTGGATCCGGCCGGCGAAAAGCAGGTGGAAGGTCTCCGGCGGCACGCCGCGCTCGGCCCGGGACCGCGCCCGGAACGCCGGCGTGAAGGTGCTGAGGTCCACGCCCGGCGGGGCCACATCGATCCGGTCGGAGTCGGCACCGTAATGGGAGACCAGTTCCTTGGCTTCGGCGCTGGTGTTGGCGACGAGGCGGGCGGCGCCGTCAACAATCCGGTGCTCGCCCTCTTCGCGCCGCCGCGGCTCGGGCTGTTCGCCGGACTGCAGCAGGAGATTCTTGACCTTGGCCATGGTGTGCATGGTGTGGACCAGCGGGACGCCCCAGAGCTCGGACAGTTCCAGGCCGGCGATCCCGGACACCCAGTAATGCGAGTGGATGACGTCGTACCGGCCGTGGACCTGGCGCTGGCGGATCTGGTCGATCTCGGCCACCAGGCTGTGGAGCAGCGCCGGCAGTTCTTCCTTGGGGATTTTCCGCGGCGGCCCGGCCAGCACGTTGTGGACGCACACGCCGGGGCTGGGATGCTCGACGGCGGGCTGCTTGGCTGAGGTGGAGCGCGTGAAGATTTCCACCTCCACGCCGGTTTCGGCCAGCGCGGAGGCCAGTTCGCGGATGTAGACGTTCATCCCGCCGGCGTCGCCGGAGCCCGGCTGCTCCATGGGGGAGGTGTGGAGGGAGAGTAACGCGACCCTGCGGATCAGTGTCATGGCCTCTCCTTCCCGCCGCCGGCGCGGCGTCCGCCCCGGCTGTTATCCACTCGGTAAAACACTACTCCTGCCGCCACAGTGCACCCAGCGCCGGGAACGCGCGCTCGTAGCCGGCCAGCAGTGCCGCCCCCAGGTCGGTCGAGTCCACCAGGGGATGCCGGCTGAAGGCGTCGACGGCGGCAGCCCGGTCGCCGCTGCGTCGCGGCCCGGACGGTCAGCTGCTCCACCTCCTTGACCCGGCGCAGCAAGGCGAGTTGCTCCGGCGCGGGGGCCGACTGCGGAAGCGGCACCGCGCCGTCGGGCGTTACCGTGCAGGGGACCTCGACGACGGCGTCCGCCGGCAATCCCGGAATGGCCGGCTTGCGGTGCGGCTCCTGCAGCGGTGGCCGCCGTGGGCCAGGCGGAAGGGTATTGGGCGTGTTGAGGATCAGTTGGGTTTCGGCCGCGCCCGCGGCCGCGACCGGCGCCGGATGACCCGCCCGCCAGCGCACGCATCACGGCCAGGGCGACGCGTTCGTAGCCGCCGCCGGCGAGGTCGGCCTCGTCGCGCTGCTCGCCGTGGGTCCGGGCCTCGGCGAGGTAGCCTTCCTCGCGGGAACGCCGGGCAGCGTCCCACAGCCGGTACGCGTCTGCTCCGGCCGACCGCGAGCCGCGGGTACAGCTCGGCCTGCTGGTGGTGGATGGACTCGCCCCGCGTGGCGGCCATGGCCCGCATGGCCGCGGCGGCGCTGTCCCGCTGGTAGTAGTAATAGAGGTATTCGTTGGGCAGGGCGCCGAGCTCCGCGAGGAACGGCTGGGGGAAGAGCCGGCCCTCCTCGAAGGACGCGAGGGCCGCCGGGTCGGCGAGCAGGCCGGGAAGCAGGTCCCGGCCGCCCGACTTCCAGCCGGTACAGCCAGCCGAGGTGGTTCAGCCCGTAGTAGCCCACGCCGTCGAGCCTCCCGTCCGGCAGCGGACAGGCCGGCCGCGCGGGCCGCCCGGTGCACCAGCCCGCCCGCGGAATCGCAGATCCCGATGACCTTCCGGCCGAGGACGGGAACGAGCGCCTCGGTGACCATGCCGGCCGGGTTGGTGAAGTTGATCAGCCAGGCGTCCGGGCAGAGTTCCCGCATCTGCCGTGCCAGGTGCAGCATCTCCGGGATGGTCCGCAGGGCGTAGGAGATGCCGCCGGCGCCGGTGGTTTCCTGGCCCAGCAGGCCGAGGTCCTGGGCCACCCGTTCGTCCGCGATCCGGCCGGCCGTGCCGCCGGGGCGGATCGCCGCGAACACCAGGTCGGCGCCGCGCAGTGCCTCCGGCAGGGACGTGGTGGTGCGGACGGCGGGCGGCCGCGCACCGGCGGAGAACCGCCGTCGGCGTCGCCAGCGGCAGCGCCGCCGTCGGACGCTGGCGTGGCGGACAGCGGCATGGCGCGCAGGACAGCGGCGATGGCGCTGAGGCGGCCGGGGTCGACGTCGAAGAGCACCAGTTCGCTGACCAGCCCGGCGAAGGGGCCCGAGGCCAGCGCCCGGTAGACAAGGGGCACGCGGAATCCGCCGCCGCCGGCAATCATGAGCCGCATAGTCAGCAGTGTAGGCCGCCTGCGGGCGCGTCCCTACCGCAGCGCGGCGGCAGGGCGTAGTCTGCCGGACATGGACGCTATCCCGGACCGCCGCTTCGATCCGCTTTCCGCCGTCCGCACACAGGCCGACGGCGGGTTCGACCTCATCCTGGCAGGCACAGTTTTCCAGGACATCATCTTCACCGGCCTGCCGCACGCGCCCGAGCCCGGCACCGAAATCTGGAGCGAAGGCATGGGCAGCTGCCCCGGCGGCGTGGCGAACCAGGCCATTGCCGCGGCCAGGCTGGGCCTGAAGACCGGGCTCGCGGCCGCCTTCGGGGACGACGGTTACGGGGACTACAACTGGAAGATCCTGGCCGGGCAGGAACACGTTGACCTGAGCCTGTCGCGCCGCGTGCCGGGGTGGCACTCGCCGGTCACCGTCTCGCTCAGCGTCCAGCATGACCGCTCCCTGGTGACGCACGGCCACCCGGCCCCTGTGACGGCGTCAGAACTGATCGGCTCGCCGCCGCCGGCGCTCGCAGGCATCGCCGAGCTCGGCGTCGAGATTGAACCGTGGGCCAAGGCCGCGCACCAGGCCGGGGTCAAGCTGTTCGGCGACGTCGGCTGGGACCCCAGCGGGGAATGGGCGCCGGTCCGGCTGGAGAACCTGCAGTACTTCCACGCGTTCCTGCCCAACCAGCGCGAGGCCATGGCGTTCACGGGGAAGGACAACCCGTGGTCCGCGCTCTACGCCCTGGCGGACCGGGTGCCGGTGGCCGTGGTGACGCTCGGCGCGCAGGGTGCCATGGCCGTGGACTCCGAAACGGGGGAGGAGGAGTGGGTGCCGTCGCTGCCGGTGACCGCCTACGATCCCACCGGTGCCGGCGACTGCTTTGACGCGGCCTTCATTGTGGGCAGCCTGGCCGGCTGGCCGCTGGGGAACAGGCTCCGCTTCGCCAACCTGTGCGCCTCCCTGGCCGTGCAGGAGGTGGGCGGTTCGCTGGCCGCGCCGGGCTGGGGCGACATTGCCGACTGGTGGAAGCGGGCCAACGCCCGGCCGGAACGCCAGAGCAGCCAGTGGCTCCGCCGCTTCGGCTTCCTCGCCGACATCATCAGCGACGTCCCGCTGGCCGCCCAGCGCCGGGCCACCGCCACCATCGCCCACCTCTCCGACGCGTAACGGCCGACGGCGGTGCGCCGCCTGAGTGCGACCGGTGCGGCGGTGCGCCACGGCAGGTCGCCGAGACCGCGGCGATTATCCGGCGGTTATTTGCGGCTGCGCCGCCCGCACTAGAATCACTAAGGTGACTTACCCCGTAGCAACCGGAGACTTCAGCGCAGCCCCAGGAACGGATCCGCAGTACGAGCGGTCCGCCGTGATCGACCTGGACGCCATCCGGCACAACGTCCGCCGGCTGGCCGACGCGGCCTCACCCGCCAAGGTCATGGCCGTGGTGAAGGCCGACGCCTACGGGCACGGCGCGGTCCCGGTGGCCCGTGCCGCCCTTGAAGCCGGGGCCTCCTGGCTGGGCGTTGCGCATATCTCCGAGGCCCTGGCACTGCGGGCCGCGGGCATCGAGGCGCCCCTGCTGGCCTGGCTGCACACCACGGAAAGCAACTTCGCCGCGGCGGTGGCTGCCGGCGTCGACATCGGCTGCTCCGGCTGGGAGCTGGAACGCATTGTGGCCGCCGCGCGCGACCAGGAGCGGCCCGCCCGGATCCACCTGAAAGTGGACACGGGCCTGGGCCGGAACGGCGCAACGCTCGAGTCGTGGGACCAGCTGGTGGGCGAGGCCATGGAGTACCAGGACGAGGGCCTCCTGCGCGTGGTGGGGATTTTCTCGCACCTGTCCGTGGCCGATGAACCCGAACGGCCGGAAACCGACGAGCAGTTGGCCACGTTCCGCGAGGTGCTCGCCGTGGCCGAGGACGCCGGCGTGGACCTCGAAGTCCGGCACCTGGCCAACACCCCGGCCACGCTGTCCCGGCCCGATACCCACTTCGACCTGGTCCGCGTGGGGCTCGGCATCTACGGCCTCTCGCCGTTTGAAGGCCAGACGTCCGCGGAACTGGGCCTCCGCCCCGCGATGACGCTGCGCACCCTGGTGTCCCAGTGCAAGGACGTCCCGGACGGGCAGGGCGTCTCCTACGGCCTGCGCTATCACACCAGCGGCCCCAGCACCCTCGCGCTGATCCCGCTGGGCTACGCGGACGGCGTCCCCCGTGTGGCCACCGGCGGGCCCGTCCGGGTGGCCGGCCGGACCTACCCTGTGGTGGGCCGGATCGCCATGGACCAGATGGTCATCGACGTCGGCAACATCGGCCCCGCCGGCACGGACCTCTTCGGCGCCGAGGCGGTCCTGTTTGGCAACGGGGACGACGGCGGGCCCACCGCTGACGACTGGGCCGTCGCCGCCGGAACCAACAACTACGAGATCGTCACCCGGATCAGCCCCCGGGTGCCGCGGCGGTTCATCAACGAAAGTCCCGCCGTCGGGCGTCTGCGCTGAGCGTCCACGGCGGAGGAGACGGCCGCCGCGCATCCTGCCGGGCAGGCCACGCCGTGAGCGTGCCCACCCCGGCAGAGCTCCCTGCCTGGGAACAGACGCTCAGGGTCACGACGGCGGACCAGACCCACGCGCTCGGCGCGGCTTTGGGCGGAGGTGCTGCAGGCGGGGGACCTGCTGGTGCTGACCGGCGAGCTGGGTGCCGGCAAAACCACGTTCACGCAGGGGCTCGGCGAAGGACTGGGCGTGCGCGCGGGCATCATCTCGCCCACGTTTGTCCTGGTCCGCATCCATCCCAACCTGCCTGACGGCCCGCGTCCCGGCGGCCCCGACCTGGTGCACGTGGACGCGTACCGGCTGGGATCGGCGTCGGAAATTGACGACATCGACCTGGAAAACACGCTGGACTCGTCCGTGACGGTGGTGGAGTGGGGGCGCGGCCGGGTGGAGCACCTGAGCGAAAGCCGCCTGGAAGTGGACCTGCACCGCGCCATCGGGCTGCGACGCGGTGGGCGCCTCGGAACCGATCCCCGGCCACACCGACATCCTGGACTTTGACACCGAGGACGACGACGAGCCCCGCACCATCGTGATGCGCGGCTTCGGTCCCCGCTGGAGCACCAAGCCCGTCCTCGGCGGCGAATTCGAAGGGACACCCTGATGCTTATCCTTGCCATCGACACCTCCGCCGTGGCCAGCGCCGCCCTGGTCTCGGACGACGCCCTCGAAGGCGTGGTGGCCAGCTTCTCCACCGAGGACACCCGCAGCCACGCCGAAGTCCTGGCTCCCGGCATCGAGGACCTGCTCGCCTCGGCCGGGGTCACCGGCCAGGACATTGACGCGATCGTCGGCGGGCGTGGGCCCCGGCCCGTTCACCGGCCTGCGTTCAGGGATCGCGACCGCCCGCACGCTCGCCTTCGTCTGGGACAAGCCGCTGTACGGACTGATGAGCCTCGACGCCGTCGCGCTGGAAGTGGCGGAGTCCACCGACGCCGCGGCCGAGTTCCTGGTGGTCACCGACGCCCGGCGCAAAGAGGTCTACTGGGCCCGCTACACCCTCGCGGAGGGGCAGCTGCCGCAGCTGGAGGACGGCCCGCACGTCAGCTTCGCCGCCGACCTGCCGGACCTGCCCGGCCTACGGCGCCGGTGCCGGGCTGTACAGCGACGTCCTGCGCGCGGACCCCGAATTCAGCAAGGAACAGCCCGACGCCCTGTACCTCGGGCAGTTCGCGCTGGCCCGGCTGGCCTCCGGCGGGCAGCTGCTCGACTCCACGCCCCTGTACCTCCGGGAATCGGACGCCCAGGTGCCCGGGCCGCGGAAGCGGGCACTGTGAGCACGCCGGCCGGCGCCGACCGATCCGAGCAGCGACGGCGTGGTCTTCCGGGACATGACCCTGGAGGACGTGCCCACTGTCAACGCCCTCGAACAGCGCCTGTTCCCGGCGGATGCCTGGCCGCTGCAGATGTTCCTGGCGGAACTGTCCCAGCCGGAAACACGGCGGTACCTGGTGGCCGAGAGCGGCGGGGACATCGTGGGCTACGCCGGCCTGATGTGCATCGAGCCCATCGCGGACGTCCAGACCATCGCCGTCGTGCCTGAATTTGAGGGCCGGGGGATCGGCTCGGCGCTCCTGACCCGGCTGATCGACGAAGCGCGGCCGCGGCCGCGCAGCGGACGTCCTGCTGGAGGTCCGCGAGGACAACCCGCGGGCGCAGCAGCTGTACGTGCGGTTCGGCTTCGAACAGATCCACGTGCGCCGCAAGTACTACCGCGACGGCGTTGACGCCCTCATCATGCGGCTGCAGCTGGTGCCGGACGGTGCCGTCCCCGGCGGGGTCCCCGGCCGCCGGACGCCACCCCACGCCCGCCGCCGACCCCGCAACGGAAGCAGACCCCACAACAGAAGCTGGCCAGCCATGAACCGCTCGCAGCCACTGGTGCTGGGCATCGAATCCTCCTGCGACGAGACCGGCGTGGGCATCGTCCGCGGCACCACGCTGCTCACCAACACCGTGTCCTCCTCGATGGACGAGCACGTCCGCTTCGGCGGCGTGATCCCCGAGATCGCGTCACGCGCGCACCTTGACGCCTTTGTCCCCACACTGCGGCAGGCCCTGGCCGACGCCGGCGTGACGCTGGAGGACGTGGACGCCATCGCCGTTACCTCGGGCCCAGGGCTGGCCGGCGCACTCATGGTGGGGGTCTGCGCGGCGAAGGCACTGTCCGTTGCCACCGGCAAGCCGCTGTATGCCATCAACCACCTCGTGGCGCACGTCGGCGTCGGGCTGCTGGACGGAACCCCGACGCCGGTGCTGCCGCCGGCAGTGCCGGCGCGCCGCGACTGCCGGAGAACCTGGGTGCCCTGCTGGTCTCCGGCGGCCACACCGAGATCCTGAAGATCAACAGCATCACCGACGACGTCCAGCTGCTCGGCTCCACCATCGACGACGCCGCCGGCGAAGCCTACGACAAGGTGGCCCGCATCCTGGGCCTCGGCTATCCGGGCGGCCCGGCCATCGACAAGCTGGCCCGGACCGGCAACGCCAAGGCCATCCGGTTCCCGCGCGGACTCAGCCAGCCCAAGTACATGGGCACCGCCGAGGAACCCGGCCCGCACCGCTACGACTGGTCCTTCAGCGGCCTGAAGACCGCCGTCGCCCGCTGCGTGGAGCAGTTCGAGGCCCGCGGCGAGGAGGTGCCGGTGGCGGACATCGCCGCGGCGTTCCAGGAAGCCGTGGTGGACGTGATCACGTCCAAGGCGGTGCTGGCCTGCCGCGAGCACGGCATCAAGGACGTGCTGCTGGGCGGGGGAGTGGCGGCCAACTCGAGGCTGCGCGAGCTCACCGGCCAGCGCTGTGCGTCGGCCGGAATCAGACTCCACGTGCCGCCGCTGGACCTGTGCACGGACAACGGCGCCATGGTGGCGGCCCTCGGCGCGCAGCTGGTGATGGCGGGAATCGGGCCGAGCGGCATCCGCTTCGCGCCCGACTCCTCGATGCCCGTCACGGCGGTGTCGCTCCCCGCCTGACGCTGCCCCGCGGCTGCCCTCGGTCTGGCCTCGGAACCCGGCCTGTCGAAAGTCCCGGTGGTTGAGCCTGTCGAAGCCCTGACGGGACTGCGTTAGCCCGTCGGGCCGTTCCGCATCTGCTTGACCAGGTCCAGCACCACGGCCTGCAGGTCACCGCCGTGCTCGGCGGCGACGCGGCGCTGGCGCTGGTAGCCGGCGCCGCGGCGGATGATCTTTTCGACGTCGGCCAGTTCGTCGGGGCAGCCGAGCTTCGCGGCCACCGGCTCCAGCCGGTTCAGGGTCTCCAGCAGGTGGTCGGTGACCAGCTGCTCGTTGCCTGCGGCGTCAAGGATGATGATGGCTTCCATGCCGTAGCGGGCGGCACGCCACTTGTTCTCCTGGATGTGCCAGGGCGGCATGGTGGGGATGGTCCCGCCGTTGTCCAGCGTGGTGGAGAATTCGTCCACGAGGCACTGCGTGAGGGCGGCGATGGCGCCCACTTCCTCCAGCGTGGCCAGGCCGTCGCAGATGCGCATCTCGATGGTGCCGAGGTTGGGGACCGGGCGGATGTCCCAGCGGATCTCGGACAGGGTGTCGATCACGCCGGTGGTAAACATGTCCTGGACGTAGGACTCGTATTCCTCCCACGACCGGAACTGGAACGGCAGGCCCGCAGTCGGCAGCTGCTGGAACATCAGGGCACGGTGCGAGGCGTACCCGGTGTCCTCGCCGCCCCAGAACGGGCTCGACGCGGACAGCGCCTGGAAATGCGGGAAGTAGTTGACCAGCCCGTCGAGAACCGGCAGGGCCTTTTCGCGCCGGTCCAGGCCCACGTGCACATGCACGCCGTAAATGACCATCTGGCGGCCCCACCACTGCGTGCGGTCGATCAGCTTGGCGTAGCGCTCCTTGTCCGTCACCGGCTGCAGCTGCGGCGGGCTGAACGGGTGGCTGCCGGCGCAGAAAACTTCCACGCCCATGGGATCGGTGATTTCGCGGACGGCGGCCAGGGACCTGCTGAGGTCTTCCTTGGCTTCGCCGGCGGTCTCGCAGATGCCGGTGACAAGCTCCACCGTGTTCAGCAGCAGCTCCTGCTTGATGTGGGGATGCTCGTCGTCTTCGTTGAGTTCGGGGTGTTTGGCGGAGACGCCGCGCAGCACCTCGTTCGCCACCGATGCCAGTTCGCCGGTCTGGCCGTTGACCAGCGCCAGCTCCCATTCCACGCCAAGAGTTGATTGCTTCGATGAAGCGAAATCAATCTTCAAGTGCGTTCCTAACTGTTCGGTTTTCCGTTGGCGTGCGCCGCGTCCAAGTCTAGTGCAGGGGTAGCATCGTACTAATGGCTTTGTTCGTGCGGACCCGTGACAGTGTTCACAGAATCACCCTCTTCCTCACGGCTGCTGCTTCCGTAGCCGCCATGGCGGCCTGCACCCCTGTTCCGCAGACCGCCCCGGCAACCGCAGGCTCCGCCTCTGCCTCGGCGCCAGTTTCGGGGCGTCCGACGGCGGCATTCTCCTTCCGCTTCACCCTCACCTGACCCGTCGCCCGACTCCTCGCCCGACCCCGCGCTGACGCCGCTGGGCTGGGGTCCCGAGCAGCGGGACCGGAAGGTGGCTGCCGCCGCAGTGGCAGCGATGTCGGTGGAGGAGAAGGCGGGGCAGGTGCTGATGCCCGCGTACGCCGGAACCGATCCCGCAGCCCAGGCCGCCACCATCGAACGCCTCCATCTGGCCGGATCCATCATCATGGGCGACAACATCCCGCTGGACGCCCGCGGCCAGGCGGACCCCGCAGCAATGACGGCCGTGAATGCCCGGCTGGCGCACGCCACCCGCGCCGACGGCAGGCCGTGGCCGGGGCTGATCGGCGTGGACCAGGAGGGCGGGCTGGTGGCCCGGCTAGGTACACCGCTGACCGAATGGCCAACAGCCATGAGCTACGGCGCGGCAGCCAGTGTGCCGCTCACCAAGGAAGCCGGCCGCGCATTGGCGGCCGAGCTCGCGCCGCTGGGCTTCACCGTGGACTTCGCGCCGGATGCTGACGTCACCATCGGCCCGGCGGACCCCACCATCGGGGCGCGGTCAATGTCCGGAAACCCGGACCAGTCAGCGCAGCTGGCGGTGGCGTTTTCCCAGGGGATGCAGGAGGCCGGCGTCCTGCCCGCCGTCAAGCATTTCCCTGGCCATGGCTCCGTCACCGTGGACTCCCACCAGGATCTTCCGGTGCAGCGGGCTACGCGTCGCGGAGCTCAAGGCCCGCGACTGGAAACCGTTCCGGGCGGCCATCGCCGCCGGCGTGCCGATGGTCATGACGGGGCACATCGCCGTGCCGGCGCTGGAACCGGGCGTTCCGGCGTCGCTATCAGCCCCGACCTACGCCGCCCTCAGGGGCATGGGCTTCAAGGGCGTGGCCGTAACCGACGCCCTGAATATGGGGGCGATCCAGCAGCAGTATCCGGGCGGCTCCGCGGCGCCGGCGGCGCTTGCGGCCGGCGCGGACCTGCTGCTGATGCCAGCCGACGTCGGGCAGGCCCACGCGGCCATCGTGCGTGCCGTGGCTGCCGGAACCGTGCCGGCGGCCCGCCTGGACGAGGCGGCCACACGGGTTGCCACCATGATGACCTGGCGCGGCCGGGTAGCTGCGACACCGGGCCAGACGGCGCCGGGAACCGCGCCGGGCCGCAGCGGCGGCACCTCAGCGAAGGTCTCCGCCGCAGCCGTGACCGTGCTGTCCGGGCGCTGCGCCGGGCCCATCGCGCGGGCAGGGATCCGGATCGCCGGCGGCTCGGACCAGGACAGGGCCCGGTTCGAGGCGGCGGCTGCCAAGGCCGGACTTGCCATTGGTCAGGGCCCGCTGGTCACGCTCATCGGCTACGGCGGCGCACCGGCAGGTGGCGACATCGCCGTGACGCTCGATGCGCCCTGGCCGCTGGCGGGTTCCAGCGCGCCCGGTGAAAATCGCCCTCTACGGCCGGACGCCGGGCGCCTTCGGTGCCCTGGTTGCGGTGCTCACCGGAAAGGCGACGGCCCCGGGAAAGCTGCCGGCCGCCGTCGGACGCTTCCCGGCAGGCACCGGCTGCCCCTAATCCCAACTGGCTCGCACTTAACGTCGTCATTCGCGTGCTTGAGTGCGTTATCTGCCAGTCAGATGGGGGCGGAACGCGTTTAATGGACGGGTGCCCATTCTTAATAAAGACATGACCCTCTGCATCTCGCTGTCGGCCCGGCCCAGCAACAACGGGACCCGGTTCCACAACCACCTCTACGACCAGCTGGACCTGAACTGGATCTACAAGGCTTTTGCCCCCACGGACCTGGCCCAGGCGATCGCCGGCGTCCGCGGCCTGGGGATCCGGGGCTGCGCCGTGTCCATGCCCTACAAGGAGGACGTGATGGCCCTCGTGGACGAGCTTGATCCCTCGGCCAAAGCCATCGATTCGGTCAACACCATTGTGAACACCAACGGCCACCTCAAGGCCTACAACACCGACTACACGGCGATCGAACAGCTGCTCAAGAGCAACGCCGTGCCCACGGATTACTCCGTGCTGGTCCAGGGCGCCGGCGGCATGGCCAAGGCCACCGTGGCCGCGCTGCGGGACGCCGGGTTCACCGACGTCACCGTCATCGCCCGGAACGAAACCACCGGCCGGGCGCTCGCGGAGCAGTATGGCTTCCAGTGGCGGGCAGCGCTCGACGGCGGCACGGCGGACCTGATCATCAACGTCACGCCTATTGGCATGGCAGGAGGTCCCGACGTCGACTCCCTGTCCTTCCCGGAGGACGCCATTGCCGCGGCCAAAGTGGTGTTCGACGTCGTGGCGCTGCCGGCCGAGACGCCGCTGATCAAGGCGGCGCGGGCGGCCGGGAAACAGGTGATCACCGGCGCGGAGGTGGCCACCATCCAGGCGCTCGAGCAGTTTGTCCTCTACACGGGCGTGCGCCCCACCGACGAGCAGGTCCGGGCCGCCGAAGACTTCATGCGCGCCCAGTAGGACGCTCCGCCTGCAGGCCTCACCGCAAGGTACGGCTCTAGACGGGTTCCACCGAGATGGCCACCCGGTCCTCCCCGATGCGGGTCAGGACCAGGGTGGCTGTTTTGGTGCCGGCCTTCTTACCGGTGTTGCTTGCTGCCGGCGAACAGCTGTTTCCGCAGTTCTTCAGGCGTGACGGAGGTGCCGCGCTTTTTGATGTCCAGCACCGTGATGCCGTTGCTCCTTGACCCAGGCCTTGAGCGCCTTGACGTTGTACGGCATCACCTCCAGGACCTTGTAGGCGCGGGCGAACGGGGTGTCCAGCAGGTCCGGGGCGCAGATGTAGGCGATGTGCTCGTCCAGCAGGTGCCCGCCCAGTTGAAGCGCGACGTCGGCAACCAGACCTGCGCGGATCACCGCACCATCGGGTTCGTACAGGTAGCCCTCTGCCGGGCCCACCGGCGCTGTGGGACCGCCGTCGAAATCGTCGGCACTGGTGATCTCCGCGGCTCCCTGCGGCCCGAGCAGCAACGCCGCGCGGCGGATTCCGGGCCGGCTGACGGAGTTGAACCAGAGGGTCACCTCGGTGACATCGCCGCCCACGGAGACCCACTGCGCCTCGCAGCCGGCGGGCACTGACTCGTGGGGCATGCCCGGACCCATCTTGACGCCGACGGCGCGCCCGGTGGCCGCGAGGGACTCCACAAAGGACAGCGGCGGCGAAAACGCCTCGGGATCCCAGATCCGCTTGGTACCCGAAGTCGAGGTGACCCGGCGGGCGGGATCCAGCCAGACGCCGTCGATCCCGTCCAGCGGGACCGTCGTGGCGTCGGAGTGCACCACCGTGGCGTTGGGAAACGGGATGAGGTTGACCGTGGCGCAGGCGGCGGTGGTTTCGTCCATCTCCACTGCCGTGACCGTGATGTCCATCGAGGCCAGGGCCAGGGAGTCCGCGGCGAGGCCGCAGCCGAGGTCCGCCACATGGCGGACGCCGGCCTGCGCAAACCGTTCAGCATGCCGGGCCGCCACGTTGAGCCGGGTGGCCTGTTCCAGGCCCGCCTGGGTGAACAGCATGCTCCGGGCGAACTCCCCGAACTTCAGCCTCGGCCTTGGTGCGGAGCCTGGACTGGGTGAGCACGGCGGAGACCATCTCGGGGGAGTGCCCGGCCTTGCGGAGGGCCGAATTGAGCTCGAAGGCCCCGTCCTCGCGGTACGGCCCCAGGGACGCCAGCAGCTCCCACCCCTCGCTCGTGAGCAGTGGGGCGATCTGGTCCTGCGGCGCTTGTGACATGGGTTAAAGCCTAGTGGAGGCGGCCCGGCGTCCGGTTCCCGCTAGGGTTGAAGGTATGGAAGACAGTGCAGGCACCCAGCCGTCCGGACCGCCCCGAACCACCCACACGGACCTGGTGAAGGTGGCCCGCCCCGCACTGATCGCAGGGTCCGCAGTGGCCGTGGTCTGCATCGCCCTGCTGGTGATCATCTTCTTCCTGGACACCTTCAACGCCACCGTTTACTCCGTGGGCGGCAAGGACATCCAGGACGCCACCGACGAAGCCCGGGACATCCGCGGCCTCTACGCCGGCGCACGCATCGGCGGCATCATCCTGCTGGTGATCTCGCTGCTGGCCGCCGTGGGCGGCGCCGTGGTGCTGTACCTCAAGCGCGGCACTGCCGATGAGGGCGACGAGGGCGACGAAGACGTGGATTTCGACGACCTCGCCGGCCGGTGACACCGGTCCCCGCCTGTTCACCAGGGACATAATTCTGGCACTCGCCTTGACCGAGTGCTAACCAGTACATAGAGTCGTCATTAGCACTCTCCCTAGGAGGGTGCTAACACATGAAGAGCTGCCAGCCAGGCTGCTGCCGGCACCGCGACGACGGTTTGCCAGCCACGGCGAAACAGCTCAACTGTCCACAAATTTCGCTGACGTAGAAGGAGAGGTCCGAGTGTCGGTCTCTATTAAGCCTCTTGAGGATCGTATTGTTGTCCGCCCGCTCGAAGCCGAGCAGACCACGGCTTCCGGCCTGGTTATCCCGGACTCCGCACAGGAGAAGCCGCAGGAGGGTGAAGTTGTTGCAGTAGGCCCCGGCCGCTTCGAAGACGGCAACCGCGTTCCTGTCGACGTAGCCGTTGGCGACGTTGTGATCTACTCCAAGTACGGTGGAACCGAAGTCAAGACCGGCGGCACCGAGTACCTCGTGCTGTCCGCCCGCGACGTTCTGGCGATCGTCGTAAAGTAACTCTTTGGATCCCCGTGCCGCTGGCCATGCATTCCGCTGGTCAGCTGCGCGGGGTTCTGTCTTGAAAGGACAAAACCATGGCAAAGCAGCTTGCGTTTAACGACGCTGCACGCCGGTCGCTTGAAGCCGGCATCGATAAGCTCGCCAACACTGTCAAGGTGACGCTCGGCCCCCGCGGCCGCAACGTTGTCCTCGACAAAAAGTGGGGGGCACCCACCATCACCAACGACGGCGTCACCATCGCCCGCGAAGTTGAGCTTGATGACCCGTACGAGAACCTTGGCGCCCAGCTGGCCAAGGAAGTAGCCACCAAGACCAACGATGTTGCCGGCGACGGCACCACCACGGCCACCGTCCTCGCCCAGGCCCTGGTCAAGGAAGGCCTGCGCAACGTTGCTGCCGGCGCCGCTCCGGGCCAGATCAAGCGCGGCATCGAGGTTTCCGTTGAAGCCGTTGCTGCCCGCCTGCTCGAGAACGCACGCCCGGTTGAAGGCACCCAGGTTGCCAACGTTGCCGCCATCTCGGCCCAGAGCGACGAAATCGGCGAGCTCCTCGCCGAGGCATTCGGCAAGGTCGGCAAGGATGGTGTGATCACCATCGAGGAATCCTCCACCACGCAGACCGAGCTGGTCCTCACCGAAGGCATGCAGTTCGACAAGGGCTACCTGTCCCCGTACTTCGTGACCGACACCGAGCGCCAGGAAGCCGTCCTCGAGGACGCCCTCATCCTGATCAACCAGGGCAAGATCTCCTCCGTCCAGGACTTCCTGCCGCTGCTGGAGAAGGCGCTGCAGAGCTCCAAGCCGCTCTTCATCATTGCCGAAGACGTCGAGGGCGAGGCACTGTCCACCCTGATCGTCAACCGCATCCGCGGCACCCTGAACGTGGTTGCCGTCAAGGCTCCGGGCTTCGGCGACCGCCGCAAGGCCATGCTGCAGGACATCGCCACCCTCACCGGTGCGCAGGTTGTCTCCGCCGGAACTGGGCCTCAGCCTGGACACCGTTGGCCTTGAGGTGCTGGGTACCGCCCGCCGCATCACGGTCACCAAGGACAACACCACCATCGTTGACGGCGCCGGTTCCGCAGAAGACGTCGCAGCCCGGGTTTCCCAGCTGCGCGCCGAGCTGACCCGCACCGACTCCGACTGGGACAAGGAAAAGCTCCAGGAGCGCCTGGCCAAGCTGGCCGGCGGCATCGGCGTGATCAAGGTTGGCGCAGCCACCGAGGTTGAGCTGAAGGAAAAGAAGCACCGCATCGAAGATGCAGTGTCCTCCACCCGCGCCGCCCTCGAAGAAGGCATCGTGGCCGGTGGCGGTTCCGCACTGATCCACGCGCTGAAGGCCCTCGACGAGGACCCCGCAGTGCAGGCCCTTGAAGGCGACGCCGCCGCAGCTGTGGGCATTGTCCGCCGCGCGCTGGTCCAGCCGCTGCGCTGGATCGCCCAGAACGCCGGCTTCGACGGCTACGTTGTCACGGCCAAGGTTGCCGAACTCGAAACCAACAACGGCTTCAACGCCAAGTCGGGCGAGTACGAAGACCTGATCGGCGCCGGCGTCATCGACCCGGTCAAGGTCACCCGTGCGGCCCTCCGCAACGCAGCCTCCATCGCTGCGCTGGTTCTCACCACCGAGACCCTCGTGGTGGAGAAGCCCGCTGACGAGGACGAGCACGCAGGCCACAGCCACTAAGCGTCTGCAGCCCTCGGCGTGGGCCCACCGGCTCCGCACAAAAAACCGGTCCAGCTTCCGCTGGGCCGGTTTTTTGTTGCCCTGGACCGCCCGTTCCGGGCCTACGCTCCGGCATGTCCTGCGTCTCGACTTCGCCGGCGCGCTCGTAGACCAGCGACACCGAGCCCTTCGGGAAGGTGCGGGCCGGCTCGGCGAGGCGGAACGTGACGCGGGGACGGTCCCGGCGTCGAAAAGGCGTTTGCCCTGCCCGAGCGTGACCGGATAGAGCCAGAAGTGGAGGCGGTCAAGCACGTCTGCCTGCAGCAGTGACCGGATGAGGACGCCGCTGCCGAACATGTGCACCTGGTTGTACTCGTCGCGGAGCCGGCCCGCGGCCGCGGCGTCCGGGAGGACCGTCGTGCCCGCCCAGCCCGGATCGGTCAGGGTGCTGGAGACGACGAACTTGGGCACCCGGTTGAGCGTGCCGCCAATGTCGTCGGACTGGTGCGGCCAGTAGGCCGCGAAGATGTCGTAGGTCTTCCGGCCGAGAAGCAGGGCGTCGATGCTGGCTGATCTCTGCCTCGATGGCCGCCCGGCCTCGTCATCGGACACGGGAGACTGCCAGCCGCCGAAGGTAAAACCGCCTTCGGTGTCCTCCTCGCGGCCGCCGGGCGCCTGGTAGACGCCGTCGAGGGTGATGAACAGGTTCGCGACGATGATACCCATCCACCCAGTCTGGAACGGCGGCGGGGGTCACTGTCCAGAGCCAGCCGGCCGCGTGGCAGACTGATGCCATGCTGCTCGATGAGCTCGTGAGAACCACGGATGCCGTCGCGTCCACCCGCTCCCGGCTCGCGAAGGTCGACGCCCTGGCGGAACTGCTGCGCCGGCTCGATCCCGCGGAGATCGCCACGGCGGTCGGCCTGCTCATCGCCAAGCCGCGGCAGGGCCGGGTAGGGGTCGGCTGGCGCGGCATGTCGGCGGCCATGGGGGAGCCGGCCGCCGAGCCGAGCCTCACGGTCGCCGACCTCGACGCCGCACTGGACCGGCTGCTCGACCACCGCAGGCGCCGGGTCGGCCGCGGAACGCGCTGCGACCCTCCGCGAGCTCACGGCGGCCGCCACCGAGCGCGAACAGGCCTTCATCGCCGGCGTGCTGCTCGGGGAACTGCGCACCGGTGCGCTGGAGGGCGTGCTGACGGACGCCGTCGCCCGCGCCGCCGACCGGCCCGTCGGACGCCGTACGCCGCGCCGCGATGCTTTCCGGCGACCTCGGCGGGACGGCACTGCTGGCGCTCACGGGCACGGCGGCCCAGCTCGACGCCGTCGGCCTCGTCGTCGGCCGTCCCGTGCAGCCCATGCTCGCCGCGACCGCCTCGAGCGCCGGCGCGGCGCTGGAGATCACGGGGGAGGCATCCGTGGAATACAAGCTCGACGGCGCCCGCATCCAGGTGCATCGCGCCGGCGACGAGGTGCGCATCTTCACCCGCACCCTGGCCGAGGTGACCCACCGGCTGCCCGAGGTGGTGGAGGTGGTGCGCGGACTCCCGGTGCGCGACGTGATCCTCGACGGCGAGACCCTCACCCTCGACGAGGACGGCGGCCCGCGGCCGTTCCAGGAGACCATGTCGCGGTTCGGGGCGGACGTCGGCGCGCGCGACGGTGCTGCATCCCTGGTTCTTCGACGTGCTGCACATCGACGGGCGCGACCTGCTCGACGAGCCGCTGTCCACGCGCATCGGCGTGCTCGAGCGCATCGCCCCGGAGCACCGGATCCCGGGGGAGATCACAGCGGATGCGGCCGTGGCCGAGCGGGTGTCGCGCGATGCGCTCGCCGCCGGCCATGAGGGCGTGGTGGTGAAGGCGGTCGGCTCGGCCTACGCGGCCGGCCGGCGTGGCTCCAACTGGATCAAGGTGAAGCCGGTGCTCACCTACGATCTGGTGGTGCTCGCCTGCGAGTGGGGATCCGGCCGGCGCACCGGGCTGCTGTCGAACCTGCACCTCGGAGCGCTGGACCCGGCCGGCGAGTTCGGCGAACCCGGCGGCTACGTGATGGTGGGCAAGACCTTCAAGGGCCTCACCGACGCGCTGCTGCGCTGGCAGACGGAGAGATTCCAGGAGATCGAGGTGCGGCGCACGGCGGGCACCGTCTGGGTGGAGCCCGTCACCGTGGTGGAGATCGCGATCGACGGCGTGCAGCAATCCTCACGCTATCCGGGCGGAATCGCCCTGCGGTTCGCACGCGTCAAGCGCTACCGCGACGACAAGACGGCGGCAGAGGCCGACACCATCCAGACGCTGCGGGCGCTGCTGCGTCCCTAGCTTGTGCCGGTTCAGCGCCGGGCGTACCGTGGCGCTTAAAGCCGGCTCCGGCCCGCAGCAGCCCAGCGTGCCACCACCGGAATCGGGCTGGCGCCAGGGATCCGAAAGGAGGCCAGGATGTCAGCGGAGACGGGCATTGACCAGGGCAGGTCAGCGTTCCAGGAGCACCGCTGGACCGAGGCCTACGAGAACTTCCGCGAGGCCGACCGGCAGTGGCGGACTGCCGGCCGCCGATCTTGAGCGGCTGGCGACGGCCGAGATCCTGACCGGGGAAAGCACCGCTGGGCTGGACACCCTCACGCGCGCCCACGAGGAGTACCTGGTGATGGGCGACGTCGAGAGTGCCGCACGGTGCGCGGGCTGGATGGGCATGCAGCTGATGTTCATGGGGGAACGGGCCCGGGCCGGCGGTTGGTTGGCCCGCGGCCAGCGGCTGGTGGATGAACTGGCCGAGCCGAGCGCCGTGCAGGGCCTCCTGCTGATCCCGGAGGGATTGGGCAAACTTTACGGCGGCGATCCGGCGGGCGCGCTGCAGGCTTTCTCCCGCGTTGCCGAATTCGGCCAGCGGTTCCACGACAAGGACGTGTCCGCGCTGGGCCTCCTCGGCACGGGCCAGGCCACCCTGATGCTCGGCCACCCTGGCCAGGGACTCAAGATGTTCGACGAGGTCATGGTGGCCGTCACGGCAAGTGAACTTTCCCCGATCCCCTCAGGGATTATCTATTGTGCGGTCATCGGCAACTGCCACCTGGCCTTCGACCTGGAGCGTGCGCTGGAATGGACGGCAGCCCTGGACCGCTGGTGCAGCGAACGTCCGGACATGGTGACCTTCAGCGGCCAGTGCCAGTCACACCGTGCCGAACTCTTTATGCTCCACGGGGCCTGGGACGAGGCGCTGACGGCGGCCGCGGCTGCCCAGGGACTTCCGCCCGGGGTGATCCCCAAGCGCTTTACGGCGGCTATTACCAGCAGGGAGAGGTGGAACGGCTGAGTGGAAAACTGGACGCGCCGAAGCTTCCTACCGGCAGGCTGCCCGGTCCGGCTATGAGCCGCAGCCTGGCCTCGCGCTGCTCTTGCTGGCCCGGGGAAATGCGCAGCAGGCACAAGCGATGATCCGGCGGGCAGCCGCCGCGGCGGACCTCGCAACGCGCCGGAACATGTTGCCGGCAGCTGGTGGAGATCGAACTGGCAGCCTCCGACCTGGAAGCCGCGCGGCGGCTCGTTCAGGAGTTGGAAGCCCTGGCCGTTGAATTCCCCATGCCCATGGTCCGGGCGTTGCCGCGGGACAGGCTGTGGGCTGCGTCCGGCTCGCCGAGGGCGATGCGGCGGGCGCTGTGCCAGCACTCCGGGAGGCCTGGCGGCTGTGGCTGGCGCTCGGTGTGCCCTACGAGGCCGCCCGCTGCCGCGTGCTGATCGGTTCCGCCTGCCGCAGCCTGGGCGATGAACCGTCGGCGTTGATGGACTTTGAGGCGGCACACGCGGAGTTCCTGGAACTGGGCGCTGCTCCGGCCGCCGCCTGGGCTGCGTCGCTGATGCGGACAGGCCCTACGACTGCTGCAGGACCCCTGACGCCCCGGGAAACGGAAGTGCTGCGGCTTGTGGCCTCCGGCGCCGGGAACCGGGCCATCGCCGCCGAGCTCTACCTCAGTGAAAAGACCGTGGCCCGCCACATCAGCAACATCTTCCTGAAACTGGGCCTGCAATCCCGCGCGGCCGCCACCAGCTATGCCTACGAGCACGGGCTGGTCGGCTGAAGGCTCCACCTCCGAGGCGCCGCGCGGCACCGCCGGAACTGAGGTCTGCCCTGCACAGAAATACCCATACCGGCCGCCGCCGTAATTGCGTATTTTGGCCGACGCGGAGGCATGTGGCGCGGCCGTAGCCTCAAAACATGAACCTTCCAGTCCTCGCAGGAACCCTTTCCACGGTGCTGTTCGCCTTGGGAATGCTGCCGATGCTGGTCAAAGCCGCACGGACGAAGGACCTGGCCTCCTACAGCCTCGGGAACCTGATGTTGACCAACGTGGCCAACGCCGTCCACTCCGTGTATGTCTTCCACCTGCCGGCGGGGCCCATCTGGGCGCTCCACCTGGCCTACATCCTTGCGTCCGCGCTGATGCTGGCCTGGTGGCTCCGATACCGCGAGGCAAATAGTCCGCTGAATAACAAAGGAGAACTGAAATGAACAGCAATGGCGTGACCGGCACGCTGGACACCCTCATCATCGGCGGAGGACAGGCAGGACTTGCCCTGGGCCACTACCTGAAGGCGCAAAACCGGACGTTCCAGATCCTGGACGCTAATCCACGGACCGGTGACGCGTGGCGCCAGCGGTGGGACTCGCTCAGGGTTTTTACGCCCGCCAAGTTCGACGGCCTCCCTGGCGCCCCGTTCCCAGGCGATCCGTTATATTTCCCCACGAAGGACGATATCGCCGGATACCTCGAAGGCTACGCCGCAAGATTCGATCTTCCCGTAGCCAGCGGGGTGCGCGTCGACCGCCTGTGGCGCGAATCGGACCGCTTCATCGCGGCCTCCAACGGCCACCGCTGGGAGGCGAGCAACGTCGTCGTCGCCACGGGCTCCACCCAGACGCCCAAGGTGCCGGGCTTTGCTGCGGACCTCGGGGCCGCCGTCGTCCAGGTGCACTCGGGCGAATACCGCAACCCCGGGCAATTGCAGGACGGACCCGTCCTGGTGGTGGGACTGGGGAACTCCGGAGCGGAAATCGCGCAGGGAAGTGTCCGGTACCCATACGACCTTCGTCGCCGGCAAGCCCACGGCGGAGCTTCCGGTCAAACATGGCCGGGCCGCGGCGCGCTTCGCCTTCCCTTTGGTGCGCCTCATCGGACTCCATGTGCTCACGCTGGGTACGCCGATCGGGCGCAGGTTGCTGCCGGCAATGAAGGCTCATGCCGAGCCCCTGATCCGGACGAAGACCAAGCACCTGGCCGCCGCAGGCGTCAGTCGGGTTGCTCGCGTCACTGGAGTGCAGGACGGGCTTCCGGTCCTTGAGGACGGGACGCGTCTGGACGTTGCGAACGTGATCTGGTGCACCGGATTCAAGGATGACTTCAGCTGGATTGATCCTGCAATGCTCGACGACGGCGCGTTGCCCCGGCAGTGGCGCGGCGTGGCCCTTGACCAGCCGGGCCTGTTCTTCCTGGGGCAGCGGTTTATGTACGCAGAGGCATCGGACACCCTGCCGGGGATCAGCCGTGACGCCCGCTACCTGGCGGGAAAAATCCCCGCTCCGGTCACCCGGCGAGGCCACCTCATCTGCCACCGGAACCGGCGCGTCCACAGCCACCTGAAGGTCCCTGAATCACCGCTTCGGCGGCTCCGGAACGCATCCCTTGATTGGCTATGGGGCAACATGGCCACGTAGGCTTGATGTTTTTACCAGCCGGTTTTGAGGGGTCATTTGTGTTGATTGCGAGAAAAGAGGCTGCCTCAGGCGGTCCGGCGGACGCGCCCAGCGCCCGCCGGAAACCCACTTTCCGTCCCGAAGTCCAGGGCCTCCGCGCGCTCGCAGTCCTCATGGTGGTGACCTACCACGTGTGGCTTGGACGGGTGTCCGGCGGCGTGGATGTCTTCCTCCTGATCTCGGCCTTCCTGCTGACTTTGTCCTTCGTCCGGAAGGTCGAAGCCGGCACCTCCCTCAACCTCCTCCGGCACTGGCTGCACCTCTTCAAACGGTTGCTGCCCGCCGCCGTCGTGGTGATCCTCGGGGTGCTCGCCGGAACCTGGCTGATCCTCCCGCAAAGCCGCTGGCCGGACGTGCTGGACCAGGCCTGGGCATCGCTGCTTTACAAGGAGAACTGGCTGCTGGCGGACACCGCGGTGGACTACTACGCCCAGGACCATGCCGGGGCGAGCCCGCTCCAGCACTTCTGGTCCCTGTCCATCCAAGGGCAGGTCTTTATCCTGTGGCCCCTCGTCTTCGCCGGCTCGGCCCTGGTGTGGCGGCTCCTGCGGCGGCGTTACAACACCAGTTACCGCGCCGTGCTGGCAGCCGCGTTCGCAGCCATCCTTGCCGCATCGCTCGCCTTTTCGGTTGAACAGACGGCCACGAACCAGGCGTACGCCTACTTCGACACAAGGGCCAGGCTCTGGGAATTCGCCCTGGGCTCGCTCCTGGCATTGGGCCTGCCGCTGCTGAAGCCCGGAAAAGTGCTTCGCCTGATCCTCGGCTGGACCGGCATGGTGGCCATGGTCTCCTGTGGCCTGCTGCTGACCGTGGACCGGGCCTTCCCCGGATTCGTGGCCCTGTGGCCCACCCTCGCTGCCGCAGCGATCATTGTGGCCGGCCAGAGCGGCAGCCGCTTCGGCGTGGACCGACTCCTGAGCTGGAAGCCGCTGGTCTCGCTGGGCGATAACTCCTACGCACTCTATCTGTGGCACTGGCCCGTCCTGGTGCTGGCGCTGGCCGCGACTGGAGTAGAGTCACCCACCCTCATCCAGGGCGGGGCCATCATTGGCGCCTCGGTGGTGCTGGCCGTCCTCACCACCCGCTTTGTGGAAAAGCCGCTCCGTGAGTGGCACTGGCCGCAGGTACGCGCCTGGCGGACCGCCGTCGTCGTTGCTGCCTGCTGCGCAATCCTGGCCGGACCCGTGGCGGTCTGGCAGACCAGCCTCTCCGCGGAGGAGGCCGCTACCGCGGCGCAGCCGCGCGAACTGACACCGGGGGCGGCCCAACTGACCGCAGGGAACGGCGGCACGCCAACGCCCGAGGCCCGAATCATTCCGGCGCCGGCCGCGCTGGATAACGACTGGGCGGGAATCCACGCGCCCTGCATCGACGAAAACGCCACGCCGGATCCTGTCCTGGAAGGGTGCCGCCAGGCCGTTCCCTCCGGCGAGATCACCAAGCGGATCGTGGTGTTGGGGGACTCCCACGCGCAGCAGTACTTGGCCGCGCTTGCTCCCATCGCGGAAGCCCGCGGCTGGGAACTGGTCACGCTGTTGATGCCCGCCTGCCGTTTCGGCGCCGAGTCCGAGACCCGGAATGCCGAATGCAATGCCTACAACCGGGCAAGCGCAGCCTACGTCCTGGAACACCGGCCGGATGCCGTCTTTACGGTGGCCTCGCTGACCCACGAGGAAGCCCCGTTCGAGACCGAGGTGCCCGAGTACCTGGACGGAATCCGGCCGATCGCCGATGCCGGCATCGAGATTGTGGGCATCCGGGACAACCCCCGGTTTACCTTCAGCATGCCTGAATGCGTTCAGCGGAACGGGCCGGACGCCCCGGCCTGCAACCCGCCGCTGAACGAATCCCTGGTGGATCCCTCCCCGCTGGAGAGCTACCGCGGAAAAGTCGACGGGCTGCACCTGATGGACGTGAGCGACTTCATCTGCCCCGACGGCACCTGCCCGGCCGTGGTGGGCAACGTCTACGTGTACAAAGACGACAACCACCTCAGCCGGACGTATGTGGAAAGCATGATCCCCATGTTCGAGGACCGGCTGCTGGCAGCCACGGGCTGGAAATAGCCGGCCTTCACATCCTTGGTGCCCTTGCTCACAATGGGCTGCCGGAATAGGGGGATTGGCCGCGAGGTTCTAATATTTATTCAAAGCTTTCCGCATGGCTTCCGTGCGCGAGGCACACACTTATTAGGCCCCTGCACCGACCAGTCCCGTAATGACGGGCTGGTCATCAGCTGCAACCCCTACCCGTGAACAAAATACCCAAGGTAAGAGGCGCACTCATGACCCAGCCCGAGCACAACCCCTTCGGCTTCATCGGCCTGACCTACGACGACGTCCTGCTCCTCCCGGGCCACACGGACGTTATCCCGTCCGAGGCTGACACGTCGTCGCGGATTTCCAAGCGGATCTCTGTCCACACCCCGCTGCTGTCCGCTGCGATGGACACCGTCACCGAATCGCGGATGGCCATCGCGATGGCACGCCAGGGCGGCCTGGGCGTAATCCACCGCAACCTGTCCATCCAGGACCAGGCTGACCAGGTGGACCGCGTCAAGCGCAGCGAGTCCGGCATGATCACCAACCCGCTGACCATCGGCCCCGAAGCAACACTGGCTGAACTGGATGAGATCTGCTCCCAGTACCGCGTGTCCGGCCTGCCTGTGGTGGACGAGGGCATGCGCCTGCTCGGAATTGTCACCAACCGCGACACCCGCTTTGTGCCTGAGTCCGACTTCCCGCTGCGGCTGGTCAGCGACGTGATGACCAAGATGCCGCTGATCACCGGGCACGTGGGCATCAGCCGTGAGGAAGCCTCCCACAAGCTGGCCACCAACAAGATCGAAAAGCTCCCGCTGGTTGACGACCAGGGCCGGCTCAAGGGCCTGATCACCACCAAGGACTTCACCAAGGCCGAGCAGTACCCCCTGGCCACGAAGGACGACGAGGGCCGGCTCCGCGTTGGTGCCGCCATCGGCTTCTTCGGTGACGGCTGGGAACGCGCCATGGCCCTGATCGACGCCGGCGTTGACGCACTGTTCGTTGACACCGCCAACGGCCACTCACAGGGTGTGCTGGACATGATCCGCCGCCTCAAGTCTGATCCCGTGGCAGCCCACGTGGACATCATCGGCGGCCAGGCTGCCACCCGTGAAGGTGCCCAGGCCCTGATCGACGCCGGCGCCGACGGCATCAAGGTGGGCGTGGGGCCCGGTTCCATCTGCACCACGCGTGTGGTGGCCGGCGTTGGCGTCCCGCAGATCACCGCCATCTACGAATCCGCCAAGGCAGCCATCCCTGCCGGCGTTCCCCTGATCGCCGACGGCGGACTCCAGTACTCGGGCGACATCGGCAAGGCGCTGGTTGCCGGCGCCGACACGGTCATGCTGGGTTCCCTCCTGGCCGGTTGCGACGAGTCCCCGGGTGAGCTGATCTTCGTCAACGGCAAGCAGTTCAAGAGCTACCGCGGCATGGGCTCCCTCGGCGCCATGCAGTCCCGCGGCAAGAACACGTCCTACTCCAAGGACCGCTACTTCCAGGCCGACGTGTCCGGTGATGACAAGCTCATCCCCGAGGGCATCGAAGGCCGCGTGGCCTACCGCGGCCCGCTCGCGTCCGTGGCCTACCAGCTGGTGGGTGGCCTCCGCCAGACCATGTTCTACACCGGTGCCCCCACCATCCCGGAGCTCAAGGCCCGCGGAAAGTTCGTCCGGATCACCCCGGCCGGGCTCAAGGAATCGCACCCGCACGACATCCAGATGACCGTGGAGGCGCCGAACTACGGTTCGCGCTGACCGTCTCTCCAAACAGGCCCCGGGAACCATCCCGGGGCCTGTTTGTCTTGACAGGGAACTAGGCTGAATCCATGTCCGAATCACGCCACCCGGCCGAACTGAACCCGAAAAGGGATGCTCAACGGCGTTTGGCGCTGAAGCCTTATGCCCGCGCTGTGGCGCAGGTGCTGCGGGTCAGCTTCCGGGCCTCGCCGGGCGCCGTCGTGATGAAGGTTGTGGGCTCGCTGATTTCGGCGACGCTGCCTTTGGTGACCACTTTCTTCGCCGCGCTGACCACCACGGCGCTGGCAGCCGCCTACGCCGGCGATGCCGCGGCAGGCCAGCAGGCCATTGTGTACGTCATCATCACCGCCGCCCTGGGGCTGTTCTGGGGCGCCTTCAGCAGCGTGGACCGCTACATCCAGCAGCTCATGAGCTTCAAAGTGGGCGCCATCGTGGGCGACCAGATGTACGAGCGCTTCCTGGCGCTGGAGTTCTGGCGTTATGACGACAAGCAGACCGTGGATCTGTACGACCGCGCCAAGCGGTTCTCCGATTCCTACGCCAGGGTCCTGGACCGCATCGCCGCGATCTTCACGCAGTTGGTGTCGGTGATCCTGGCCGTCGGTGCTTTGCTGCTGGTCAGCTGGTGGATCGCCGTGATTGTCCTTATCGCGATCGTGCCGAGCGTCTACCTGCAGTTCAAGCTTTCCCGGGAACAGATCGCGCACTGGAACACGCAGGTGGATTCGCGCCGCCAGCGCCGGATGATCGAAACGAACCTGCTCCGCCCCAGCACATCGCCGAGATGCGCCTGTACGGGATCGTGGGCTACCTGATGGACTTCCGCTCCAGGCTGCGCGACGCTGACGAGCGCCGGCGCCTGGACTTCCAGAAGCGCTACATCCCGAAGCAGCTGGCCGCCGACGCCCTGCAGTACGGCGCCGAAGTGGTCTCGCTGATCTGGGTGGTGGGGCAGATCATTGCCCGGGCCCAGCCGGTGGGCCAGTTCCTGTATGTCCAGCAGATCGTCAGCCGCGCCCTGTCCACGGCAAACAACCTGGTGTCATCCCTGAGCTCCATCGATGAGGACCTGGCGAACCTCAAGGACTACGAAGTGTTCATGGCGCTGCCGGTCCATTCCCGCCATGCACCGCCGCTGCTGCAGGCTCCCAAGACCGTGGAGCTGCGGGATATCCGCTTCACGTACACAGGCAGCGACCTTGAGGTTATCCGGGGCATCAGCATGACCATCCGCGAAGGCCAGCACATTGCCATCGTGGGGGAGAACGGAGCGGGGAAGTCCACGCTGATCAGGATCCTGGCCGGGCTTTACGCTCCGGATTCCGGTCAGGTCATGCTCGACGGCGTGGACCTCGCCGCCGTCGATGTCACCTCCTGGCACCGGCACCTGGCGGTGCTGAGCCAGGAATTCCTGAAGTACGAGTTCGCCACGGCCGCGGACAATATCCGCTTTGGCGATGTCGATTCGCCGCGGGACGATGACCGGATCCGGCGGTCGGCGGCAGACGCCGAAGCCCTCGAGTTCATCAACAAGCTGCCCAACGGCCTGGACAACCACGTCAGCAACTGGATGGAGGACCCGCGCGGCCGCAAGGGCAGCGGACTGTCCGGTGGCCAGTGGCAGCGGCTGGCGATGGCCAGAAACTTCTACCGGGACGCCGAGTTTATGGTGATGGACGAGCCCACCTCGGCCATCGATGCGCTGGCGGAGCACAGGATTTTCACCCGCCTCTTCGCGGACCGCAGCAGCACCATCATCGCCATCAGCCACCGGCTGGCCACCATCGAGAAGGCGGACACCGTCTACATGCTTGAAGACGGCCGGATCGTGGAGCAAGGCACGCACAAGGAGTTGGTTGCACTGCGGGGCCGCTACTTCAGGATGTTCGAATCCCAGCTCAGCGTCGAGGAAGCCGAAGGGGTGTAGGTTCCTCCACCGTGGTGCGGACCCGGGCGATGCTTGGCCGGGCCGGGACGCTGCTGAAGCCGAACGTCACAGGCGGCGTCACGCGTGCCACGGTGCCAGCGTCAGCGCCGTTCCAGTGAACGACGGCGGATGTGATGTTGTGCAGGTCGCTCACCCCATAGAACTCCCGCCGTCCCCCTCCCGCAGTGCCTGCTGTCCGGGAGCCTCCGCTGAACAGGCCTGCTGCCGGGCTGACCGCCCGCAACCACCGGGGATGGACGGCAAGTGGCCGGGGGACCAGCCGCAGAGCGTGGCCCAGGAGGGTCCGCCCGCCGAGCCGCGCGCTGACAGCCAGAGGTCCTGCGTCGACCGTTAGATGCCCCGGCGCCAAAGTGGCGTGGACCTCCACCAACTGGACCTCATCGAAGCTGTAGGTGCTGGAGATGAAGTCAGCCACCTCCCCGGCGGGAGCGAGCAGCAGCCGGTGCCCGGAGGGCTGCTGCACCATCACGTCGGAGAAGCGGCCAAACGGTGATGAGTTCCAGACTCCCACCACCGCACGCAGGCCGCAGGCGGTACCAATGCCGGCGATGTGGCCGTCGAAGATCCAGCGCTTGCCCATCCAGCCACTGTAGCCAACTCGCGCGGTGCCGGCGCTTCGGGGTGGCAGGCTCCAGGCCTGTCCCGGAAGATCAGAGTGGTCCGTAGCCCGCGTTGCCGTGGGGGTCGCGCCAGGTGGCGAGATCTTCTTCAACAGCCCTGCGGAGGGCAGGATCCGAGGCGACCCGTTGCCGGAAAGATTGCCGTGCCCGGCCCAACACCGCCGAAGGGACCAGGATGCATGCCACCAGAAGGGCCAGAATGAGCAGGTAAGCACCGGCCAGAAGTACAACCGTGGCGTTGCCCCTTGCAGCGGCCGCAGGCAGGAACGCGGACAGGATTCCACCCACGATCGCAGCCATCACTGACGTCGTGACGATGCCGCCGCGGGCCGATCCGGGGCCGCGGGTTATCAGGAGCCTGTCGGTATTTGGCAGGGTGGCTCGGACCCGTTTCCAGGAGAAGAGGCCGAGCACCAGCAGTGCGGCCCCCAGCGCGCCCAGGACCAGCACCGCGGCAGGGTTTCCTGACATGGCTGAGAAGAACGCGCCGGCCAGGGCCAGGACTGGTCCGCCGGCGATTGCGCTGCTCCAGCCGGCCGCCAGGGTGCCCTGGGCGTCCGCCAGTTGCCGCAACCGCGACGGCGCGTTCGCGGGACTGACCCGGGCCAGTTCCGGGGAGAGCCAATGATCGAGGGAATGTGCGGGCAGGCCGGCGGGAAAGGGAATGTGGTAAGTCATGCCGTCTTCAGGCCCAACCCCAGCCCCTGGCGCAGCCGGTCGTCCAACTCTTCGGGCCGTAGGGCAGTGCGGGCAGGTTGCGCGGCGTCGCCGGTGGCTATCTCCAGGGAACCGTCCGCCGCGGATTTAACATGGACCGCGTGAAAGGTACCGTCAGCAAGGTGCCGGCGGAGCGTGCCCGCCGCCGGGCGGCCATCCGGTGCGGTGCCAAGGTAGAAGTGGACCATCTCGACGGCCGTGGTGAACATGCCGTCAGCGTTGGTTAAGGGACGCAGTTCGTGAACACCGTACTTGCTGAGGCTGAGGATCAGGGCGGCATCGCCTGAGCCGAAGAGGAAGTAGGCATGTTCCGACTTCGGCGTCACCAGCGCGACCTCAAGCCAGGCGTCGGAGTCCGCCAAGACCCCGGCTATGCCGGTGGCAGGACCCGCCGGCAGGAGGCCCTCCCCTTCAACTTTCATTAGCCCGCGCTCGAGGAGCGTAGCCACACCCGCCTGCTCGAGGGGTGCGCCGGCGGCATGGTCGAGCCTGAACAGGCTCTGGCATTTCAGCGCTCCGCTGGTTCCTGCCAGGGCGATCAGGGCAATGAGTTCGTGTTCGGTGATGAGCAGGGGTGCGTCTTCTTGGGTGGTCACAGCAGCCTTTGGGTTGAGAGGTCTCGGATGTCATTCTAGGGAAGCCCGGCAGTCAGGTGAGCCAGCCCCATACTTTCTTGGCGCCGTCGGCGACAGCATCGACGGTCTTACTTGCCGCATCTCCCACCATTTCGGAGGCCGAGCCATAACCGAGGTTGGTGGCAAGGAGGCCCATGCCGCCCCAGGCTATCCCGGCAACGGCGAAGAAAGGGCCGGCCCCGGGGATGAAGCTTCCCGCCGCCAGGACAGTGGAGATGCCGCCGTCAACCATCATCCCGGTGTTGCCTGTGGTGGCGCCTTGTCCGAACTGAAACACCCCGGTGACCACACCCAGGCCGCCGGAAAGGCGTCCCAGCATGGAAGTGCCGTTAAGAACCTGAGTTCCGCGGACGTAGCCAACCCCGGGAGTCTGCGCGTATTGCGCGGTCAGCCAGGGCCAGTTGGTCAGTTTCGTGAGGAGGTCGCCCTTGGCCATGGTTGCCAGGAGGTTGTCGGTGTAAAGGCCGGCCCCGGTCACCGCGGCGTTGGCGGCCCACCATTCGGGGCTTCCAGCAACGGACAGGATGTTCTCAAGCCCGGTGGTCGGGGTATCGCCCGGTTGTGCAGTGCTGGACGCATTGGTGGCCCCGCCGGGACTTGACCCTCCGCCGCCGGCGTTGCTGGCATTCTCCTGCTCGTTGGCCTGCGTGAGGAGCATCCGGGAAGTCTCTGTCAGCTGCTGCGATGCCTTGTTCAGCAGGGGCCGCAGAGTGCCGCTCCACTCGCGGCGAAACGTCCCGCCGTCGTGGCCTGTCCATGCAGTGCTGGAGACCAGGCTGCTTATCTGACGTTCCGTATCCAGCAGCCTGGAACCCGAACGTCCCATGGACTGGGACAGGGCCCGTAATTGCTCGATATCAGCACCGTAGATGCCAGGCGCCACTTTGTCCCCCAGTTTTCACTTCAGCGTTCCGTACTTTCGTGCCCAAACTACGTGATTCCGGCGTTCGGCGCGATGGGTACTTGTCCCCGGAAGCAGTGGCATGCACCGCCGCGCCAGGCATCTTCGCCACGCTCGGCTGGGATAACCTAGAGCAGTGACTTACGAGATCGAGATCGGCCGTGGCAAGCGTGGGCGTCGTGCCTACTCCCTGGATGACATTGCGATTGTCCCCAACCGTCGTACCCGCGACCCCAAGGACGTGTCGGTCTCCTGGCAGATCGATGCCTACAAGTTCGACATGCCCGTGATCGCGGCACCCATGGATTCGGCCATGTCCCCGGCGACGGCCATCGCCTTGGGCCGCCTGGGCGGACTCGGCGTCCTGGACCTTGAGGGCCTCTGGACCCGCTACGAGGACCCGCAGCCCATCCTTGACGAGATCGGCGCCCTCGAGGACGAGGTCAACAGCCCCGCCGTCACCGGCCGCATGCAGGAGCTCTACCGCGCCCCCATCCAGCCGGAACTGATCACATCCCGCCTCGCCGAGATCCGCGCCGCCGGCGTGACGGTGGCCGGATCGCTCACGCCGCAGCGCACGCAGGAACACTACAAGACCGTGGTGGCCGCCGGCGTCGACATCTTTGTCATCCGCGGCACCACCGTGTCAGCCGAGCACGTTTCGAAAGAAGACGAACCGCTGAACCTGAAGCAGTTCATCTACGAACTCGACGTTCCGGTGATTGTGGGCGGCGCGGCCGGCTACACACCCGCCCTGCACCTGATGCGGACCGGCGCCGCCGGCGTCCTGGTCGGCTTCGGCGGGGGAGCCACCGCCACCACCCGCCGCGCCCTGGGGATCCACTCGCCCATGGCCTCCGCGATCTCCGACGTCGCGGCCGCCCGCCGCGACTACATGGATGAATCCGGCGGACGCTACGTCCATGTAATCGCCGACGGCGGCATGGGCACCTCGGGTGACATCGTCAAGGCAATCGCCATGGGCGCCGACGCCGTCATGCTGGGCAGCGCCCTCGCCAGGGCCGAAGAGGCTCCCGGCAAGGGCTGGCACTGGGGCCAGGAGGCCCACCACCTGGAACTGCCCCGCGGGGACCGGGCAAACGTCGGCACCGTCGGACCGCTCGAAGAGGTGCTCTTCGGGCCGGGCCACCACACCAACGGCACGTCCAACCTGATCGGCGCGCTCCGCCGCTCGATGGCCACCACAGGTTACTCGGACCTGAAGGAATTCCAGCGCGTCGACGTCGTGGTGTCCCCTTACACCGGTAACTGACCAGCGGACGCCTGCCCAACCGCGCGGCAAGGAAGTAGTGTGGATTTACTACCGGCAGCAGCGGCAATGGGAGGCGTTCCATGAACAATGTTCCAAACGAAGGCGGTGCCCTGGGCCCCGCAGCCCGGGAAGCATCGATTGCCCGGCTCAGGGCCACATCCGAGCCCGGCAACGAACTGGACATCCTCATTGTGGGCGGCGGGATCGTCGGGTACCGGGGCGGCCCTGGACGCGGTGACCCGTGGCCTCAGCGTGGGGATCGTGGAGGCCAGCGACTGGGCGGCCGGCACGTCCTCCCGGTCATCGAAGCTGATCCACGGTGGCCTGCGCTACCTCGAAATGCTGGACTTTGGGCTGGTCAAGGAAGCCCTGCAGGAGCGTGGGCTGCTGCTTTCCGAGCTCGCCCCGCACCTGGCCCGGCCGGTGCCCTTCCTCTATCCGCTGACCAAGCCGTTCCTCGAACGGCCGTATGTGGGGGCAGGCATCGCGCTGTACGATCTGATGTCCATCTCCAACGGGCACCGGCGCGGCGTGCCGTTCCACAAACACCTCAGCCGGCGGGGGACCCTCCGGGCCGCGCCCAGCCTGAAAAAAGATGCCTTCGTGGGGTCGATCCGCTACTACGACGGCCAGGTGGACGACGCCAAATACTGCGCCAACCTCATCCGGACGGCAGCCCACTACGGCGCCCACGCCGTAAACCAGATGGCCGTGGTGGACTTCCTCCGGGAGGGCGAACGCGTGGTGGGGGCCAAAGTGGTCAACCACGAGGACGGCTCGCAGTTCAACATCCGGGCAAAGCAGGTCATCAACGCCACCGGGGTGTGGACTGACGAGACCCAGGCCATGGTGACCGACCGGGGCCAGCTGAAGGTCCGGGCGTCCAAGGGCATCCACCTGGTGGTGCCGCGCGACCGGTTCCAGTCCACCGTTGGCCTGATCCTGCGGACCGAAAAATCCGTGCTGTTTGTGATCCCCTGGGGCCGGCACTGGATCATCGGCACCACGGACACCGACTGGCACCTGGACAAAGCCCACCCGGCAGCGTCCAGCAAGGACATCGACTACATCCTCGAACACGTCAACACCGTGCTCAAACGCCCCCTGACCCGCGAAGACGTCGAAGGAGTCTACGCCGGGCTGCGTCCGCTCCTGGCCGGCGAGAACGACTCCACCGCCAAACTGTCCCGTGAACATGTGGTGGCCCACCCCGTGCCTGGCCTGGTGGTGGTGGCTGGCGGCAAATGGACCACCTACCGCGTGATGGCCAAGGACGCCGTGGACGAGGCCACGCGCACCATGGACGAGCGCGTCCCGCCCAGCTGCACCGAAACGATTCCGCTGCTTGGCGCAAGCGGCTTCAAGGCCGCCTGGAACCGCCGGAGCAGGACGGCCGAAGAGTCCGGCGTCCACGTGGCCCGGGTGGAACACCTGCTCAACCGCTACGGCTCCATGACCCCGGAAGTGCTCGCCATCATCAAGGAGCGGCCCGAACTGGCCGAGCCGCTGCCCGGTGCCGATGACTACCTGCAGGCAGAGGCCGTCTACGCCGCCACCCACGAGGGCGCCCGGCACGTCCATGATGTCCTGACCCGGCGGACGCGCATTTCCATTGAGGCGTGGGACCGTGGTGTGTCCGCGGTGCCGGTAGTCGCTAAACTGATGGGCGAAGTCCTTGGCTGGAGCGATGCCCAGCGCGAAAACGAAATAAAGCACTACATCGCGCGGGTCGAAGCCGAAAGGCTCAGCCAGCAGCAGCCGGACGACGAATCAGCCGACGCCGCACGCCTGGGCGTGGATGACATCGTGCCCTTGCGCTGAGGGGCCCATGCAGCACTACTTGCTCTCCTGACTGAAGGGACACGCCTTGGCGGAACCACTTGACCGGTACGATGCCGATCTCACCACCTCCGATCTGGTGATCCTGGAGCTGGAGGCAACGGACAAGGCGGACGCGGCGGCACAACTCGCAGAACGCCTCTTCGCAGCAGGCCGGGTCACGGACCTCCCGGGCTTTCTGGAGCACGTCAATGCCCGCGAGCACCAGCTGGCCACAGGCTTGCCGGGCGGCGTCGGCCTCCCGCACGCCCGCAGCGAATTCGTCTCCCGGACGTCCATCGCCGTCGGCATCACCAAGTACGGGCACGCGCTGGACTTCGGCGCCGCCGACGGTCCCGCCACCGTCATCCTGCTGATCGCCACCCCGGCCAGCTCGTTTTCCGATCACCTGGAAGTGCTGGCAACCCTGGCCCGGTCCCTTTCGAAGGAGTCCTTCCGCGAATCCCTCCGCCGGGCCTACGACGCCGAGGTCATCTCCGAGCTCATCAACTCCAGCCTGGTGTTCTTCGACCACTGATTGGGGCAGCAGGGTCCCATACGCCCCGCTGCCCACTCATGGGGCAGCGGGTCCCATGCGCCCCGCCTGCCCCACTCACGGGGCAGGAGCCGGCGCGTTTAGTTGTTCTACGACGGAACGAAGTACGGTTAAGGGGTGTGGAAAACAGCCCTTAAGCCCCGATGGATCGCAGGCCTGGTGTTCGCGATCGCCGTCTCCGGGGTGTTTGTCCTGCTCAGCCAGTGGCAATTCGGGCGGTCCGTGCAACCCGAGGCTCCGGTCAGCCCGGCTACCGAGGAGACCAGGCCGCTCACGGAGACCCTTGAGCCCGGAAACTTCTTCCCAGGATCGGTATCGGACCAGATGGTGACCGCCGAAGGCTCGTATGACCCCGCAAAGCAGGTGCTGGTGCCGGGACGGTTGAAGGACGGCAACAGCGGCTACTGGGTTGTCTCGGCCTTTGCCGTCAAGGGGGCCCCTGCCCTCAGCGGTGTCGCCGCTTCCCCCGAAACCTGGATTCCGGTGGCCCGCGGCTGGGTGGCCGATCCCGACGACGCCGGCGCACCGCCGTCGGGCGCCGTTCAGCTGACCGGACGGCTGATCCCCTCCGAATCGCCGCTCCCGGAGACCGCGCCGGAAGCAGGACGTGCCACTGCTGTCTCCGTCGCCGAACTCATCAACTACTGGGACATCAGCAGTTACCCGGGATTTGTCGCCGCCACCTCCGAGGTAGCGGGCGGCTCGGACCTGGGCGCGGCGGCTGTTGGCGGAGATCTGAAGCCGCTGAACATCGGTCCCCAGCCGCCGGCCCAAAAGGTCAACTGGCTCAACCTCTTCTACTCGCTGGAGTGGGTGGTGTTTGCCGGCTTCGCCCTGTTTATCTGGTGGCGGCTGGTGAAGGACGACTACCGGCGGGACCTCGAAGATGAACTCGACGACGACCACCACGGCACCCCGCCCAGCCAGCCAACTTCTGAACAGCTCGAACAAAAGGTAAAGCCATGATCGAACCGAAGCCCGCCATCCAGCAGGATTCCGCCCAGGGAAAAACCAAGAAGCGCCGCTTCGGCGGTACCGAGGCGCAGATCCGGTCCGCGCTGAAGTTCTACAAGGTGCTGGCCTACCTGACCGGCGCCATGCTGCTGCTGCTGTGCGCCGAGCTGATTGCCCGCTACGCCTTTGGCCAGTACCTGTTCGCCGGCGGGACAAACGCCGTGACCGGACAGCCGTTCGGCCTGGGCTTTGCCGACGCCGAACCCAAGGGTGTTGAAGGCGGAGTCAACCTTTCCGTCGCCGTGCTGATCGTCCACGGCTGGATGTACGTGGTGTACCTGATCTCCAACTTCCGCCTGTGGTCCCTGATGCGCTGGCCGTTCCTGAAACTGATACTGCTGGCACTGGGCGGCGTGGTGCCGTTCCTGTCCTTCGTGGTGGAGAAGAAGTTCCACGCCGAGGTCGAAGCGGAACTGGCCGCACACCCGCAGGCTGCACAGCGGTACTGAACGCTGCAGCGGCGGGGGAGTCCCGCCGTCGGACGTTCACTGCGTCACACCCACGGGCCTGAAGGTGCGGCGTGGCAACCGCGCAAAGTAGGCTAGTACGGTGACTACTCCCTCTGCATCCCAGACTTCCCAGAAGCCGGTGCTGGTTGTTGACTACGGTGCCCAGTACGCGCAGCTGATTGCCCGCCGCGTCCGGGAAGCGAATGTGTATTCGGAAGTGGTTCCGCATACCTACAGCACCGAGCAGCTCCTGGCCAAGAACCCCGCTGCCATTATCCTTTCGGGTGGCCCGTCCAGCGTGTACGCGGACGGCGCACCCTCCGTCGGCGCCGACCTCTTTGAGGCCGGGATTCCGGTCTTCGGCATCTGCTACGGCTTCCAGGCCATGGCAAACGCGCTGGGCGGCAAGGTCGACAAGACAGGCCTGCGGGAGTACGGCTCCACGCAGACCACCATCCTCGGCGAGGGCCGCTCCGTCCTCGAGGGGATGCCGCAGCACCAGAACACGTGGATGAGCCACGGGGACTCCGTGCACGCTGCCCCCGAAGGTTTCGAAGTGCTGGCGACGACGGCGGGCGCTGAAGTGGCTGCCTTCGCCAACGAGGAGAAGAGCCTGTACGGCGTGCAGTGGCACCCGGAGGTGAAGCACTCGGCCTATGGCCAGCAGGTGCTGGAAAACTTCCTGTTCAAGGGTGCCAAGCTGGAGCCCAACTGGACCACGGGGAACATCCTCGAGGAGCAGGTGGACAGGATCCGCAAGCAGATCGGCGACGCCCGGGTCATCTGCGGCCTCTCCGGCGGCGTCGACTCCGCAGTTGCCGCAGCACTGGTCCAGCGTGCCGTCGGCGACCAGCTGACCTGTGTGTTCGTTGACCACGGCCTGCTGCGCGAAGGCGAAGCCGAACAGGTGGAACGCGACTTCGTGGCTGCTACCGGCGTCAAGCTCTACGTTGCCAACGAGCAGGAGCGGTTCCAGGCCGCCCTGGCGGGCGTCAGCGATCCGGAGACCAAGCGCAAGATCATCGGCCGCGAGTTCATCCGCGCGTTCGAGGAAGCCGAGCTGGCCATCATCGCCGAGGCGGCCGCCCACGGTGAGAAGATCAAGTTCCTGGTCCAGGGCACGCTGTACCCCGACGTCGTTGAATCCGGCGGCGGCGAAGGTGCAGCCAACATCAAGAGCCACCACAACGTGGGCGGTCTTCCCGAGGACCTGCAGTTCGAACTCGTTGAACCGCTGCGAGCCCTTTTCAAGGACGAGGTCCGTGCCGTCGGCGCCCAGCTGGGGCTGCCGCAGGAAATCGTTGGCCGCCAGCCCTTCCCCGGGCCCGGTCTCGGAATCCGCATCGTCGGCGAAGTCACCAAGGAACGCCTGGACCTGCTCCGCAAGGCGGACGCCATTGCCCGTGCCGAACTGACCGCGGCCGGCCTGGACAACGAAGTGTGGCAGATGCCGGTGGTCCTGCTCGCCGATGTCCGCAGCGTCGGCGTGATGGGCGACGGCCGCACTTACGGCCACCCGATCGTGCTCCGCCCTGTGTCCTCCGAAGACGCCATGACGGCCGATTGGTCCCGTTTGCCTTACGACCTCCTGGCCCGGATCTCCAACCGGATCACCAACGAGGTGGAAGGCGTTAACCGGGTGGTGCTGGACGTGACCAGCAAGCCGCCGGGAACCATCGAGTGGGAATAGCAGTGTAAGTGGCCGGTCTCCGTCAGGAGGCCGGCCATTGCTTTTATCCGTTCAAATCCCGCAAATTGGCCTGACCAGTGTTGCGGTCTCTCATCCCGGCTCCTTTTGCGGCTACGCTCGAAAGTATGCCGGTATGGTCCAAGGCGTCACGTGCAAACGCAGAAAAGAAGGCAGTAGTGTCAGTTGGTCAAGGCCACCCGGAGGGTTCTGAGGAGCTTGGAAAATGGCTGTCCGGGCTTAAGCCCGTCACCGGGGCAGACACCATGCTGCGTTTCACCAAGACCCCCGAAGGTTCAATTGACCTGACCCATGCCCACCCTTCGGGGCTTGCCCAGCTGATGGCGGGCCGCCGCACCAGGCTGTCCACCCTGATCCGGGACCACCAGCAGTACGTCGTGGCGGCGCGGGCATCACGAAACATCCGTTCCAAGATCTTCGAACTCGGAAACGACCGCGGTATTGACGCCGGCTACCTGTCCGCAGGCACCGTGGTGTGGACCTCCGCCGTCGGCGGCAAACCCCAGCGCGTTTCCGCTCCGGTCATGCTCACCGCAATTTCGCTCACAGTCCGTCCCGGCGAGGACGACTACGAGCTTCAGCTCACCGAACAGGCCCACATCAACCCGGCCCTGGTCCGGCACCTGAAGACCATCCACGGCATTGTTTTTGACGTTAACGCGGTCACACGCCTCGCCTACAGCACCGCCCGCTTTGATCCCCAGCCAGTCCTGGACAAGCTTGCTTCGCTGATCAGGCCCATCCACGGCGCGGAAGCCCAGCACAACCTGCTGGTCTCCACCTTTGCCGATCTCTCGGGCAACCTGGACGACCCCTGGATCAACGAGGGCAACCCGCTGATCAACGGACTTGCCAAGGCTGCCGGCGGCGAAGTGGTTGACGTTGACGAGCCGGACACGTCCCGCTTTCCCGGTATTGACCAGCGCCACCCCGAGGACGAACTCCTTCTCCTGGATGCCGATCCGGACCAGCAGTACGTCATAGATGCTGCCCGTGCGGGGGACTCCCTGGTGGTCAGCACACCGCCGGGAACCGGCCAGACCCAGACCGCCATCAACACCATCGGCGCCCTGGTGGATGCGGGGCGGTCGGTACTGGTGGTCGGTGACCGCCGGGCCAGCCTCAACGAAATGTCAGCGCAGCTGGAATCGCTTGGACTGGAATCCATCCTGTTCCAGCTCTCCGGCACCGCCACGCCACAGCAGTTCAAAGCCCAGCTGGTCCGCGCCATCGTGCGGAACGAGAAATCACTCGAACCGCAGCTGGGGAATCTCCACAGGACCCTCACCGAGCACCGGCACGCCCTGATGGACCATGTTGCGTCCCTGCACAACGTGCGCCAGCGCTGGGGCTGCTCGCCGTACCAGGCCATGCAGTCGCTCGCCGAGCTGACGTCCATCCACCCGGCGCCCGCCACCACGGTGCGGCTCAAGCGGAGCGTGCTTGACAGTATCCGCGACCGCAACGAACTCGCCGGCAGGCTGCGCCGCGCCGCGGAGCTTGGCAGTTTCAGCAGGGCGTCCACCACCAGTCCGTGGCACGGTGCCAGGCTCCTGACGCGCAAGGAGACCGAGGAAGCCCAGGAGCTGGCCCGCTCCGTGGCGACCAACCTGCCGGTCCTGCGTGACCGGATGTACAGCGTGGCCGAACACGCCGAGATCCGGCTGGGCACGTCCTTCGCCGAATGGGGTGAGCAGCTCGAATTGCTCGTGGCTGTCCGCGGAAGCCTGGACAAGTTCACCCCGGACATCTTCGACCGGCCGGTGCACGACCTGATCTCCGCCACGGCATCCTCTGCGTGGCGCCGCGAGCGGAACATCGACATGGCATCCATGCAGCGTTCCCGGCTGCGCCGCGTCGCCAAGGAGTACGTCCGTCCCGGCGTCCACATTGCCGATCTCCACAGTTCGCTGGTGCTGGTGCAGGAGCAGCGGGCGCTCTGGTCCGGCTACGCCACCACGCAGCGCCACCCGGCCGTGCCCTCCGGCCTCGCCGAGATGAACGTGCTGTACCGCTCGCTGGACCAGGAACTGACTGAGCTGGGGGAAGCCCTGCAGCACACAGAGGCCGGCGGCTCGCTGGCCACCGCCCGCTATGAAGAACTCATGGAGCGGCTGGAGCGGCTGGTCGCGGACACGCACACCCTGAAAACGCTGCCCGAGCGCACGCTGCTCGTGGAAAACATGCGCGAACACGGGCTGGGTGAACTTCTCGCAGACCTCGCCAACCGCGAGGTACCCGCAGAATCCGTGGCCGCCGAGCTCGAGCTCGCCTGGTGGCAGTCCGCCCTTGAAGCAATGATCAGCGGCGACGATTACCTGGCCATGTCCGACGGTGACGCGCTTCGGCAACTGGAGGCCGAGTACCGGCTCGCGGACAACGCCCACATCGCCAGCGGGGCTGCGCGCCTGCGCTGGGATCTGTCCGAGCGGTGGCGGGCCGCCCTGGCAGAGCACCCGCGCCAGGCCCAGCTGCTGCGCAGCCTGCTCAAGGACGGCAGGGTGACCCTCGCCGCGCTGACGGCACAGGCACCGGACCTTGTCCCGATGCTCGTACCCGTCTGGTCGGTCAGCCCGTACCTGATGACGGGCCTCCTGCCGGCGGAACAGCGCTTTGATGCGGTGGTCATCCTGGACGCTGAAGCGACGTCGCTGCAGGCCGTCCTGCCGTCCATTGCCCGTGCCAAGCAGGTCATTGCGTTCGGTGATGCCAAGATCGCCAGCCCGCGGACTTTCACAGTGGGCGTGGAGCGCCTGGCCGTTGGCGAGTCACCCCACCAGCGGGTCGAAAGTGCCTATTCCGCACTGTCTGCCGTGCTGCCTGTGTGGCGGCTGAATTTTGTCTACCGGGCCGTGGACGAGGACCTGGTCCTGCAGCTGAGCAAGAACTTCTACGACGACGGCCTCCGCCGGCTTCCCGAAGGACAGGCGGCCACAGGCCTGGACCGGGCCCTGACCGTGGAGTACCTGCCGGACGGGACCGGACTGCCGAGCGCAGACCACGAGGGCGTCGAGTCCGTGGTGGCCGAGGTCAACCGTGTGGTGCAGCTCGTTTTCGAACACGCACGCATGCGCTCCCGCACCTCCCTTGCAGTGGTCACGGCCAGCCTGCGCCATGCGGCCCGGATCGGCGAGGCCATCCGGCTGCAACTGCCCAACCACCCAACCCTGGCCGGGTTCTTCGGCGGCGGGCCGGAGTCCTTCCGCGTGGTTGACCTGGAGCGGGCGCAGGGCCTGGTCCGCGACCACATCATCTTCTCGCCCGGCTTCGGCCGCACCCCTCACGGCCGGGCGCTGCACAACTTCGGACCGCTCTCCGCCGAGGGCGGCCGCGAAAAGTTCGCGCTCGCCATGACGCGTGCCCGGCGGTCAATCCACGTCCTGACGTGCTTCCAGCCCGAAGACCTCGATCACACCCGGCTTTCGTACGGCGCCGTGGACTTCTACGAGCTCCTGAACCGTGAGATCGCGGGAAAAACGGACCTCGGAACCCCGGCCTCCAGGGCCGCCGCCAGTGAGCAGGCACTCGGGGCCGATCCCCTTGTGGCCGATCTCGGCGACCGGCTGCGCGCCCGGGGCGCCCGCGTCTGGCACCAGTACGACGGCGTCATTGACGTCGTGGCGGCGGCAGACCCGCTGAGCACCATGGGCCAGGACGACGCCGATATCCCGTGGCCGGTGGCCATTGAGTCGGACGGCACGGAGCAGTACCGCACCATGAGCGTCCGCGAGCGGAGCCGCCTCCGCCCGCAGCTGCTGGAACGGATGGGCTGGCGGTACATGCCGCTGTGGACCATCGAAGTCTTCACGGACCCGTCCACCTGCGCCGACCGCATTGCAGGCTACCTGGGCCTCGAAAATGTCCTCCCAGCAGGCCGGGGCACCGCCGCCGGAGGATTCTTTGACGAGGATGTGGATTCGTTCGCGCCGGGAACCGCAGAAAATGACAGGAACGAACACCAGGCCGGACGCCTGGACAGTGAGGAGATGGTTACTGTGGCCACACAGAACCCCGGCCAGGCCGGTACTGACGGCAATGACCAGCCGGACACCGAAGACAACGGGCAGGCGCCAGCACCGGAAGACCAGCCGGCAGGGGTCGCGGACATCCTGCCGAACAAGGCTGCGGAGGATGACCCCAGGAACTGGGGCGATGACGCGGACAACGATCACGATGCCTGGCTGAAGGAAAACAAGCCGCCGCACTGGGGATAAAACGGCAACGGCTGAGACCGGCCACGCTGGATCACCCCGCCGAGCGCGGGGGACCCACCAGGACAAAAAACAGCTTGCCCTGTGTGGACGCGCCCGCCAGCCGGGCGGCCTGTTCAGGGGCTGCCGCCACCACGATCAGCCCGTCGGTCTCGCCTGTGCCGAGCCACTGCCCTGTCTTGCCGCCCTGCCCTGAAGTCCAGAGGACAGGGACGGACGAGGCGAGTACTTCAGCGGGGGAATTCTGGTCGTAGCCGTTGGCGCCGGTCAGCACCACGTTGACCAGCTGCCCGGGCGAGACCAGCTGGATGGAGGAAGGATCTGCCATCCTCAACGGCACGGCCGCAGAGCCTGGCGGCGTTCCGGTCAGCAGGCCTGGCCCCAGCAGTTGGGAATCGGCCAGCAACTGGCCCTTCCGCAGCGGGGCTGCCAGCTGCTTGCCCGTGGCTTCGCCGGCGTCCGTGAGCGATCCGGCGTTGACCATTTGCGGCGGAATTTTCACCAGGGTCAGGTCGGCTGCTGCCAACGCCGAGCCGGCGGGCAGGTCCCGCGCTGCCGCCAACGCCGTGGCCGTGTCGGCAGGCGGGGGAGTGAGCTGCTGGACCGTGATCCCGGCAGCGAGGCAAAGCAGAAGCGCAATGGCGAGACGGCGGTTCCGGCTCAGCCACGACACAAGTCTCTGGCTGCCGCGGCGGCTGGAGCGTTGTGCCTGACGCGGGTGGCGGACCGAACGTGGCGGCGGGGCGGAACGGCGGCTGGGGCGGAAGAGGGTGGCGGGCATGGGACCCACGCTACGTTCGGAGGGCAGCGCCGGACAGCAGAAGAGGTGCCTATGTGGACAACCGTTCTGACGGCGTCGGACGCGGCCTTCGACGGTGCGGCGGCACCCGGCCTAGCGGGGGCGGTTCAGCCCGCGACGGGAGAGGAAGAAACCGTCAGCTGGCTGCAGCGGCTGCAGGAGCCGGTGCAGCTGCGGGTGCGGCGGCCGGAGCCGCAGAAACTGTGCTTCCCTTGGCGTCCCGGGAATCGGTCCGGTAGAAACCGGAGCCCTTGAACACCACACCTACGCTGTTGAACTTCTTGCGCAAGGCCCCCTGGCACTCCGGGCATGACGTCAGGGTGCTGTCGGTGAACGACTGGAAAACGTCGAAGGCGTGGCCGCAATCCTTGCAGGCGTAGGCGTATGTGGGCACTGATGATCCTCCTCTTGGGCAAACGAGAGGTCCTGTGTTGCCGTGAACGAAATAACGGTTCATTAGCAGTCGCAGGGCCTGAGTGCCAATTCTATCACCCCCGGCAGGCGGCCCTCCAGGGTGCCGGGAGCGCCGGTCAGGATGGGGCCGACAGTGCAACCAAACCGGACGGCGTCAGGGCAACAGGAACCTTCCGGTCAAACTCTTCGGCCGGAATGGTCCCGGCAGGCAGCACTTCGGAATCGAAGACGATGGCCGCCAGCGGTATGTCCAGCCCTTTGCTGTCCAGTGAGCCCAGCAGGACATCGTAATATCCGCCGCCCTGGCCGATCCGGTTCCCGCTCCGGTCCAAGGCCGTGGCGGGGATGAAGAGCCCTGCCACTGACGCCATGATGTCCGTGTCGTGGCGGGCTCCGCCAGGTTCCATGACGGGTGCAAAGCGGCTCCGGACGAACTCGGCTTCGGGAGTCCAGTGTGCCCAGCTCAACCGACGGCCGGGCTCGCAAATCGGGAGCAGGACGGTGTGGCCGTGGCGGTGGAGTTCGCGGATCAGGGGCAGCGTGGGCGGCTCGGGGTCAACCCCGAAATAGGCGCAAAAAGTCGACGCCGTTCCGCCGGTCAGCTGTTCGGCCCAGGCAACGCCGTGGACGGCCAGGGCGTCGCCCGCCGCGTCGCGCTGGTCGGGCTTAGTGGAGAGCCGGTGCTCGCGGTGGCGGGCACGGATGTCCTCTTTGACCACCCTGTTGCCGTCGGACATGCCGTTCCCTCTTTCCTGTGCCGTTGGGCCGCTGTGACACCTGCGGTTCGCGGATGCGGCGCCCTGGAGCCGGACTGGCCAATAATTACTGAATGATCAGCCCCTCCGTTAGATTAGTCCAGTGACTACCTCTCAGCAGACAGTACGCAAGGCCGTAATTCCCGCTGCAGGGCTCGGCACCAGGTTCCTGCCAGCCACCAAAGCGATGCCCAAGGAAATGCTCCCGGTGGTGGACAAGCCAGCCATCCAGTACGTGGTTGAAGAGGCCGTCAACGTTGGACTAAACGACATCCTGATGATCACCGGACGCAACAAGCGTGCCCTGGAGGACCACTTCGACAGGGTTCCTTCGCTGGAGGACACCCTGGAAGCCAAGGGGGATCTGGCAAAACTTGAGTCAATCCAGGCAGCCAGCAACCTCGGTGACATCCACTACGTCCGCCAGGGGGATCCCAACGGCCTGGGCCACGCGGTACTTCGTGCCAAGCAGCACGTCGGGCGCGAACCGTTTGCCGTCCTCCTCGGCGACGACCTGATCGATGCCCGGGATGAACTCCTCAGCACCATGATCGAAGTCCAGGCCAAGACGGGCGGATCCGTGGTGGCCCTCATCGAGGTGGAACCGTCCCAGATCAGTGCGTACGGTTGCGCCGATGTCCAGGCCATCGACGGCGAAGATTACGTCAGAATCAACAAGCTCGTCGAAAAGCCCGACGTCGATGAGGCACCCTCAAACCTGGCCGTCATTGGCCGATACGTGCTGCACCCCGAAGTTTTTGAGGTGCTGGAGCGCACCGGTCCGGGCCGCGGCGGGGAAATCCAGTTGACGGACGCGCTGCAGGAACTGGCCGCGGGTGAAGGCGACGGCTACGGCGTCTACGGAGTGGTCTTCCGCGGCCGCCGTTACGATACCGGTGACAAACTCAGCTACCTCAAGGCCTGCGTCCAGCTCGCCATCGACAGCGACGACCTCGGTCCTGGCCTGCGCGAGTGGCTGCCGGGCTTTTCTGCCGGCCTCGCTAAATAACTGCCGTGCGTCCCGGACCAATCTGGCCCGCCACCCTGGAGTGCGGTGACCTGATCCTGCGTCCCATCAGGTACCGGGACAAGAGGGAGTGGACAGAGGTCAGGTCACGCAACCGGGAGTGGCTGGCGCCCTGGGAAGCTTCCAACCCGGCGCCCGGCGGCGTCCTGCCGGACTACCGGCAGATGGTTCGGTCCCTGAAGATCCAGGCCGCACAGGGCACCGCCTTGCCGTTCCTGATCACCGAGCGGGTTCCCAGGTCCGCCTCGCCGATCATCGTGGGCCAGTTGACGGTGTCGTCGATCATGTGGGGCTCGGCCATGATGGCCACGCTGGGTTATTGGGTTGACCAGGCAAGGGCCGGCCATGGCATTGCGCCCACGTCAGTTGCCATGGCTACCGATCATTGCTTCCAGGCCCTCGGCCTGCACCGGATGGAGATTAACATCCGGCCCGAGAATGGACCCAGCCTGCGCGTTGTTGAGAAGCTGGGCTTCCGCGACGAGGGCTACCGGCCCCGCTATCTCCACATCAACGGGGAATGGGCCGACCACCGGACATTTGCCTTGACCGCCGAGGAAGTTCCCGAAGGGCTGCTCAACCGCTGGCTGGCATCCCGGGCCTGACGTCCGAGTCCTTCCGAGGTCATAAATCCATTGATTTGGTACGTTGCCCGCGACACACCGAGGCTAATGCGGGTGTGGCTGACCTAATACTCATACGGTTTTGAATGTGGACATCCCCCTTAGCAGCTCAGTGATCCTTGTGGTTGCAGTTGTGCTCTGGATCGTCTGGGTTGCGCCCTACGTCCTGCGGAACCGAAGGCACCAGGTCCAGGCCGCTGCCGAGTATTTGGCGGACGTGCCACGTATTGAATCATCGGACCCGAGAGCCGGGACGGTCATGAATATCACCGCCCAGCAGGAGAAAGCCATGGATATCAGGAAGAGCCCTACAACCGCAGCCGCACCATCCGGCAGCGCGACCACGGGCGCGTTCCGGATCCGATATGGCCGGACAGCCATCGCCCTCGCCGGTGTTGCGGCGCTGCTGACTGCGTTTGTTTCGGGCGTCCTGCTGCTGTTCGGGCTTGGCACGGGCCTGCTGCCCCTTGCCGCTCTGGCTGTCACCGTTTCCGCCGTGGCGTTGCTGCGCTTCCTGGCAGTGCGGGAACGCAAAGCCAAAGTGAACGCCGCCTTCCGCTCCGCCATGAGCGCGCCGGTCCGCCGCGAGGAACCGCCGGGCCGAGGCATCGCACTCGCCGAGGCCCGCGGCCAAGCCGGAAAGCCGTCTCTTTGACGCCGAGGCCCACCAGCCCGCACCAAAGCCCCTCACCGCAATGGAACTCCGGGAAGCCGCCTTGGCCGTCGCTGTTGCCGCGGGGGATGCAAGCGCCACCGCTGCACCGGCGGCAAAGCCTGCTGACACCACCTGGGAACCTGTGGACGTGCCGAAGCCTGTGTACGTCGAGGCAGCCAAAGCCGAACGTCCGGCACCCCAGCCGCTTGACCTGCCCGAAGCGCCGAAGGCTGTGGGCAAGCCCTCCCTGAAGCAGGGGGCTCCGGCCGCCATCCCCGCCGCCGCCCTCGGCCAAGCCCCTCACGAAGGCCCAGAGCGCCCTGAGCAACCTCGACGACGTCCTGCAGCGCCGCCGCGCCTGATTCCGTCAATTGGCAATGCGCAGGGAAAATTTGTAGCCTAAGTTCACCGGTGCCGCCGTTCCTCCCGGGGACGCGGGCTGTTCCGGGGCTATAGCTCAGTTGGTAGAGCGCTTCGTTCGCATCGAAGAGGTCAGGAGTTCGAATCTCCTTAGCTCCACGTAGAACCCCGGCTGACCTGCGAATAAGCAGGTCAGCCGGGGTTTTGTGTTTACGCAAAATTCGGTCCCCGTTTATCCATCAGATGGAGTTTTAGACCCCCAGAGCAGTAGGATGGGCCGGTCTCATAAACGAAAATTTCCGGGGGGAACCTTGAGCTATCCGCAATACCCGCAGCAGACACAGCCGCAGCCCATCAAGGGCGGCGACGTGCCGCTTTGGGCACCCTACTATGGCGCTTCGTTCGCGATAGCCGCCAAGCGCTTCTTCCAGAAGTACGCCACGTTCTCAGGCCGGGCCAGCAGGAGCGAATACTGGTGGTGGACCCTGGCGGCGGTCGCCGTGAGCATCGTCCTGAATATCATCATCGGCTTGGGAACCACCGCAGCCACGAGCCTCGGCGATGCCCCGACGTTCGGTCCTGTTGCCATCTTCGGTTATTATTCTGCTGGTCATCTGGGGACTGGCGACGCTCGTCCCTTCTCTGGCCCTGACAGTGCGCAGGCTGCACGATGGCAACTTCAGCGGTTGGTTGCTGCTCCTCGTGTTGGTGCCGTTCCTGGGCGCTCTTGCCGTACTGGTCTTCACGATTCTGCCGTCCAACCCGGCCGGGCAGCGGTTTGACCAGCCGGGCGGCGTACTAAGAGCACTCAAAGGTTCCGCAGGAACCAGCTGAACCAAACAACGCCGAAGGGCCTGTCCTGTGACAGGCCCTTCGTGCTGCGCCCTGAGAGCCCGCCGCGTCACGCACCATCGGGACGTGGCGGGCATCGATTTCGTGAGAGAGTGGATGCGGCCGAATCGCTGTCTGCCGCCACTAACCAACACTGGATTGGACACCATCAATGAGTTTGATCCGGCTGAATGACGTCAACGTCAGCTTCGACAACACCCAGGTACTCCGCGAAGCCTTCTTCAAACTTGAGGCCGGAGACAGGGTGGGGCTGATCGGGAAGAACGGATCCGGCAAGTCCACCATCCTCAAACTCATCCAGGGCCAGGTTGCTCCCGGTTCGCGGGACCGTCGCCGTGGAGCTGGGAACCAAAACAGCCTACTTCTCCCAGTTCTCAGAGCTGAACGGCGATTCCACCATTTCCGAGGTCCTGGACGGCCTGTTCGCCCACGTAAAGGAGATCGAGGCCGAACTGGCCGGAATCGATGCGGCCATCGCTGCCGATTCCTCGGACGGCGCCCGGCTGGATGAGCTGATCCACCGCCAGTCCGAGCTGTTTGAGGCCATGGACCGGCTCGATGGCTGGGACTACCCGCGCAGCATCGACAAAGTGCTGACCACCCTGGGCTTCAGCGACCACCACCGCACCTGCGCCATCGACGAACTGTCCGGCGGCTGGCGGAACCGGGCAGCGCTGGCAAAGATCCTGCTCGAAGCCCCGGACGTGCTGCTGCTGGATGAACCCACCAACTACCTGGACGTGGCCGGCGTCGAATGGCTGGAAGGCTGGTTCAGGACGTTCAAGGGTGCCGCGATCATCGTCTCGCACGACCGGAAGTTCCTGGACTCCGTTGTCACCCGGATCATCGAGGTGGAGAACTACCACCTGCACGAGTACCCGGGGAACTTTGCCGAGTACGTTGTGGCCAAGCAGTTCCGGCTCAAAAGCCTGGAAAGCCAGTTTGTGCACGAGTCCGAGCTGCTCGCTTTCGAAGCCGAGGGCATTTCCGACCGCCGCGAGGCAGCCAAAGCCGCCGGCAAGGGACTGGCGAACCAGCTGGCCAGGATCAAGAAGAGCAGGGCGCCCCGGCCCGTTGACCAGATCATCACGGAGATCTACGGCGGCCTCTACGTCAAAGACGTCCTGTGCCGCGTGGAATCGCTGAGCAAGGCCTACGGCGGCAGGACGCTGTTCAGCGGCCTGAGTTTCGAGATCGGGCGCGGCCACCGGATCGCGGTCATCGGAGCCAACGGCAGCGGCAAAACCACGCTGCTCCGGGCGCTCACCGGGGAAGAGCCGGCTGATGCCGGCACCGTGGCGTGGGCCAAGGGCGCGGGCATGGTCTCGTACAACCAGGTCCTGGACGAACTGGACGACGACGACACCGTCACCCATGCGGTCAACGCGATGCCGGACAGCCTGGCCCTGACGGCGACGAAGAAATCCGTCAACAGGTTCCTGGCGATGTTCCAGTTCTCCGAGGCCGACCTGAAGCAGCGGATCGGCAACCTTTCCGGCGGCCAGCGTGCCCGGGTGGCGATGGCCCAGTGCCTGCTCTCCGGCGCCTCGGTGCTCCTGCTGGATGAGCCCACCAACCACCTTGACCTCTCCAGCACCCAGGTCATGGAGCGCGCGCTGCTGCATTTCCCGGGGGCCGTGGTGGTGGTCAGCCACGACCGTTTCTTCACGGACAAGATCGCCAACCGCCGGCTGGTGTTCAGCGCTGCGAGCTCGGGCCACGGGGCCGTGGACCTGCAGGCCAGCTGAGCTCCTGGAGTCCAGGCCGGGCTCAGAGCCAGCCCTTCCGTCTTGAAGATGGCGTACATCAGGGCGGCGGTGCCTGCCATCAGGCGCGATGGCCATGGGGTAGCCCAGCAGCCCAGTGGAGTTCGGGCATGTGGTCGAAGTTCATGCCATATACCCCCGCCACAAAGGACGGCGCGAAGAAGATCGCCGCCCAGGACGAGATCTTCTTGACCTGTTCGTTCTGTTCGGCGCTGGCCTCGTTCTGCCGGTTGGCGGTCAGGGTCCCGTCCAGCGTGAGGGCGTTCTGCAGCAGGTCGCGGAAGGAGTCGGCACGGGAGATCACCCGCTCCACGTGGTCCTCCACGTCCCGCAGGCTGTGCTGCAGCTCGGAATTCACGCCGTACTTTTCGAAGCCCCGCTTGAGCTGCTGCATCATCTCCGGCAGGGGATGGATGGCGCGCTGGAACTGGATGACTTCGCGGGCGAGTTCATAGATCCGGCGGGAGACGGTGGTGTCGCCGCTGAAGAGCTGGTCTTCGATCTCGTCGATGTCGTTTTCCAGCCCGGCCACCACGGGCGCGTAGTCATCCACCACCATGTCCAGCAGGGCGTACAGGACGGCTTCGGGGCCGTGCCGGAGCAGGTCCGGGCGGCCCTCCAGGCGGCGCCGCACCCGGGCCACCCCGGCCATTTCGGCATGGCGGATGGTGACCACAAAGTTCTTGCCGGTGAAGATGTGCAGCTCGCCGAACTCCACGGTCTCGGTCGATCCAGGTACCGGGCCGGCCGGAGCACCGTGAAGAGGTTGTCCTCGTAGCGCTCCAGCTTGGGCCGCTGGTGCGCCGAAATGGCGTCCTCCACTGCGAGGTCATGCAGCCCGAACTCGGTGGCCACCGCTGCCATTTCCGCCGCCGTGGGCCGGTACAGCCCGATCCAGGCCATGCCGCCATGGTGGGCGAGGGTCTCGAAGGTCTGTTCCAGGCTCTCCGGCTCAGCGCTGCGGACGCCGTCCACGTAGACGGCGTTGTCGATGATGGTCACGTCAGGACATGGCCCCGATGATGGCGCCGGCCACCGTCATGGCGAGCAGGTCGTGGCCCGGAATCGATCAGGGTGACGGCAGCGGGCCGGCCGGCGAAGCCGTTGTGGATGACATGGCCGCCGGCGCGGAACACCAGCGCCAGCACCAGGGCGAAACCGCCGCCCGCCACGGCAGTGTCCAGGCCCAGCTTGCTGATCAGGACAGCCAGCAGGACGGCGGTCAGGGCGGCGGCCACCATCATGGGAACCCAGATTCCCGGCGCCGCCCTCGATGTTTTTGAGGTCCTCTTCAGTCTTGCCAATGGCGGCCATCCACCGCTTGCCCAGGACGGCGGGCATGTACCAGACAAAGCCGATGGCCATGCTGGAGACGAAGGCCAGAAGCACGGCGAGCCAGTTGATCTGTGAAATGTGTGAGAGCCAATCCATGCTCGAATCCTAGCCTTTGCCCGGTGCACGGCCTGTGCGAGGCGGCTGATCAGGGGCTCGGTCCGGTACGGAATGTGCGTGTGGAGCGCCAGGACTGTTTCGGTCCGGATGACACCCTTGATGCGGAGGATCTGGCGGAGGGCGGACTGCAGATTATGGGTATCGGTGGCCACGACCCGGCACCACACGTCGCCCCTGCCCGAGATCTCGTGGACCTCCAAAACCTGGGGCAGCAGGCGGAGGGCGCCCACCACTCCGTCCAGCTCCCGGTGTGTCACTTCGATCGTGACGAACGCGACGACGTCGTACCCCACCGCCGCGAGGTCCACCTCGCGGCCGCCGTTGTGCAGCACGCCGGCGCGGAGCAGGCGCCGGACCCGCGACTGCGCCGTGTTCCGGGCAATCCCCAGCGCCTCGCTGAGGTCGCCGATCTGGATGCGGGGATCGCGGATGAGTTCCAGCAGGATCTTCAGGTCGGTGGGGTCAAGATTATTCAAACTGTCACTTTCGGTTACTAGCAGTGCACAATAGTTGCCTGTTTTGCTCAATTGTTCCATGAAGAACGGTCCTATCCGGCAGAAATGGCCCAGAATTTTGGTTATCCATTTGTACTCCGGAGCGGCGTCCCACAAGGACCTCCCGCCCCGGCTGACGCCAAGGCAGCGCCAATGACAGTCTTCAGTGAACTCCGCATGCGTCCGGCCACCGCCGGGCGCCAGGGCTGGAATGCATCCACCACCGCACGGCTGGTGATGGCCGGCGCCGTCATCTCCCTGTTGCTGGTGGGCGCGAACCTGGCCACACCCCTGTATCCGCTGCTCCAGGCAAACCTGGGCCTCTCGCCGCTCGGTGTCACTGCGGCCTTTGCCAGCTACGTCCTGGCGCTGGTGGCCACGCTGATGCTGGCCGGCCACTGGTCGGACCACATCGGCAGGCGGGCTGCCCTCATCCTGGCCGTCCTCGCGGGTCTGGCAGGCGGCTGGGTGTTCTCGCAGGCGGAGAACCTGGTGGCGCTTTCCGCCGGCCGGGCGATGCAGGGTGTGGCTGTTGCCCTGGCCACCGGAGCCAGTGCTGCCGCGCTTGCGGGAACTGCTTCCGTCGCGCCCGGAGTGGGCGTCCCGCTTCACCCTGCTGGCGACGGCAGGCGGAGTGGCGGCCGGTCCCGTCATCGGCGGCCTGCTGTCCATGCTGCCGGGGCCCACCACGGCGCCGTACTACGTTCACTCGGTAGTGCTGGCAGGCATGCTGGTGCCGCTGTTCCTGCTGAACGCCCGGCCGGCCATCAAGCCTGCCGGCCGGGCCGCGGCCCATCCTGGTCCTGGCTCCACGCCGGCCCTCGGTGTCCACGGAGGCGAGGGGCGCTTTCTGGCTTGCCGCCGCCGTCGGATTCCTCAGCTTTTCCGTTTTTGGTTTTTGCCTGTCGCTGGCGCCCGGCTATTTCGCCCAGATCGTGCACACGGACTCGCGTCCGGTGATCGGCGCCCTGGCCGGGATGACGCTTGCCGCCTCGGCGCTGAGCCAGCTGCTGGCGGTGCGGGGCCGCTTTGTGGTTCCGGCCGGGCTGGCAGTCCTGGGAGTCTCCGTGCTGCTGCTGGCGGCAGCGCCGTCTGGCACAGCCTGCCGCTGCTGGTGGCGGCCAGCGTCTGTGCAGGGCTGGGCCAGGGCGTCGCCTTCCGCACGGTGTTCAATGACGTGGCGGCCAAGGTGGAGGTTTCACAGCATGCGCAGGTCATCAGCACGGTTTACGTCATCACGTACCTGGGCAGCGCGGTTCCGGTCATCGGGCTGGGGTGGGCCACCGCCGTGTTCGGGCTGCAGGCGGCGGTGACGGTGTTTGTGCTGGTGTGCAGCGCCGCCGCACTGGTGCTCGCCGCCCTGACATTCAGGACGGCTCTGCGGCAGCGCTGCATGCGCGCCCGCCGGCACGCGCCTAGTCCGGCAGCGGACCGTGGTTGCCCTGGATGTGCTCGAAGACGAGGGTGGTTTCGGTGTGGCCCACCACAGGGTCGGTGGCGAGGTTGTCCAGGACCCAGTCCCGCAGGTCCTCGGTGCTTCCGACGGCGATGTGCAGCAGGTAGTCCACGGAACCTGAGGTGTGGAAGGTGGAGAGGACTGCCGGCAGGTGCGGCACGCGGGCGGTAAAGCGGTCGATCTGGTCCCGGTCATGGGCCCTCAGCCGGACAGCCACCAGCGCCTGGACGGACCGGCCGATCGCCGAGAGGCTGAGTTTTGCTTCGAAGCCCTGCACGATGCCGCGCTCGGACAGGGCGCGGGTCCGCATCAGCGCGGTGGACGGTGCGATGCCCACGAGCTCGGCCAACTGCTTGTTGGAGATCCGGGCATCGTCCACCAAGGCGGCGAGAAGCCGCTCATCAATGGCGTCCAGAGGTTCGAAGTGGCTGCCCGGCCGGATGTTTTTTGGATTGCTGCTCATGGGATCTCCTCAAATGTCCTTGAGTTCATCCTAGACGCCTGATTCCGCCCGATCACGCTCCGCTCGCCCCGCTTCGCCGAATAATCACCAGAGATATGGCCCATTTGGTGGCGGATAGTTCTGCGGCGTGGCCAGCCCTGCGCCCGGGACGTCAGTGTGGGGCGGGCGATCTCGCCGTTCCGTGCGGGATGCACGACGGCGACAGTCACCGCCGTGATGCACGCGAGGACCACGATGGCCAGGCGCAAGGGCCGTCCACCCCAGGACTGGAAAACGAGGCCGCCGGCCCAGCCGATGACGCTTGAGCCGAGGTAGTAGGCAAGGTTATACAGCGACGCGGCCTGGGCGCGGCCCGTGGTGGCGATGCTGCCGGTCCAGCCGGAACCAATGCTGTGGGCGGCGAAGAAGCCGCCGGTAAAGATCACCAGGCCGGCCAGGATCAGGGCGAGCAATCTGCGTCAGCGTCAGCGCCAGGCCTGCGACCATCAGGATCAGGCCCGCCAGCAGGACACTCCTGCGGCCGAAGCGCGCCGTCAGCCCGGCCGCCCAGCGCGAGGTAAGGGTTCCTGAAAGGTAGGCGAGGAAGATCAGGCTGATCAGCGTGGCCGGGAGCGCAAAGGGCTCAGCGGACAGGCGGAAGCCCAGGTAGTTGTAGACCGCCACGAAGCCGCCCATCATCAGGAATGCCTGGACGTAAAGCGCCATTAGCCGGGGGTTGCGGACGTGGCCACTGAGTGTCGCGAAGGCGCCGCGGAGCCCGGCGGCCTTCGAGGCGGTGAACCCTTTCGCCTTGGGTATCAGGAGCAGGAAGAGTACTGCGGACACGGTTGCCAGCAGCGACACTGCCAGGGCGGCTGCCCGCCAGCCCCACAGCTCGCCTGCCGGGCCCGCCACCAGCCGGCCGGCCAGCCCGCCGAGCGTGGTGCCTGCAACATAGCTGCCCGCGGCCATCGCCGCATGGGCCCGGTTCACTTCTTCGTTCAGGTAGGCGATGGCTATCGCCGGAATTCCGCCCAGCGCCATGCCCTCCAGCAGCCGGAGGGTGAGCAGCATGCCGAAGCTGGGCGCGAGCGGCACCAGCAGTCCCAAAACCGTTGCTGCCGAGATGCCCCAGGTCATGGCCTTGACCCGGCCTATCCGGTCCGCGAGGAAGGACCAGGGGATGACAGTGATGGCCAGGCCAACAGTGGCCAGCGAGATGGTCAGCGCTGCTTCGGCGGCGGTGACCTGCAGATCCGTGGCGATGGTCGGCAGAACCGCCTGGGTGGAGTACAGCTGGGCAAACGTCGCCACCCCCGCGAAGGCCAGTCCTGCCAGGATCTTTCCGTAGGCGGCGGAGCCCTTGGGGTGGCCCTCCCAGGCATTTCCGGTGGACCGCAGCGGTACCCGACGCGGTGGCGTTCTTTGGCATAGCTCAAGGGTAGACTTTTGACATTCATGCTTCCAATGCATGTTTTAGCTAGAATCAATAGCAGAAACGGAACATTCGCAAGTTCATCACGAGGGGTGGGCCCGTGCTCGCAGATCATCAGCAGTTGGCGAAACTCCTGCCGCTGCTCCCCATCCTTGCCGAGCTGGGCCGCACGCAGCACGTCACCGAAACGGCCGAGTTGCTCGGAGTACCCCAGTCGACGGTGAGCCGGGCACTCTCCCGCGCAAGCGCCGTCGTCGGGACTGAATTGCTCATCCGGGACGGACGGGGCGTGCGCCTCACGGCTGCCGCCCGGACCCTGCTGCCTTACATCGACTCGGCCCTAACGGAATTCCAGGCCGGGCTGGACCTCGTCCGGCACGAATCGGACGTAGTACGGGGGAAGGTCTCGGTTTCCTTTCAGCACACGTTCGGGGAGGCCACGCTGCCCCTGCTCATCAGCGCGTTCCGCAGCCGTCACCCGGAGACGGGGTTCATCCTCCGGCAGGGGGCAAGGGATGCCTGCCTCGCGGAACTCGCTTCAGGACAGGCGGACCTTGTGCTGACGGCCCCGGTGCCTGCGGCAAGCCGTTCCATCGCCTCCGCGGCCCTGTACCGCGAGCCGCTCCGCCTGGTGGTGCACCACAGCCACCCGCTGGCAGGGCACGGAAGCGTGGGGCTGCAGGACATCCGCAGGGATCCCTTCGTGGCGCTCGAGCCGGGGTACGGCATGCGGTCGCTGACAGACGCGCTGTTCCGCGAAGCCGGCTTCCGCCCACAGGATCGCTTTCGAAAGCCAGGACACGCACACTGCCCGCGGCCTGGTCTCCGCCGGGCTTGGCGTCAGCATCCTGCCGCCGGGCGGAAACGGGCCGGGGCGCCACGTCAGTCCGGAGACGGGCAATGTTGGCTGGGTTGAACTTCCGCTGGAGTCCGGGCTCGCCTACCGGGAAATCGGGCTGGGGTGGCGCCGGCGGAAGCCTGGCCCGGATGCGGAACCGGATTCCGTCCGGTATTTCCGGGAACTGGTCCTGCAGGAGGGGCCTCAGCTGCTGGCCGGCCTGGTGGCCGCGCGCTCCCAAAGCGCGTGATGTCCGGGCGGCTGAAGACCCTCCGTTGAGGCACGGAGGCTGGGACACGGAGGCGGCCTTTCAGTAGGCTGAGGACGTGACTGATACCGAGCACCCCCAGGCCTCTTCCTCCGAACAGCTACTACCGGCCGGAGGCGCGTCCGGAGATGCTCCTGGCCTGCCGGGCGTGATCATCGGCCTGGACATCGGCGGCACCAAGACCCGCGGTGTCCGATTCGAGGACGGCGTGGCTGCGGCGGATGAGTCGGCCGGCAGCGCCAACGTCCAGAACGTCACCCCCGAACAGGCGGCGCTGAACCTTGCCGACCTGTTTGCCCGGATCGGTGGCGGCCAGGTGTCGCAGGTGTATGCGGGGGCAGGGGGCATCGATACCGACGACGACGCTGCCGCCCTCGCTGCGCTGATCGAACCGCACGTCCCGGGCGCGAAAATCACGGTGGTCCACGATTCGAGGCTGCTGCTCGCCGCCGGCCGCGCCAGCACGGGTGTGGCCGTGATTGCCGGCACAGGTTCCGCGGCCTGGGGCCGGAACGCCGCAGGGGAGGAGGCCCGGGCAGGGGGCTGGGGCTACCTGCTTGGTGATGAAGGAAGCGGCTACTGGCTGGGCCGTGAGGCCGTCCGGCACAGCCTGCGCCGCATGAACCAGGGGCTCCCGGCCGATCAGCTCACCGCCGCACTTCTCGCCGCCTGCGGAGCGGACCACCCCAACAGGCTGATTGCGCTCTTCCATTCCCCGGAGACCGGCCGGCGGTTCTGGGCCCAGCAGGCCCGCCTCGTGGTGGACGCCGCCGCCGCAGGCCACGAGACCAGCCAGGACCTGCTGGACCAGGCCGGCAAGGACCTGGCAGATCTCGCCGCGCAGGCCCTGCGGAAACTGGGAATCGAAGGCCCGGTCATCCTGGGCAGTGGCCTGGGGATGAACGTGGTCCCGCTGCAGGAGGCGTTCCGGAAGCATCTGGCGGCTGCCGGCATTACCGACGTCAGGATCCTGGACCAGGATCCGGTGTTCGGTGTCCTGCAGCTCGTGAAGGATCCGTCAGGATCCGTGTGAACGCCGCCGCGGGGCGAGCCTGACAGCAGGCATTGGGGGCGCCGGGATGCGGCCGGCTTCGGCGCCGGCGTCAGGGCCGTGCCCCTCGACAAGCCCGTAGCGGGCGCCGCGGGCCTCATCGTCTGGCAGCGTCGCCTGGGCTTCCCAGTCCTCGCGCGCCTGCTCCACTTCGTCATGCGTGCGGCCCACGAAGTTCCACCACATCAGCAGTTCTTCCTGGAACGGCTCGCCGCCGATGAGGAGGAACCGTGTGCCCGGCAGGGCTTCGACGTCCAGAACCGACCGCCCCGCACCCAAGTAGCCCAGCGGACCGGGCTGAACTTCCTGCCCGTCCAGTGTCAGCCCGCCGTCGAGCACCAGGACGGCATGTTCGAAGTCCTTGTTCAGTGGCAGAACGGCCCGGCCCTCGCACGATATGTCGGCCCCGACGATGGGGGAGTACATGGTGGCCGGCGATACCGCACCCGCGAATTCGCCCACCATGACCGTTGCCGTGAAGCCCGGCCCTGTTGCCGAGGGCAGATTACGGTGCTGCTCGAACGCGGGCTCGCGGTGGCGTTCAGCGTCAGGCAGCGCAACCCAGAGCTGAAGTCCCCGCTGCAGCGGAAGCAACCCGCCGGCGTCGGGATCCGGCAGGACCGCAAACTCGGAGTGGGATACGCCGCGCCCGGCTGTCATGATATTCAGTTCCCCGGGCCGGACCACCACGTCGCTGCCCACGCTGTCCCGGTGCCGGATGGTTCCGGCAAGTGGCCACGTGACCGTCTGCAGCCCGGTGTGCGGGTGGGGGAGCACCGACATGGCGGTCCGGTCCGGGCCGAAACTGTCCAGGAAGCACCAGGCGCCGATAGTGGGCAGCCCGCGTTGCGGGAGCGTGCGCTGGACATTCATGGCCCGCACGCCGCCCAGCGGAACCTCACGCTCGGGCCACAGCTGAAGGCAGGGACCGGACGTCCCCTCAGCGCCGGCGGGCGGACAGAGTTCCTCTACGGGTGCCACTTCCAAGTTCGTCACAGTCCCACTCTAGGACCGGGAGGGTGCCGTGTCAGCGCGGGACGCCGCGCCAGCCAGGCCGGACCATCCGCGCGGACCCAGCCGCAGGACCCCTCCACTGGGACCCATCCGGGCGGGGCAGGCCAACGAATGAATGATTACAGTAGGGATTCGCTTGCCCGGATTGCCTGCGGATCTGGTTACGCTGGGAACTGATTGCGTTACGGTAATTATCAGTGAGCTTATGACCCCACGTCTCCACCGTCCGATGCCGTCCAACAGAACAGGTATGACCGGGAATGGACCCAGCCATGATTGAGTTCCAGAGCGTCACCAAGCAGTATCAGGGCGGGAATCCGGCCGTGGACCAGCTCACCATGTCAATCGACAAGGGATCCATCACCGTTTTTGTGGGGCCCTCGGGCTGCGGCAAGACCACTTCGCTGCGGATGATCAACCGCATGGTGGAGCCGACGTCCGGCGTCATCACCGTGGACGGGCGGGACGTCACCACTGTTCCGGCCGCCGAACTGCGCCGGTCCATGGGCTACGTCATGCAGTCCTCCGGACTCATGCCGCACCGCTCAGTGCTGGACAACATCGCCACCGTGCCCAGGCTCAACGGTGTCTCCAAATCGGAGGCCCGCAAGCGCGCCACGGAACTGCTCGACGTCGTCGGGCTGGCTTCAGCACTGGGGAAGCGGTACCCGTCCCAGCTGTCCGGCGGCCAGCAGCAGCGTGTCGGCGTGGCGCGGGCGCTCGCGGCCGATCCACCCGTCCTGCTGATGGACGAACCCTTCAGTGCTGTGGACCCGGTGGTGCGCGACGAACTGCAGCAGGAGCTGCTGAGGCTGCAGCAGGACCTCGCCAAGACCATCGTTTTCGTGACCCACGATATCGATGAGGCAACCATTCTTGGCGACAAGGTTGCCGTGTTCGCCGTCGGCGGCAGGCTGGCGCAATACGCCACGCCCGAGGAAATCCTGCGGGCACCGGCCAATGACTTCGTGGCCTCCTTCGTGGGACGGGACCGCGGCTTCCGGCACCTCGGGTTCAGCACGTCCGACGCCGTGTCCATCCACCCGGTGCCTACGCTCGTCTCGCGGGCCGGGCAGTTCGACGGCGACCCCGCGGCGGTGACCGACTGGCAGCTTGTGGTGGATGCGGACATGCGGCCCCTGGGCTGGGCGAGGCCGGGAACTGACTCTGACCTGATCCCGGGAGGCTCCCTGTTCCACCAGGGTGAATCCCTTCGGCGGGCCCTTGACTCAGCGCTGTCATCCCCCTCCGGCCAAGGCGTGGCCGTCGACGGCGAGGGACGGGTCCTGGGGGCCATCAGGGCCCACGAAGTCCTCGCCGTCATCGAGGCGGCCCGCCAGGTCAGGCAGGCTGCGCTCTGATGGAATGGTTCCTGGCAAACAGCGGGATGGTCCTGGAACGGGCCGGCCAGCATATTGTGTTGGCCCTGGTCCCCATGGTGCTGGGGCTGGTGATTTCCATCCCGCTGGCCCAGTTTGCACGGGTCCATCCCGTACTGCGGTCCGTGGTGGTGACGGCCAGTTCGCTGCTGTACACCATCCCGTCGCTGGCTCTGTTCATCATCCTGCCCTCCATCCTGGGAACGCGGATCCTGGACCCCATCAACGTCATTGTCGCGCTGACCATCTACGCCGTGGCGCTGCTGGTCAGGGCCGCCCTTGATGCTTTCGACTCTGTGGAAGAGGACCTCCGGCAGGCGGCCACCGCCATGGGGTACAAACCTTGGCTCCGCTTCGTCCAGATCGACCTGCCGCTTTCCCTCCCGGTGATGTTTGCCGGCCTCCGCGTGGTCTCCGTCAGCAATATCTCGCTGGTGAGTGTTGCTGCGCTCCTGGGCGTAGGCAACCTGGGGATGCTGTTCACCGACGGCCTGCAGCGGAACTTTGTAACCGAAGTGGTGGTGGGGATTGCGGCCATCCTGCTGCTGGCGCTGCTGATGGATGCGGTGCTGGTCGTGCTGGAAAGGCTCCTGACTCCCTGGACGCGGGCCGCCAAAGCGTCAGGCCCGGCCGTTCCCCTCAGCGCACGTTTCGTCGCTGACACCGGCGTCCACTCGGGGGCAGGCTGATGAGCAATATTTTTACGGATACCCTCGCCTGGCTCGCCGACCCCAGCCACTGGACGGGCAGCTCAGGCATTCCGGTCCGGCTGCTGGAGCACCTCCAGTACAGCGGGCTGGTCCTGGTGATTGCCGCAGCCATCGCTGTTCCCGTGGGCCTCTACATCGGGCACACCGGCCGCGGCCGCGTGGTGGCCGTTGCCGTGGCGGGCGCGCTTCGTGCCTTGCCGACGCTGGGCCTGCTGGTCCTCTTCGCCCTCCTTGCCGGAAGCAGCCTCTGGCCGCCGGTCTGGGCGCTGGTGATCCTTACGGTGCCGCCGCTCCTGGCAGGGACCTACGCAGGCATCGCCAGCGTTGACAGGGCCGTGGTGGATGCGGCGCGGGCCATGGGGATGACCGAGCTGCAGATCCTGTTCCGGGTTGAGCTGCCCAACGGCCTGCAGGTGATGTTCGGCGGCGTCCGCACCGCCGTCCTGCAGGTCATCGCCACCGTATCGGTGGTGGCGTACCTGCCCCTGGGCGGGCTGGGCCGCTACCTTTTCGACGGGCTGGTCCTGCAGGACTTCCCGCGGATGCTTGCCGGGTCGCTGCTCATCGCCGGGCTGGCCATCGTTTTTGACCTCATCCTGGCCGCGGTGCAAAGAACCGTTCTTTCGCCGGGCCTTAAGACCGATCCCCGCGGTGGCCGGTCGGCCACCGCTGATCTCCCAGCTGCCGCGCCCGCGCCAGCTGCTGTTCAAGGAGGCACCCCATGAAAGACAACATCCGGACAACGCTCACCCGCCGGGGACTGGCTGGCCTGGCTGCCGGCGTCGGCATCGCCGTTGCGCTGACGGCCTGCGGCGGCAGCGATCCGCTGGCCACCCCCAGCACCAGCGCCACAAGCGGCGGCACCGGGGGCGGCTCACTGATTGTCGGCTCGGCTGACTTCCCTGAAAGCCAGATCGTGGCGGAGATTTACGCCGGCGCCCTGAGCGCCGCGGGCATCACCGCGACCACCAAGCCCAACATCGGGGCCCGCGAAATCTACTTCAAGGCCGTCCAGGACGGGTCCGTTGACCTGGTCCCGGACTACTCCGGCAACCTGCTTTCGCACGTTGACGCCAAGGCCGCCGAGGTCTCTGCCGAGGACATCTACAAGGCGCTTCCGGAAAAGCTGCCGGAGGGCCTGGCCGTCCTGGAAGCATCCAAGGCAGAGTCCAAGGACGCCATGGTGGTCACCAAGGCCACCGCGGAAAAGTACCAGCTGAAGTCCATCGAGGACCTTGCCAAAGTCTGCAAGGACCTGACCATGGCGGCGCCGGCCACGTTCGAAACCCGGGCCTATGGCTTCCCCGGGCTCAAAGCCAACTACGGGTGTGAACTGAAGGCCCTGAAGCCGTTCAGCGACGGCGGCGGCAACCTGACGCTGCAGGCCCTGCTGACTGATGATGTCCAGGTGGCCGACATCTACACCACCACACCGTCCATCGCCGACAACGACCTGGTGGTGCTGGAAGATCCCAAGAACAACTTCAAGGCCCAGCAGGTCCTGCCGCTGTACAACACGGCAAAGATGACCGACAAGGCCAAGGAAGCGCTCAACGCAGTATCGAAGATCCTGACCACCGAGGACCTGGTCAACCTCAACCGCGCAGTCAGCGGCAGCCAGAAGCAAAACCCCAAGGACGCTGCTGCCACGTGGCTGAAGGACAAAGGCATCGTCAAGTAGCGGCTGAAGTTTCGGGCTACACCACGCACGGCGGCTGCCGGACCCACAAAGTCCGGCAGCCGCCGTCGTGCGCTGTCTGCACTCCTGTGTCCGAGGTCTCAACGGAAGTACATCCGTCCTATGGCATATTTGATGAATGGCAGAATTCAAGCAGTCCACCAAGCTTCGCAACGTCCTTTACGACATCCGTGGACCGATTCTTCAGGCCGCCCAGCAGATGGAGGCGGAGGGTCACCGGATCCTCAAACTGAACATCGGAAACCCGGCACCGTTTGGATTTGAAGCGCCGGACGCCATTCTGGTGGACATGATCCGCCACCTGCCGCACGCCCAGGGCTACAGCGACTCCCGCGGAATCTTCTCGGCCCGCACGGCCGTCTCGCAGTACTACCAGACCCGCGGCATCCAGAACATCCACGTGGACGATATCTATCTCGGCAACGGGGTCAGCGAACTGATCACCATGTCCCTGATGGCGCTGCTCGACGCCGGCGACGAAGTGCTGATTCCCACGCCGGACTACCCGCTGTGGACCGCTTCCGTTGCCCTCGCCGGCGGCAAGCCCGTGCACTACCTCTGCGATGAGGAAGCCGGCTGGCAGCCGGACCTCGAGGACATGGAAGCAAAGATCACGCCCCGCACCAAGGGCATCGTGGTGATCAACCCCAACAACCCCACCGGGGCCGTCTACCCGGAGGACACGCTCAAGAAGATTGTGGCCCTCGCCGAGAAGCACGGCCTGGTGATCTTTGCCGACGAGATCTACGAAAAGATCCTGTACGAAGACGCCGTGCACATCAACCTGGCCGCGCTGACGGGCGACGACGTCCTCTGCCTCACCTTCAGCGGGCTCTCCAAGGCCTACCGTGTCTGCGGCTACCGCGCAGGCTGGATGGCCATTTCCGGGCCGAAAAAGGACGCAGCGGACTACCTTGAGGGCATCAGCCTGCTCGCCAACATGCGCCTGTGCGCCAACGTGCCGGCCCAGCATGCCATCCAGACGGCACTCGGCGGCTACCAGAGCATCAACGACCTGATCCTGCCCGGCGGACGGCTGCTGGAACAGCGGAACAAGGCCTACGACATGCTCAATGCCATCCCCGGCGTCAGCACGCAGCAGGCCCGCGGCGCCATGTACCTCTTCCCGAAGCTTGATCCCGAGGTTTACCACATCCGCGACGACGAGAAGTTCGTCCTGGACCTGCTGCGCGAGCAGAAGATCCTGGTCTCCCACGGCCGGGCGTTCAACTGGGTCCGTCCCGACCACTTCCGGATGGTCACGCTGCCGCTGGTGAAGGACCTTGAGGAGGCCATCAACCGCATGGGGGACTTCCTGAGCAGGTACAAAGGGAACTAGCCTGTGGTGACGCGCCTGTTGGCGCGGACACTGCGGACAAAGGAACCCCATGGCCGGCTTGGTTGAGTTCAAACAGCACCCGTCCTCGACACTGAAGGCCGGGAGTGGCTTCGTCCTGGCCGAAGTGGACCCGGATTCCACCCCCGGCTTCAGCGGGCAACAAAGCTGACGGCCAGGCACTCCTGGCGGATCTGGACGACAAACTGGCCCAGCTGCAGGAGCAGCTGTTCGCCGAGTCCAGGTTCGGCGGAACGAAGCGGATCCTGCTGATTCTGCAGGCGATGGATACCGCCGGCAAGGGCGGCATCGTCAAACACGTCATGGCCGCCATGGATCCGCAGGGGGTCCAGTTCAAGGCCTTCAAGGCCCCCACAGAGGAGGAAAAGTCCTACGACTTCCTCTGGCGGATCGAGAAGGAAGTCCCGGCCGCCGGCATGGTGGGCGTTTTTGACCGCTCCCACTACGAGGACGTCCTCATCCACCGGGTCCACGGCTGGGCGTCTCCCGCAGAACTGAAGCGGCGGTATGAGGCCATCAACGAGTTCGAGGCCCGGCTGACGGACTCAGGGACCAAGATCGTCAAAGTGATGCTCAACATCAGCAAGGACGAGCAGAAGGCACGGCTGCTGGCACGACTGGACGATCCCGCCAAGCACTGGAAGTACAGCCGCGGCGACCTGACCGAGCGTGCCTTCTGGGACGACTACATGGCGGCCTATCAGGCGGCCATCGACAACACGAACACCGAGGCGGCCCCGTGGCATGTGATCCCCGCCAATAAGAAGTGGTTCGCCCGGATCGCTGTCCAGCAGCTGGTGCTCGCCGCGTTTGACGACCTGCACCTCGAGTGGCCGAAAGCGGAGTTCGACGTCGGCGTGGAGCGCGAGCTCGTCGAGAGGTCCTAGAGCGGCTGGTCGCGGGCGGCGGCGAGGCGCTTGCGGGCGCCCTCCAGCCATTCCTCGCAACGCTTGGCCAGCGCTTCGCCGCGTTCCCAGAGCGCCAGGGATTCCTCCAGGCTGGCACCGCCGGCCTCCAGCTTGCCCACCACCTGGACGAGCTGCTCGCGGGCTTCCTCGTAGCTCAGGGCCTCGATTTCGGGGTCAGGCTTTGTCTCGGGCATGTGCTTCTCCTTGTTCAAGTTCGCCGGTGGATGTTGCGCCGAACTGGCCTTGGGCCACCCGCACGGACAATGCGGTTCCGGCCGGCGCCTCCGAAGGGTCGCGGACCACGGCATGGCCGGCCGCTTCTGTGGGCCGGGCGGGCCGGCCGTTGGCAAGCTCCACCACGGCATAGCCGCGGTCCAGGGTTTTTTGCGGGGACAGGGACCGGACCTGGGCCTGCAGGTGGACCAGCTGGTCAGCTGCCCGCACCACCGTTGAGCTGACGGCCGCCGAGGAACGCCTCACGAGCCGTTCAATTTCCTCAGACCGTACGGTGACCATTCCCTCGGGGCTGGCCAGGACAGGCCGGGAATGGAGTGAGGCGAGCCTGTCAGTCTCCCGGTCCACCAGCCTGCCGATGCACCGGCGCAGGTATTCCCGTGCCTGGCGCACGCTGGCCAGTTCTTCGGCAACGTCAGGGACGATCCGCTTCGCAGCGTCGGTGGGCGTGGACGCGCGGAGGTCAGCGACGTCGTCGAGGAGGGGCCGGTCTGCTTCGTGCCCGATGGCGCTGACCACCGGAGTGGCCGCGGCCGCCACGGCACGGATCAGTTCCTCGCTGTTGAACGGCAGCAAGTCCTCCAGGGCTCCGCCGCCCCGCGCAATAACAATGACGTCCACGTCCGGGCGGCCGTCCAGCTCCCGGAGGGCGCGGACGATTTGGGACACCGCGGTGTTGCCCTGGACGGCGACCTCCCGGATTTCGAATTCGACGGCGGGCCAGCGCAGTGCGGCGTTCTGGAGGACGTCCTTCTTGGCGTCCGAATCCCGCCCGGTGATCAGTCCGATCCGGTGGGGGAGCAGCGGGAGCGGCTTCTTCCGGGAGTCGGCAAAAAGCCCTTCGGCGGCGAGGGCCTGGCGGAGGCGTTCGATCCGCGCCAGGAGGTCGCCCAGGCCAACGGGCCTGATGTCCCGGACCTGCATGTTGAGGCGGCCCGTCTTCAGCCAGAACTCAGGCTTGAGGAGGGCGACAACCCGGGAGCCGCGTTCCAGCGGCATGTTCTGGCGGTCCAGGACTTTCGTCCAGACGGACGCCGGCAGGGAAACTTCGGCGTCCACGTCCCGCAGCGTCAGGTAGGCGTTGCCGCCGCGGCGGTTCATTTCGATGACCTGGCCCTCCACCCAAGCCGCCGGCGCGCGGTCGATATGGACCTTGAGTTTCTGGGACAGCAGCTGCAGCGGCCAGGGATTGTCGGGCGTCGTTTCAGCAGCTGTGGCGGGCAGCGTGGTGGCAGCAGTGCCCGGCAGGGCAGCCTGTTCAGACATGCGCCCTGCCCCGGGAAGCTGTGGCTGGCGGCGGCATGGCGGTCCTTTGTTCGGCGAGTGCGGTTACAGCTTATGGATAAGGTTGGACGGCGGCGGTCAGTCAACCTTATCCATAAGCTGTACCACCCGGGACTGACATCCGCTGTCCAGAAACCAGTCCTATGATGGCTTTTCCGCCGCCAACCAGTGAGGATCTGTTTTTGCGCACCTTTGTCTCAGCCGTAGCCGCCGTCCTGGGCCTCCTGCTCTCTGCCGTGGCCATTCCGGCCATCTGGGCGGACCGCAACATCGTCCAGGAGGACGGCTTTGTGGCGCTGGCTGCACCGCTCGGGCAGGACGCCGAATTCCAGCAGCGGCTTGCGGCGGCCACCGTGGGCACCATCGATACCGGCGCCATCCCTGATGCGCTGGCGGGCCTGGTCACGCCCGTGCTGGAAGCCGCGGCCGGTAAGCTGACGGGCCTGCCCGGGTACCCGGCAGCGTGGGAGGAGACGCTCCGCAGGAGCCACCGGCTCAGTTTTGCCGATCCCGCGTCACTGCCTCCCGGATGCGGACACGTCCTCCTCCCTCACCCTGGACGTCGCACCACTGGTGGCACTGGCGACGGAGGAACTCTCGCGCGCCACCGGGCTTCCGCTTGATGCGCCGGAGCAGACCCTGATCAGCGTTGGCCAGTCGGACCAGCGCCAGCTGATCGAGCGGGTGTCCGCCTACGCTCCGCTGGGTTACCCGCTGGCCATCGGGGCAGGAATCGCCTTTGCCCTGGCACTGGTTGCTGCCCGCCGCCGGTGGTCAGTGCTGGTCAGTGTGGGCTTCGGTGCCTTGCTGCTGGCCGCAGTCTGGACCCTGGGCTCCAATGCTGGCGCGCGATGCCGTGCTGGGGACAGCGAGCGGAAACGGGATTGCGGACATGTTCAAGGATGCGTTCGTGGCGGCGGCTTCCACCAGCTTCGGATCCTGGATCACGGGGACCCTGGTTGCCGGCGGTGCGCTTCTTGTGGCGGGCCTTGTGACCAGGGTCGCTTCGCCGGGGCAGCGACGCCCCAACCGGTAGCATGGAGGCATGACTTCCTCTGCAGTTTCCCTCTCGATGCCAACTGTCCCGCGAAGGCGGCGCTCGCCTGAGGAAGTATTCGCCGCGTCGCCGGTGTCCGGCCCCAAGAGGGTCCTCCTCGCCGCTCCGCGAGGCTACTGCGCGGGAGTGGACCGGGCTGTCATAGCCGTGGAAAAGGCGTTGGAACACTATGGCCCGCCCGTCTACGTCCGCAAGCAGATCGTGCACAACGTCCACGTGGTGAGCTCGCTCGAGGAGCAGGGCGCCATCTTTGTGGACGAAACCGACGAGGTGCCCGAAGGCGCCCTGGTGATCTTCTCGGCCCACGGCGTGTCGCCCGCCGTCGTCCAGTCCGCCGAGGACCGTGGCCTGCGCACCATCGATGCCACCTGCCCCCTGGTGACCAAGGTCCACAAGGAAGCGGTCAGGTTCGCCAAGGACGACTTCGATATCCTGCTGATCGGCCACGACGGTCACGAGGAAGTTGAAGGAACCGCCGGCGAAGCCCCGGAACACATCCAGATCATCAACGGCCCCCACGAAGTGGACAAGGTCACCGTCAGGGATCCGGAAAAGGTCATCTGGCTTTCCCAGACCACCTTGAGCGTGGACGAAACGATGGAAACCGTCCGGCTGCTGAAGGAGCGGTTCCCCACACTCCAGGATCCGCCCAGCGACGACATCTGCTACGCCACCACCAACCGCCAGGTGGCCATCAAGAAGATCTCTCCCCAGGCCGACCTGGTCATTGTGGTGGGGTCAGCCAATTCCTCGAACTCGGTCCGGCTGGTGGAAGTTGCCCTGGAGTACGGTGCCAAGGCGTCCTACCGCGTGGACTTTGCCAACGAAGTGGACGAGGCCTGGTTTGAGGGCGTCGCCACTGTGGGCGTTACCTCCGGGGCATCCGTTCCCGAAGTCCTGGTCACGGACGTCCTCCGTCTGCTGGCCGACTACGGCTACGGTTCCGTGGAGGAAGTTGTCACCGCAGAGGAAGACCTGCTGTTCTCGCTGCCCAAGGAACTCCGCGCAACCCTGAAGGAAGCCGGCGACGTCAGCCGCGCCCTCGGCGGCCGCCGGTCCCGCGACTGACAGGACTTCCGCTCCGGCGAGATGGCAGCCGCTGTCTGCGCGTGTCTAAACCAAGACCTCGACACGCGCAGACAGCGGCTGCCGCTTTGGTATCCGCCCTCAGGCGGCCTCGTCATCCTGCTGGAGTTCGGGGGCGGCCAGCGAACGCGGCGTCACCTCGAGCGCTGCCGGGGTCAGCAGGCCTGACTCGTCCATGGCGTTGAGCTTCCGGGCGGTGGGCAGGATCCGCGCCTCGAGGGTGCCCACCATGGAGTTGTAGCGGTCCACCGAAGACTTCAGGGACGAACCCAGCTTTCCGACGTTGTCGCCCAGGGTGCCCATGCGCTCGTACAGCTGGCGGGCGAGGTCGAACAGTTCGCGTGCACTGTCCGTCAGCACATCCTGGCGCCACGTGAAGGCCACCGATTTCAGCACGGCCAACAGGGTGCTCGGCGAGGCCAGAACCACATTCCGGGACAACGCATGGTCCAGGAGCGTCGCATCCGCCATCAGCGCTGCGGCCAGGATCGACTCCGCCGGCAGGAAGCAGATCACCAGCTCGGGGGAGTTGCCGGGAATGTCCCAGTATTTCTTGTTGCTGAGCGCGTCCACGTGGGCACGCAGGGCTTTTGCGTGGGCGGCGAGCAGCGCCTGCTGGGAGGCGTTGCTCCTGGCAGCGCCGTGACCGTTGAGCGTGGAGTGGTCCGGGCCTGGCCCGGAGCCCAGTTCCTGTGCTTCGAGATACGAGGACAGGGGCACTTTGGCGTCCACCACGAGCTGCTTTTCGCCCGGGAGCTGGACCACCAGGTCGGGCCTGATTGTTGAGTCGCCTCCGGCACTGTGGACCTGTTCGAGGAAGTCGACGTGCTTCAGCATCCCCGACGCTTCGACCACGCGGCGCAGCTGCACCTCGCCCCACTGGCCGCGGGCGCTGTTGGAGCGTAGGGCCGATTCGAGGGCATGGGTGGACCGTATGAGCTGGGCGTCGGACAGCCTGGCCTCCTGCAACTGCTGCGCCAGCTGGCCATACTGCTCAAGGCGGTCACGCTCGAGGAGTGCCACCTGCTGCTGGACAGCGGTCAGCTTCTCCGCCACGGGGGCGAGGGCGCGGAGCACGTTCCCGTCCTGGCTCCTGGACTCACCGAGCTCCCGGTTCTGCATGCTCAGGAGTCGGCGCTCGGCGTCCGCCGCCGCAAACTGCGCGTTCACTTCGGAAAGGCGTGCGGAGACGGCGTCGAAATCTTCTTCCAGGGCGTTCGTGCGCCGGCGGAGGAACAGGTAGGTGGCGGCGGCACCGGCGAGGGCACCGAGCAGCAGCATCAACAGGGCAAGAATCAGGGCTAAAGCATCCATAGCTTCACTGTGGCATGGCCCTCTGACAATTTAGGGAAGCGACATATTCCACCAGGTTTTCGAACGTCCGCCAGCCTCGTCCGGGCCGGCTATCGGCCTTGCCCGGTACCTACCGGGAGACCCGCTGGGGTCCTGACGCCCCACAACCGGTAGAATCAATGCTCGTGGCTCTTACTATTGGCATCGTCGGACTGCCCAACGTCGGCAAATCAACTCTCTTCAACGCACTGACCCGTAACCAGGTCCTGGCAGCGAACTATCCGTTCGCCACCATCGAACCCAATGTCGGCGTCGTGAACCTGCCGGATCCCCGGCTCCAGAAGCTTGCGGAGATCTTCGGCTCCCAGCGCCTGCTGCCCGCCCCGGTGTCCTTCGTGGACATCGCCGGCATCGTGAAGGGTGCGTCCGAGGGCGAAGGCCTGGGCAACAAGTTCCTCGCCAACATCCGCGAAGCCGAGGCCATCGCCCAGGTGGTCCGCGTGTTCGATGACCCCGATGTCATCCACGTAGACGGCAAGGTGGATCCCCGCTCGGACATGGAGACCATCAACACCGAGCTGATCCTGGCTGACCTTCAGACCATCGAAAATGCCATTCCCCGGATCGAAAAAGAAGTCAAGATCAAGAAGCGGGAAGCCGCCGAGCTGGCGGCCATCAAGGCGGCCCAAGCGGTCCTGGAACGCGGCGACACCATCTTTTCCTCGATCAAGAGCGACAAATTGGAGATGGAGCACCTCAAGGAGCTCAGCCTCCTGACCGCGAAGCCGTTCATCTACGTCTTCAACGCAGACGAAGGCATCCTGGGCAGCCCGGAGAAGCAGGACGAGCTGCGTGCCTTGGTTGCCCCGGCGGACGCTATCTTCCTCGATGCCAAGCTTGAGTCCGACCTCGTCGAGCTGGACGAGGAAGAGGCCCGCGAAATGCTGGAGATGAACGGCCAGGATGAGTCCGGCCTTGACCAGCTGGCCCGCGTCGGCTTCCACACCCTGGGCCTCCAGACCTACCTCACGGCTGGTCCCAAGGAAACCCGCGCCTGGACCATCCACCAGGGCGACACCGCACCGCAGGCCGCAGGCGTGATCCACTCCGATTTCCAGCGCGGATTCATCAAGGCCGAAGTGGTTTCCTTCAACGACCTGGTCGAGGCCGGGTCCATGGCTGAAGCCAAGTCACGCGGCAAGGTCCGCATCGAAGGAAAAGAATACGTGATGGCCGACGGCGACGTGGTGGAGTTCCGCTTCAACGTCTAGCCCCAACTGCGAAAATCGCGCCCCGGCACGGCTGGGGCGCGATTTTCGGATTCTTGGCTGTGCTCTGCTCTATGCCCCAGGAGGGAACTGGCCCTTGCTGCCAGGAATCACAAGGGTTATCCACATACCCGAATGTGCCGGTGACGTTCAGCCCGCAGTCCGGCGATGCTTGGCCAATGGGAATCAGATACTACGCGTACGCATTCGACGGCAACCTGACTGATCAAGCGCTTGCCGATCCTCTCAGCTTTCTCTCCGATGATCCGCTCGCCGATGCATGGGGACTCGAATACGGTGCCACGATCAGCACCCCGACGTTTGAGCAAGCGGTGCCTGATCGGGACATGCTGTACCTCGACAAAGCATGGCGGCATTTGCAGTGCCTCACTGCACCAGGAGAACCAGACCTGATGGCCCGTCCTGCCTATCGGATGTTCGAGGGCGCAGTGATCATGAACGACATGGGGTGGGAGCCTTGGGTGCGGACATTGACCCCACCGGAGGTTGTGGCTGTCGCAAGGGACCTGGAGAATGTCTCCGACGAGGACGTGGAGCTGAGGCTGCGGGAATCGCATTGGGTCGGTCGGGACGTTGGTGGTGAGTTCGAGTTTGTCGTGAGTTACCTTCGGCAGGCGCGGACCTTTACGGTGAAGCTCGCTGCTGAGGGACGCGGCATGGTCTACATGATCGGATGATGCCCTCCATGGCCGCTTCACGGGGCTTGCAGCGGCCGCGGTCAGTCGGGCAATGCCTAACCTGCCGGGTTCCATCCCAGGGCTGGACCCAATGTGGTGGCAATGTCGGTGAGGATCTGGACATAGTCCTCATGCTCGAAGCTGAACGGCAAAGCGAACGCCACTTCGTCGACCTCCTGGAATCCCGCATGTGCGTACAGCTGTTCCGCAATCTGATCGCTGGTGCCGATGAGATCGGGGGCGAACAGCATCCCTTTCGGCCCTTGCGGCGCCCGCGTCCGGGGCGTGCGTTCATCGACGTACCGCTGGTACTTTTCCCGCTGTTTCGCTGACGCCGAGTCGGTCGGGATCACGACGAGCCCCTGCGAGACCCGAGCGGGTGTGTGCGATTGGGCCGAGCTGGCGGCAGCTTCACGGTAGGCACGGATCTGTGATTGCTGGATGTGGGCAAAGGCCGGTTCCTGATTTGTTTCGGGGAAGACCACACTGCTGGAGAGCAGGTTGAATCCGTTTGCCCCGGCCCAGATGGCCGATTTCTGGCTTGCCGCCCCATACCAGAGCCGGTCACGCAGCCCGGGGGAGTGCGGCTCGACCCGGTTGGAGAATTCCTCGACAACTCCTTGCTTGCCGGAAAATTCCCGGACCGGTTCCCCTGCGATCAAACGGGCAAGCCGCTCCACCCGTGCGTAGCTGAAGTCCTCCAGCTCGGCGGTGTCCGGGTATAGCTCGTGCTTCACGGTGTCGTAGTGCATTGGTTCACCCACGCTCAGGCCCGGATTGATTCGTCCGCCGGCGATCAGATCCACGGTGGCAAGGTCCTCAGCCAGCCGCAATGGGTTTTCCCAGCCCACCGGTGTCACGGCGGTTCCAAGTTCGATCCGGGAAGTACGTTGGCTGGCCGCGGCCATGATCGCAATGGGAGAGGAAATTCCGAACTGCAGATGGCGGTGGCGCAGCCACACGCTGTCGAATCCAAGCCGCTCGCCCAGTTCGATGACCTGCAGCGTCGATTCGTGGCCCGTGGCTGGATCGGCCGGGTCGAACTGGCCAATAGTGAGGAATCCAAGCTTGCGTAACGGTCGTGAGGAGTCGGGCATGGGCTTCCTTCAGGGATCGGTGTACGGCTGATCCTCATGATAGGCGGGGGTAACGAGACGTTGCTCCTGGAAGCATTCCGAAGTTACCTTGCAAGTCAAAACTGCGCCTGGACGCGGGGTGCGGGCGGCATTGGCCGGACCCCTGAACCGCTAGAATTCAAGGAAAACAACGACTTTCAACGTTGCGGGGGCAGACAAAGTGCGCTTCGCTGCAACGTCTGATTCCGGACTGGCAAAAGGAGACCGCATGCCGCTGAGGCGTTTGATTCAGGTCATCACCGGGGCCGTCGCGGCGGCCCTGGTCATCTCAGGATGCTCCGGCGCGGGGGGAGCTGCTCCGGTGGTCGTGGGGGAGGCGAAGCGGGGCGGTAGCGCAACAGTGGCCGAGGTGAACGCCTTCACTTCTTTCAACCCGTTCAGTGCCGCCGGCAACACCGACATCAACACAAAGATCGGATACATCACCCATTCCGGCTTCTACTACGTGGACAACACCGAACAGGTCATCCGCAACGAGAAGTTCGGCCGTTTTGAAAAGGTTTCTGACAGGCCCCTGCGGGTGAAGTACACCGTCAACGAAGGTGTGAAATGGTCCGACGGCGAGGCAATCGACGCAGGGGATCTCCTCCTCGCATGGGCGGCCGGTTCAGGCTACTTCGACGACGCCGACGCCAAGGCAGGCACGGGAACAACGTATTTTTCCGCGGCTTCTGACAGGTCCGGCCTGGCTACCACCGCCCTCCCGGAGATCGGGACTGACGGCCGTTCAATCACCCTTGAGTACGCCTCACCGTACGCTGACTGGGAAGTGGCGTTCGACGTCGGACTTCCGGCCCATGTTGTCGCCACCAAAAGCGGCCTCAACGACGAAGATGACCTCATTGAGCTGATCAAGGGCTCGCCCCGCGGCGACGCCGACGCACCCGCGGTCAATGCCCCGCTGAGGCGGGTCAGCAATTTCTGGAACTCCGGCTTTGACACCAAGACGCTGCCCCAGGACCCGGCCATGTATCTCTCCAGCGGCCCCTACATCGTCAGGGACATCGTGCCGGGCACCTCGATGAGGCTGGTCCGGAACAGGGACTACGTCTGGGGGGCTGAGCCTTACCTGGACGAAGTAAACGTCCAGTTCACCAGCGACGTCCCCGCCGCGGTCGCTGCCCTCAGCACCGGACAGGCGGACATCATTGCCCCGCAGCCATCAGCCGCTTCCGAGAGCGTTTTCGACGGGCTGGCGGCCCAGGGAAATACCGTGGAGCGGTACAACCAGTCGGGCTACGACCACCTCGACCTGAAGTTCTCCGGCCCGTTCGCAGACAAGGAAGTCCGCGAGGCGTTTCTGAAGACAGTTCCGCGGCAGCAAATCGTCGACGACGTGGTGGGTGGATTGGCAGCCGACGCCAAACCGCTGGACTCGCACGTCTTCCTGCCGTCGCACCCCAGGTACGCGGAGACGGTGAAGGACAACGGCTCCGCCGAATATTCAGAGGTGGATATCCAGGGTGCAACGTCGCAGCTGCGCGGTGCGGCCCCGACAATCCGGATCCTTTACAACAAGGACAACCCAAACCGGGTTCGGGCTTTTTCCCTGATCCGGGAGTCGGCCCGCCTGGCCGGCTTCACCGTTGAAGACGCAGGCCTTGGCAACGCGGACTGGGTGGCAGCGCTCAGCACCGGATCCTACGATGCTGCCATCCTCGGCTGGATCGGCCCTGGGGTCGGCGTCAGCCGCGTCCCGCAGATCTTCAAAACCGGGGGAGGGAGCAACTTCAACAAGTTCTCCGACCCTGACGCTGACAACGCCATGGAGCAGCTGGCCAGCACCACGGATCTGGCAAAACAGGACGAACTGATGGCCGACGTCGACAAACGGGTGTGGGAGAGCGCCTACGGATTGCCGCTTTACCAGACGACGGGAACGGTTGCTTTCAGCGCGCGCGTGACCGGGTTCAAGCCCAGCTCGGGGCCGTTGGGCGTCTGGTGGAACGTGTGGGAGTGGCGCCTGAAATAACCCTGAGGGCTGGCCTCCGGGCGCTGTGGGAGCACGGCCGGGGGCCGATTCGCGGTGCGTCCTACCAGCGAGTAGCATGTGACTTGCGCAACTTCCCGGTGCAAGCTAGTTAGTCACGATTAACTGGTTACGGTTTGGCAACGGTGTACCAGTATTTGGACTTTGTGCGGTTAGGCTACTCGTATATGGGCTGCGTCACAGCATGAATCTGTGGCGGGCCTACCGGGGAGCAAACGATTTCCCCTGAATCTCCCACAACTCATAGGAGGCGGAATGCGTTTCACGCGCACTTCCAAAGCACTCGGCATGGTGGCGATCGCCGCCCTTGCCCTGACCGGCTGCGGCGCTGGAGGCGGCAGCAATGACGGTGCCAGCCAATCTGCCGGTGATCCCAACAAGGTCATCACCGCGTACAGCAACGAACCGCAGCACCCACTGCTGCCGGCCAACACCAATGAGGTGTACGGCGGCCGCGTGGTTGAACTGTTGTTCGAAGGCCTGACGAGCTACGACGCCAGTGGCAAGTCCGTCAATGCGCTGGCTGAATCCATCGAATCCGCCGATGGCCAGAACTACACCATCAAGGTGAAGAGCGGGACCAAGTTCACCAACGGCGAGGAAGTCACCGCCAAGAGCTTTGTGGATGCATGGAACTTTGCTGCGCTGAGCACCAACGCCCAGGGCAACAGCAGCTTCTTCGATTCGGTCGAGGGCTACGCCGACGTCAGCGCCACCACCAAGAGCACCGGTGCCGATGGCAAGGAAGTTGAAACCCCCAAGCCCACCGCCAAGACCATGTCCGGTCTGGTGCTGAAGGACGACACCACCATTGAGGTCAAGCTGAGCCAGCCGGAAGCAGACTGGCCGCTGCGCCTGGGCTACTCCGCCTTTATGCCGCTGCCGTCCGCTGCACTGGCGGACCCCAAGGCTTACGGTGAAAACCCCGTTGGCAACGGCCCGTACAAGATGGCCAAGGAAGGCGCCTGGCAGCACGACAGCCAGATCGAACTGGTCAAGAACGCTGATTACAAGGGCACCCGCGAGGCCAAGAACGGCGGCGTGACCTTCAAGTTCTACACCGATCCGGCTCCGGCTTACACGGACATCCAGGCCAACAACCTCGACGTCACCGATGTGCTGCCCACCAACGCGCTGCAGACCTACACCACGGACTTCCCGGACAACCACCTGAACAAGCCGTACGCAGGCAACTCCACGCTGAACATCCCGTCCTACTTGCCGGAGTTCACCGGCGAAGCCGGCAAGCTGCGTCGCCAGGCCATCTCCATGGCGATCAACCGCGAAGAGATCACCAAGGTCATCTTCAACGGCACCCGTATCCCGGCCAAGGACTTCACCTCCCCGGCCGTGGATGGCTACAACGACAACGTTGCAGGCTCCGAGGTCCTGAAGTTCGATGCCGCCAAGGCCAAGGAAACCTGGGCCAAGGCAGACGCCATCAGCCCGTGGCCGGCCGACAAGACCCTTCAGTTGGCCTACAACACCGATGGTGGCAACAAGGAATGGATCGACGCCGTTGCCAACAACCTGAAGAACAACCTGGGTATCAAGGCTGAGGGCCAGGCATTCGCCAAGTTCGCCGAAATCCTCAACCTGCGCACTGCCAAGACCCTGCCGGGCTTCACCCGCGCCGGCTGGCAGGCCGACTACCCGTCGCTGTACAACTTCCTTGGCCCGCTCCTGAAGACCGGTGCCAGCGCCAACTACGAGGAATACACGAACCCCGAGTTCGACAAGCTCCTCAACGAAGGCCTGGCCGCCAAGTCCACGGACGACGCCAACGCCAAGTTCACCCAGGCACAGGAAGTCCTGTTCCAGGACCTCCCGAACCTGCCGCTCTGGTACTCCGCCCGGCAGGCGGTCTGGAGCCAGAACGTCACCAACGTGGACTCCGGCTGGAACGGCGTTCTGCAGTACTACAACATCACCGCCAAGTAGTCCTCTGAACCCGTCCAACTCAAAAAGCTAATGGGGGTCCGGCCTATGGGCCGGGCCCCCATAGCCTTGACACCGGCAGGAAGCTGTTCGCAATGATTCCGTTCCATTACTCACCCGCTGCCGAGGACCTGCTGTGATCCAGTACATCCTCCGTCGCCTGTTGCAGGTCATCCCCGTGTTCCTGGGGACCACCCTGCTCGTTTACTTCATGGTGTTCGCCCTTCCCGGCGACCCCGTCCGCGGCGCTCTTTGGCGACCGGCCTCCCAGCGAAGCCGTTATCGCAGCGGTCCGCCAGCAGTACAACCTCGACCAGCCTTTCTACGTCCAGTACGCGCTGTTCCTGAAGAACCTCTTCACCTTCAACCTGGGCGTCGACTTCACCGGCCAGCCCATCGCTGCGACCCTGGGCCGGATCTTCCCCGTGACCGCCATGCTGGCTGTTGAAGCCCTCATCATCCAGGCCGTCTTCGGCATCGCCTTCGGCCTGGTCGCCGGGCTCCGCAAGGGCAAGGTCTTTGACGCCACTGTGCTGGTGGCCTCGCTGGTGGTCATCGCAATCCCGACGTTCGTTCTCGGCTTTGTCCTGCAGCTGTTGGTGGGTGTCCAGCTGGGCTGGGCGAAACCGACCGTGGGGGCAAACGCAGACTGGGGGAACCTGATCCTTCCGGCCACGGTGCTGGGGCTGGTTTCTTTCGCCTATGTCCTGCGCCTGACCCGGGCGTCCGTTATCGAAAACATGAACGCCGACTATGTCCGGACGGCTACGGCCAAGGGCCTGTCCCGTCCGCGCGTGGTGATCACCCACATCCTCCGCAACTCGATGATTCCGGTTGTGACGTACCTCGGTGCCAACCTTGGCGGGCTGATGGGCGGCGCGATCGTCACGGAGTTCATCTTCAACGTGCCCGGCGTTGGCCAGAAGCTGTACCAGGCCATCATCCGCAGCGAGGGCCCCACCATCGTGGCGATTGTGAGTGTCCTGGTACTTGTTTTTGTCATCGCCAACCTGTTGGTCGATTTGCTCTATGCCTGGCTTGACCCGAGGATCCGCTATGAAAAGTAACCGAGAAATCGAGCATTTTGTCGCTCCGGTAGAGGAAACCCCCCTCCTTGCGACCGATGCCGTCAAGACAGACGATGCACCGCTGAGTCTGTGGGCCGACGCGTGGCGGAAGCTCCGCCGTCGTCCGCTCTTTATCATTTCCTCCATCATGATCGTCCTGTTGATCATCGTGGCCGCGTTCCCGGGTCTGTTCACGCAGACGGCCCCCAACAACGGCTGCGAGCTGGCAAACTCCAACGGCGCCCCGTCGCCGGGCCATCCGCTTGGATTCACCTTCCAGGGCTGTGACATCTACTCCCGCATGATCCACGGAACCCAGGCGTCCATCACGGTGGGTGTCCTGTCCGTCCTTTGTGTGCTGGTCATCGGTGTGACCCTTGGTGCGCTGGCCGGGTTCTACGGCGGCTGGGTTGACGCCCTGATCGCCCGCCTTGGCGACATTTTCTTCGCGCTCCCGCTCATCCTCGGTGCGCTGGTCATAACCCAGCTGCCGATCTTCCGGGAAAACCGCGGCGTGCTGACGGTGGTGATGGTGATCGTGGTGCTTGGCTGGCCGCAGATGGCCCGGATCACCCGCGGCGCAGTCATCGAAGTGCGGAACGCAGATTTTGTGATGGCGGCCCGTTCACTGGGTGTGTCGTCGATCGGATCCCTGATCCGGCACGTCCTGCCCAACGCCCTGGCGCCCATCATCGTCCTGGCCACCATGGAGCTCGGTGTGTTCATCGTGGCCGAAGCCACCCTGTCCTTCCTGGGGATCGGGCTGCCCGGAAGCATCATGTCATGGGGAAATGACATTGCCGCGGCCCAGACCTCCATCCGCACAAACCCGACGATCCTGCTCTACCCTGCTGCCGCCCTGTCCATAACCGTCCTGAGCTTCATCATGCTGGGGGATGCCCTGCGCGATGCTCTTGACCCGAAGAGCCGCCAGCGATGAAGGATGCATACATGACTACGTCTGACGTCAGTTTCAACGAGGCAGGTATCCCGGCCGACCGGCCATTGCTCGAAATCCGGGACCTCGCCATCACCTTCGACACCAGCGGCGGTGAAGTAAAAGCGGTACGCAACGCGCACCTGACCATCATGCCGGGTGAAACGGTGGCAATCGTGGGTGAATCCGGTTCCGGCAAGTCCACGACGGCACTCGCGGCCATCGGGCTCCTCCCCGGCAACGGCAGGGTTTCCGGCGGGCAGATCCTGCTCGACGGCGAAGATATCTCGAATGCCTCCGAAAAGCGGATGATCGAACTCCGTGGCAGCACCATCGGCATGGTCCCGCAGGATCCGATGTCCAACCTGAACCCGGTGTGGAAAATCGGCTACCAGGTCAAGGAAACGCTGAGGGCAAACGGCCAGCCCAGCGGTCCCGAGGACATCGCCAAGGTGCTGGCGGAAGCCGGCCTGCCGGACGCGCACCGGCGTGCCAAACAGTATCCGCACGAATTCTCCGGCGGCATGCGCCAGCGTGCCCTGATCGCCATCGGCCTGTCATGCCAGCCCCGGCTGCTCATCGCCGATGAGCCGACGTCCGCACTGGACGTCACGGTCCAGCGGCAGATCCTCGACCACTTGGAGGGGATGACCGCCGAACTGGGGACTGCCGTCCTCCTGATCACGCACGACCTTGGCCTCGCGGCTGAACGTGCGGACAAGGTGGTGGTGATGTACCGCGGCCAGGTTGTGGAGGCGGGGCCGTCGCTGGAACTCCTGCGCAATCCGCGGCACCCCTACACGCAGCGGCTGGTTTCCTCGGCGCCGTCCCTGGCTTCCCGGCGCATCCAGGTGGCGAAGGACCTCGGCATCGAGACTGACGAACTCCTCGCCCCGACCGAAGCTGTCGTCGAGGAGAACCTGCCGGACGATGTCCTGCAGATTAAGGACCTGACCAGGGTCTTCAAGCTCCGGTCCGGAGTGGGACGGGCAACGGACTTTACCGCCGTGGACAACGTCTCCTTCAGCGTCAAGCGGGGAACCACCACGGCGATTGTGGGGGAGTCCGGCTCAGGCAAGTCCACCGTTGCCCAGATGGTGCTGAACCTGCTGCCTCCGACGTCCGGCAAGATCATCTTCGACGGCGTGGATACGTCCACCCTGAACAGGAAAGAGATCTTCGCGTTCAGGCGCCGGGTACAGCCGATCTTCCAGGATCCCTACGGTTCCCTCGACCCGATGTACAACATCTTCCGTACCATCGAGGAGCCGTTGCGGGTCCACAAAATCGGCGACAAGGCCAGCAGGGAAAAGAAGGTCCGCGAACTGCTCGACCAGGTGGCGCTGCCGCAGTCCACCATGCGGCGGTACCCCAACGAACTTTCGGGCGGCCAGCGCCAGCGCGTCGCCATCGCGCGTGCCCTGGCACTCGACCCGGAAGTGATTATCTGCGACGAAGCCGTTTCTGCGCTCGATGTGCTGGTCCAGGCCCAGGTGCTGAACCTGCTCGCCGACCTGCAGTCGAACCTTGGCCTCACGTACCTCTTCATCACCCATGACCTGGCCGTGGTGCGGCAAATTGCCGACCATGTCTGCGTGATGGAAAAGGGGAAGCTGGTGGAGACAGGATCCACGGACGATGTCTTCGATTCGCCCCGGCAGGACTACACCAAAGCACTGCTCAACGCTATCCCGGGTGCCCGCCTGATGCTGCCACCAGAGGTGGCCTGACCCGGCCGTGACATTGCGGAGATGGAGCCGGTGCCTTTCGGGGCACCGGCTCCATCCGTGGTTAAGGGCTCGTTACAGCCAATCAGTTTTCCGGGGCCAGCGCAGAGGCCTCCAACGGGCTCAGCTCATCCGCTGGCGGCCCTTCCAGCCGCAGCTTCCGAAGCCTCGATTCGAGCAGCCGGCCCAAGTTTCCCCGGCCATCGGCATCCATATGTACCTCATCAGCCAAATCCACGATCAGGTTGTACTTGGTCAACCAGTCGCCCACGCTGATGAAGGGGATGTCGTGACTTGCAGCGACGGTACCCAACAGCGCGTCCACCTCTGTCCTGCGGCCACCGCCATGCTTGGCGCCACGGGCCAGTGTGCCGATCATGACAATCTTCGTGTCCGGATACCGGTCATTCAGGGTCTCGATCAGGCTGTCTGCGTTTTCAACGATCTCCTCGTCCGTTGCGCCTTTGGCGGCATCGTTGCCGCCGCCCTGGATGACAATCAGCGCCGGAGTTCCGTACGGGAGTTTCCAATCGCCGTCCAGAAGTGCGTCAAGGAAATTACCGGTCTCGCCGTTGTCCGCCACGTAGCCGGTTCCGCCGCGCCCGCAGAAGTGGACCTTATAGCCGACGGCGGCGAGGGCACGACGCGACCAGGCGTCGGCGGGTTCGGATTGGGAATCACCAATAAGGAGGGCAGTGTGCCGCATGTCCGGCACTACCACTTCGTCTCGGCCGCTTGCCGGATTGTAGAGAACGGTGCCTGCCGGAAGGCGATCAGTCCCGGGCGGTATGTAGTGTCCCGCAGCACCACCTGCCGCCCCGGGGCCGGCCGCGACAGCCAGCCCGCCGCCGACGGGCAGCCTGCACGGTTGAAAGAGCGGGTGGGGCAGGCGGCTGCCCGCAGCCGGCAAGAAGGAAGCCCGCGGCGATTCCCGAAGCGGCTAAGCGGGATAGTGCCGAGGGTTTTCGCATCAGTGGTTCTCCGGACTGGCGTGAAGTATCACAGCAATAATGGGGCATCAAGTCATGAAAATCCAGTGACTTTGGTCACAATACTTGAGCCGGGGCGGGGCCAGGTTAGCTGACGAGGTCAGCCGATGGCCCGTGGATGATTTTTAGGCGCATTAAGCTGCAGCGCTTAGAATAATGGAAGGCGCCCTGTGTTTATGGGCCAATCCGTCGTGGACTCCGGTTGGAAATGCGGCGATACTCTACAGCTGACCCACTGAATCGAGCAATAACGCATGTCTGAAACCACCACCAACACTGCGGTAGCCACTGCATCGCGCAGTGACCTGCGCAACGTCGCGATCGTGGCCCACGTTGACCACGGCAAGACCACGCTGGTCGACGCCATGCTCAAGCAGACCAACTCCTTTGCCGAACACAACCACCTCGAAGACCGTGTGATGGACTCCGGTGACCTGGAACGCGAAAAGGGCATCACCATCCTGGCCAAGAACACCACGGTGGCCTACAACGGACCGTCTTCCAACGGCGAAACCATCACCATCAACGTGATCGACACCCCCGGCCACGCCGACTTCGGCGGCGAGGTGGAGCGCGGCCTGTCCATGGTTGACGGCGTTGTTCTGCTTGTTGATGCTTCCGAGGGCCCGCTGCCCCAGACCCGCTTTGTGCTGCGCAAGGCCCTGGCCGCGCACCTGCCGGTCATCCTCCTGGTCAACAAGACCGACCGCCCCGATGCGCGCATCGAGGAAGTTGTCCACGAGTCCATGGACCTGCTCCTGGGCCTCGCCTCAGACCTCGCCGACGAAGTTCCGGACCTGGACCTGGACAAGATCCTCGAAGTTCCCGTGGTTTACGCAGCAGCCAAGGTAGGCCGCGCGTCCCTGGACCAGCCCGCCGACGGCTCCGCTCCGGAAAACGAAGACCTTGAGCCGCTGTTCAAGACCATCATCGAGCACATCCCGGCCCCGACGTACAACCCGAACGGCGTCCTCCAGGCACACGTGACCAACCTGGACGCCTCGCCGTTCCTGGGCCGCCTTGCCCTGCTCCGCATCTACAACGGAACCCTGCGCAAGGGCCAGACCGTTGCGTGGGCCCGTGCCAACGGCGAGCTCAAGAACGTCAAGATCACCGAACTGCTGGCCACCAAGGCGCTGGACCGTGTTCCGGCCGAGTCCGCCGGCCCCGGCGAGATTGTCGCCGTCGCCGGTATCGAGGAAATCACCATTGGTGAGACCCTGACCGACGTCGAGAACCCGCAGCCGCTGCCGCTGATCACCGTGGACGATCCGGCGATCTCCATGACCATCGGTATCAACACCTCGCCGCTGGCCGGCAAGGTCAAGGGCGCCAAGGTTACGGCCCGCCAGGTGAAGGACCGCCTGGACAAGGAACTGATCGGTAACGTCTCCATCAAGGTTCTGCCCACCGAGCGTCCCGACGCCTGGGAAGTCCAGGGCCGTGGCGAGCTCGCGCTGGCCATCCTGGTCGAGCAGATGCGCCGTGAAGGCTTTGAACTGACCGTCGGCAAGCCGCAGGTTGTCACCAGGACCGTGGACGGCAAGATCCACGAGCCGATGGAACACATGACCATCGACGTGCCGGAAGAATACCTCGGCTCCGTTACCCAGCTGATGGCTGCCCGCAAGGGCCGCATGACCAACATGGCCAACCACGGCACCGGCTGGTGCCGGATGGAATTCATCGTTCCGGCCCGTGGCCTGATCGGATTCCGCACCAAGTTCCTCACGGACACCCGCGGCGCCGGCATCGCAGCATCCATCTCCGAGGGCTACGAGCCCTGGGCCGGCCCGATCGAATACCGCACCAACGGTTCGATGATCGCGGACCGCGCAGGTGTTGTGACGCCGTTCGCCATGATCAACCTGCAGGAACGTGGCTCCTTCTTCGTCCGGCCCACGTCTGAGGTTTACGAGGGCATGATCGTCGGCGAGAACTCCCGCGCCGACGACATGGACGTGAACATCACCAAGGAAAAGAAGCTCACCAACATGCGTGCCGCTTCGTCGGACACCTTCGAGAACCTGACGCCGCCGCGCGACCTGACCCTCGAAGAGTCCCTCGAGTTCGCCCGCGAGGACGAGTGCGTCGAGGTGACCCCGGAGTCCATCCGCATCCGCAAGGTCATCCTGGACACCAACGAGCGTGCCAAGGCCAACCGCGCCCGCGCCAAGGTCTAATCGGGTTTTGTCCAGATAAACACGCTTAAGGGCCGTTCAGCCCGCGTTATCTGGACAAAAACTCCAGTTGTACAGGAAGCTGCCGGTACGGCAGGCGGGATTCCCGCCGTCGTGCCGGCAGTTTTTTGTCTCCTGAAGGTGCTCCCCGGCGGGTCAGCCGCGCGCCCGGGCAGGCCGCCGCTCGGGAGCCGGCGGAACTTCCTTCGCGGCGACCACAAGGTCCAACGGGATCACGACGTCGGCCTTCCGCGTCCGGACGGTGCACCCGCCGTCGTCGGTGGCCACCAAATGGCCCAGCGCGTCTGTCAGCCCGCCGTCGATCCGGTAACGGACCACAACCCTGGTTCCGGGCGCTGCGGCTGCCAGGAATTCGCGGGGCGTAGGCTGGGTGGGTCTCACCACTTCATACTAGGTGGCCAGCTAGGTTCGCGTGATCGCACTGGGAGATAATAGGCTCAGAAGTCAACAGTCCGGACGGTGTGCCGGATTCAAGTGCCGGCGGTGGCCGGAAAACCAACGTGGAGAGGCAAGGGACGTGACGTACGTAATCGCGCAGCCGTGTGTAGATGTCAAGGACAAGGCATGTATTGAGGAGTGCCCCGTCGACTGCATCTACGAGGGTGAGCGTTCGCTGTACATCCACCCCGATGAGTGCGTCGACTGTGGTGCCTGCGAGCCTGTGTGCCCGGTTGAGGCCATCTACTACGAGGATGACACTCCCGAGGAATGGGCCGACTACTACAAGGCCAACGTCGAATTCTTCGACGACCTGGGCTCACCCGGTGGCGCCGCGAAGGTGGGCAACACGGGCAAGGACCACCCGATGATCGCTGCCCTGCCGCCGCAGAACCAAGACCACTGAGCCGGGCAGCCCCTGTGACCTCAGCGGTGAACACTTTTGGCCTGAGCCTGCCCGATTACCCGTGGGAAGCCATGGCGCCCTACCTGGCCAAGGCGTCCGAGCACCCCGGCGGGGCGGTCAACCTCTCCATCGGAACCCCCGTGGACCCCACGCCGGCCCTCATCCAGGAAGCACTCAAGGCCGCCGCTGACGCCCCCGGGTACCCCACGGTGCACGGCACGGCAGGCCTCCGCGAGGCAATCGCAGCGTGGTTCGACCGCCGCCGCGGTGTCCCCGGCCTGGATCCGAAGAACGTCATGCCGACGGTGGGATCCAAGGAACTGGTGGCGTGGCTGCCGCTCCTGCTCGGCCTCAAGCCGGGCGACGTCGTGGTCCGCCCCCAGGTGGCCTACCCCACCTATGACATCGGGGCTACGCTTCGCCGGTGTCACCTCCGTGGCCACAGACCACCTGGACGAGCTCGACGACGCCACCCGCGCCAGGGTGCGGCTCATCTGGGTCAACTCCCCGGGGAACCCCACCGGAAGCGTCCGTGACGTTGAGTCCCTGAAGGCGCTGGTGGCGCAGGCACGCGAACTCGGCGCAGTGGTGGCCTCGGACGAGTGCTACGCGGAACTCGGCTGGGGCGCCTGGGATGCGCAGCGTGGCGGCGAGCCTGTCCCCAGCATCCTGGATCCCCGTGTTTCCGGCGGCTCCCACGAGGGCCTGCTGGCGGTATATTCGCTCAGCAAGCAGTCCAACGTCGCAGGCTACCGGGCAGCCTTCGTGGCCGGCGACCCGGCCATCATGGCCAACCTCGTCAACAGCCGCAAGCATGCCGGCATGATTGTGCCGTACCCCGTCCAGGAAGCCATGCGGGTTGCGCTGGGCGACGACACCCATGTCCTGGCCCAGAAGGACCTCTACCGCGGGCGGCGTGAACGCCTGGTGCCCGCGCTGCAGCGCTTCGGGCTGGAAATCAAGGATTCGAACGCGGGACTGTACCTCTGGTCCACTGCCGGGGAAGGCACCTGGGACACCGTGGCCCGGCTGGCGGACCTGGGCATCGTGGTGGGACCGGGCGTGTTTTACGGCGAAACCGGCAACGGTTCGTGCGCGTCGCGCTGACTGGCACCGACGAACGGATCGACGCGGCAGTGGCCCGGCTGGCCACCAGCGCCGTAACAATCGTGTGACTCGTACCACAAACGAGGCGTTTTGGGGGGACTTCGAAGGCCGCCGATTAGCGACACCAGCCCATCGGAGCGGTACTTTTTAAGCGACTATCAATGGTGGCTTTCTACAAGAAGGCAGCCCGGGTGTTGGAATCCTGGAAGAACAGGGACAGTGCACGGCTCACCGGATGTTGGATCAAGCTTTCGACAGAGGCCCAAGGCGCCTCATGAAGGGGACTCCATGACTGAGACCAAACAGCGCAACCCTGCACCATGCAGGAGGCGAGCTCAAGCTCCCGCGCATCCAGGTTGTTGAAGGAAACGAAGGCTACGACGTTTCCAAGCTGCTGAAGCAGACGGGCGCAGTCACCTTTGACCCCGGCTTCATGAACACCGCAGCAACCACCTCCGCTATCACCTACATCGACGGCGATGCGGGCATCCTGCGTTACCGCGGGTACCCCATCGAGCAGCTGGCCCAGCACTCCAGCTTCCTCGAGGTTTCCTACCTTCTGATCTACGGCAACCTGCCCAGCTCCCACGGAGCTGGAAGAGTTCGACCAGAAGATCCGCCGCCACACCCTGCTGCACGAAGAGCTCAAGGGCTTCTTCAGCGGCTTCCCGCGCGATGCCCACCCGATGCCCGTGCTGTCTTCGGCTGTTTCGGCGCTGTCCACGTTCTACCAGGACTCCTTGGATCCGTTCAATGCCGAGCAGGTGGAGGTCTCCACGTCCGGCTGCTGGCCAAGATGCCGGTCATCGCCGCCTACGCGCACTAAGAAGTCCATCGGCCAGCCCATGCTGTACCCGGACAACTCCCACAACCTCGTGGAGAACTTCCTGCGCCTGAGCTTCGGCCTTCCGGCCGAGCAGTATGAAGTGGACCCGGTCATCGCCAAGGCGCTGGACCTCCTGCTGATCCTGCACGCGGACCACGAGCAGAACTGTTCCACCTCCACGGTGCGCCTGGTGGGCTCCTCCAACGCCAACCTCTTCGCATCGGTTTCGGCCGGCATCAACGCCCTGTTCGGCCCCGCCCACGGCGGCGCCAACGAGGCAGTGCTCAAGATGCTCCGCCAGATCCAGGCCGACGGCACCAAGCCCGAGGACTACATGGAGAAGGTCAAGAACAAGGAAGACGGCGTCCGCCTCATGGGCTTCGGACACCGCGTCTACAAGAACTACGATCCGCGCGCCAAGATCGTCAAGGCCACGGCACACGAGATCCTCACCAAGCTCGGCGGCAACGACGAACTGCTGGAGATCGCCCTGCGCCTGGAAGAGAAGGCGCTGAGCGATGACTACTTCATCCAGCGCAAGCTCTACCCGAACGTGGACTTCTACACCGGCCTGATCTACAAGGCCATGGGCTTCCCGGAGAAGATGTTCACCGTGCTGTTCGCGATCGGCCGCCTGCCGGGCTGGATCGCCCAGTGGCGTGAAATGATCAGCGACCCGAACACCAAGATCGGCCGCCCGCGCCAGCTGTACATCGGCGAGCCCGAGCGCGACTACCCGGTCCGCTGACCCGAACTGACTCAATAACGACGGCGGCCGGTCACCTTCTCCAAGGAAGGTGACCGGCCGCCGTCGTGCTTCTATCGACTGTCCGCCGTGATTGAGCCTGTCGAAATCCAGGTTCGCTCCCCAACCGCTCCCTCGCCTCGCAAGCTCGGCCAGGGAATCCGACGGGTGTGGGCCCCTCCGATCAGGAGTCGTAGCCCAGGGGGTTGTTCTTTTGCCAGCGCCAGTGGTCCTCGCACATCTCGTCGACGGTCTTGGTGGTGGACCAGCTGAGGTCGGCCAGGGCCGAGGTGGCGTCGGCCCAGAACGCGGGAAGGTCGCCCGCCCGGCGCCCGGTGATCTCGTAGGGGATGGGCTGGCCCACGGCCTTCTCGAAGGACCGCAGGACCTCCAGCACGGAGGAGCCCTTGCCGGAGCCAAGGTTCCAGCGGAACACGCCGGTGCGGTCCGCCACGTGGTTCAGGGCTGCCACGTGGCCTTCGGCGAGGTCCACCACGTGGATGTAGTCCCGCAGGCAGGTGCCGTCAGGGGTGTCGTAGTCGCCGCCGAACACCATCAGCTTCTCGCGGCGTCCCACGGCCACCTGGGCGATGAACGGCACCAGGTTGTTGGGGATGCCCTGGGGGTCCTCGCCGATGCGGCCGGACGGGATGCGCGCCCACCGGGTTGAAGTAGCGCAGCAGGGCGATGTGCCAGCGGCTGTCCGCGGCGCCCAGGTCCGCCAGGATGTCCTCGATCTGCTCCTTGGTGCGGCCGTAGGGGTTGTTGGCGCCGATCTCCATTTTCTCCACGTAGGGAATGGGGTTGTGCTCGCCGTAGACGGTGGCGGAGGAGCTGAAGACGATGGATCGGACGTCATGGCGGTCCATGGCCCGGATCAGGTTCAGCGTGCCCACGAGGTTGTTGTAGTAGTACTTGAGCGGTTCACGCACGGACTCACCCACGGCCTTGAGTCCGGCGAAGTGGATGACGGCGTCGATCGAGTTGCCCGGCGAAGACGCTGTCCACCGCGGCTTCGTCCACGAGGTCCACGTTGTGGAAGTCGGCGGTCTTGCCGCTGAGTTCGGCAACGCGCCGCAGCGATTCCTCACTGGAGTTCACCAGGTTGTCGATCACCACCACATCATGGCCGGCTTCCTGCAGGGACAAAACAGTGTGCGAGCCGATGTACCCGGTGCCACCTGTGACCAAAATTTTCATCAAGCTTCCTTACATTGACAGACCAGCAACTACACCACTATAGAACATTATCTGCCGAAAGATCACATGTGGTTTCCAGCACGGGTGTGCTAAATAATAGGAGTGCCCAAAATAGTTGATGCCGAAGCCCGGCGCGCAGAGATCGTCGAAGCTGTCTTCAGGATCATTGCCGTGGACGGGCTGGAACGGGCGTCCCTGCGTGAGGTGGCCGATGAGGCCGGCCTGGCCGTGGGCTCCGTCCGGCACTACTTTGCCGGCAGTGACGAGCTGCTCAGGTTCTCCTTCGCCGCCGTCGTGGACCGGATCCTGGCCAGGCTCACCGCGGCCCTGCCGGCCATGGCGGCCAGCGAACCGGGATCGGACGCCGAACGCGAGGCTGTTTTAACCCTGCTGGGCGAATTCCTCCCGCTGGACGAAGAGCGGGCCGTGGATGCCTGCGTCTGGATGGCATTCAAGAACGCCGCGAGGATCCGGCCCTTCCTCGCTGCCGAAGCCGACCGCAGCCACCGGGAGGTGGCCGCCGTCGTCGGGCAGGTCATCACTGCATTGGTAAAGGACGACGGCGATGGGCACCAGTCGCTGACAGTCGAGGCAGAGAGGCTGTTGGCGACGCTCGACGGGCTCTGCATGCATGCGCTCCTCCAGCCCGCGTGGATGACCGCACAGATGTGCCATGACGTCCTGGACCGGCACCTCAGGAGCCTTGCCGCCTGACATTACCGTCCGTGGCAACGGGAATAGACTGGGAGCCGGGGGAGCGGAGCCGGCCAACCAAGCCGGCTAAGGCAGGCCACAGGAGGAAATGGAATGCACAACACAGGTGGTTCCGGCTGGCAGATCACCACGGACACGTCCGGACCCCTGATGATCGCGCTGTTCGTCCGCGACGCGGCAGGTCTCGACGGCGCCGGCCACCCAGCACTGTCGCATGCCGCGCCCAAGGTCCGCCACGCCGACCATTCGCATCTCACTGCCGACGTCGGCGGGGTCAGCGCCCTCAAAACCGAATGGGAAGCCTGGTGGGAGCAGCTGCTCAAGGCGCATCCCCAGACCTCACCGGAGCTGTCCCCGCCGGACTTTGAGGCATTCGGCAACTCCCCGGCCCTCCAGCGTGTCCTGCAGGCGCACTTCGGCGCCGCCCTGACGTGGGCACGGGAGCGCCGGAGCGAATATGCCCGGGTGGAGGCCGAACGGGTGGCAAGCGGTTCGGACCAACTGCTGGGCGACATGGTGGACGACCGGCTGATGGAGGTTGGCCGGGAGGCACGGGACTTCAGCCTGACCATCATTGAACTGCCGCTGAACGAACAGCGGGCGTGGTACCTGGAGCCGGACAAGATCATCATGAGCCACAACCTCATGTCCCAGCCGGAACTTTTCCGCAGCTATGTCCAGCCGGTGGTGGAAATCCTCGTCTGAGGAGGCTGGCAACGCGCGGGCTTCGTCGCGGGCGGTCAGTCACTGGTGCCCGCAGGTGCCACGGTGATCCGGACCTGGCCCTCCGGTGCGTCCGATACCTGCCAGCCAGCCTGGTCCTTGCGGAGCCAGCTCCGGCCGGCAACATCCACCTGCGTCACGGCCAGGTCCTTGGCGTTGGCAACGGCCCATTGCGCCACGGACCATGCTTGGCTGCCGCTGGCTTCAACAACCAGCGAGTCGCCCTCCGGTGACGGTCCCGAGCGTTCCGTAGGCCTGGGCCAGTTCCGCCTCGACAGCGTCGGGCTCGGCCTGCCTCCTGCGGTGCGCGCAGTGTGCACTGCACTGCTTCCGGGGTCTGCCCGGACAGTGCGGAAGCGAAGGACCGGCCCATCACCTCGTGCTGGGCGTAGGCGCGTGGGGAACGCGGAGCGCTGGACCGTTGGGCGGCGTCGGTGATCTCCAGGGTCTCATAGCCGGGAATCTTGACCAGGGCGTCGTAGAAGGCGTTCGCGGCGTAGTACGGGTCCATGACCTGTTCCGTGGTTCCCCACCCCTGTGACGGGCGCTGCTGGAACAGTCCGCGGGAATCCGGACCGGCCAGGTCGCCGTGGTCGATGTTGCGCAGCTTGGATTCCTGCATGGCAGTTGCCAGGGCGATGCTGGCGGCCCGCGGCGGAAGCCCGCGCTGAACGGCCACCGCGGTGATCAGCGACGCGTTAACCGCCTGGTCCGTTGCAAGTTCCGCGTGCTGGGTCCCGACGTCGGCGGTGCAGCGCTCCGTCACCAGGGTTTCGGAGCGCTGCACAAAGGCCACCACCGTATAAACGCCGCCGGCTAGGAGCGCCAGCGAAAGCAGGAGCACGGTGACGCGCCGGAAACCACGTCCCCGTGCTGCCAACGCGTCAGTTGGCGTGGAGGGCGTCGTTGAGTTCCACCGTCTGGCCCTTGCGCGGCAGGGCTTCGACGGCGCCCGTGGTGGAGTTGCGGCGGAAGAGGAGGTTGGGGACGCCGGAGAGCTCTGCTGCCTTGACGATCCTGGTGGTGTCCTCGCCTACCTCGTCCTTGGGTCCGGGAACGCGCACGCGCGTGCCGGCGGTGACGTAGAGGCCTGCCTCCACCACGGAGTCATCGCCGATGCTGATGCCGACGCCGGAGTTGGCGCCCAGCAGGACGCGCTCACCGATGGCGATGCGCTCCTTGCCGCCGCCGGAGAGGGTGCCCATGATGGAGGCGCCGCCGCCCACGTCGCTGCCGTCGCCAGTGACGACGCCGGCGGAGATGCGGCCTTCCACCATGGAGGTGCCCAGGGTGCCGGCGTTGAAGTTCACAAAACCTTCGTGCATCACGGTGGTGCCTTCGGCGAGGTGGGCGCCGAGGCGGACGCGGTCGGCGTCGGCGATCCGGACGCCGGAGGGCACAACGTAGTCCACCATGCGGGGGAACTTGTCGATCCCGTAGACGGTGACGGCGCCGCGGCGGCGAAGTTTGGCGCGGGTCAGCTCGAAGCCTTCGACGGCGGCGGGGCCGAAGTTGGTCCAGACCACGTTGGGGAGCTTGCCGAAGATGCCGTCAAGGTTAATGGTGTTGGGCCGGACCAGCCGGTGGGAGAGCAGGTGCAGGCGAAGGTAGGCGTCGGCGGTGTCTGCCGGGGCTTCGTCGAGGTTGATCTGGACGAAGACCACCTTCTGCTCGGTGCCGCGGTCGGCGTCTGTGCCGTCTTCGGCGAGCTGGAGCAGGGTTGCGTCCGCGTTCTCCACGGCGCGCAGGCTTTCGGCCGCGATGCCCAGGGCCGGTGCCGGGAACCAGACGTCCAGGACGGTGCCTTCCCCGCCGGCAGTGGCGATGGTGGCCAAGCCGAAGCCGTAGGCGGAGCGGTCTTCGGAGGTTGCGTTCTGGTCTTCGGGCGCGGCGGAGGTAGCGGTCTCAGTCATGGCCCCAGTCTAGCGAGAGGCGGGCGCAGGGTTCGAACTAGACTGGCAACGTGACTGCCGAAACCGCCCCTGAATCGACCACCGTGACGCTGGACCTCCGCCAGGACGTTGCCATGCTGACCGCCGCGCTGATGGACATCAACAGTGTGTCCGGGAATGAGACGGAGCTGGCTGACGCCGTCGACGTGGCACTGCGGGCCATTCCGCAGCTGCGCGTGGTCCGCGACGGCGACTCAATCATCGCCCGCACCGAGCTGGGGCGGCCGGAACGCGTCATCCTGGCCGGACACCTGGACACTGTGCCGTTGCCGACTACCGAAGGCGCGCGTGGCACCGTGCCTTCCACCTGGGAGTCCGGCATTCCGGGGGAGGGCGTCCTGTACGGGCGCGGAGCCACGGACATGAAGGGCGGCGTCGCAGTCCAGCTCGCGCTGGCGGCCACACTGTTCGACGGCGGCGCATCGCCGGAGCGGGACGTCACCTTTGTGTTCTACGACCACGAGGAAGTGGAAGCGGTCAAGAGCGGGCTGGGCCGCCTGGTCCGCAACCACGGCGACCTGCTGGGCGGCGACTTCGCCATCCTCCTGGAACCCACCCACGGCACGGTGGAGGGTGGCTGCAACGGCACCAGCCGCTTCGAAGCCACCACCGTGGGGGAGGCAGCACACTCCGCCCGGGCATGGATGGGCAGCAACGCCATCCACGCCGCGGCACCCATCCTGGCCCGGCTGGCAGCCTACGAACCGCAGACCATCAACGTGGACGGCCTCGACTACCGCGAGAGCCTCAACGCCGTGAAGATCAACGGCGGCACGGCCGGCAACGTCATTCCGGACCGCTGCGTGGTGGAAATCAACTACCGCTTCGCCCCGGACAAGTCCCCGGACCAGGCCGAGGCCGCACGTCCGGGAACTGCTGGACGGCTTCGACGTCGTCCGCACGGACGCTGCCGCCGGCGCGCGTCCGGGACTTAACCACCCTGCCGCCGCGTCCTTCGTGGCCGCCGTCGGAGCCGAGCCCAAACCGAAATACGGCTGGACCGACGTCGCGCGTTTCAGCGAACTGGGCATCCCGGCGGTGAACTTCGGCCCCGGCGATCCGCTGCTGGCGCACAAGGACGAAGAACACGTCGACGCCGACGCCATCCGCGAATGCCTCCGGGCGCTGCGGAGCTGGCTGGGCTGACCTGAGGCCCCACGCACAGCAGAAGGGTCCGCAGCTTGTAAGCTGCGGACCCTTCGGCCTGTCTGTTCGGATGTTGTTACTTGGGTTCCCGCACTTCCGGCAGTTCCGGTGCAACGACGGCGGTTGGCGCCTTGGCCACGCCGCCGGCGGCCTTCGTGGAGCCGCGGCGTTCGATCCAGACTGCGATCCGGGAAACACAGATGTTGATCGCAATGTAGATGGCGGCGGCGACGAAGAAGATGGGGAACAGGAACGCGTTCCCCAGGAAGTCCGCCATCACCTGGACAGCACGGAGGAGTTCGCCGTAAGCCACGATGTAACCCAGCGACGTGTCCTTCAGGAGCACCACCAGTTGGGCCACCAGTGACGGCATCATCCGGCGGACTGCCTGCGGCAGTTCGACCTGCATCCGGGACTGGAAGCTGGTCAGGCCGATGGACAGGCCTGCCTCGCGCTGTCCCTTGGGCAGCGACTGGATGCCGGCGCGGATGATCTCCGCGAAGATGGCGGCGTTGTACAGGACCAGTCCGGCGATCACGGCGATGAACGAGCTGGTGCCGAACACCAGCAGCACAAAGAGCATCATCAGGACAACCGGCATGCCACGCAGGAACTCCAGGACCACACGGGTGGGGATCCGGATCCAGGCCACCAGGGAGATTCGCAGCAGGCAGAGCATCAGGCCGAGCGGGAAGGCGATCACTGCGGCGATGGCGGCGGCGCTGAGGGTTGCCCCGATGCCGTTGCCGAGGAGCATCCAGACATCGCCCCGGGTGAAGATGGCCCAGCGGCGGCCTTCAAAGATGCCCTGCTGGGCGAGGGTCATGATGATGAATGCCAGGAGGCCCAGGATCAGCACGGTTCCAACCACGGAACCGATCAGGGATACCCGGCGGGCCTTGGGCCCGGGGACGTCGTAGAGGACTGAAGTCATCGGGCAATCGCCACCTTTCGTTCCACCGTGCTGGCCAGGATGCCCAGCGGAACGGTGAGGAGCAGATAGAAGAACGCCACGCCCAGAAGGACGGCCATGACCTGGTCACCGTTGGCATTGGCCATCTGTCGGCCGTAGCCGAACAGCTCCAGGACAAAGAACGCGCCGGCGACCGAGGAGTTCTTGACCAGGGCAATCAGGATGTTGATCAGCGGCGGGATCACGGTCCGAAGCGCCTGCGGCAGGATGATGAGAGTCAGGACCTGGCCGAACTTCATGCCGATGCTGCGGGCAGCCTCCGCCTGGCCCAGCGGGACGCTGTTAACGCCGGAGCGGACAGCTTCGGCAATAAAGGCAGCTGTGTAGGCGCTGAGGGCGATGATCGCCGCAACCTCGAACTGCTGGAAGGTCACGCCGAGGCGGGGCAGGACGATCGCTGCGAAAAAGAAGGCAATGGTCAGTGGGGTGTTCCGGAGGACTTCCACGTACACCGTGCTGAATCCGCGGAGGGCCGCCACGGGGGAGACGCGGGCGGCGGCCAGGAGTGTTCCGACGATCAGGGCGATAATCCCGGAGACGACAGACAGGAAAAGAGTGCGGAGAAGGCCTTCCCAATACAGGGGGAGGTTTTCAATGATGACTTCCATAGGATCCTTCGGCTCTGGGCGTAGAGGGTCGAAAAACAGGCTGGCGGTTTCCGGGGGAGGCGCTGTGCACCATGTCCCCGGAAACCGCCGTGGCTACCCGGTGTTGCTTAGTAGCGGTCGAGGGCAGGAAGTTCGGGTGCGGTCTTGATGACCGTGCCTGCAGTTGCTTCCCAGGCCTTCTTGTAGGACCCGTCCTTGCCGAAAGCCTCAAGCTGGTCGTTGATCCAGGTGCGGAACTCGGTGTCGTCCTTCTTCAGGCCAATGCCGTACGGCTCCTTGGTGAAGGTTTCATCGGAGGCCAGCTTGAAGGCCTCCGGCTCCTTGTCCACAAAACCGGCCAGGATCACGTTGTCCGTGGTGATGGCCTCAACCTGCTTGTTGCGCAGCGGCTCAAGGCAGGCGGAGTACGTGGCTGTGCCGGAGCCAGGATCAGCTCCGTACTTCTCCACGATGGTGGCTGCCGGAGTGGAGCCGGTCACGGAGCAGACCTTCTTGCCCTTGACGTCTTCAGGCTTGGTGATGGAGGTGTTGTCCTTGTTCACCATCAGCGCCTGGCCGGCCTCGTAGTACGGGCCGGCGAAGCTGACAACCTGCTTGCGCTTGTCGTTGATGGTGTACGTGGCGATCACCAGGTCAACCTTGCCCTGCTCGATGAAGGGTTCGCGGTTGGCCGAGACTGTTTCGGACCACTCGATCTTGTCCGCCGGGATACCAAGCTTGGCGGCAATGAGCTTGCCCATCTCGACGTCGAAGCCTACGGGCTTGCCATCGAGGCCCACCTGGCCGAAGAGCGGCTGGTCGTACTTGGTGCCGATCTTGATGGTCCCGGCTGAGGACAGCTTGGCCATGGTGGTGCCTGCGGCGAAGGTGGGCTTGTCGGCAACGGTGGGGTCGCTGGTGGTGCCGGGGGTGCCGCCGCCACAAGCGCTCAGGGACAACGCCAGGGCAGCGGTAGCCGCCACGAAGAACGACTTCCGGCGGGTCATAAATGCCTTCATGACATTCCTTTCATTGGTCGGCCGTGGGTCACGGCCAGGGTGCGAACTGGAGTGTGTGTTCGGTGATGGGAAATCAGTGGGTGAGCAGCTTGGACAGGAAGTCCTTGGCGCGGTCACTCTTGGGATTGGTGAAGAATTCCTCCGGCTTGGCGTCTTCGACGATCTGGCCGTCAGCCATAAAGACCACGCGGTCGGCAGCCTTCCGGGCGAAGCCCATTTCGTGCGTGACCACCACCATGGTCATGCCTTCCTTGGCCAGCTGGATCATGACATCAAGGACCTCGTTGATCATTTCGGGGTCAAGGGCGGAGGTGGGCTCGTCAAAGAGCATGACCTTCGGCTTCATGGCCAGGGCGCGGGCGATAGCCACACGCTGCTGCTGTCCGCCGGAGAGCTGGGCCGGGAGCTTGGGGGCCTGGTGGCCCACGCCCACCCGCTCCAGCAATGCCATGGCTTCCTTGTCCGCCTGTGCTTTGGCTACGCCTTTGACCTTGATGGGTCCAAGCGTCACGTTCTCAAGGATGGTCTTGTGCGCGAAGAGGTTGAAGGACTGGAAGACCATGCCGACGTCGGCGCGAAGCTGCGCGAGCTCCTTGCCTTCCTCCGGCAGCACCTTGCCATCAATGGTGATGGTGCCGCCCTCGATGGTTTCCAGGCGGTTGATGGCACGGCACAGCGTGGACTTGCCCGAGCCTGAAGGCCCGATGACTACAACCACTTCGCCCTTGCGGACGTGGAGATTGATGTCCTTCAAAACGTGCAGCTGACCATAATGCTTATTCACACCATTCAGGGAGACGAGCGCATCGCCGGGCACATGAGTAGTCATAAGAAGAATCTAGCGAACAAAGACCGCCTATGACGGGAATCACGCCATGTTGCTGCGGATCGTGATTCAAGAGATACCTGCCGCGGGCACGGCGGCTGGGCACTAGCCTAGGGGGATGAGCATCAACGCAGATCCCGCCAAAACTTCCCAGCCGCGCCGTAAGGGGCCCCTCGAACTACGCCGCAAACAGGCAGCCGTCGAGATGTCGGATCAGCATCTGCTCGATACCAAGGGAGCCGGGCAGTTCGTCCATTCGGATCCCTGGCGTGTACTCCGGATCCAGAGCGAGTTCGTGGAGGGCTTCGGCGCCCTCGCCGATCTTGGACCGGCCGTCAGCGTGTTCGGTTCCGCGCGGACCAAACCGGGCAGCCCGTACTACGAAATGGGCATGGCCGTAGGCCGTCACCTGGCCGCGGCCGGGGTAGCCGTCATTACCGGCGGCGGTCCCGGTTCCATGGAGGCCGCCAACCGCGGCACCGTGGAAGGCAATGGTGTCTCCGTTGGCCTGGGTATTGAGTTGCCTTTTGAGCAGGGCCTGAACCAGTGGGTGGACCTCGGCATCAACTTCCGCTACTTCTTCGCCCGGAAGACGATGTTCGTCAAGTATGCCCAAGGCTTCATCGTGCTCCCCGGCGGGCTGGGGACCCTGGATGAACTTTTCGAGGCAATGGTCCTGGTCCAGACCCGGAAGGTGACGTCGTTCCCGATCGTGCTCCTTGGGGTCGACTTCTGGGGTCCGATGATCGAATGGATCAAGGGAACGCTGGTGGCCGAGGGCATGGTTTCCGAAAAGGACCTTGACCTGATCCAGGTGGTGGATGATCCTGCCGAAGCCGTGCAGCGTGTGCTGCAGCACGGCACGGCCCCGGCTCCCTCCAGCAACGGGGAGCAGCGGCCCGAATAGCAGGCACGTCCATATCTGGCACGATGGGTGCTGTGAGTTTTTTCCTGGTCTTCCTCGCCGTTGTGCTGCTCGGCGCCACCCTCTGGGCGGGCGTCGGCGGACGCCGCGGCATCCTGCGCGGCGTCCGCCGCAGCATCGGTCGCAGCACCGAACCGGACGCCGCGTCCGCTGACCATGAACCGCCGGGAGCCGCGTTGCTGTACGGCGGATTCACCGAGCCCCCGGCCAACCTGCCGCCGGTGCTGCTGCCCGCCAACGCTGCACCGGCCGACGTCGACCATGTCCGGTTCTCCCTCGGCCTCCGTGGCTACCGCATGGACCAGGTGGACCAGGTCCTTGATGAACTGCGGGACCAGCTCGCAGCCAAGGATGCGGAATTGGTGCAACTCCGGACGCGGCTGAACGACGCCGAACGGGCGGCGCGGCCGGAGGCTGGCGCTTGAGTACTGACACGGGGGATCGAACGGGCCCGACGGCGTCAATCACCGCCCTCGGCGTGCGCGCCGCGGGTGCGGTCCGGCGCTGGCCGTGGTGGCTGCAGGTGGCAGTCCTTTATGTCGCTGCCCGGCTGGTCAGCGCGTGCATCTTCATGGCGGCGGCCCGCCACCAGGGGCCTAATCCCTGGTTTCCTCCCACGCCCGGACTACTGGAATTTCATCAACATCTGGGATGCGCGCTGGTACGGCGCGGATCATCGCCGACGGGTATCCCGTCCACGCTGCCCACGGACGCCGCAGGCAATGTGCAGGAAAATGCGTGGGCGTTCTATCCGCTTTTCCCGGCCCTGGGCCGGGCGCTCGCCGGACTGACCGGCATGAGCCCTGCGGCGGCGCTGACAGTGGTGGCGATGCTTTCGGGGCTGGGCGCCGCCCTTGCCGTGTACTGCCTGTTCAGGCACAAGGCTTCACACAGTGCAGCGTTGTGGGGAACGGCGTTCTTCGCAACTTTTCCCGTCGTCCGCCATTCTCCAGGTCCCCTACGCCGAACCCCTGACTATTTTCCTGCTGGCCACCGCGCTGTTGCTGGTGATCCGGCAGCACTACCTGTGGGCCATGCCGGTGGTGGTGCTCCTGTGCCTCTCCCGCCCGGTGGGTGTTCCGTTTGCGGCCATGCTGGGACTGCTCTTCATCGATCGCATGGTGGAACGGTTCCGCACGGGACAGGTGCGCTCCCATAGCCCGCGGGAGCTCGTATCCCTTGCCGGCCTCACCGTCGTGTGCGGTGCCTCGGCACTCCTCTGGCCGGCAGCGGCCTGGGCCGCTACGGGGGACATCGCGGCCTACACCAAAACCGAAACTGTATGGCGCGGCCATGACCTGGTGCTCTTCAAACCCTGGTTCGATACGGGCGTGGATCTCTTCGGGCCCGTCCTGGGGTTGGTGGCGCCGTTCGTCTTTGCAGGTCTCTTTGCGCTCCTGCTGTTCTCCCCGCCAGTGGTGCGGCTGGGCGCAGAGCTTCGCCTGTGGTGTGCCTGTTACATGGGGTACCTGCTGCTGTTCCTGCACCCCCAAACCAGCACCTTCCGGATGCTGCTTCCGCTGTTTCCGCTGGCGCTCGGTGCAGCTCTGCTGTCCCGCTCGCGGGCCTACCGCGGCACCGTCCTGACCATGTTTGTCCTGCTCCAGATCGTGTGGATCGTCTGGCTGTGGGCGTGGGCGCAGCTTCCCGGCGGCGGTGATTATCCGCCGTGATCACGGGCGGCGCCGGGCTGGGGGACCGACGAATCCGACGTGGCCGTAAATGTCCATCGATTAGCTACGTGCGGGTAATTACAGGATAATAGGTAGTAAGCAAGGACAACAGGATTCAGAAATGTTCAGGCATGGCGGCATCAGTACGGGCCGCCATGGCGGCTTGATTTGACCATGCGGACACAGCCCATCCGGGCTGCTATGTCCTGGGACTAAATGGAGGGGAAATTCCTCATGGCGGCTATGAAACCACGCACCGGCGACGGCCCTATGGAAGTCACCAAGGAGGGCCGCAGCCTGATCATGCGCGTTCCGCTCGAAGGCGGCGGACGGCTTGTGGTGGAACTTAACGCTGCGGAGGCGGCCAACCTTAAGGAATGCCTCGTCGGCGTGACCGAGTAAGCAATAACTTCGCGGGCGAGGGTCCGCAGCCTGTCGGCTGCGGGCCCTTTCCTATTTCTTGACCGCTACGCAGCAGGCCGTCGCCGGTGGGAAGCATCGCCGAAGCGAGCCGCTCGTCGTCGCGGATTGCCTTGCCAACCTGGCGCAGGACCACGGTGTTGGCCTCCCGGGCAGCAGGGTTGGCAACGCGGTCCTTGTCCAGGGCGTCATTGATGATCAGCAGGCCGCCGGTCTTAAGAAGCCGGATGGCCTGCTCCACATAGCCGGGCAGGCCGGGCTTGTCGGCGTCGATGAACACAAGATCATAAGCGGCGTCGGTCAGGCGAGGCAGGACATCGCCGGCCCGGCCGGAGATGGTCCGCGTGCGGTTGGCCGGACTGCCGGCTTCCGAAAACGCCTCACGCGCGGCCTTGAGGTGCTCCACGTCCACGTCGATGGTGGTCAGCACGGCCTGCGGACCCAGTCCCCGCAGGATGCAAACACCCGAGACGCCCGCGCCCGTTCCGATTTCGACGGCCGTCTGGGCCTTGGAGCCTGCCGCCAACACCGTCAGGACCGCTCCGACGCCCGCGCCGATGGGCGTCACGCCCAACTCGAAGGAGCGCTCCCTGGCCCGCAGCATGACCTCATCCTCGGCGGGCAGATCTTCTGCATAGGACCAGCTCGTGGACTTGTCGGCGCTCATGAGGGATTCGCTTTCTGGGCGGCAGGGGGAGTGTCTAGTACAGCGTACTGTGTCCGGGGGTGCCTGCCACGGAAGGGATCCGTTGCGCCTTCGGCTGAAGAGCCATGCCGGTCAGGAAATTCCCAGCCAACTTTGAAATGATGGAGAATCCGGTCATCCGTGAGGGGATCGGCGCCGAACCAGAGATGTCAACAGTATCCGGGCGATAGCAATCCACGAGGGGAGTGGACGATGTCATCAGATGTGGCACCTGTCCCTGCAACAGACCTTTCTGCCGCCGTTTGGGTCAGGCCAACCTGGGAGGAAGTGGTGGCCAACCACTCCGCCAAGGTCTACCGGCTTGCCTACCGCCTGACCGGAAACAAGTTCGACGCCGAGGACCTCACCCAGGAAGTGTTCGTGCGCGTCTTCCGTTCCCTGGAGAACTTCAAGCCGGGAACACTCGATGGCTGGCTGCACCGTATCACCACCAACTTGTTCCTGGATCAGGCACGCCGGAAGAGCCGCATCCGCTTCGACGCGCTGGCTGAAGACGCAGAGTCCAGGATTCCGGGACGCGAACCCGGGCCGGAACAGAGCTTCGAGCTGAACAACCTCGACCTCGACGTCCAGGCCGCCCTGGAGGAATTGCCGCCGGACTTCCGCGCCGCCGTCGTGCTGTGTGACCTGGAGGGCCTGTCCTACGACGAAGTTGCCGCCGCCCTCGGCGTGAAACTCGGGACTGTCCGATCACGGATCCACCGCGGGCCGGACCATGCTGCGTGAGAAGCTGGCCCACCGGGATCCCCGCCCGCAGCAGGGCCGCAAGCCCAAGCTGTCACTGCCCCGTATCGCCAGCATTCTCTGATCGGCACCATGACGCTCCAAAACCCCTTTGGCCGCCGGCATCACCGCGGCGACGACCATCTGCAAAGCTGCGGAGAGTGCGCAGCGACCGTTAAGCGCGAACGCCAGTACATCCAGCGGCTCCGCGAAGCCGCCGTGCCGCCTGCCAGCGACGACCTTACAGCGCGCCTGCTGTCCAGGACCCAGATGCTCGCGGCCAGTCCAGCACCGGCCCCGAGCCAACACCCGGCCGGGCGCGTCCTTGCACTCACTGCCGGCGGGACCGCCGCTGCCGCGGGAATCCTAGCGGTCAGTGCCTTCGCGCTGGCGGGGGACAGCCTTCCCATGGCCGGGACAGCCATGAACGGGAGCCTGGTGCAGCATGCTGCCCAGTTGCCCGCAGACGGCAGGGAACTCACGGCCCCGCAGTTGTCCGCCCTTCGCTCCGAGGGGTGGGTCTGCCCGGAGCTAGAGATCCTTGGCTTCCACGTCCGGAGCGCCAATGCCATCACGGTCAACGGCATGCCTGCGGTGGAGCTGCACCTTTCAGACGGGGAGCACTACGCCACCGTCGTCGAACAGCATCCCGTGGACGCCGCTTCGGCGGGCGGAAGCCTGGTGGTCAGCAGGCTGGCTCCCTGGACAGCCACCTATGAGACGGCGGCGGGGACGTTCACGGTGGAGTCCGATCTCCCGGCAGACCGGGCCGACGACGCCCTGCCGGTGCTCCAACGGCTCAGTGCTGTTGCCGTCGAAGGAATCGATGCCGGTGTCAGCACCCGGGCGGATGCTGGCCAGGAGGCGGTCCGTGACGAATCGCCGGCAGCCCGGCTGGAGCGGGGAATCCGCAAAATCGGGGAGATGCTGACGCAGTGAGGCGGGCGGGTTCCCGGCCCGGCGGGCACGAATCGTCAGAGCGGCTTCGGAGAGGGTAATCTTCCTAAAGTGTTTGGAATCAACGGCCCTGAGTTCTTCCTGCTCCTGATCATCGGCATCCTGGTGATCGGTCCCCAACGGCTGCCCGAATACACCCAGAAACTTGCGAACCTGGTGAAGGAAGTCCGCCGCATGGCCTCCGGCGCGCGGGAGCAGATCAAGGAAGAAGTGGGCATCGACATCGAGGATGTCGACTGGAAGAAGTACGATCCCCGGCAGTACGATCCGCGGCGCATCATCAAGGAAGCGCTGCTGGACGATGACACCAAACCTGTCAGTGCCGGGGCTCCCGCCGCTGTGGCTGCCGTCTCCGGAGCTGCTGTAACTGCTGCTGCCAGTGCTCCGGCAGCTACCTCCCGGCCCGAGCGCGTCGTCCAGACGCTGCCGCCGGGCACGGCGGCGCCGTTCGACACCGAAGCCACCTAGCGCCCGGATTTCGACAGGCTCAATCACCGGGCAGGTCCATACTGGGGTGCAGGGTCCGTCAGCGGGGCTGCAGGCCCAGCTTCAGCCCGGCCAGGCCACGTGGTTTGGCGGCAAGCTTGCCGGCTATCCCGTTCAAGGCAATGGCCGCCGGAGTCTCCGGCCGGCTCAGCACAATCGGCGCGCCGGCGTCGCCGCCCTCCCGCAACAGGATGTCCAGCGGAATCTGTCCCAGGAGCGGAACGTCGGCGCCCACCGTCGCGGTGAGCCTTTCGGCGAGGACCGCCCCGCCGCCGCTTCCGAACAGTTCCATCCGCCCGCCGTCGGGCATTTCCAGGTACGACATGTTCTCGATGACGCCGGCCACCGACTGTCCCGTCTGGGTGGCGATGGCACCCGCCCGCTCGGCGACGTCGGCTGCTGCGGCCTGTGGCGTGGTCACCACCAGGATCTCCGCCTTGGGCAGCAGTTGGGCCACGGAAATCGCGATGTCGCCGGTGCCGGGAGGCAGGTCGAGGAACAGGGCATCGAGGTCACCGAAGTAGACGTCGGTCAGGAACTGCTCCAGCGCGCGGTGGAGCATGGGGCCGCGCCAGGCAACAGGCTGGTTGCCGCTGACGAACATGCCGATGGAGATCACCTTCACGCCGTAGGCAACCGGCGGCAGGATCATGTCGTCCACCCGCGTGGGCGCCTGCGTGATGCCCATCAGGCCAGGTACGGAGAAGCCATAGACGTCGGCGTCCACGATCCCCACCCGGAGCCCCTGCGCTGCGAGGGCACAGGCCAGGTTCACCGTGAGGGAGGACTTGCCAACGCCGCCTTTTCCGCTGGCCACCGCGAAGACCTTGGTCAGTGACCCCGGCTCGTTGAACGGGATGCCGCGCTGGCCCCCGGCGCCGCGCAGCTGCTCTTTCAGGGCATCCCGCTGGGCCTGGTTCATCACCTTCAGTTCAACCTCGACGGCGGTCACGCCGGGAACTGCGGACAGCGCCTTGTCGGAATCGGCTGTAATGGTGTCCCGCAAGGGACAGCCGGCGATGGTGAGCAGGACCGCCACCCGTACCCGGCCCTCGGCAGTGATGTCCACGGACTCCACCATGCCCAGTTCCGTGATGGGACGGCGGAGCTCAGGATCGATCACGGTAGCCAGCGCAGCGTGGACTGCCTGCTCCAGGGTGGCGCTCATGCGGGCAGTGCTCAGCTTTCGGGGGTAGGGGTGTGCTTCGGGCCGGCCGGAGTGTCGCTTCGCGCCGGCAGCGCCGCCGGCGGGGGCCGTGGCGACGTGGCTTGGTTTGACCTTCGGCATCTGCTGCGTGCGGGGGCCCGCTGTTTGTCGCGCTTTTCCTTCAACTTTTCCTTGACCTTGTCACGCGGCGACTCATGGCTGCCGGATCCCGCAGGGTCATGCGTCCGCAGTTCCTCCTGCGCTTCCAGCATGTCCTCAAGGAGCGAGCGCAGTTCCGCCCGGACGTAGTCGCGGGTGGCCACTTCGCGGAGGGCAATCCGCAGCGAAGCCAGCTCCCGGGTGAGGTATTCGGTGTCGGAGAGGTTGCGCTCTGCCCGCTGCCGGTCCTGCTGGAGCGAAACGCGGTCCCTGTCATCCTGCCGGTTCTGGGCCAGCAGCAACAGCGGGGCGGCATACGAGGCCTGAAGCGAGAGCATCAGCGTCAACAGGGTGTAGCCGAGCAGGCGGGAGTCGAACTGCCACTCCTGCGGGGCCCAGGTGTTCCAGACCAGCCAGACCACCACAAAGACCGTCATGTAGACGAGGAACTGCGGCGTGCCCATGAACCGGGCGAAACCTTCAGTGGCATGGCCAAAGGCATCCGGGTTGGGTGAGAACTTCGGCAGGATGCGCTGGCGGCCGCTCAGGGGTGTGTCCAGGCCACCCTTGGCTGGGGCCTTTCCCTGGCCGCGCTGGCCGCCGGGATTCTTGGGGGCGCCGGTGTCAGCCAATGCGGCCTCCCAGTTTTCTTATCGGGGCTTCGCCATCATAGGCGCGCCAGTCATCCGGCAACAGATGATCCAAAACGTCATCAACAGTCACCGCCCCCACAAGGCGGCCGTCATCATTGACCACGGGGAGGGAGTTCAGGTTATACGTTGCCAGGGTCCGGGCCACCTCACTGATGTGGGCCTGGTCCGACAACGGCTCAAGGTTCTTGTCCACCAGGTTGCCCAGCGGCTCGAACGGCGGGAAGCGCAAAAGCTGCTGGATGTGCACCACACCGAGGAAACGTCCGGTCGGCGTCTCGAGCGGCGGCCGGGCAATGAAGATCGAGGATGCGAGGGCGGGGGACAGTTCCTCGCGCCGGACATGGGCCAGGGCCTCGGCCACAGTCGCCTCAGGCGGCAGGATGACCGGAACCGGCGTCATGAGGCCGCCGGCGGTGTCCTCGTCGTATTCGAGCAGGCGCCGGACGTCCTCCGCGCCTTCGGGTTCCATCAGCTGCAGCAGCTGCTCCGCCTGGGCGGACGGCAGCTCGCCGAGGAGGTCGGCGGCGTCGTCCGGATCCATCTCTTCCAGGACGTCAGCGGCGCGCTGGACGTCGAGGGCCGAAAGGATTTCCACCTGGTCGTCCTCCGGCAGTTCCTGCAGGACGTCGGCGAGCCGTTCATCCTGAAGCTCGCTGGCTACTTCGAAACGGCGTTTGTCGCTCATCTCCTGCAGAGCTTCGGCGAAGTCCGCGGGCTTGAGGTCCTCGTGGTTGGCCACGAACTGCGTGGCCGCCTGTGGCTCGGTGCGGGCGCCCTGGAGGGCGTCGGCCCAGTCGATGATCATGGTCTCGTTGCGCCGCAGCCGGCTGAGCGGGGAGAGCGAGTGGCCCCGGCGGACAAACAGCTTGCTGACGAACCAGTCGCGGGAGCGATGCTGGTCCATGGCGATGTCCTCGATGGTGGCGTCGCCGCTGCCGTCCCGCAGCGTGACCCGGCGGTCGAACATTTCGGCGACAACCAGGGTTTCCGCGCCGCGCTGTTCAAAGCGGCGAAGGTTGACCAGCCCGGTGCAGATGATCTGCGTCTGGTCGATCGAGGTGATGCGCGTCATGGGCACGAAGACGCGCTTCTTGCCGGGAACTTCGACGACGATACCCACCACGTGCGGGGCGCCGCGGCTTCCGCGGGAGAGCACCACAACATCACGCAGCCGCCCCAGGCGGTCGCCCAAGGGGTCGAAGACATCAAGACCCAGAAGGCGGGCCACAAAGACGCGCGAAAGATTTGTGCTCACGCTTACAGGCTACCGAGTCTGCTCTCTTTTAGCTGAATTTGCAGGCGGCACACATACTGATGGGCAAGAATGGGTGTATGTCAAACATTTTTGGTGCTCCCAAGGCCGGTGGCCCCAACGGGCCGGACGACGCCCGCGCGGTTCCGGCCGGTGACACCGTCGGCTCGTACACCTCCTACCTGGATGCCCAGAAGGCGGTGGACTACCTGGCCGACCAGCAGTTCCCGGTCCAGATGGTTTCCATCGTGGGCAACGAACTCAAAATGGTCGAGCGTGTGACCGGCCGGCTCAGCTATCCGCGGGTGGCCCTCTCCGGTGCTCTGAGCGGCATGTGGTTCGGCCTGTTCGTCGGCGTGATGCTGTCCTTCTTTGCACCGTCGCCTGGCTACTTCTCCATCCTCGCGTCAGTGCTGATGGGTGCCGCCTTCTTTATGCTGTTCGGCATCGTCACCTATGCCATGCAGCGCGGAAAGCGGGACTTCACCTCCACCAGCCAGGTGGTGGCCACCAACTACGACGTTGTGGTCTCGGCGGAGGCCGCCCACGAGGCGCGCCGCCTGCTCCAGCAGCTGCCCATGACCCGCTCGGACGCGGCCGCCGCTCCCTACGCGCCGCCGGGCTACCAGAACCCGCACTATGGCCAGCAGGGGCAGCAGGGCCAGCAGGGCCAGCAGGGCGCCGGGCAACCAGCCTGGTCAGCCCGGCCAGGCACCCGTCCGCCCCACGGGCTGGAACGACCCCTACGGCCAGCAGGGGGCAGGCACTCCGGCTGCCGGCACGCCAGGACATGAGGCCGGCCAGGGCAACGCTGCCGGCGCAGGACAGGGCGGCCAGCCTGATGCTGCGCCCCAGCCCGCGCCCGTCGCGGCGGTCCGCTACCCCGACCTTCCGGACGGCCGGCCCCAGTATGGTGTCCGGGTCGCGGCGCAGCCGGGTACGGGACAGCCCGCTGCCGGCCAGCCCGCCCCAGACCAGCCCCAGCAGGACTCGGCCAAGGAGAACGGTGAATCCGCGTCCTAGGCCGTGAGGCACAAAAGAACTCCGTCCGAACCTGGCGATCACCGGGTCCGGGCGGAGTTCTTTTTGCCTTGAACGTTTCCTCCGGCTATTTGACGCTGCCGGCCGTCAGGCCGCCCACGAGGTACTTCTGGAACATGAAGTAGAGCACCACCACGGGGACGGCGCAGACCAGGGACGCTGCCATCATCTGCGAATACACGGGGATCGGCGCCACCCTCCACGGCTGACGCGAAGACCTGCAGTGCCACTGCGGCGGTGTGCGTGTCCGGGCGGGTAAACACCGACGCGAAGAGAACGTCATTCCAGCCGAGCAGGAAGGCGAAGATTGCCGACACGATGATGCCTGGCCAGCTGAGCGGGATGATGATCCTGAAGAGGATCCCGAGGTTGGAGGCACCATCAATGCGCGCCGCCTCCTCCAGTTCCCGTGGCAGTCCCCGAAGGTAAGTGACCATCACCCAGGTTGAGAACGGCAGGGCGAACGTCAGGTAGGCGATAAACAGGCCCCAAAGGGTGCCGATGACCGTCACGCCCAGGTACGTTCCTGCGGAGGAGAACAGCACGAACACGGGCAGGAGCATGAGGGTTCCCGGGATGGACTGGAGGCCCAGCAGGCCGCGCAGCACCGTCAGCCGCCCCCGGAACTCAAACCGGACCAGCACGTAGGCCGTGCCGATCGCCATCAGGGCGGAAACCACTGCCGTGGCACCGGAGACGATCAGGCTGTTCCCGATGGCTTTCGCCAGGCCCACGGAATCCCAGATCTTGTTGTAGCTGTCCAGGGAGAAGCTGCTGGGCCAGAACTCGCCACTGGCAACGCCCACGTCCGTGTTCAGCGACGCCAGGAAGATGTACAGGATGGGAATCAGTACCAGGGCGCAGAGCAGGATGGTGATGACCACCAGCAGTGGCCGCGGCATGAGGCGGGTGACCTCCAGGGCCGCATCACGCCGGATGGGTTGTTTTGCCTGCCGCTCGATCGGGTTTGCTGCGTCGATGGTCATTTCTTTCCTCCCTCGTGCACATCAAGCCGGACTGCGCGCAGGTAGATGAAGAGCGGAATGGCAATCAGGACCAGTGAAACGACAGCCATGGCTGCGCTGAGGCCAAACCGGAAGCTCTGGAAGCTGGTGACGTAGACCAGGATCGGAAGCACGTTCACATCGGATGGCGCCGGCGCCCCAAACAGCACGTAGGGGAGGGTGAAGTTGTTGATGTGGTTCAGCGTTGCCAGGAGGAAAGCGAGCGAGACGGGCCCCTTCAGGTAGGGGAAGATCACGTACCGCAGCTTGTTCCACCACAGCGCCCCGTCGAGCGCGGAGGCCTCGTGGACCTCGTGGTCAACTGCCTGCAGGCCGGACAGCGCCAACAGGTAGATAAACGGCCAGGCCGCCCAGATTTCCACCCACACCAGCGTCCAGTACGAGTTGGGACCGTTGAGCCACAGCCCGCCATCCATGCCGATGTTGGTCAGCGTCACATTCACGATGCCGTCCGGCTGCAACATGGTCCGCCATACGCTGGCCACCACGAACGACGGCAGGACGTAGGGGATCAGGAAGACCGAACGCACCAGGGCGCGGCCACGGTAGGCGTTCTGTGTGACCACCGCGGCAGCCACTCCCAGCGGGACGGTCACCAGGGTGGAGATCACTGCGAAGGACACGGACAGCCAGATGGAGCGGAGCAGGTCACTGCTCAGCGCTGCTTCGACGTAGTTTTGGATGCCGATGAATTCGGCACTGACCCACCGGCGCAGGGTGTACTGGTCGAGGTCGATCATAGACATCCAGATGCCCATGGCCAACGGGATGAGGATGACAATGGTCATCAGGAGCCCGCCGGGAATCAGGAGCCACAGCGGTCTGTTCTTTTCGCTTAATGCCTTCCGAGGCTTCCCGCCGGGCGCAGGTTCGCCGGGTCCGGCGGCCGCCCCGGCCGCCGGACTGTTGTCCGACGGCCGGGGCTCTGTGACGCTGCTAGCCATGTCCGTACCTTCCGCAGTTGTTCGGTCGGTCCTACTTCTTGGCCCGGTCCAGTGCCGTCTGCGTCTTGGCCTGTTCGTCCTTGAGCCGCTGGGTCAGGTTGGCATCGCTGACTTCGCCTGAGGAAAGGTCCGGGATGGACTGGACCACCACGTTGGTCAGTGACAGCTGCACATCGCCCCAAGCGCCGCTGAAGGGCGTTGCCACGGACTTGGCACCGGACTCGAGAGCCGGCGCAATCACTGCGTTGCTGGCGAGTTCCTTGGCGGCTTCCGCGTTGGCTGGAAGCTGGCCGAAGACCTTGAAGTAGTTGAGCTGGACATCCTTCTCCGTGATCATCTTGATGAACGCAAAGGCGAGGTCCTTCTGCTTTGAGTAGTCAGCCACCACGAGGTTGTCACCGGAGAGGATGCTGGACGCGGGCTTGCCGCCAGACGGGTTGGCGCTCTCGCCCGGCGGGACGGTGGGCATCAGGGCGTACTTGTACTTGCCCTTGACTGCGGAGGCGTCCAGCGCGGGGATGGACAGCGGCGAGGTCATGGGAAAGTAGCCTGCTTTGCCTGCGGCGAATGCTGCCAGGGCCTGCGGGTTGGCCCAGCCGACCGAGGCAGGGTCAACGACCTTGTCCTTGGTAACCCAACCGAAGTAGGTCTCGTAGGCCTTCTTGGTGATGGGGTCGTCGAGGCGGACCTTGTCGCCGTCGATGATGGGGTTGCCGGCCTGGATGGACATGCCCCAGATGTACTTCCAGGGGTCGAAGTTGTCCTTGTAGGCCACTGCGACGCCGTACTGGTCGCCGGTGGTGAGCTTCTTGGCATGCTCGGTGAATTCGTCCCAGGTGGTGGCGGGCTTCTCAATGCCGGCAGCGGCCAGCAGCTCGGTGTTGTAGGCCATCACGAACGGCCGGCTCACGAAGGGGATGCCGATCTGGTTGCCCTCGTCCGGGCCGGAAATGCCCAGTGCTGCGGGAACGAACTTGTCCTTGCCGCCGAGCTGGTTCCATTCGTTGTCACCCAGCTTCACGAACGCCCCGGTGGAGTACGCCGTGGGAGTGAAGGTGGTGCCCAGGCCGTAGACGTCGGGGCCCTGGCCGGAGACCACAGAGGTCTGGATCCGGGTCATCTCGTCATTGGCGGTAGCGAATGTCTCCCACTGGATGTCGGCGCCGGTTTCCGCCTTGAACTTGGTGCTCATTTCCTTGAACCAGGCCTGCTGCTCCTGGGGATACTGTGCCGTGACATTCATCAGGACGTTGAGCGTTTTGCCGGTGCCGTCCACCTTGCCGCCGGAAGCGCCAGAGGTAGTGCCTCCTGAATCGCCCGATCCGCCGCAGGCGGCAAGCATCAGGACCGAAATTGTCGCTGCGGCAATGGCACCGAGGCGACGTGGTTTGGACATACCCATGAGACTTCTCCTTTGAAGACATACATTGCGGCAGAGACCCGTGACTTGAGTCACAGTCTACGATTTCATTCTCCGCGCACAGCGTATTCATCCGGAGGAAACTTTGGCAAGCGATTGCCAAGAACTGTTATCAGAGCTTCACAAGGAAGAACTGGACAAAGGGCGGCCCCAGGCTCACGCGTGGGGCCGCCCCTGTGTCAGGCGGTGTCCCCGCCCGCCGCGGCGTGGTGGGTGTCTCCGTAGATGCCTGCCATCCAGGATTCGACGTCGTCAGCCCTGCGCGGGAGCGCCGCGCTGAGGTTGACCGGACCGTCCGCCGTCATCAGGATGTCGTCCTCGATCCGCACGCCGATCCCGCGGTACTCCGCGGGGATGGCCAGGTCCTCGTTCTTGAAGTACAGGCCGGGTTCGATGGTGAAGACCATGCCGGGGGTGAGGATGCCGTCGAGGTAAAGCTCCCGCTTCGCCTGGGCGCAGTCGTGAACGTCAAGGCCGAGGTGGTGGCTGGTGCCGTGCGGCATCCAGCGCCGGTGCTGCTGGCCTTCAGGGCTGATGGCTTCCTCGACGCTGACGGGGAGCAGGCCCCACTCGGCCAGGCGTTCGGCGAGCACCGTGGTGGCGGCAGTGTGGATGTCGCGGAACTTGGTGCCGGGCTGTGCCGCGGCGAATCCGGCATCGGCCGCGTCAAGGACTGCCTCGTAGATCTTGCGCTGGACGGCGGTGAAGGTGCCGTTGGCCGGCAGGGTCCGGGTAACATCCGCGGTGTACAGCGAGTCGGCTTCCACGCCTGCGTCCAGCAGCAGCAGTTCGCCGGCGTTGATGCTGCCGGTGTTCCGGGTCCAGTGCAGCACGGTGGCGTTGTTGCCGGCCGCGGCGATGGTGTCGTAGCCCAGTTCGTTGCCGACTTCGCGGGCACGCGCAAAGAAAGCTCCTTCCACAACGCGTTCGCCGCGGGCGTGCGTCAGGGCGCGGGGAAGGGACTTGACCACTTCGACAAAGCCTTCAACGGTGGCTGCCACCGCTGTCATCATCTGTTCGACTTCCCACTCGTCCTTCAGGAGGCGGAGTTCGGACAAGGCCTCGGACAGCTTCTCGTCCAGCGCGTCCAGGACGCCGAGGTCCAGGTTGTCCGGATCCTTGGCAGTGTTGTACCGCGCCGTGTCCACGAGCGCGTCGATGTTCTCATCCACCTTGCGGACCAGGCGGATGGAGATGCCGCCGATTTCCGGGGCTCCCACGTTCTTGGTGATCGCTGATTCGAGTGCATCGATGTGCGCCGTGGGCAGGCCCAGGCGGGCTTCGAACTCAGCGAGCGTGGGCCGGGCGCCGATCCAGAATTCCCCCGAGCGGGAGTCAGCGTAGAACTGTTCGGTATCCCGGCCAGCCAGCGGACGGAAGTAGAGGGTGGCACGGTGGTGCCCGCCGCCGTCGCCCTTTCCTTCCCCTGCCGGCTCCAGGATGAGGACAGCGTCCGGCTCGTGGTCGAGGCCCAGGCCGGTAAGGTGCGCGAAGCCCGAGTGCGGGCGGAAGCGGTAGTCACAGTCGTTGGAGCGGACCTTCAGGGGGCCGGCCGGGATGACCAGGCGTTCGCCTTTGAACTGGTCGGAGATGGCTTTGCGCCGGGCCGCGGCATAGTTGGCCACGGCGTCGCGTGCCGGCAACTGCTGGCCGGCGGGCGCCCAGTTGCTGGCCATAAAAGCCTTGAAGGCATCGGAACTGGGCCGCTGCGAGCGGTTGTTGACGCGCTCGTCGAGGGGCTGGGAAGCAGAGTTCAGGGTATTTTCGGCATCGTTCACGGCACCATCGTCTCACCAGCAGCGGGGCATGTGCGACAAAGGAGCCAATGCCCGGCCGGACGCGGTCAACTAGGCTGGGGAAGTGAGGATTGACCTGCATGCCCACTCCAACGTTTCCGATGGCACGGAAACCCCTGCTGACGTCATGGCCTCCGCGGCCAGGGCGGGCCTGGACGTCGTCGCCCTGACCGACCACGACTCCACTGACGGCTGGGCCGAGGCGTCCCGCGCGGCGTTGGACCACGGGGTGGCCCTCGTCCCCGGCATGGAGGTCTCCTGCCGGACGGAGCAGGGCATCAGTGTGCACCTCCTGAGCTACCTGCACGACCCTGCCCACCCGGGGCTCCTCGACGAGATCACCAAGGCCAAGGATGCCCGCCTTACCAGGGCGGAACGCATGGTGACACTGCTCGCCGAGGACTACCCGCTGACCTGGGACGACGTCATCCACCACGTCGCTCCCGGGAGCCACGCTGGGACGTCCGCACATCGCTGATGCCCTGGTGGCGGCCGGTGTGGTCTCGGACCGTTCGGAAGCCTTCACGTCCATCCTCACCTCGCATTCGCGGTACTTTGTCCAGCACTACGCACCCGACCCGGCAACCGCCGTCGAGCTTGTCCGGGCGGCCGGAGGCGTCCCCGTGTTTGCCCATCCCGTGGCATCAGCCCGCGGCCGCATCGTGGGGGAGCGCACCTACCGGGAGATGATCGATGCCGGCCTGGTGGGCCTGGAGATCGAGCACCGCGACAACCCTGAGGAGGGCCGTGAATTCCTCCGGGGACTTGCTGCCAGGCACGGCCTCCTGGTGACGGGTTCATCGGACTACCACGGCACCGGCAAACCCAACCTCCTCGGGGAAAATCTCACCACTGCGGAGGTGCTGGCCCGGATCGAGGAACTGGGCACCGGTACCGCCGTCGTCCGCCCCTGACCCCAACTGACTGGCAGTTAACGCACTGAAAACCGCGAATGACGACGTTAAGTGCGAGTCAGTTGGGCGGGTAGGACGTGAAGGTCGCCTTGGCACCCAACCGCTTGGCCATGACGTCAATAGCGGGCTGGTTCTGGTCAACACACACGAACTTCCGGTCCAGCTTGGCCGCCACGGCGCCGAGCGTTCCGGAACCCGCGAAGAAGTCCAGGCACCAGTCCCCGGGCCGGCTGGACGCGGCCACCACACGGCGGATGAGGCCCTCGGGCTTCTGCGTGGGGTAGCCGGTTTTCTCCTTGCCGGTGGGGGAGACGATGGTGTGCCACCAGACGTCGGTGGGCAGCTTCCCAAGCTCCCGCTTGGCAGGAGTCACCAGGCCTGGCGCCATGTAGGGCTCCCGGTCAACCTCGGCGCTGTCGAAGTGGTACTTCGACGGGTTCTTGACGTACACGAGGATGTTGTCGTGCTTGGTGGGCCAGCGGTATTTGGCGCGCGCCCCGTAGTCGTAGGCCCAGATGATCTCGTTCAGGAAGCACTCGCGGCCGAAGATGGCATCCAGCATCACCTTGGCGTAATGGACCTCCCGGTAATCCAGGTGGAGGTACAGCGTGCCGTCGTCAGCCAGCAGCCGCCAGGCCTCCACCAGCCGGGGTTCCAGGAAGGACCAGTAATCGCTGAACGCGTCATCGTAGCGGTGCAGGGCGCCCTTGATCGTGTCGTAGGAGCGGCCCTTGAAGCCCACGCGGTCGCCGTCACCGTCAGTGTTGAGCACCATCCGGGTTTCCTGGCGCGTCTGGGCCCTGCCGGTGTTGAACGGCGGGTCCACGTAAATGAGTGTGAAGGCGCCGTCCGGCAGCGAGGGGAGGAACTCCGCGTTGTCCGCGTGAACCACCAGGTTGCTGCCGTCCGGCGCCCAGACGGTGTCAGTCATCGAGGCTGTTAGGCCTCTGCATTGCCGGGCTGCGGGCCTTTGTCGGCTCCGGCCACCACTTCGCCGTTGCGGCGGCGGGTGCGGGTCCTGCTGCGGCGGGCACGGGGGTCCACTTCGCCTTCGGCCGTGGCTGCAGCAGCAGGTTCGGCGGCAGGTCCGGTGCCGGCGGTCGCCGCATCAGACGTACGACGACGGCGGTCGCCGGAGCGTCCTCCGGCCTCGCCGCTGCGGCGGCTGGAGTCACGCCCACCTGTACGGCCGGCGTCGCGTCCGCTGTCACGGCCGCCGTCGCGCCCGCCGTCACGTCCGCTGGAGCGGGTGTTCTTCTTGCCGGTCTCGCCCAGGTCCTCCAGGACTTCGGCGTCAACACCGGCGAGCGTGCGCTTGTTGCGGGGCAGCCGGCCCTTGGTGCCTTCCGGGATGTCCAGCTCTTCGTACAGGTGCGGGGAGGAGGAGTACGTCTCCACCGGCTCGGGGTAGCTCAGGCCCAGCGCCTTGTTGATCAGGCCCCAGCGCGGCATGTCGTCCCAGTCCACGAACGTCACGGCGGTGCCCTTGTTCCCGGCGCGGCCGGTGCGGCCTACGCGGTGCAGGTAGATTTTTTCGTCTTCAACGCACTGGTAGTTGATGACGTGCGTGACGTCGTCCACGTCGATGCCGCGGGCGGCGACGTCGGTGGCCACCAGGACATCCACCTTGTTGTTGCGGAAGGCCCGGAGCGCCTGCTCGCGGGCACCCTGGCCGAGGTCGCCGTGGATGGCGGCGGCGGCGAAGCCGCGGTCCACCAGTTCCTCGGCCACCTTCGCGGCCGTGCGCTTGGTTTTGGTGAAGATGATGGTGCGGCCGCGGCCGCGTGCCTGCAGGATGCGCGCAACAACTTCAACCTTGTCCATGCTGTGGGCACGGTAGATGAGCTGGCGGATGTCGCGCTTGGTGAGGCCCTCGTCGTCGGGATCAGCTGCCCGGATGTGGGTGGGCTGCGTCATGTAGCGGCGGGCCATGGCGATGACCGGTCCCGGCATGGTGGCGGAGAACAGGAGGGTCTGGCGGACCGCAGGCGTAGCGGCGATGAGCGTCTCCACGTCCGGAAGGAAGCCGAGGTCCAGCATTTCGTCGGCCTCGTCAAGGATGACCATCTTGACGTTCTTCAGCACCAGGTGCTTTTGCTTGTACAGGTCGATGAGGCGGCCGGGGGTGCCCACCACAACCTCGACGCCCTTCTGCAGGGCTTCCACCTGGGGCTCGTACGCACGGCCGCCGTAGATGGTGGCGATGCGGGCATTGCGCTTCCGCGACGCGTTCTGGAGGTCGTTGGCCACCTGGACAGCCAGTTCGCGGGTAGGCACGATGACCAGGGCCTGCGGTGCACCGGGAACAGCGAGCTTGTCGAAGCCGGCATCGTCCGGGCCCACCACGCGCTGCAGCGCGGGGATGCCGAAGCCGAGCGTCTTGCCGGTGCCGGTCTTGGCCTGTCCGATGATGTCGTGGCCCGAGAGCGCCACCGGCAGTGTCATGGCCTGGATGGGGAACGGGTGGGTGATCCCGGCGTCAGCCAGGGACTCGACAATATCGGCGCGGACGTTGTAGTCCGCGAAGGACTTCTCCGCGATCTCATGCGGCTTCTCGTCCGAGATGATGGTCTCTTCGGGTTCGATCGTTTCGATGCCGGAATCGTCAGTCAGGATCTGGTGGGTATGCAATTCACTCACAGGTGAGTTTCCTTATTCATTTGGGCGTTGGCGCTGCCTGCTCAACGGGCCGGCCAACGTGGCCGTTCCGGAGCACGCTCGAAGCGCGCAAGCAAATCCAGTGGAAGCCGATCGCGGGCTATCTAAATGCTGGCACTGGTGACCAGCGGGTCAATCTCAAGATCGCGTAGGGGCGGGCTTGTTGAATTCAAAATCAAGGAAATCAACGACCGGGCATCCATATCTACTTCTTCAGTCTAGCCGTACGGACCCGAAACTCCGGCTTTAGCCGTTCAGGCAGGGCCGGCGCAGCCTAGGACAGCAGCTCGAAGTGGACCTCGCGGGCGGCGATGTCCGAGGAGATCAGGCGGACCCTGACCTTGGTCCCGGACTCCAGGTCGCCGGCGCAGCGCGCAGTCACGGCGGGCTCGGCGATCTGGACGATCCCCGAGGGGCCGGCTCCGTTCTTCCCGTTGCCGTTCTTGCCGCCGTTACCGTTCCCGTTGTCCTTCTGGGGCTTGGACCCGGAAATGACAATCGCGTCGAATTCCTGGCCCACATGGTTGACCAGCAACGCGGCCTCCACGGTGTCCAGCGCCATGCGTTCCATCCGGGCCGACAACTGGTCCGATCCGGCCATGATCTCCGGCAGGGTGGGCAAGGCTTCGCGTGCCCAGCCAGGCACCGGTTTGCCGTTGCTCAGGGCCTCGCAGATCACCAGGACAAAGCGGTCGATCAGCCTCCGGAGGGGCGCCGTGGTGTGGGCATAGGCGGCGCCGATGGCCGACTGGATGGCATCTTCCGGAACGGTGCCGTCAAAGGCGGTGTAGCTTGCGCCGCGGAACAGCATGCCGGCGGAGTGCAGGATAGCCAGTTGCCGGGGTTCGGTGGGGTCCAGGCTGCGGAGGTACTCGCCGTAGCTGGCTTTCCCGTCCCACGGCTTGCCGAGGGCCACAGTCTGGAGCCTGAAATGCCTGAGTGAGCGCTCATCCGGGGCTGGCATGGTGCGCAGGATGCCCACTTTCCCTGCCAGCATCATGTTCGCCGCCGCCATTCCCGTCATCAGGGAAATCTGCGCGTTCCAGTCCTCCACCGGAAGCTGGGGCGCCGCGGCAATCCGGTAGCCGCCGTCGGGCGTCTGCACGATTTCCTGTTCCGGCATGTTCAGGCTGGCACCGCCGCGCTGCCGCTCCAGCTCGACGCGCTTGAGTCCCACTTCCTTCAGGAGCTGCAGCACGGGACTGGCGGTTCCGGCGTCGATCTCGGCCTGGACGTCCTTGTAGTTCAGTTTGGCCCGGCTGCGGATGGTGGCCCGCTGGACAGCGACAGTGGAGACCTGGCCGGCGTCATCGAGCCCGAAGTCCCAGACGAACGCGGCACACAGCTGGTCTGCCAGGAGGCTGCCGGCCTGTTCGCTGATGACCTCCGGGTGCAGCGGAATCCGGCCGTCGGGCGCGTAGAACGTCTGGCCGCGGCGGCGGGTTTCGGCGTCCAGGCTGCCGCCGGGGCGGACAAAGGAGGGCACGTCCGCGATGGCATACAGGACCCGGTAGCCGGCATCGGCACGTTCGATGAACAGCGCCTGGTCAAGGTCCGTGGACGACGCCGGATCGATGGTCAGGAACTCAACGTCCGTCAGGTCCGTGGCGGGCAGCTGGTGCGCAGCCACCGCTGCCTCGGCGTCGCGGACCGCCTCGGCCGGATAAGGCCCTGGCAGTTCCAGCTCCGTCCGCAGGGCGCTCAGCGCCGCCGCGAGGGCATTGGTCTGCTCGTGGACGTTAGGGGCCAACCGATGATGTGACACGAAAGTCAGGTTAGCCCGATTTCCGTGAATCGTGCACGCTTCGCCCCGCCGCGCGCTGGATTCTCAGGATGCGGCGCCATCCAGGGCTGCCAGGAGGGCCGCGGCCGCTGCGGTGGGGTCGGAGGCTTCCGTGATGGCGCGCACCACCACGATCCTGCCGGCCCCGGCCTCCACCACCTGCTCTACGTTGTCCAAGTCGATGCCGCCGATCGCGAACCAGGGCAGGGTGCTGCCGGCAGCGCTGACCGCGTCCGCTGCATACCGCACCAGGTCAAGGCCGACGGCGGCCCGGCCGGGTTTGGTGGGTGTGGCCCACACCGGTCCGACGCAGAAGTAGTCCAGGCCGCCGTCGGCAGTCAGCGTCGCGGACATCCGGATGGCACCTTCGATCTGTTCGGAGGTGTGGGTGGACAGGCCCACCGTGGCTCCGGCGCCGAGCAGGGTGCGGGCCGACGCCACGGGCAGGTCCTTCTGACCGATGTGGAAGACGGGAGCGCCCGACAACATGGCGATGTCTGCACGGTCATTGACTGCCCAAAGCTTTCCGTGGCGGGCGGCGGCTGCCTGGAGCACCGCCAACAGTTCCAGCTCCTCGGCGGCCTCGATGCCCTTGTCGCGGAGCTGGATGATATCCACCCCGCCGGCAAACGCCGCGTCCACAAAATCACCAAAGTCCCCGCGGTCCCGGCGGGCATCGGTGCACAGGTACAACCTGGCGTCGGTGGGCAGGCCGCTGCTGGAATCTTGGGCGGCGTGGCTGGACAGGATATCGGGACTGGAGTGCGCGTTCATGGAAACCACCATAGTTCCCCTAAACTGGGCGAGTACTGCGGGAGCCTGTTGCAGCCGTCACAAAGCGGCCGGGCTGAGAGGGCGTCAGAGCCGACCGCTTGACCTGATCCGGCTAGTACCGGCGTAGGGAAGGAAACACATGCTCCCCCCATCCAACTGCCCACCTGCGGGCGCACCAGCCCAGGCAGCAGACGGCTCCGGTGCCGTCCTGCATGCCGACGTGGCCGTGATCGGAGGCGGCGTCATTGGCCACGGCATCGCCTGGGAGGCACGCCGCTCCGGCCGTTCCGTGGCACTGATCGATGACGCACCCGGCTCCGGGGCCAGCTGGGCCGCCGCCGGCATGCTCGCCCCCGTCAGCGAGCTTCATTACCAGGAGGAAGACCTCCTGGAGGTGATGCTCGAATCCTCCGCGCTGTGGCCCGCCTTCGCAGCCGCGCTTGCCCAGGCAGGGGCTGCGGACACCGGATACCTCACGACGCCGACGCTCGCCGTTGGTGCCGATGCGGCGGACCGCCGCGCCCTGATGGACCTGCGGAGCGTTCAGCAGGCGAACGGGCTGCTGGTAGAACCGCTGACCGTCCGGGAAGCGAGGGCCAGGGAACCGCTCCTCAGCCCGGCCATTTCCTGTGCCCTGGATATTCCGGCGGACCACCAGGTGGATCCCCGGAAGCTGGTGGCGTCGCTGCAAAAGGTCCTGGCGGTCCACGAACCAGGGGCAGGGACCAGCGTGGACGGAGCCCGCAACGGTTTTGCCGTGGACCACCGGGCCACAGCCCTGCTCTGGGAGGACGGACGCGTCAGCGGAGTGCAGCTCGCGGGCGGCGGCACCGTCAGGGCGGGGGAGACCATTGTGGCCAACGGCTTGCAGGCGGCCTCGCTGGATGGCCTGCCGGAAGGGCTGCACTTGCCCCTGCGGCCCGTGCACGGCGACATTCTGCGCCTCGCAGTTCCCCGGCACCTGCAGCCGCTGGTCACAGCCACCGTCCGCGGCCTGGTCCGCGGTGTGCCGGTCTATATCGTCCCGCGGCAGGACGGCACCGTGGTGATCGGCGCAACCCAGCGGGAGGATGCGCTGTCCGCCACGGGGGCCACGGCGCCGGCGGCCACTGCCGTCTCGGCAGGCGGCGTCTACCAGTTGCTGCGCGACGCCCAGGCACTGCTTCCCTCGGTGGCCGAGCTGGAACTCGTGGAATCCACCGCACGGGCCCGGCCAGCCACTCCAGACAACGCCCCGCTGCTGGGCCGGGTACCTGCCCCTGCGCCGGAAGCCGGGCACATCCCGGGGCTGATCATTGCCACCGGTTTCTTCCGCCACGGCGTGCTGCTGACTCCAGCGGCGGCGGCCATCTGTCGGGACCTGCTGGACGGCCGGGAGGACCCGCGCTGGCACGCACTGGGCCCGGCCAGGTTCTCCGGCCAGCATCAACCTACCCTTCAACCCACAAAGGAAACAGCATGAACATCACCCTCAACGGCTCGCAGCATGCCGTGCCGCGTGACGCCTCCATCACCACCCTGGTCAGCCAGATCACCGGCCGTCCCCTCGCCGAGAATGGCCAGGCGAGTGACGGGCAGAAACTCGGCGTGGCCGTGGCCCGCAACTCCGAAGTAGTACCCCGCAGCCAGTGGCATGCCACGGCGCTCGCCGAAGGTGACAACGTTGAACTTGTCACCGCAGTTCAGGGAGGCTGACACCATGACAGTAACCAGCAGCATCAGCACCGGGAACCACCCGGCCGCAACGGACCACCTGGTCATCGACGGCGTTGAGCTTGGCTCGCGCCTGATCATGGGCACCGGGGGTGCACCCAGCCTCGACGGCCTGGGCGCAGCCCTGCTGGCGTCCGGAACCGAGCTGACCACCGTGGCCATGCGGCGGTACTCGCCGGCGGAGTCGGGCTCCCTCTTCCAGCTCCTGAGCGACCATGGGATCAGGGTCCTGCCCAACACCGCAGGCTGCTTCACCGCGCGGGATGCAGTCATGACCGCGGAACTGGCCCGCGAGGCACTGGAAACAGACTGGGTCAAGCTGGAAGTCATCGCGGATGAGCAGACTCTGCTGCCGGACGCCGTCGAGCTTGTGGACGCCACTGAACAACTCGTGAACCGGGGCTTCAAGGTGTTCGCCTACACCAACGACGATCCCGTGCTGGCCCTGCGGCTGGAGAACCTGGGTGCCACCGCGGTCATGCCCCTCGGGGCGCCGATCGGCACAGGCCTGGGGATCCTGAATCCGCACAACATCGAACTGATCGTCTCGCGCGCTTCCGTTCCAGTTGTACTGGACGCCGGGATCGGCACGGCCTCGGACGCGGCGCTGGCCATGGAGCTGGGCTGTGACGCCGTGCTGCTGGCCACCGCCGTGACACGGGCCCAGAACCCGGCGCTCATGGGGGAAGCCTTCAAACACGCCGTCATCGCCGGTAGGCTGGCGAAAGCGGCCGGCAGGATACCGCGCCGCGAGCACGCCCTGGCGTCATCGGCGATGGAAAACCGGGCCGAGTTCCTCTAGGCCTGGCCTCGGCGCCGGCCATCAGCCGGGACGGGCTCACGGAACGAACCTAGGAGTCCGCTGTGGCCGGCAACCAAGACGTCCTCACCCGCGAACGGCTCGACGCTGCCCTCGCCGTACTGCCTGACTGGCGGTACAGGCTGGGCGGTCTCGTCACGGTCTATAAGGCGCCGTCGGCGGCCGCAGCGCTGGAGCTGATTGCCGCCGTCGGACGCCTCGCGGAAGAGCAGAACCACCATCCCGATCTTGACTGGCGGTACAACAGGGTGTTCATCCGGTATACCTCCCACGACGCCGGAGGCGAGGTCACCGAGCGGGACGCCGCCGCGGCGGTGGCCGCAAGTGATGCGGCCGCCCGGGTAGGGGCAACGGCCCAGCCGGGGCTGTTCCGGACGGTGGAGTTGGGCATCGACACCGCGGACCCGGCGGAAATCGCCGAAGTATGGCGGGTGGCCCTCGGCTACAAGAAGGGGCCGGGCGGTGACCTGATGGACCCTTACGGCCGCGGACCGGGCGTCCGGTTCCGGGAAACGGCGACACCCAACAGCCGGCTCCATGTTGACGTCCACTGGAGCCTTGCCGAAGCGGCACCCGTACTGGAGAAGGCCGCGGCGACCGGGGCCTTAATGAACCATGACCACGCACCCGGTTGGGTGGTGGTCACGGACGCGCAAGGAAACCGGCTGTGCCTGTGCACGGAGGAGGGCCACCAACCCGAGCCCTTGTGAGCGCTCGGCTTGGGTGGCTGCCACAGCCTCTGGTTGCTACAACTTCAGGGCCTGTGTGAGCCGCTGGATATCGTGGCGTTCGCGGGTCCGTCCCAGATAGATGACGGCACCGATGGCGGCCGCCGTGCCAAGGACCATCGGCAGGACCCACGGAAGCCAGGTCAGGCCGGGCAGGTAGCCAAAGCCTGCCGTGATGAGGATGATCCAACTGACCGCGCCCACAGCGACGGCGACACCGGCGGGCAGCGCCCATACCGTACCGGGTATGGCGTTTGTCATTGGCCCAGACAATAAAGCCGGCAGCGGCCGTGGCCAGGACAACGATGGTCAGCGAAAGCATGTGGTCTCCCTCGGAAAGCAGCGGGCCACCGCCAGCGGCGGTGACCCTGCTTCTAAAGCTCGTGTGCTAGAACTGGCCGAAACCGACCTTGCGGGCCTCTTCAGCGCCGATTTCCACGTAGCCCAGGGCGTTGCCGGGGACAATGATGATGCGTCCCTTGTCATCCTTGAGCCGGAGTTCGGTGCCCTTGGTGATGGCTGCTTCAACGACCGTAGCTACAGCGTCGGCATCCTCAGCCGATTCCAGGACGATTTCGCGGCCAATATTCTGAATGCCAATCTTAATTTCCAAAAGGGGGCCTCCCAGCCAATCAAAGTTTCTTGCGTTCTCTTATTTGTAGTCTAGGACTCTTTAGGGAAGCGGGAAATTCCGCGCCAAGCTAAACGGTAAATGAGGTCGCTGGCCACATCGAGGTCCAGATTCCCGTCCGTTTCCAGCCAGTAACGGGCGCTGACCTGCGCCATTCCGGCGAGGCCGCGTCCCAAAAGCTGCGCCTCCAGGTGCGGAAGTTTCGTGTCTTCGGCAATGACGCGGGCGACGGCGTCCGCGAAGGTTTTGTTGAAAGTCTCCAGCCTGGAACTGACATCGGGGTCGTTGATGAGGTCCGATTCGAAGACCAGCCGGTGGGCCTGGTCGTCGCTGGCGATAAAGCGGTAGTACGCCCGCATGACGGCCTGGACGCGTTCGTCGTTGTCCGTAGTTGAACTCAATGCACCGAGCATCAGGTCCGTCAGTGAGGCGAGATGGCTGTCCAGCAACGCCAGGTAGAGCTCCCGTTTGGACGGGAAATGCTGGTACAGCACGGGCTTGCTGACATGGGCCGTCTCGGCGATCTCGTCCATTGCCGCGCCGTGGTATCCGTTGGCGACAAAAACCTCCTGGGCAGCCGCGAGGAGCTGGGCCCGACGCTCGTCCCGTGGGAGCCTGGCGGACCGCTGGCCTGCTGCGCGTGGAGGTGCGGGCGGTTCCCCGCCGGACGCCCGGTCAGCCCGCGTTTCATGGACCACAGTTCCCCTACTTTCCCTTGCCGTTACTTACACAATACTGCGCGGTAATATGACCGGGCGGTATCTCGGGGCATACATTGAAGTATGGCTTCGACTTTGACCGCAACTGATTCCACTCTCTCGCTTAAACCGCTGGTTGAGCCCGCCGGTGAGCTTACTCCGGCCGAGGTGGAACGATACTCGCGGCATCTCATCATTCCGGAAATCGGTGCAGTGGGGCAGCGGCGGCTGAAAAATGCCAAGGTGCTGGTGATCGGTGCCGGCGGACTGGGCTCGCCCGCACTGCTTTACCTTGCGGCTGCGGGCGTGGGGACCCTGGGAATCATCGACGACGACGAGGTTGACCTGAGCAACCTCCAGCGCCAGGTGATCCACGGCGTCGCGGACGTGGGCCGTTCCAAGATCGAATCGGCCCGGGACTCGGTGGCTGCGCTGAACCCGCTGGTGGAGGTCCGGCTGCATAACGCGCGGCTGGATGCCTCCAACGCGCTTGAGCTGTTCGCGGACTATGACCTGATCCTGGACGGGGCGGACAACTTCGCCACCCGCTACCTGGTCAACGACGCCGCCGCCATCCTTGGCAAACCATACGTCTGGGGTTCGATCTTCCGCTTTGACGGCCAAGTCAGCGTGTTCTGGGAAAAGCATGGCCCCACCTACCGCGACCTCTACCCTGAAGCCCCGCCCGCCGGGTCCGTGCCCTCCTGCGGTGAGGGCGGCGTCTTTGGCATGCTCTGCGCAGCCGTGGGATCCCTCATGGTGACGGAGGCAGTCAAGCTGATCACCGGCGTCGGGCGTTCACTGTTGGGCAGGGTGGCACTTTTTGATGCGCTGGGCGGCAGCTGGCGCGAGATCCGGGTGGCCAAGGACCCCGCCGGGGCGCCGATTACGGAACTGACCGACTACGAGGCCTTCTGCGGCATCACCCCCGCTGTCGCCGCCGACACGGAGCACACGGTCACGGCCCCCCAGTTGGCCACCATGCTCGCGTCACGCAAGGCCGGACTGAAGGACTTCGAACTGGTGGACGTCAGGGAAACCGGCGAGCACGACATCGTGAGCATCGACGGGTCGGTGCTGATTCCGCAGGGCAGGATCCTGGCGGGGGAGGCCTGGGCGGAGCTGCCGCAGGACAGGGACATCGTGTTCCACTGCAAAGCCGGGACCCGCTCAGCCAACGTCCTGGAGGCTGCGCGGAAGGCGGGCTACCAGCGCGTCAGCCACCTCGACGGCGGGATCCTCGCCTGGGTGCGGGACGTGGAGCCGCAGAAGCCCGTTTACTAGGCGGCTCCCAGTCAGACGCTCTTCACTTAACGCGCCTGATACACCGACGCTCTCTCACTTTCTTGAAGAAAGTGAGAGAGCGTCGGCCGAAAAGCTGCGTTAAGTGAGAGAGCGTCGCTGGGGGTCAGGCTGACGCGGCGCCGCGGTGATCGGTCGCCAGGTGATCCGCAGCTCCGTGGTCTGCCGGGCACTCAGCCTGGGCCGCAGCGGCAGGCTGCTCCACGGTGATGCCGTAGAGGGTTTCGAGGGCCGAAACGTAGTCGTCCTGCTGGCCGTTCGCTGCCAGCTCGCGGGCACGGACCGTGGGAACGTGCAGCAACTGTTTGACCATCCGGCGAAGCGCGAATTCCACTTCCTCCGCGGCCGCGGTGCAGCCGTGGCGGGCACGGACCCGCTCCATTTCGGCGTCAAGGACATTCATGGTGTGCCGGCGGAGCGCAACGATGGCGGAGTCCACGGAGCGGGCTTCCCGCTCCTGTTCGAAGGCCTTGGCGGCGCCGGACACAATGCCGCTGGCGTGGGTCAGCGACTCGGCCTGCTCCTGCGGGGCAGCCAAACGCACGGATTCGAGCGTGAGCAGCTCAACGCCGTCGAGCTGGCCCACTTCCGGGTCGAAGTCATGGGTCAGGGCGAGATCGATGGCGATCAGCGGCTGGAGAGACAGGGCGCGGACCTGGGCGAGTTCGTCGGCCTCGACCCGGGTGTCCGAGCCGCTGCAGCCGATCATCACGTCGGCCGCGGCAACCGCCACCGGAAGGGATTCGGCGTCCAGCGCCGTTCCGCCGCGGGTGGCGACGAACGCTTCGGCGCGGCCCGACGAGGAGAACACAGCGATGTCCGTGCAGCCCCGTTCGCGCAGCAAAGCCATGGTGGCGCCGGCGTAGGCACCTGTTCCGAACAGGACAACTTTCTTCGCTGACCAGTCGGGGTTTTCGGAAAGATCTGTGGCCAGGTCAAGGGCGACTGACACGATGGACAAGCCACGCGACCCGAGCGCTGTCTGCGCGCCGACTTCCTTGGCCGTTTTGGATGCTGCCTGGAACAGCCGGACCAGGCCTGAACTGGCCGTGCCCTCGTGCTGGGCGGTGATCAGGGCGCGGCGGACCTGGCCGGCAATTTCGCGCTCGCCCACAACGGCTGAATCCAGTCCGGCGCTGACCGTGAAAAGGTGCTGGCTGACTTCCGGGCCGGTCCTGGTGCTGAAGGAGCGGGAAACGAGCTGTTCGTTGAGGCCGCTCAGGCCGCTGATCTCGGACACCAGGGCTGCCCGGGCCGCCTCCACATCGTCGGCGTGGGGTGCTTCGCCATAGATTTCGTAGCGGTTGCAGGTGGCAAGCACTATTGCGCCCGTCACTGCCGGCGATCCGGAGAGTGCGGACGTGGCGATCCCCGAAGCACCGTTGCTCAGTTGAGCAACGGTCTCAAGATCGATGTCGGCGTGTGTAGCCACCAATGAAAAAAGAACCACAGCAGACCAATCATAGCTTTTTCGTGGCTTGGTAGAACAACCCGGCGTGCCGGTGCCCGCGGCGAAACCCCGTGATTCGCGCCACCATGCCTCGAAAGCCGTCCTGCGTGACACGCTGTCGTTATCTTTTAGGGCCGAACTTGGGCACAATCGATGGCATGACTTCCAGCCCAGCCGTGCCTCATGCCCCGTCCCACGACGGCACCCTTGCCGCCAGCCATCCGCTGATGGACGGCCGCACCTCCGATTCCCCGCTGATCACTGCCTACCGTGGCGGCAAGCCGTCGCGGCGGCCGGTGTGGTTCATGCGGCAGGCCGGGCGCTCCCTGCCCGAGTACCTGAAGGTGCGCGAGGGCGTGGCCATGCTGGACTCCTGCCTGCGGCCGGAACTGGCGTCCGAGATCACCCTGCAGCCGGTCCGTCGCCACGACGTTGACGCGGCCATCTTCTTCTCCGACATTGTGATCCCGTTGAAGCTCGCGGGCGTCGGCGTGGACATTGTGCCCGGTGTGGGACCGGTGCTGGATAAGCCGGTGCGCACCGCCGAGGACGTAGCGGCCCTGCCGCAGCTGACGTGGGAAGCGCTGGAGCCCATCCGCGAAGCTGTCCGCCTGACCGTGGCGGAACTGGGCAAGACGCCGCTGATCGGCTTCGCCGGCGCGCCGTTCACGCTCGCCGCCTACATGGTGGAGGGCAAGCCCTCCCGCGACCACCTGGGCCCGCGCACCATGATGCATGCCGATCCGGAGACCTGGGCTGCGCTGGCCAACTGGGCCGCCGACGCCTCCGGCCTGTTCCTCCGTGCCCAGCTTGAAGCCGGTGCCTCCGCCGGGCAGCTGTTTGATTCCTGGGCAGGGTCGCTGGGACTCGCCGACTACACCAAGCACGTGGCACCGGCCTCTGCCAGGGCGCTGGACCACGTCCGCCACCTGGGTGCGCCGCTGGTGCATTTCGGCACCGGCACGTCCGAGCTTCTTGTTGCGATGCGCGACGTCGGCGTGGACGTGGTGGGTGTTGATTACCGCCTGCCGCTGGACGAAGCCAACCGCCGCCTGGGCGGCACCGTGCCGCTGCAGGGCAACATCGACCCGGCGCTGCTGTCCGCGCCGTGGGAGGTCCTCGAGGCCCACGTGCGCGAGGTCATCAAGGCAGGCGCCTCGGCGCCCGGGCATGTGCTGAACCTTGGCCACGGCGTGCCTCCCGAAACCGACGCCGCCGTCCTCACCAGGGTTGTTGAACTCATCCACTCCATCTCCCCGGAGTAGGCACGTGGGCAGCTCGTTGAAGCCGGCCGTCGTCCTGGGCGGCGGCATCTCCGGCCTGCTGGCCGCGCGGGAGTTGGCCACTGCCGGACACGACGTGACCGTCCTGGAAGCGACTGCCATCTGGGGCGGCTGCGTGGGCAGCCATGTGGTGGCCGGCCTCACCCTCGACAGCGGGGCGGAGTCCTTCGCCACGCGCTCCACCGCGGTGGCTGAGCTCGCCGCTGAACTGGGACTGGCCGGCAGGATCGTTGCGCCCCGCCCCGGCGGTGCCTGGGTGCAGCTTCCGGACGGCCCGCGGGAATTGCCCAAGACCGGTGTCCTGGGCATTCCCGCCAACCCGTGGGACCCGGAGGTCCGGCGTTCGCTCGGCTTTGTTGGCTCGCTGCGTGCGTCCTTGGACAAGTATCTGCCGGCCCGGGTCGGTGCGTCGGCGGAAGTCACCAGCGTCTCGGCGCTGGTGCGGGCACGGATGGGCCGCCGGGTGCTGGAGCGGCTGGTTGCCCCGGTGGTGGGCGGCGTGCACTCCGCAGACCCCGGCCTCCTTGACGTGGACATGGTGGCCCCGGGCCTCCGCGCGGGGATCCGTTCGCACGGCTCGCTGGCTGCCGCGGTGGCTGCCCAGCGCCGCGGCTCCGGAGGGTCTTCCGTGGCGAAGGCAGGTTCCGCCGTCGCCGGCCTTGAAGGCGGCATGCACACCCTGGTCGCGGCCCTCATCAACGATCTTCGGGAACGCGGAGTCACGCTGCTGGGCGGTTCCACGGCGCGCGCCGTGGAGCGGACCGCCGACGGCTGGCGGGTCACCGCCGGCGAGGCAACGTACGACGGCGGCCTGCTGGTGGTGGCGCTTCCGGGTCCGGCCGCCGTTGGGCTGCTGCAGGAGGCTGTGCCGGCACTTGCCGGCAGGAGCCCTGAGCACGGGCCCGATGTCCGGCTTGTCACGCTGGTAGTGGACCAGCCTGAACTGGACCGCAGGCCGCGGGGCACCGGGATCCTGGTGGCACCGCAGACGCCTGGCATCCAGGCCAAGGCGCTCACCCACGCCACCGCAAAGTGGGACTGGCTGGCTGCGGCGGCGGGGCCTGGGACACATGTATTGCGTCTCTCGTATGGCCGCCTGGAGGGCAGTGGCGCAGTGGGCAGTGGCACAGGGGGCAGTAGCGCAGTGGGCAGTGGCGCAGACGGCGCGCCTGTTTCGGACTCGGACCTTCTCGCGGCAGCCCTGCGAGACGCCTCCACACTGCTGGAAGTCCCGGTGCAGAAGGAGGACGTTGTGGGCTGGGATGTGGTCAGGTGGCAGGGCGCCCTGCCGTTCGCGGCCGTGGGCCACAAGGCCCGGGTGGCCGGGATACGTCAACTTTGTGCGGCGGAGAGCGGACTGTGCATTGTAGGCGGATGGGTGGCCGGGAATGGACTCGCCGCTGTTGTGTTCGACACACGGAAAGAAATTCTCAGCCTGCTCAGCTGATCGTCGCCCCTGTTCAGCGGAATATGGGCCCGGCGGCAGCTTCCGAGGGGCTGCATTTTCGGTTTCCAATCGGTCCGGCCATGTGGCTAGGGTCGATATCTATGGTTATTTACAGGTCCGAAACTTCCCGTTCCAGGACCAGTATCCATGGGGGGCTACGGCGTGGCGCGGCAGTGGCCGCCCTCGGAGCGGTACTGGTATTTTCTGCAGGAGTCCCTGCCACCCAGGCTGCCGAGAGTGAAGGCCATTCCGGCAAGCCCGGCCAGGCCAAGAACCACAAAGACGACTCCCTGCTCGACGGTGTGCTGGAAGGCCTGCTGGGAGGTTCCGACGGCGATAATGACGAGGCCACGGAATCGCCCGAACCGTCGCCCACTTCCTCGCGCAGGGCTCCAGCCAGCCCTGCCCCCACAAGCACAGCCGAACCGACGGAGCCGGAAACCCCGTCCCCGGCTCCAACGGCCGAGTCTCCCACGTCGCCGGCCACGGTTCCCCAAGACATCCCCACCCAAGGCACTCCCACGCAAGGCCTAGGCGCCAAGTCGCCGGCGCCCACGTCCAAGGATTCCAACGCCGGTTCAGCGGCTGGCGGAGCGGGCACCGGGACTCCGGGCCAGCCGGACGCGCCGGGAACGACGCAGGCTTCCGAAGCATCGAAGTCCCACCACGCCGGGGACGGCCAGGAAGCAGGCCCAACGGCGGGCGAAACAACGGCCGGCGCCCACAGCACCGGCTCCACCGAGACTGCGGGATATCCGGCGGACGCAGGGGCACCCTCGGCCCGGCAGAAGATGACTGCCGCCACCGGGCCCGCAGCCGAAACGGCGAAGGTATGGCTTGGCGTCGGCCTGGTGGGTTCAGCCGGAGCCGCCGGACTCCTGTTCGCCCGCATCCGCAAAATCTGAGCTTGTCGGGACACCTATGGGGCGGAGCCGGGCACAGGATGTGAAATTCAGCACTTCTACGTCTTGTAGAAGTCGCCGGTTTCGACTTGAGGGTAGGGAACGGGCAAACTGGTAACTATGAGCCACACTTCTGCCGAATCTGTCACTAAAACCGAAGAATCAGCCCAGCAGTTCTTCACCCTCTGGACCGTTTTCAAGCGCTCCGAGGACCTAGTGCGCAGCGCCGACGCTGCCGCCGACTTTGACGCCCTGCTGTCCCGGCTGGCCGACGCCGGCGTCACCCACCGCGGCAGTTACGACGTCTCCGCCATGCGCGCCGATGCTGACGTCATGGTGTGGCTCCACGGCCCGAAGCCCGAAGCGCTGCAGCAGGCCATCCGCGACATCCGCCGCAGCAAGCTCTTTGCCGGGACCGAGATTGTCTGGTCAGCCATGGGCGTGCACCGCGAGGCTGAGTTCGCCAAAAACCACACCCCTGCCTACTCCCGCGGCGTTGAACCGGCCGAATGGCTGTGCGTGTACCCGTTCGTACGCTCCTACGAGTGGTACCTCCTGCCCGACGCCGAGCGCGGCAAGATGCTGCGCGATCACGGCATGCTGGGCCGCGAGTTCCCGCAGGTCATCTCCAACACGGTGTCCTCCTTCGCCTTGGGCGACTGGGAATGGATCCTCGGTCTTGAGGCTCCCGAACTGGTGGACCTCGTGGACCTGATGCGGCACCTGCGTTCCACCGAGGCCCGCCACCACGTACGGGAGGAAATCCCGTTCTACACCGGCCGCCGCATCACAGCGGCCGAAGTCGCCGAGGTCCTCGCATGACCCGGTCTGTACCCCCGGCGGGCCCCACAGTCACCGCAGTCAACCCGGTCACGGAGACCGGGCGGATGGCGCCCAAGGACTACGACGCCGTGCTTCTCGCCTCCTTCGGCGGCCCCGAGGGGCAGGACGACGTCCTGCCGTTCCTGCGCAACGTCACCCGGGGCCGCGGCATCCCGGACGAGCGGCTCGAAGAGGTGTCCCACCACTACCGGGCCAACGGCGGCATCAGCCCCATCAACCAGCAGAACCGCGAACTGAAGGCTGCCCTCGAAGCAGAGCTCGCAGCCCGCGGCATCAGCCTCCCGGTGCTGTGGGGCAACCGCAACTGGGACCCGTACATCCCGCAGACCCTGCAGGACGCGTACGACGCCGGCCACCGCAAACTGCTGATGGTCACCACGAGTGCCTACTCCTGTTACTCCAGCTGCCGCCAGTACCGTGAGGACATCGGCATCGCCCTGACGGAGTCCGGGCTGGACGGCCGGCTCGAGGTGGACAAGGTCCGCCAGTACTTCGACCACCCCGGCTTTGTGGAGCCCTTCATCGAGGGGACCGCCGCCGGAATCGCGGAGGTCCGTGCCCAGCTGGCCGCCGCAGGCACACCGGATGCCCCCATCCAGATCCTCTTCGCCACGCACTCCATCCCCACCCGGGACGCCGACGCAGCCGGACTCTCCGAGGCCGAACCGCGCGAATTTGAAGAAGGCTCGGCCTACGTGGCCCAGCACCTGGCGACGGGTGCGGCGGTCATTGACAGGGTCAAAGCCGAATCCGGTCTGACCGCACCGTGGTCCCTGGTGTACCAGTCCCGCTCGGGCGCGCCGCATGTGCCGTGGCTGGAACCGGACATCAACGATGCCATCGAGGAGCTGGCGGGCCAGGGTGTCAAGGGCATTGTCATCGTTCCGCTGGGCTTCGTCAGCGACCATATGGAAGTCGTCTGGGACCTGGACACCGAAGCCCTGGAGACCTGCCGCAACCTGGGTCTGGCCGCCACACGCGTTCCGACGCCGGGCACCCACCGGAAGTTCGTGAATGGACTCGTGGACCTCATTTCGGAGCGCACGCGTGCCAACAACGTCAGCGACCGGCCCGCACTGACCGGACTCGGCCCCTGGTACGACGTCTGCCGGCCCGGTTGCTGCGCTAATTTCCGCGGCGAAAAGCCGACCATTGCCGGAGCTGACACCACTGTGGGCACCGGGCATGACGAGTACCCGGCCGGCGCTGCCGGGGGAGAAGGCGAACTGTGACCGTGAGGATCGGAACCAGGGCCAGCAAACTCGCCCTGACCCAGACCCAGCAGACCGCTGACCAGCTGGCTGCCGTGGGCGGCTTCCCGGTGGAGCTGGTGCACATCACCACCGAGGGTGACGTCAAGACCGGATCGCTGTCCCAGATGGGCGGCACCGGGGTATTTGTCGCAGCCCTGCGCGATGCCCTGCTGCAGGATACCTGCGACGTCGCCGTGCACTCCCTCAAGGACCTCCCCACGGGGGCAGCCCTTGGCCTGACCATCGCGGCCACACCCAAGCGGGTGGATGTCCGGGACGTGCTGTGTGCACGTGATGGCCTCAAGCTGGCCGATCTGCCGCAGGGCGCCAAGGTGGGCACTGGCTCGCCGCGCCGCGCAGCCCAGCTGCGTGCCGCCCGCCCCGATCTGGATGTGCTGGACATCCGCGGCAACGTGGATACCCGCCTTGGCCGCGTGCCCGGGCTGCCCGGCAACGCAACGGACGCCGTGGTGCCCGGGAAGTCCTGTGACCTCGACGCCGTCGTGCTGGCGGCGGCCGGCCTGGAACGCATCGGCCGGCTGGACGCCGTCAGCGAGTTCTTCGAGACGGACGTTATGCTGCCGGCACCCGGCCAGGGCTCGCTGGCCATTGAATGCAGGACAGCCGACGCCCCGCGCAGGGCCGGTTCCACCGAAGGCTCCCAGGGTGTCCTGGCGCAGGCCCTGGCCGCGCTCAACGATGAGGACACACGCCTCGCCGTGACCGCCGAGCGGGCCGTGCTGGCCCGCCTTGAGGCTGGCTGCGCCGCCCCGGTGGGGGCTTTCGCCTACCGCAAGGGCAGCATGCTGTACCTCGAGGCAGCAGTGTGCGCCGTGGACGGCACCCGGACGGTGCGCGAAAAGAAGGCGACGGACGGGCTGACAGAGGTTGGTGCCACCCTGCTCGGCATTGAGGTAGCCGAACTCCTGCTCGCTGCCGGCGCCGCCGATATTGCGGACCTTGCCGCGTCCTGACGCTCTGGCCGGAGACCTGGCAGGCGCCCTGGGTGGCAGGCGCGTCCTGATCACCCGGAGCGCCGACCGTGCCCGGCCGCTGGCCTCGCTGCTCAGCAGCCTCGGGGCGGAGCCATTGGTCCTGCCGCTCATTGACTTCGAGCGGGCAGCGGACCAGCCGGTGTTGGATGACGCCCTGGACGCCCTGGCCGCCGGGGGCTTCGACTGGCTTGTGGTCAGTAGCATCACCACGGTGCGCATGCTCGTGGAAAAGGCCGCCGAGCGGGGGACGACGCCTGCAGCGCTGGTGCCCGCCGGAACGCGTGTGGCCACCATCGGGCCGTCCTCCCGGCGGATCCTGGAAGCCGTGGGCATCCCCGTGGCGCTTGCCCCGGTGGACATCCAGTCCGCCGAAGGGCTGCGTGGGCCTCTGGACGGCAGCCCCGGAACGCGTGCTGCTTCCGCAGGCGGACATCGCTGCGCCTGGATTGCGCGAGGGGCTTGCGGCCAAGGGCGCCGATGTGACCTCCGTGGTGGCCTACCACACCGTGGATTACCCGGCCCCGCCGGCACTCCGCCTGCAAGCGGAGCTGCCGGCCGCCGTCGACGGTTCCCCGCACGCGCCGCCGCGGGAGCTGAGCCCGCTGCAGGCCAGGGAAGAGCTCGACGCCGGACGGATGGATGCTGTCGTGGCGGCATCGCCGAGCGCCGCACGCCGCATCGCCGCGACCCTGCTGCCGCTGGGCAGTTGCCGATTCATCGCCATTGGGCGCCCGACGGCGGCAGAAGCTGCCCTGCTCGGCATTCCGGTGGCCGCCACCGCCAAAGTACCCACCCCGGACGGCATAGTGGCCGCCCTGGGCACAGTATTCGCCAACGAAGGGAACATCCAATGAGCTTTCCGAACCACCGCCCCCGCCGCCTCCGCACCACGCCCGCCATGCGCCGGCTCACCGCCGAGTACCGTCTGGCTCCGGCGGACCTGATTCTGCCGGCGTTCATCCGCGAGGGCATCAGCGAGCCGGCGCCCATTAGCTCCATGCCCGGCGTGGTGCAGCACACCACCGAGTCCCTCAAGCGCGCAGCCGCGGAAGCCGTGGAACTCGGTGTCGGCGGGATTATGCTGTTCGGCGTTCCTGCCGTGCGGGATGCCCGCGGCACCGCGTCCCTGGATCCGGATGGCGTCCTCAACAAAGCCATCCGCGATGTCCGCGCTGAGGTGGGCGATGACCTGGTCATCATGGGCGATGTCTGCCTGGACGAATTCACCGACCACGGCCACTGCGGCGTTCTGGATGCCGACGGCTACGTGGACAACGACGCCACGCTGGAGATCTATGGCCAGATGGCTGTGGCCCAGGCGGACGCCGGCGCCCACGTCCTGGGCCCGTCCGGCATGATGGACGGCCAAATCGCCGTTATCCGTCAGGCCCTTGAGGAGTCCGGCCACAAGAACACCGTCATCCTGGCCTACGCGGCCAAGTACGCCTCCGCGTTCTATGGCCCCTTCCGTGAAGCCGTGGACTCCCAGCTCAAGGGCGACCGCCGGACGTACCAGATGGACGCCGCCAACCGCCGCGAAGCGATCCTCGAGGTGGAACTGGACCTCGAAGAAGGCGCCGACATGGTTATGGTGAAGCCCGCCATGAGCTACCTGGACATCCTCGCTGATGTCGCAGCGATGAGCCCGGTCCCTGTCTCGGCCTACCAGATCTCCGGCGAGTACGCGATGATCGAGGCCGCCGCAGCACACGGCTGGATCGATCGGCGCGGTGCCATCATGGAATCCGTCCTCGGCATCAAGCGGGCGGGAGCCAACACTGTCCTGACCTACTGGGCCGCGGAGCTTGCGGGCTGGCTCAAGGAATCTGTGAACTGTGTCGGGAATGTTTCCGGATGACCGGTGGTTTGTATGCGTATGCATGAAAACAGCGAGCTTTCCGGAACCAGTCCTCTAACCTCGGGCAACCCCACCGCCCCCGTCCCGGCGGATACCATCCTGTTGGGCGTCAGTACGTTCGGCGACGTCGACCTCGATGCCGACGGCGCACCCAAGCACCACGCCCAGGTGCTGCGGCAGGTGGTGGAACAGGCCAAGGTGGCGGACGCCGTCGGCCTCCACTCGTTCGGCGTGGGGGAACACCACCGCAAGGACTTCGCCGTCAGCGCGCCGGACGTGGTGCTGGCGGCCATCGCCACGGCCACCGAAAACATCCGGCTCGGCAGCGCCGTCACGGTCCTGAGCTCGGACGATCCCATCCGCGTCTTCCAGCGCTTCGCCACGCTCGACGCCGTCTCCAACGGCCGTGCCGAAGTGATCCTGGGCAGGGGTTCCTTCACGGAATCCTTCCCGCTGTTCGGCCAGGATCTGGCTGACTACGACGTGCTGTTCGAAGAGAAGCTGGATCTCTACGACCGCGTGCGCTCCCAGAACCCGGTCAACTGGGACGGCCGCACCCGGGCGGGCCTCCGCGGCCAGATGGTCTACCCGCACGTGGAAGGCCGGCTGCTTCCCACCTGGATCGGCGTGGGCGGCTCACCCCAGTCCGTGGTCCGCACCGCGTCCTACGGCTATCCGATGGTCCTGGCGATCATCGGCGGCGAGCCGGAGCGGTTCCGTCCCTATGCCGACCTGTTCCGGCGCACCCTTGCCGAGGCCGGCAAGGAACCGCAGGCGCTGTCCGTGCATTCGCCGGGATATGTGGCCGAGACCGACGAACAGGCCCTTGAGGAGTACTACCCGCACTGGCTCGCCGTGCGGAACAAAATAGGCGCGGAGCGTGGCTGGGGCCCGGCCGGGCGCGGCGAATTCGAAGCCGCAGCGGACGAGGACGGCGCCCTGTTCATCGGTTCCCCCGAAACTGTGGCCGCGAAGGTGGCCCGGCTGAAGGACACCCTCGGCGCGGACCGCTTCGAGATGAAGTACAGCAGCGGCACGCTGCCCCACGATCAGATGATGCGCTCCATCGAACTGTTCGGCTCCAAGGTGGCACCTCGCGTCGCGGACATGCTCGCCGACCGCTAAGGCATCTTTGCAGTAGGAGGCAGCTGGGGCCCGCGCGTGGCGTGGGCTCCGGCAGCCACCGTTCCGGGATGGGAGAATAGGGGCATGACTCGTTCCGATGCCCTCTTCGCCCGTGCCCAATCCCTGATGCCCGGTGGCGTCAACTCGCCCGTCCGTGCCTTCGGCTCGGTGGGCGGGACGCCGAGATTCATGGTGTCCGCGAAGGGGCCGTACCTGACGGACGCCGACGGCAACGAGTATGTGGACCTTGTCTGCTCGTGGGGCCCGGCCCTCCTGGGCCACGCCCACCCCGCAGTCCTCGAAGCCGTCCACGCAGCGGTGGACCGTGGCCTGTCCTTCGGTGCTTCCACCCCGGACGAGGCCAACCTGGCCGCCATCGTGCAGGAACGCGTGCCGGCCGCCGAGCGCGTCCGGATGGTATCCACCGGCACCGAAGCCACCATGACGGCGGTCCGGCTGGCCCGCGGCTTCACCGGCCGGAACCTCATCATCAAGTTTGCCGGCTGCTACCACGGCCACCTCGACGGGCTGCTGGCTGCCGCCGGATCAGGTGTTGCCACCCTCGCGCTTCCGGGCTCGGCCGGTGTCACCGAAGCCACGGCAGCGGAGACGCTGGTGCTGCCGTACAACGACCTTGCCGCCGTCGAAGCCGCGTTTGCTGCGCACGGGCCCAACATTGCCGCTGTGATCACCGAGGCCGCGCCGGCCAACATGGGCGTGGTGACACCGGGGGAGGGCTTCAACCTGGGGCTGTCCCGGATCACGCGCGAGCACGGCGCCCTGCTGATCGTGGACGAGGTACTGACCGGTTTCCGGACCGGCTACTCGGGATACTGGGGCCTGACCGGCGGTGCGCCGGACGCGGCCGAGCCCTGGACTCCGGACCTGCTCACCTTTGGGAAGGTTATCGGTGGTGGAATGCCGACGGCGGCCCTCGCCGGGCGTGCCGACGTCATGGACTTCCTGGCGCCCCTCGGGCCCGTCTACCAGGCAGGGACGCTCTCCGGTAACCCCGTTGCCATGGCGGCCGGCGTCGCCACCCTGACGCACGCCACCCGCGATGTCTATTCATTTGTGGACGCCCGCTCGCTGGAACTTTCCTCGGCGTTGTCTTCGGCCCTGGACGGCGCCGGGGTGGACCACTCCATCCAGTTCGCCGGTAACCTCTTCTCCGTGGCGTTTGGAACGTCCGCCAACGGTGTGCACAACTACGCGGATGCCCAGGCCCAGGAGACCTTCCGGTACGCGCCGTTCTTCCACTCCATGCTGGACTCCGGCGTTTACCTGCCGCCCTCAGTCTTTGAAGCCTGGTTCCTCTCGGCAGCCCATGACGACGCCGCCATGAACCGGATCTTCGATGCCCTGCCGGCCGCCGCAAAAGCCGCCGCAGCCGCACAGGCCTAGGGCCGCCGTCGGGCGTTAACTGCGCCCTAAAGCGAAAATCCCCGCCTCCCGGACAAATCCCCGCCTCATACGAGGGGGAAGAGTCCGGGAGACGGGGATTTTTTTAGCTGCGCTTAGAGGACGTCCGAGAGGAAGCCTTTCAGGCGGTCGGTCCGGGGATCCGTGAACAGCTGTTCCGGGGGACCTGTCTCCACCACAACGCCGCCGTCCATAAACGTCACGGTATCCGAGACGTTGCGGGAGAAGCCCATTTCGTGGGTCACCACCACCATGGTCATGCCGCCCTTGGCGAGATCGGTCATGAGGGCCAGGACGCCCTTGACCAGCTCGGGGTCAAGCGCGGAAGTGGCCTCGTCGAAGAACATCACCTCAGGCTTCATGGCCAGGGCACGGGCAATTGCGACACGCTGCATCTGGCCGCCGGAAAGGTTGGCCGGCCGCGCGTCCGCCTTGTGCTTCAGGCCCACCAGATCCAGCTGCTCGAGGGCTTCGGCGCGGGCCTGTTCCTTGGGAAGCTTGCGGAGCTTGCGCAGCGCCAGGCTGACATTCTCCACCACCGTCTTGTGGGGGAAGAGGTTGAACTGCTGGAACACCATGCCGATCCGTTGGCGCAGCTCGTCCGGGTTGTCCTTCAGGACGGACCGGCCATCCAGGAGGATGTCCCCCTGGTCCGGTTCGATCAGCCGGTTCATGACCCGCAGGAGCGTCGACTTACCCGAGCCGGAGGGGCCGATGACCGAAGCCGTGGTGCCCTTCTCCACATGGAGGTCGATGCCGCGGAGCACATGGTTGTGCCCGAACGAGAGGTGCAGGTTCTTGCCGGTCAGGGTGCCGGAGGTAAATTCCGTCATGCGTGTGCTCCCTTGCCGATAGGTGCTGCGAGCTCGTCCGGTTCCTTCTTCTCCGGCCGGCCTGTGCGGAGCCGGTTGTCGATGAAGTTCACGAAGTGGGTCAGCGGAACGGTCAGAATCAGGTACAGAATGCCGGCCGCCACCAGCGGGGAAAGGTTCCCGGTGTTGGCCATGGCGTCATTTCCGATCCGGAAGATCTCGCGGTCCGAGGACGCCAGCCCGAGCATAAACACCAGCGACGAGTCCTTCAGCAGCGAGATGAACTGGTTCACCAGTGCTGGAAGCACCCGGCGGATGCCCTGCGGCACCACCACCAGGCGCATGGAGTTGCCGTAGCTGAAGCCCAGGGCGCGCGAGGCCTCCAGCTGGCCTTTCTCCACGCTCTGGATGCCGGAGCGGAAGATCTCACCGATGTAGGCGCCGGCGATCAGTGTCAGCGCCAGGATGCCCAGCGGATAAGGGTTACGCGAACCCGTGAGTTCCCGGGCAATGGGGCTGAGCCCAATGCCGATCACCAGAATCACGAGAATGGCCGGAAGCCCCCGGAACAGGTCGGTGTAGATCCTCGCCGCCCAGCGGGCTGCCGGATTCCGGGATATGCCCATGAGTGCGAGCAAGAGCCCCAGCAGGGACCCGAGAATGCCTGACGCCACCGCCAGGATCAGGGTGTTGGGCAGGCCCACCATAAGGAGGGAGGGTATGACTTTCGCCATTTCCTCCCAGTTGAGGAATGTATCACCAAGCTGCTCCAGGAGATCCATAAAGGATGAGGCCCGGGTCAGCTCTGGGGAACCGAAGCAGCCTTGCTGCCCGGCTTCCAGTCGGCGGGGGTCTCGCGCTTCGGGTACCATTCCTTCGTCAGCTTGGACCAGGTGCCGTCAGCAATAACGGCGTCCAGGCCCGAGTTCAGCGCGTCGATGAGCGGCTGGTTGTCCTTGTTCACGGCATAGGCCGTGAAGTTCTGGGTGTTGACCACGGATTCGGCGATGACAGTGCCGTCGCCGTCCTTGACCTGGCCCTCGGCCTGCTGCGACGGAGCAACCCACGCGTCAATCTGGCCGTTGCGTACGTTCGCGTACACGGTGGCGTAGTCCGGGAAGCGGACCGGCTCGAGCTTGAGGGTGTTCGTGACGTAGTCGTCCTGGACAGTGCCCTGGACGACGCCGATGCGGACGTCGGCGTTGAGGTCCTTGAACCCCTTGACGTCGCTGTCAGTCTTGGCAACCACGGCCATAAAGCCGAAGTCGTAGCCGTTGCTGAAGCCGACGTTGGCGCGACGGGCGTCCGTGGTGGAAATCGAGGAGGACCCGACATCGAACTGCTTCGTCTGGACCTGGGACAGCAGGGCCGAGAAGTCGGTGGCGACGAATTCAACCTCAAGGCCCAGCTTGCCGGCAATGGCGCGCAGCAGCTCGTTGTCGTAGCCGGTGAATTTGCCGGAGGGGTCGATGAAGATGTTCGGCGGCGCGTCGGAGAGCGTGCCTACCTCGAGCTTGCCGGCGGTGTTCAGGCCAAGCTTGGTCTTGTCGATCTGGTCAAGAGGGGTGACATCTGCAGTGGTGTACTTGTCCAGCGTCTGCTGGTCGCTGCCGGCCAGTGCGTCCGTGGGGCTGGCAGTGGGCTGGGCACCCGAGCCGCCGCAGGCGGCCAGCGAGACAGCCAAAGCCAGCGCAACGGGAACGCTGGTCAGCCACTTCATGGCTTTAGTCTTCATGAGTAGTCACTTTCATCTGGGTCATCAGTTCAACCGGGCCGCAGGGCGGGCGGATAGCGCCTGGCGCCTGCTGGGGCGTAGCCGGGCGTGGTGGTACCGCGGAACTTAATCATCTCATTTCCGGCTTTTTTGCAGGCCCGGCGAAGAAAGCGGTGGTGTGCTAGCTGGCTGCCGAATTTTGTTCCGCTTGCCAGTGATGGTTAACGGCTGATGAACGACTGTTGGACCCGTGAGCGAATCGGGGCACGCCGGACGTCGCGGTCAGGGTTTTCTGCCAAATTGTGAGTTAGCTCTCACTAAAAGTCGCCGCGGCTGGCGTCTTCCGGCGGCAGGACGGGCCATTCGCCTTCGATCACGGCCGTGGGTTTGGTCTTGCGCAGGTAGTTCTGGAAGTCCGCAGCCTGGCTGACGGCCCAGTCTTTCTGCAGTTCGTGCAGCTGGCTGGCCGGCATCTTGAGCTTGGGGAATTTGATGGCCATGGCGTCCAGCATCCGGAGCGTTGCCAGGGCGTCCGCTGCCGAGGTGTGGGCGTTGTCCAGGTTGATGCCGTACTCCTCGCACAGCGCGGTCAGCGTGCGCTTGCCCTTGCGGTAGCGGTCTACCTGCTTGTTCATGATGTATGGGTCCAGGACAGGGAACCGGCTGAGCTGCCGGACGCCGTAACGGGCTGATTCCGCGGCCAGGACCGTGAAGTCGTAACTGGCATTGAACGCGATGACGGGGACGCCGGCGTCGAACAGTTCCTGCAGGACGGTTGCGAGTTCGCCGGTGACTTCGTGGGCCGGACGCCCCTCGCGCCGGGCCTGCTCCGTGGTAATGCCATGCACGTCACTCGCCTCCGTGGGAATCTCAACGCCCGGATCGGCAAGCCATTCGTGTTCCTTGATCACGTCTCCCTTGTGGTCCACCACCGTCACCGACGCCGTCACAATCCGCGCGGCACGGGAATTCCGTCCGGTGGTTTCGAGGTCAAAGGCTGCGCGGGGGAGGGTGTTCCAGGTGGTCATGCTTCAACGCTACCGGCCGGCACCGACAGGATCCGCCAGCGCCACAGCGGCTAGTCTGGATCCATGCGGATTGAGTACGTCGAGGCGGTGCTGGCGGTCGTTGAGCTGGTTCCGCCGGGGACGGCTCTGGCCTATGGCGACGTGGCCGAGTTGCTGGGGTCCGGCGGTCCCCGGCAGGTTGGCCGCGTGATGAGCCACTACGGCAGCTCTGTGCCATGGTGGCGAATTCTGAAGTCCAGCGGGCACGCCCCGGACGGGCATGAAGCCGACGCGCTCCGCCGTTACCTGGAGGAGGGGACGCCGCTCCTGGGTCATCCCGAAGAGTACCTGCGGACCGGCGAGGGACGCTGGCGGGTGGATTTGATGGCGGCGCGCTGGGCGCCGGATGAAGACGATTTCGACCGGATTGACGCAATTGCCGACCACCTTGAGCTGCGGCTGCATAGATTGTCAGTGGCTGATGATGGAATGTCCGTGTGACCGTAACAGTTCCCGACGTTGACTCCGCAAGCTTCTCCCATGCCAGCAACACAGACCGGGTCCGCCGCTGGCGGCTCCGACGGCACAGGCCTCCGGCTTCTGCCGCCAAGGCAGGTCCACGCCGAGGTCCCGGTGCTGTCAGCGGACCAGCGGGAAGCCGTTGAGGTACCGCATGGTTCCGGACCCGTGCTGGTTCCGGGCGCGCCCGGCACGGGCAAGTCCACGGTCCTGATCGAAGCGGCCGTCCGCCGTGCCGTGCATGACGGCGTGGATCCGGAGCGGATCCTCATCCTGGCGCCGGGCCGCCTGGCGGCCGACTCGCTCCGTGACCGTTTCACGGCAAGGCTGGACAGGAGCCTGAGCACCACGCCGGCCCGCACCTGGGCCTCCTACGCCTTTGACCTGATCCGTCGGGCCAAGGCGGAGGGAATCCTTCCGCTGCCGCGGGCCCCGCGCCTCCTGTCAGGCCCTGAACAGGACCTCATCATCAGGGAACTCCTGGAAGGGCACCGGATGCCCGGCCTGGAACTTCCCTGGCCCGCGGACCTGGAAGCGGCCTTGGAGACGAGGGGCTTCCGCCATGAAGTCCGCCTCCTTTTCGACCGGATCATCGAGTCCGGACGGACGGCGGCCGACCTCGAGGAGCTGGGACGCCAATGCGCCCGGCCGGACTGGCTGGCCGCCGCTGCCCTGTACTCGGAGTACCGGGATGTCCTGGACCTGCGGATGCCCGAGGCATTCGACCCCGCCGGCATCATCACCACCGCCCGGCAGATCTTCCAGGACGAGCCTGACTTCCTGGCCGCCGAACGCGAACGCCTGCAGCTGGTGCTGGTGGACGATGTCCAGGAAGCAAACCCCGCCGTTTTCGAACTGCTGGCAGACATCGCGGCGGGCAAGGACTGCTACGTTGCCTTCTCCCCGGATACCGTGGTCCAGGGCTTCCGCGGGGCACGGCCGGATCTCGTCGCTGACCTTCCGCGGCTGCTGTCCAGCGAGTCCAGCGTCCTGGAACGGCCGCTGTGGCACACCCACCGGCATGCCCCGGCCATCGCGGAGGCCTGGCTGGGAGTCGCCGGCCGGATCTCACAGCGCGCCGGAGGGCAGTTGGCCCGGCGGCTTGAGCAGCCCGTCGCCGTGGCGGGCGCCGCGAACGCCGGGACCCCCGTCGTCGGCCTCCCCGCCACCGGCGCCCCTGCCACCGGCACCCCCGTCGCCGAACCCAAGGCAACGGCCGCCGGAACGGTGGAAGCGCATCTGGTCCCGTCCCCGGTCCACGAACTGCGGTACGTCGCCCAGCGCATCCTGGACCAGCACGTTAACCATGGCCGTGATCTCGGGGAGATCGCGGTGATTGTGCGCAACGGCGGCCAGCTCAGCGAGCTGCAACGGTACCTGTCAGGGCAGGGGATCCCGGTGCGCGTTCCGGTTGCCGAATCTGCCGTCCGCGACGAAGTGGCGGTCCGTCCTTTGCTGGATGCTTATGCGATCGCCCTGGACCCCGCGCTGCTGACACCGGAGGCCGCCGTCGCACTGCTGACTTCCCGGATCGGCGGGGCGACCTCGATTGAACTGCGCCGGCTCCGGCAATCCCTCCGGCGCGAGGAGCTGCAGGGCGGCGGTGGGCGGACCAGTGACGCGCTGCTGGTTGAGGCGCTCCTGGAACCGGGCGCGCTGGCGACCCTGGGCGTCGAGGGCCGGTCCGCGCGCCGCACAGCCCGCATGATCCAGGCAGGGCAGGGCGCTGCCGCCCAGCCCGGCGCCAACGCCGAGACAGTGCTCTGGGCCCTCTGGCACTCCACCGGGCTGGCCAATGCGTGGACGGAATCCGCCCTGACCGGCGGCTCCCACGGGGCGCGGGCCGACCGCGACCTCGATGCCATGATGGCACTCTTCCACACCGCCGAGCGGTACGTCGACCAGATGCCGGGCGCCGGCCCCGAGCAGTTCCTCGAATACCTCCTGAACCAGGAACTGCCCATGGACACACTTGCCGCACGGGCGCAGGTGGATGACGCCGTGGAGCTGATGACCCCGGCAAGTGCCGCAGGGCGGCAGTGGCCTGTCGTCATTGTGGCCGGGCTGCAGGAAGGTGTTTGGCCCAACACCCGGCTGCGCGGCGAGCTGCTGGGCAGCAGCCTTTTTGCGGACGCCGTGGAGCACGGCGTGGGCTACGCCCTGCAGTTGGACCCGCTCAGCAGGCTCCGGGAAATCCGGTACGACGAACTCCGGAGCTTCTCCACCGCCGTGTCCAGGGCGGAGCAGCTGCTCATCTGCACCGCCGTCTCCTCGGAGGATGACCAGCCGTCGTCGTTCCTGGACTACGTGGCGCCCCTCGAGCCCGGTCAGGAGGGCCGGGGATTCACGCCAGTGGAACGGCCCATGATGCTCCGTGCCCTGGTGGCTGAGTTGCGCCAGTACGCCCAGCTGGACGGCAGATACGAGCCTGAGGCTGCCGAGGCCGCCAGGGTCCTGGCCGTGCTGGCCACGGCCCAACCGCCCGTCCCCGGGGCCCACCCGGACAGCTGGTGGGGCCTCCTGCCGCTGAGTACGTCGGAGCCGGTGGTCCCGGCAGGCGGGACAGTCTATGTTTCGCCGTCCAAGGTGGAGTCCGTGCAGAAGTCCCCGCTCGACTGGTTCGTCCAGGCCGCCGGGGGCGAGGCCGCCACCGATTTCGCCCGCAGCCTCGGAACCCTGGTCCACGCCATCGCGCAGGACATGCCGGAAGCCTCCGGGGGACAGTACGTCGAAGAACTTGTCCGCCGCTGGCCCACACTGGGGATGAAGGACAACTGGGAAGGCAAACTGGACTTCCAGCGGGCCGAAACCATGGTGCGAAAGCTCGCCCAGTACGTCCTGGTGATGCGGAGCGAGGGCCGGAGCCTGCTGGGCGTCGAGCAGGACTTCGACGTGCGCCTGCCGGACCTGCCTCCGCTGCAGGCAGGCGACGCCGCGGGCCCGGATGCCGGTGGACCCGACTCCGTATCCTCTGACGTTGAGCCCCGGGTCACTGAACCACGCGCCGCCATCCTCCGCGGCCAGGTGGACCGGCTGGAGATCGACAACGAAGGAAGGCTGGTCATTGTGGACCTCAAAACCGGCAAACGGCAGCCGGGCAAGACAGAGTTGTCTCGCCATCCCCAGTTGGGGGCCTACCAGGCGGCTGTCCTTGCCGGCGGCTTCGCGGACGCACCTGGCATGGCCGGTGCACCCGGGCCAGGCGCGGCCGTGCCGGGCGGTGCCGTGCTGGCACAGCTGGGCACCACCACCAAGAGCCCCGGAGTCCAGCAGCAGGAACCGCTGGACCCGCAGGAAAACTGGGCGCTGGAGATGGTCAACGATGCTGCAGCGCTGATGGCAGGCAACAGCTTCGAGGCGAGGCACGATCCTGCGAAGGGCAGCCACGGCGGTCATGGCTGCCGGCTCCCGGAGGTCTGTCCGCTCTGCATCCGCGGAAAGCAGGTCACGGAATGAGCCGGCAGCAGCCTCCCGAGCCCCTCTTCAGTCCCGAACGGCTGTCCGGGCTGTTGGGTGAAAAGAACACGCCCACGCCGGAACAGTCCGCCATCATCTCCTCGCCCCTGGCCCCCCGGCTGGTGATCGCGGGAGCCGGCTCCGGCAAGACCGCCACCATGGCCGACCGCGTGGTGTGGCTTGTCGCCAACGGCTGGGTCAGGCCCGAAGAGGTGCTGGGTGTCACCTTCACCAGGAAGGCAGCGGGCGAGCTGGCCACCAGGATCCGGGCGAAACTGGCCGCGCTGCAGCGCATCGCCGCCCAGGACACCGGGCACGCCGTGTTCCCGGCGGGCCTGCTCAGCAGTGACGCCCTTGAACCCAAAGTGTCCACCTACCATTCCTTCGCCAGCGGAATCGTGTCCGACTACGGGTTGCGGCTCGGAGTGGAGCGGGACGTTGTCCTGCTGGGCGGTGCCCAGGCATGGCAGCTGGCCAGTGAAGTGGTGGAAGCGTTCGACGGCGACTATCGCCATTTCAAGGCAGCCAAGTCCACACTGGTCAAGGCAGTCATCCAGCTTGCCGGGGAATGTGCTGAGCACCTGCAGGAACCGGCCGGCGTCGAGTCCTGGCTGATGGCGCGGCTCGCCGAATTCGAAGGGTTGCCGTACGTGGCCGGTGCCTCGAAGAATGCACCCCAGGCGGCCGTTGAACTGGCTGCCATGCTGCGAACGCGGGCGAGCGTCGCTGACATGGTGGGGCGGTACACGGCTGCCAAGAGGGCGCGGGGAGCACTGGATTTCGGCGACCTCGTGGCGCTCGCTGCCCGCGTATCCCGGGAGGTTCCGCTTGCCGCAGAGATGGAACGCCAGCGGTACAAAGTGGTTCTCCTGGACGAATTCCAGGACACGTCCTACGCCCAACTGGTGCTGTTCTCACGACTCTTCGGTGAGGGCCATGCTGTCACGGCCGTAGGTGATCCCAACCAGTCGATCTACGGTTTCCGCGGGGCTTCCGCCGGGCAGCTTTTCCACTTCGTCCGCGAATTTCCCGCCCGCGTGGAGAGCCTGGAGAAGGGAGACGGGCCGGCGGCGTACCGGCCGGCGCCAACGTCCTATCTCACCACGGCATGGCGCAACGGCCGGGGGATCCTCTCCGCGGCCAACATCATGTCGGAGGCCCTGGGACGCGCGGAAGCACTCAGGGCCCCGGCAGGCACTACACCGGAGGCCGCAGCCGTGCCACCGCTGCAGCCGAGCCCGTTCGCTGTGGAGGGACAGGTGGTGCTGGGCCGCTTCGGTACCGACGTTGACGAAGCCACGGCCTTGGCGGGGGACGTCCTGAAGTACCGGGTTACGGACTTTGAACGCGAGGCAGACGGTACTCCCGTGGCGCCCGCCCTGGCTGTGCTGTGCCGGCGCAGAGCGCAGATGGAAACCATCCGGCGGGAGTTCGAGTCACGGGGGATCGCCTACGAAATTGTGGGGCTGGGCGGACTGCTGGACACCCCCGAAATTGTTGACCTCGTGGCCTGCCTTCGGGTGCTGGCTGACCCGGGACGTTCGGATTCCCTGATGCGCCTCCTTGCCGGGGCGCGGTGGCGGATCGGGCCGGCTGACCTGATGGCATTCCGGGACTGGTCAAGCCAGCTCGCGCGCCGCCGTGGGCGCATGGCCGAGGCGTCGCCTCCGGATGCCGACGCTGGGGACGCCCCTGGGGACGCCGTCATTGAAAGCGACCTGACTGACGGTGCCAGCCTGGTCGAGGCGCTGGACTGGCTGCCACGTGAAGACTGGGTCTCCGCCCATGGCCGGTCCCTGACCGAAGATGCCCGCGAACGGCTCGCCAGGCTGTCGGCTGAGCTCAGGCAGCTGCGCGGGTATCTGGGGGACGACCTGACCACGTTGCTGGGCGAGGTGGAACGTGCCATGTTGCTCGATATCGAAGTGGCGGCGCGCCCGGGGACCAGCATCCACCAGGCCCGCCGCAACCTGGACGCCTTCCAGGACGCGGCAGCAGGATTCCTGCGGACCTCCCACCGGGTGGACATCCTGGCGTTCCTTGCGTGGCTCGAGGCGGCTGCGGCCGAGGAGAACGGCCTGGAAGCGCCGCCGCCGGACGTCAACCGGGAGGCCGTGCAGCTGCTGACCGTCCATGCATCCAAGGGCCTGGAATGGGATGTTGTTTTTGTCCCCGGCCTGAATGCGGGCGCCTTCCCCAGCAACAAGGACTCCCGGTGGAGCAGCGGCGCAGCTGCCCTGCCCTGGCCGTTGCGGGGGGACCGTTCGGATTTGCCCCAGTGGGATACCGACCAGCCCGACCAGAAAGGATGGCTGGACGCAGAAAAGGATTTCAAGGCGGCCGTCCAGGTCCACGGTGAAGGTGAGGAGCGCCGCCTGGCGTACGTGGCCTACACCAGGGCCAAACACGTCCTCTGGGTTTCCAGCGCAGCCTGGGTGGGCTCCCGGGCAGGCCGCGCCGATATGTCGCCGTTCCTTGCCGAGCTCGAGCAGCTTGTTGGCGACCCGGCGAACGGTGCGGACATCGCAGGCGCCGTGGTGCACCCGGCATCGGTGGAGGAAGCCTCCTTGCCGGAGAAGAGCCCGCTGACCACCGAAACCGAGCTGGCCGGGTGGCCTTATGACCCCCTCGAAGGTCCTGCGGATCCGCGCACGGGTGAACGCCTGCGCACTGTACCCGGCAGGCGTCTGGCCATGGAGGGTGCCGCAGCACGCGTCCGGGCCGCCCTGGGTGCGCCTGGCGCCCAGGGGACGTCAGCCGACGGGGACACGCCTGCTCACGGGGACACGCCAGCTCACGGGGCCGGGCCCGCCGAGGCGCAGGGAAGACCGTTGCGGGGCAATGCCGCTGCCTGGGCGAGGGAAGCTGCCTTGCTGCTGGAACGCCGGTCCAGGCGGGCAGGAGGACAGGACGTGCACCTGCCCGGCCACATCTCTGCCTCCACCTTGGTGGACCTGGGCGAGGACCCCGAGGCAGTGGTGGGCCGGCTCCGGCGTCCGGTCCCGCGAGAGCCGGGCATGTCCGCCCGGAAAGGAACGGCTTTCCACGCCTGGGTGGAGGAGTACTTCGGCACCGCCGGAATGCTGGACCTGGGTGAAGCCCCCGGGTCGGACGATCACATTGACGCCGCCTACGACCTCGACGCCATGGTGGCCACGTTCAAGGCCTCGGAGTGGGCCGACCGGTCACCGGCCTTTGTCGAAGTACCGGTGGAAACCCGGGTAGGGGATGTGGTGGTCCGCGGGCGGATCGACGCCGTCTTCCTGGATTCCGACGGCCGCTGGGACCTGGTGGACTGGAAAACAGGCCGCCGGCCCTCCGCCTCACAGTTGCGGGCCAAGTCCGTCCAGCTCGCCGCGTACCGGCTGGCGTGGGCCCGGCTCAAGGGCGTTCCCGTCGACGAGGTCCGTGCGGCGTTCTTCTACGTGGCCGACAACCAGGTGGTGCGGCCGCACGATCTGGGTTCCGCCGAGGACCTTGAACAGATCGTGGCAGCCGCGCTCGGAGCTAGTGCTTCCTGACGTCCACAATATTGATGGCCGCCGTTGAGGTGTCTTCGGCCGCAGGGAGCGCCGGTGCCTTGCCTCCGGGTGTGGCGTGTTCGGGTGCGTCGTCCCGTGCGACATCCGAGGGCGCCGCGACTGCTCGTTCTTCATCGGCCACGGCCGCTTCCGCCGGCGTTGCGTCCGCCGGGATGGGGCGCACCTCGACGGCGGGCGGCACGGAAGCCGGCTTCACCGGCTCGTCGGGTACCGGCACCACAGTGACCGCCGGTACCGGCACGACGGTAATGGCAGGGGACCCGGCCGCCCCCGGTGAGGGCGTCACTGCCGGTGACGTCTCGGCGTCGGCAGTCACCCCGGCTCCGGCAGGCGCCTGGCCCGGCAGCGGCTCAACGCTGATGGCCTGGCCGCCGTGCTCCTCAACGTCGGCCGCCAGCGTTGCCAGCATGCCTTCAGCCTCGGCGATCATCTCTGCATCGCCGGCGGCGATGCCCTTGACGAGGTATTGGGCCAGGGCAAATTCGGCGGACAATGCAGCCCGCCGCAGCAGGTGCTGGTCCGGAGCATCCCTGCGGTTCTCGGTGTAGCTGGCCAGCACGGCGTCCACGAAGTCCTGCTCGTTGGAAGCAACCAGCCAGGCGAAGTCATCGGCGGGGTCGCCGATGCGGAGATCTGTCCATCCAGTCACGGCTGTGACACGGCTGCCGTCGACCAGAAGGTTGTCTTCATGTAGGTCGCCGTGGACAACGCTCGGGTTGAACCGCCACAGCGAGACGTCCTCCATGGCATGTTCCCAGCGGCGCAGGAGCGAGGCCGGAATTTTGCCGGTGGTGGCAGCCTGGTCCAGCTCGTTGAGCCTGCGTTGCCGGAATTCGTTGGGCGTGTAGCTGGGCAGGTCGGCGTTGCTGACCAGCGAGTGCGGAAGGTCGTGGATTGCCGCCAGCGCCGAACCCACCTCCCGGGCGAGTGCTGCCGGGCCGGCGGTCAGTTCCTCCACGCTGCGCGTGCTGCCGGCGAGGTGCGAGTAGACAAACGTGCTCAGGCTGCCGAGACGGACGCTGCCGGCCACAGTCGGCATCAGGAAAGGCAGTTCGGCCCGGATGGCCGGTGCGAACGCCCGGAGAACCAGGAACTCCGTCTCAAGCCTTGCGCTCGCCTCCGCATGCCGTGGCGACCTGACCCGCCAGCGCTTGCCCTCTGAGTCAAGGAGCAGGGCGGAGTCGAAATCCGCGGGATCGTCCGCGGCGGAGCTGACGGCGGTGGGGGTCAGCCCGGGGACTGCCGCGGTTGCCACGGCTGCCAGTTCGATCGGTTTTCTTCTCACTGTTCCACGGTAGATTGGCTGGCGTCCAACACAACGATGTGCGGCGGCGAGTCCCCAGATACCCTGCAAAAGTCGGCTCCACTGCCAAAGCGTGAGGTCCCGGCCACATGTTCCGCCGATTCTCCCCGGTAAATGTAAATTGTCGGTCCGAGTCAGTACGGTGGACACATGAGTCATGCGGAGTCTGCTATACCGGCCTACCAGGCGCAGGCAGTGCACCTGCCGGCCAACCACCTGTTCGATACCGTTCTGCCGGTCAGGCCGGCCAGGGTGGACCGGGGCTCCGTTGGACGGGTCCGGCCGGGCATGGTTGAGGAATTACTCGGCAGCGGACGCACGCTTGCAGTCGTCCTGTCCGGGAGGCAGGCCCTCGTGCAGGCGAACCAGCTGTTCCTGCCGCCAGCCTCCCAATTGCTGGCTGGCCTTCAGGATCTGGGTACGGCGCCGGAACAGATCATCTACCTCGGCGCCGCGCTGGCAGGCTCGGACCTGCCTGCCGGCACGGAGGTTGTCCTGGCAGTCCTGCCCGACGCTGTTGCCCCGGGCGCGGCCGGAATCCCGTCGGATGCAGAGTGGGCCGGCTTCCGCGACGTCGCTGCAGTCCTGAACCCCACCGACACTGCGTTGTTCGTTGAGGCCAGCGCCATTGCCAACTGGCACGCCACACATACGCACTGCCCCCGCTGCGGTGTCCCAACCGTGGTGGAAGCCGGCGGCTGGGTGCGCCGCTGCCCCCAGGACGGTTCTGAGCATTACCCCCGGACCGACCCCGCCATCATTGTGACCGTGGTGGGACCGGACGGCCGGCTCCTGCTGGGCGGCGGCGGGCCGGTGGACGCGAAGAATTACTCCACCCTTGCCGGCTTCGTCGAGCCGGGCGAATCCCTCGAGCAGGCCGTCATCAGGGAAATTCATGAGGAAGTGGGCATCAGGATCGCCCGCTGCCAGTACCTGGGCTCCCAGTCCTGGCCATTCCCGGCGTCCCTGATGCTGGGGTTTTCCGCCATCACGGAAGACACCGAGGCAACGCCCGACGGCGTGGAGGTCACCCGGGCGCGCTGGTTCAGCCGGGAGGAACTGCAGGATGCCGTGCTCGCCGGAGAGATCACCATCTCCAGCCGGTTGTCCATTGCACGCTCCCTGATTGAGCATTGGTATGGCGGCCGGATTATGGACCGCACCGACACCTGAACCCCGGTTAGGCAGCCTGGCCAGCCAGCATCATCGGCCAGAAGCTGGCACATGGCCGTTCCACCCAGCAGTCCCAACAACCAGAGCAGCAGACGTGACCACAGAGAATCCAGATATTTCACAGTCCCTCGAGGAACGCATCCTCGGGGGACTTGATGCCGAACAGCGCGAGGTCGCCAGCACGCTGAACGGCCCGCTGTGCGTCCTGGCCGGTGCCGGCACCGGGAAGACCCGCGCCATCACGCACCGGATTGCCTACGGAGTGCATTCCGGTGTCTACAGTCCGCAGCGGCTCCTTGCCGTGACGTTTACGGCCCGCGCAGCTGCAGAAATGCGCAGCAGGCTGCGGGACCTCGGCGTCGGCAATGTGCAGGCCCGCACGTTCCACGCCGCCGCGTTGAGGCAGCTGCAGTTTTTCTGGCCGCAGGCTGTGGGTGGCACCTTGCCCAACCTGCTGGACCATAAGGCCCAGATGATCGCCGAAGCGTCCCGTCGCCTGCGGCTCAGCACTGACCGTGCATCCATCCGCGACCTCGCCTCGGAGATCGAGTGGGCCAAAGTTTCCATGCTGACCCCGGCCAACTACCTGGAGAACGCGCAGGGGAGGGGAACTCCCGGCGGCTTCGACCTCACCGCCGTCGCCCGGGTTTTCCAGTCCTATGAGGACGTCAAGACAGACCGCAATGTCATCGACTTTGAGGACGTACTCCTGATCACGGTCGGGATACTGCAGGAAGACCAGAAAGTCGCCGCCACAGTCCGCGAACAGTACCGGCACTTTGTGGTCGATGAGTACCAGGACGTTTCACCGCTGCAGCAGCGCCTTCTTGAACTGTGGCTGGGCGGCCGGGATGAACTGTGCGTGGTGGGCGATGCCAGCCAGACGATCTACTCGTTCACCGGCGCTTCTCCCAAACATCTGCTGGGTTTCAAGGCGCAGTACCCCGACGCCAATGTGGTGAAACTGATCCGGGATTACCGTTCCACGCCGCAGGTGGTCAAGCTGGCCAACGACCTCCTGGCCGCGCGGCGCAGCGGCGGCCCGGTTGCCGATTCCGCATGGGCTACTCCGCTGCAGCTGGTGGCACAGCGCCCGGCCGGGCCGGTGCCGCAGTTCACCGAGTGCTCCGATGATGAAGCCGAAGCCGCCACGGTGGCACTTAAGGTCCGGGAACTGCTCGACGCCGGCACTCCCGCCAGCCAGGTGGCCGTCCTTTTCCGTACCAACGGACAGTCCGAAGCTTACGAACAGGCCCTTGCGGCGGCCGGGATCGGTTACCAGCTCCGGGGCGGTGAGAGGTTCTTTGCCCGCAAGGAAGTGCGCGATGCCATCCTTCAGCTGCGGGCCGCCACCAGGGCTGTGGCCGAAACGGCCACGCCCGAACCGCTGGGCCAGCTGGTCCGCGACATCGTTTCCTCCCTCGGCTACACCGACGCTCCGCCCCACAACGGCGGCGCCCTGCGCGAACGCTGGGAATCACTGGCGGCACTGGTGGCGCTCGCGGACGAACTGGTCCAGGTCCGCGGCGAGCACTTCGGTCTGGCCGACTTCGTCAATGAACTCCAGGAACGGTCCCTGGCCCAGCATGCCCCCACAGTCCAGGGCGTGACGCTTGCGTCGCTGCACGCGGCGAAGGGCCTGGAATGGGACGCTGTTTTCCTCGTGGGCCTCAGCGAAGGCCTGATGCCCATCTCCTTCGCGGACACTCCCGAAGCCGTGGATGAGGAACGCCGCCTCCTGTATGTGGGGATCACCCGTGCCCGCGAGCACCTGGCACTGTCCTGGTCCACGGCCCGGACGCCAGGCGGCCGGGCCAACCGCAAGCCCTCACGGTTCCTCGACGGGCTCCGGCCCAACTCCGTGGCCAGCTCCAGTGCCCGCGGCAAGGGGCCGGCGCCGCGCCGGAAAGCCGCCACCCCCGCCACCTGCAGGGTCTGCGGGAGCATGCTGGCCAGCGGCGCCGAACGCAAGGTGGGGCGCTGCAACGACTGTCCGCCCAGCTACGAGGAACAGACCTTTGATGCCCTCCGGCAATGGCGGAAGGAAATCGCGCTGGCCGCTGAAGTGCCGGCGTTTGTGGTGTTCACCGACGCCACGCTGACGGCCATCGCTGAGGCTAAGCCGTCCTCCCTGGAGGAACTCGCAGCGCTGGCCGGCATTGGTCCTGCCAAGCTTGAGCGTTACGGCGAAGACGTGCTGCGCGTGCTCGCAGAAAGCAGCGTCCTGTGAGGGGCCAGGGCGGCACGCAGCCGCTCCGGCTGACCACCCCGGGCGGAGCGCCGGTGGAGGTGCGGAGGTCGGCCCGCCGGACCCGCACGGTGGCGGCTTTCTGGGAAAACGGGACGGCTGTGGTGGCCATTCCTGCCCGCTTCACCGCTGCCCAGGAATCCGAATGGGTGCACCGCATGCTGGAGAAGCTGCACCGCCAGGGGGAGAGGCGCGCGGACAAGGGACGGAAGCAGCCAGCCACGGATGCTGCGCTGGCGGCCCACGCGGCCGATCTTTCGGCGCAGTACTTCGGCGGCAGGGCAGTTCCGACGTCGGTCCGCTGGGTCAGCAACCAGAACTCACGCTGGGGCTCGGCGACGCCGTCGGAAGGAACCATCAGACTCTCCGACAAGCTCCGCCCCATGCCGCAGTGGGTCATCGATTACGTGCTGCTGCATGAGCTCGCCCACCTGCTGGTGGCCGGGCATAACGCCGCCTTTTGGAAGCTGTTGGAGGCCTATCCGGACACCATGCGCGCCAAGGCGTTCCTGGAAGGCGTCTCGTTCGCCACCTCCCGGGGCCTGGGGGCTGACGGTAACAACCCTGCCGGCGCCACCGGGCTCAGCCACGGCGACGCCGACTAGGTTCCCCGGCTAGCCTTTGGGCTGGTCGCCATCGCCGGCGTCGGGATCCCCCGTACCGGAGTCACCGGTGCTCGAACCAGGGGCCTCCGAATCGGTGGCGTCGGAAGAACCCGTGCCTGAAGTGCCGGCGCCGGAGTCACCTGCTCCGGAATCGCCGTCGGAGTTATCCTCCGGCGCGTCGTCGTAGCCACCACTCAGCAGCTTCTGCAGGGCATCATCCACTTCACTGTCGCTGGCCTCCGCCAACTGGCGGCGGCCACCGAAGCCCTGGGGGTCATCGAGGTCAGCAGCCGTGGGCAGCAGGTCCGGGTGCTGCCAGATGGCATCGCGGCCCGCGATGCCGCGTTCCTCCTTGAGGACGGCCCACAAGGTAGCGGCTTCACGGAGGCGGCGCGGACGCAGCTCCAGTCCGACGAGCGAGGAGAATGCGTGTTCAGCCGGGCCGCCGGTGGCGCGGCGGCGCCGGACCGTTTCACGCAGGGCGGCCGCTGAGGGCAGCATCTTCTCCGTGGCGGAAGCGGTGAGCTCGTCCACCCAGCCTTCAACGAGGGCCAGAGCGGTCTCCAGTTTTTCGAGGGCCTGATCCTGGGCGGGCGTCCGCTGCGGCATAAAGACGCCCTTGGACAGTGCCTCCTGGATGCCCTCGGGGTTGCTCGGGTCAAGGTCCCGGGCCAGTTCCTCGATGCGGGAGGTATCAATGTGGATGCCGCGGGCGTATGCCTCGATCGCGCCGAGCAGATGGCCACGGAGCCACGGAACCTGGACGAACAGGCGCGCATGCGCTGCCTCGCGAACGGCGAGGAAAAGGCGGATGTCGTTCTCCGGAAGGCTCAGGCCCTCGCCGAACGAGGCAACATTTGCCGGGAGCAGGGCCATTTCGAGGTCGGCCAGGGGCACGCCGATGTCTGTGGAGCTGACTACTTCCCCGGAGAGCGCGCCGATGGCCTGGCCCAGCTGCATGCCGAAGATCGCGCCGCCCATGTTCTGCAGCATGGACGATGCCCCGCCCATCATGGACTTCATCTCTTCGGGCATCTGTTCGGTCATGGCGCTGGAGAGCGCGTTGGCGATGCTGTTGGCGACCGGTTCGGTCAGGCGCTTCCAGGTGCCCAGGGTGGCTTCCACCCACTCCGCGCGGGACCAGGCCCGGCCGATCAGGCCGGTGGCGGGCAGGTCGGTCACCGGATCGAGCCAGAGTTCGGCCAGCCGGAGAGCTTCGTCGACGGCCCGCGTCTGCTGGGACGTGACGGACGGGTCGGCGGTGCTGGCGGCAACCCTGCGGGCGTTCTCGTGCGCGAGCTGCCAGTTGACGGGCCCCTCCGAGGGGGCGCTCATCATGGCCTGGACCTGCGAGAACATTTGCGCCAGGAGGTTGGGGTCGTCCGGGAGTCCGGCTGCTTTAGCCAGTTCGGCGGGGTCGAAGTTTTCCATACCCTTGCCGCCCATCAGGTTCTGCAGCATCTCGGTCAACGGATCCTTTGGCGTGTCATCGCCGTTGGACGGATTGAGTGGGTTGGAGGTCATGGTCCCGCCGATCGTCAGTTTGAGCGTTCAACTTCACGGTACCCCGGGCCGGGGCGGCTGTCTGCCGGACAGGCGCGACGTTCGCTGTAGGCAAAGAGCTGGCCGGCGGCACCACCGCGTAGTGTTGGTTCAGTGACTACAACCCGTGGCGACCATCCAAACGAGGACCACGCTCCCGAGCTCGACGCCGGTGCAGCCATGAGTGCCGGAGCCCCCCAGGGAGGACCAGCCGGCGGCGCCCCTGCCGGGCAGTTTGCCCCCCGCGGCTCCCAGCCGGGGGACAGGCGGGTTTCCGTCATGATGCTCGCAGGAATGCTGGCACTGGGGCTGGGGATCGCCGCGGGAACCATTCCGGTGCCTTACGTAGTGGAGCGGGCCGGGCCTACCTTCAACACCCTTGACCGGACCGGCGAAAGTCCCGTGATCAGCGTTAAGGGACACGAATCGTACCCAGCCAAAGGCAACCTTGACCTGACCACTGTTTACGTCGAGGGCGGCCCGAACGGCCCGCTCAGCATCCTGGGCGTCTTCGGCGCGTGGCTCGACAGGTCCAAATCCGTTTACCCGCAGGAACTGATTTACCCCACCGGCACCACCAAGGAACAGGCTGAGGAACAAAGCTCGGTCGCCATGACCACATCCCAGGAGAACGCTGTCGCTTCGGCACTGCGGGAACTCGACATACCCTTCGGCCAGCAACTGCAGGCAGCGGGGCTTGCCGATGGTTCGCCGGCGAAGGGCAAGATCGAAAACGGCGACATCTTCGAAACGATTAACGGCAAGCCGATCACGTCCCTCGCCGTGGTGCAGGAGGAACTGGCCGCAGGCCAGGGCGCACCGGCAACGCTGGTGGTGCAGCGGGCAGGGGAATCCGTCACCCAGACCATCACCCCCATGGACAACGGTGCAGGCCGCTACATTCTTGGAGTCATGCTCAAGTACCTGTTCACGTTTCCGTTCGACGTGACGATCTCCCTGGACAAAGTGGGCGGCCCCAGCGCCGGCCTGATGTTCTCGCTGGGCATTATTGACACGGTCACACCCGGCGACCTGACCGGCGGCAAGCACGTTGCCGGAACCGGCACCATCACGCCCGACGGTGCCGTGGGACCCATCGGCGGCATCCAACAGAAGATGCAGGGCGCACGCGCGGGAGGAGCCACGTTGTTCCTGGCCCCGGCGGATAACTGTGACGACGTTGTGGGACATGTCCCGGACGGGCTGCAGGTTGTCAAAGTGGAGAATCTCGACCAGGCACGCACCGCCGTCGAACTGGCCGGATCAGGCCAGGACACGTCGGGGTTGCCGGTCTGTACCACCAACTAGACTGAGGCCAGGAACTAAGCTTTACCGCCACTCGTGGCAGATATGACGGACGTTGCCACACGCTTGACCGGTGCCGGACGTCAACCGCACGCACGCTCTTAATGTAAATCTGACGATCAGCTATGAGGTACCGAGTTTGTCCCGTCCTACCAGCCCCATCCCGCCCGGAAGACCCCCCTCACGACGCGGGGCCCTGACACCCACCCTGATAGTCGTTGCCCTCGCAGTAGTGGGCTTTATCTTCTTCGCCAATGTGTGGACTGACGTCCTCTGGTACCAGCAGCTCGGTTACTTCGAAGTGTTCGTGACCGAAAACCTCTCCCGGATCCTGATCTTCCTGGCCGGCTTCGCGCTGATGTTCCTGGCGGTCTTTTTTGCCATCCGGATCGCCTACCACGCCAGGCCCGTGTATGCGCCGGACTCTGAGATGCGTGACAACCTCAACCGGTACCAGGCCCAGCTTGAGCCGGTCCGCCGCGTCGTGATGGTGGGCCTGCCCATCCTGTTCGGACTGTTCGCAGGAAGCGCGGCCGCCAGCCAATGGCAGAAAGTGCTGCTGTTCTTCAACCAGGAGCCGTTCGGCAAGGATGACCCCGTCTTTGACCTGGATATCAGCTTCTATGTGATGACCCTGCCGTTCCTGGGCTTCATCACAGGGTTCCTCATCAGCGTGGTAGTGGTGGCCGGCATCGCCGGAATCCTCACCCACTACCTGTACGGCAGCATCCGCCTGCTGGAACGCGGCGTGTTCACCAGCCGTGCGGCGCAGATCCACCTCGCCGCGACCGGCGCAACCTTCCTGATCCTGCTCGGCGTCAACTTCTGGCTTGACCAGTACGCCGCGCTGCAGAGTGACAGCGGGCGCTGGGCCGGCGCGCTGTACACCGACGTCAACGCTGTCATTCCCACCAAGGCGATCCTCGCCGTCGCCGCCGTTCTGGTGGCCATCCTCTTCATTGTGGCGGCGATCATCGGTCGGTGGCGCCTGCCCGTTATCGGTACCGCCATGCTGATCATCACCTCAATCCTCGCCGGCGGCGTGTACCCCTGGGTTATCCAGCAGTTCCAGGTGCGGCCTTCCGAGGAGACGTACGAGCGGGACTTCATTCAGCGCAACATCGATATGACCCGGGCCGCCTACGGCCTGGACCAGATCCAGGTGGACCGCTACGACGCCACCAACACGGCCACTACCGGGGCATTGGCTCCGGACGCCCAGACCACGGCCAACATCCGGCTCCTGGACCCCAACCTGATCTCTGATGCGTTTTCGCAACTGGAACAGTACCGGCCGTACTACCAGTTCCCGGACGCACTGAACGTGGACCGGTACGAGGTTGACGGCAAGATCCAGGACACGGTCATCGCCGTACGCGAGCTTAACCCGGCCAACGTTGCCACCAACCAGCAGGGCTGGCTCAACCAGCACGTTGTCTACACCCACGGCTATGGCGTTGTAGCGGCCAAGGGAAACAAGTTCACCGTTGACGGCAAGCCGGAGTTCCTCCAGTCCGGCATTCCGTCCACCGGTGTGCTTGGCAACGACACCACGTACGAACCGCGGATCTACTTCGGCGAAAATTCCCCGGAGTACTCCATTGTCGGAGCGCCGGAAGGCGCAGCCCCCCGTGAGCAGGACAGGCCTTCCGGCAAGGAGGGTGAAAGGGATAACCAGTACACGTTCGAAGGTGACGGCGGCCCGAACGTGGGCAGCTTCTTCAACAAGGTTCTCTACTCCATCAAGTTCCAGTCCTCGGACCTGCTGCTGTCCGACGGCGTTAACCCGGACTCCCAGATCCTGTACGACCGCAACCCGCGGGACCGTGTGGAAAAGGTGGCCCCGTACCTGACCGTTGACGGCAACGCCTACCCGGCGGTCGTGGACGGCCGCGTCAAATGGATCGTCGACGGATACACCACAAGCCAGTATTACCCGTACTCGCAGCAGGAACAGCTCTCAGCCGCCACCGCGGACTCGCAGACCTCCGCCGGCCGGTCGGTCGCACTGCCCAACAGCTCGGTGAACTACATCAGGAACTCCGTCAAGGCCACCGTCGACGCCTACGACGGCTCGGTGACTTTGTACGCCTGGGATGACCAGGACCCCATCCTGAAGGCGTGGCAGAAGGTCTTCCCCACGTCCCTGAAGCCGTACTCGGAGATGTCCGGGGATGTCATGAGCCACGTCCGGTACCCGGAGGACCTCTTCAAGGTCCAGCGTGAACTCCTGGGCCGCTACCACGTGACCGATCCGGGCAGCTTCTACCAGGCGAAGGATGTCTGGAGCGTTCCCAACGATCCCACCGTGGATACCGACGTCAAGCAGCCGCCGTTCTACATGTCGCTGCAGATGCCCGATCAGGACAAGCCGGCCTTCCAGCTGACGTCCTCGTTCATTCCGCAGATTGTGAACGGCACTGCCCGCAACGTGCTTTACGGCTTCCTTGCGGCTGATTCGGACGCCGGCAAGGAAGAGGGCGTCAAGGCCGAAACCTATGGCAAGCTGAGGCTGCTCCAGATTCCGCCGGAGATCCAGGTTCCCGGCCCGGGCCAGGCTCAGAACAAGTTCAACTCTGATCCGACAGTTTCGCAGGCCCTAAACCTTCTGCGCCAGGGTGCCTCGGAGGTCCTCAACGGCAACCTGCTGACGCTGCCCGTGGGCGGCGGGATCCTGTACGTCCAGCCGGTCTACCTCAAGTCGACCGGCGAGACGTCCTACCCGACGATGCAGCGCGTGCTGGTTGCCTTCGGTGACAAGGTGGGCTTCGCTCCGACGCTCGACGGCGCGCTGAAGCAACTTTTCGGTGGTGACTCCGGTGCTGCAGCCGGCGACTCGGACAACACCGGCCAGACGCCTCCTACGCCGGGCGAGACTCCGCCGCCCAGTGCTGGCGCCCAGGCCGACCTGAAGGCTGCACTGGCGGCGGCGAATGCCGCCATCAAGGCAGGCCAGGCGGCACTGGCTGCCGGCGACTTCGCCGCCTACGGGGAGGAGCAGAAGAAACTTGCTGCTGCCCTGCAGAAGGCTCTCGACGCCGAGGTGAAGATCCCGGTAGCGGCTCCTGGAGCCACACCGTCGCCTTCGGCCACACCGTCACCCACGCCCTCGCCTTCAGCCAGTAACTGACGGCGGCCCAGCGAGACGCACATCACGCCACCAGGATTTGGCCTCCCGTTCACCGGACGGTAGAGTTGATCTTGCGACGCGGGGTGGAGCAGTTCGGTAGCTCGCTGGGCTCATAACCCAGAGGTCACAGGTTCAAATCCTGTCCCCGCAACTGGTGAGAAAGTCCGGATTCTGGAAACAGAATCCGGACTTTCTGGTTTAAGCCGCCAAGCCACCCAGGGTTTTTTATCCAGTGAGCCAGCGATATTGAGCCGGTCCGGGGCAATAGGTGGACAATAACTCCGGAACGGACCAGTGGAATGGTGGCCACCAACGGCGAGTGGTAATTGCCCCGTCCAAACTAGGGTAGTGTTGATCAAGCGACGCGGGGTGGAGCAGTTCGGTAGCTCGCTGGGCTCATAACCCAGAGGTCACAGGTTCAAATCCTGTCCCCGCAACCATGTGAAAGACCCCGACCGGCAGTTACGCCGGCCGGGGTCTTCTTTTGCCCGATTACTACTGGTTCCTAGTATTCTCGTTCGCAGAGCCATTTGAGCACTGGTCAGTCATTCTCGAGAGGAATGTTGTTCGATGTCCACACCCACGAAGAAGCCCGGTTCTGCGACGGGCAAGCGGTCCAGACTCTACTGGGGTGTGCCGGCCGCGCTTGTGGCCTTGGTGCTGGCAGTGCTTCTCGCCAAGTGGATGACAAGCCTCCCGGCTGTGGCACAGTTCCTCTCCGACTACCCGGGCCATTCAGAACTGCCGGACGGTGCGCCCGTCGGCTTTCCGGCCTGGCTGGCATGGCAGCACTTCCTGAACGGTTTCTTCCTGCTGCTCATCATCAGGACCGGCTGGCAGGTGCGGACCACAACGCGTCCCAGCGGGCACTGGACACGCAACAACAAAGGCCTCATCAAGACCAAGAACCCGCCCACCAAGATCACGCTGGAGCTCTGGCTGCACCTGACGCTGGACGCGCTCTGGATACTCAACGGCCTGGTGTTCGTGGTTCTGCTGTTCGCCACCGGCCAGTGGATGCGGATTGTGCCCACCAGCTGGGATGTCTTCCCCAACGCACTTTCGGCGGCTCTCCAGTACGCGTCATTGAACTGGCCCACCGACAATGGCTGGGTGAACTACAACGCGCTGCAGCTGCTGACCTACTTTGCGACGGTCTTTATTGCCGCGCCGCTGGCGTTCATCTCCGGAATCCGGACGTCGTCTGCCTGGCCCAAGAAGGCGCCGGCACTGAACAAGGCATACCCCATCGAGCTGGCACGCGCCATCCATTTCCCGGTCATGATTTACTTCGTGGCGTTCATCGTGGTGCACGTATTCCTGGTTCTCGCCACCGGCGCCCTGCGGAACCTGAACCACATGTACGGCGGCAGCGACGACGCCGGCTGGTTCGGGTTCTGGGTATTCGTCGCCTCGGTTGCCGCGATGGTGGCGGCCTGGTTCCTTGCCCGTCCGCTCTTCCTCCGCCCCATTGCCTCGCTCATGGGCAAAGTCAGCCGCTAACGGCCTTGCCCGCATAGCGGGGGAGCGTCAGCCCTGCTGCTGGTCCTTGAGCTTCTGGTAGGTGGCCAGCGCGCGTTCCCTGGACTCCGGAAGTCCCACCACCGGCGCAGGGTAGCCCTCAAAGTCCGGCTGTTTCCACGGTTCGTGGATGGCTTTGCGGTCCAGCAGGGCCAGCTCCGGAATGAACTCACGAAGGTACCGGCCCTCGGCATCGAACTTCTTGCTCTGCGTCACGGGGTTGAAGATCCGGAAGTAGGGGGACGCGTCGGCACCTGAGCCTGCCACCCACTGCCAGTTGGCGGGGTTGCTGGCGGCGTCGGCGTCCACCAACGTGTCCCAGAACCATGCTTCGCCGAGCCGCCAATCGGCCAGGAGGTTCTTGACCAGGAAGGAAGCAGCGGCCATCCGGACCCGGTTGTGCATCCAGCCTGTCTGCCACAGCTGCCGCATCCCGGCGTCCACCAGGGGATATCCGGTCCGGCCCTGTTGCCACGCCGTGAGTTCCGCTGGTGTGGGCTCCTGCCATTCGAAGCGGTCGAACTCAGGGCGGTAGTTACGGGTGGCCAATTGCGGATTCGCATACAGAAGCTGCCAGCAGAACTCCCGCCAGCCGAGCTCGGACCGGAAGATCCCGACGTCGGGTGTCGCCTCGCGGGGGAAGCGGAGGCGGATCTCGTGCCAGACCCGGAACGGACTGATCTCACCGAAGCGGAGGTGGGGGGAGAGCCTGCTGGTGCCTTCCACTCCGGGCACGTCCCGCCCGGTGCCGTATTCCTCGGCTGGCCCGTCGAGGAAGTCATCCAGCCGGTGGTGCGCTCCGGCTTCCCCGGGTTCCCACGTCCGTGCCAGGCCGGCGCTCCAGTCGGGTGACACCGGCAGCAGACGCCAGTCCGCGAGCGTGTCACTGCCGGGCGTCCTGGAGCCGGTGCCGGGGGAGGGGAGGCGCGACGGCGCAGCCAGGGGCGGGCGGGGTTCCCCTGATGCCGTGCAGGCCCGCCAGAAGGGCGTGAACACCTTGTAGGGCCCACCGCTGCCGGTGGTGATGGTCCACGGTTCGAAGAGCAGGTTCGCCTGGAAACTCTCGGCGTCAAGGCCGTTCTCCGCCGACCACGCCTTGATGCTCCGCATCGAGCGCACGTTCGGGACCACCGTAGCGGCGGTTCCACAATATGTGCCGGGCTCCTGTCTCCCCAGCCAGCTCGCGGATAATCCGACCTGCCGGTCCGCGCCGGAGGGTGAGCGTGGAGCCGGCCTTCGCCAGATCTGCCGACAGGGACGTCAGCGAGTGGTGCAGCCACCACCGGGCGGCACCGCCGAGGGGACGGATCCCGTCGGATTCCTCGTCGAGGATGTAGACCACTGTGAGCGGCAGGCCGAGGTCGACGGCGCGTGAGAGAGCGGGATTATCGTCCAGCCGGAGGTCATCACGGAGCCAGACGATGGACGTTTCGACGGGGGAGGCCATGGACTCCACGCTACACACCCGCACGTCGTGCACGGCGCTGCAGGTACCCACGGTCTGAACTGCAGGGTCTGCACTTGCACATGGTGCCGCTGCACTTAGCACCGTAGGGCATCGGCGCCGGGTCGTCAGGACACGGCAAAGGCCGGAGTCCATGCGAACTCCGGCCTTTGTCGTGTCTGGATGGACAGTCCGCTCAAACGGCGGACGCCATTGGCTACAGCTTGTCGAAGTCGGCCTCGTCGATGGTGGACCCGGACGTGGCCGCGGCGCCGGAGGCTCCGATGGCGGGCTTCGCGCCGCCGGATTTCAGGGCGGCGAGGCGTGCCTCGATTTCCACCTGCTCGCCGAGGTCCTCGAGCTGGTTGAACTGGGCGTCGAGGCTCGACGCGGCAAGTTCCTGCTGGCCGCGGACCTTGGCCTCTTCGCGGCGGATCTTTTCTTCGAAGCGGCCAACCTCGCTGGTGGGATCCATGAAGTCGATGCTCTTGATGGCGTCGTGCACCTGGGACTGGGCTGCCGCGGTCTTGGAGCGGGCCACCAGTTCGTTGCGCTTGCTGGTCAGCTCGTTGAGCTTGCCCTTCATCTGGTCCAGGCCGGTCTTGAGCTTGTCCACCACTTCGCGCTGCGAGGAGATGCTGGGTTCTGCGCCCTTGGCTTCGTTCTCGGCAGACATCTGGCGCTGCAGGGCCACCTTGGCAAGGTTGTCGAACTTCTCGGCATCTACACTGTCCCCGCTGGACCGGTATTCGTCTGCCTTGCGTGAGGCTGCCAGGGCCTTGTTGCCCCAGTCCTGGGCGTTCTTGACGTCTTCGCGGTAGTCGTCCTCGAGCATGCGCAGGTTGCCGATGGTCTGGGCCACCGCAGATTCTGCCTCTGCGATGTTGTTTGTGTAGTCCCGGACCATCTGGTCCAGCATCTTCTGCGGATCCTCAGCATTGTCCAGCAAAGAGTTGATGTTTGCCTTTGCAAGCTGCGCGATTCGACCGAAAATGGACTGCTTAACCATGGTGTTACCTTTCGTCCTGCTCAGTGGTGGCCACTGAAATCAGTGAACAGTTGTTGTACCGCTTCTATCCGCCGGCAGGCGTTGCCGCCGGCGCCTAGCTTTCGGGGGTCAGAAGTCCCCGCCGCCGCCGGAGTCTCCACCCCAGCCGCCCATGTCGCCGCCGCCGGAGTCACCGCCCCAGCCGCCGCCGTCGCTGTGTCCGCCACCCCAGCCACCGCCGCTGCCGCCGTTGAGGATGGAGTTGATGAGGATGCCGCCAAGGATGGCGCCGCCGAGGCCTCCGCCACCGCCGCCACGCCCGCCGAACATGCTTCCACCGCCGAAGCCCTGGTTAGCGTAGCCACCGAAGTTGTCGACGTCGGCCTGCGCCAGCTGAGCTGCCTGGGCTGCGAGGGCGTGTGCCTGCTGGGCATAGGTCAGGGCTGTGACAGGATCGTTGCGCGAGATGGACAGCGCGTAGTCGAGGTTGCGCTGGGACTCTGCGAGCCGCGTCCGTGCCTCCGTGCCCACGCCACCGCGGCGGGCGGTGATGTAGTCCGAGGTGGCACTGATCTGTGCCTGTGCGGACATGATGGTCTGCTGCAGGGACGCCTGGGCCCGACGGGCCTGGTCCTGCTGGTTCCTGATACCGGTCAGGGACTGGTCCAGGGCTTGGTGCGCCGTCTCAACACGCTGCAGGGTGGCGATCGGATCGATCTTGCCGCCCTTGATTTCGGCCTTGACCTGGCCCAGCGCGGCTTCGACACCGGCCACCGGGCCGGCGAGTTCGGGGTGCTCACCGGACTGGATCATGGCTTTCGCCTGGGCAAGGTCCTGGGAGGTTTCCACGACGGCCGCCTCCAGGCCGCTGCGGGCCTCGTCCAGGCTGGCGGAGACCTTGGCGATGGCATCGAGCAGGACGTTGGTCTGGTGCAGGCTCTCTTCCGATGCGCGCACGGCGACGGCGGCGAGGCTGCCTTCGCCTGACGCGAGCTTTTCCTCAGCGGTGGCCGTGGCGTTTTGAACAAACGCCAGGCGTTCCTTGGCCTGGGTGATGTTGTCAGCGACCTGCACCAGGGCACTGTCCGCATACTTGGCACGCAACGCTGTCAGCGACTGTTCTGCGCTGGCAATCTTCGCATCGGCCTCGCGTGCTCCGGCGCTGACGGCGGCCAGGGCCTGCGGGGCGTTCTTCTCCAGTTCCCGCAGGGAATCGAAGTCGGCTTTCTGCTCCTGGAGCGACCCGAGTGCCGCCTCGGAACGGCGGATGATCTCGCCGAGCCAGCTGCGCTGCTGCTCTTCAGTGTCCGGAATGTGGTCGTCCAGCTGCTGCTGGAGCTTGAAGGATTCGGTCATGTGGGCTTTGGCTTCAGCCAGCGCCTTGGTGAAGTTGCCTACCGCGGCGTCGCCGTACTGCGCCTCGGCGAAACCGAGTTCCTGTTCGCTGGACTTGATGGCGTCGTCGGCTTCGATGATGAGGGAGCCGCTCTTGCGCCGGAGTTCTTCGATGCTGAGCGAAGCCAGGGGATCGAGCTCTGCGCCCTGGGGGCCGTAGCTGGCGCTGGATGCCTGGGCGGCCTTCTTGCGCTTGTTGCGGAAGTAGAGGTACGCGCCGGCTCCGCCGGCAGCTGCGATGCCCGTTCCAACGAGGACCGCTGCGCCGGCTCCGTCACCCGAAGGGACGGTTCCGCTGCCGCCGCCTGCGGCATCGCCAATCGCGGCAGCCGCGTCAACGGCTGCCTGTGCCCAGTCTCCGGCACGGAGCTGCGGATCCACCGCGCTCGACAGGATCTTGTCGCGCTGAGCGTTAGTGATCTTGCTGTTGGCGGGTTTGCTGAGTTGGTATTTTCTGGACTCGGTGGCAACCGCCAGGACGAGGGCGTTTTGACCCAGTTTGGCCTTAGTTGCGACGTCGGCGGCCCACTCCGCGGGTACGTCCGGATTCGTGAAGGTCTTCACGTAGACCACGTGAAGTGTCATGGCGTGGTCCGTGCCCAGCTTTTTGATGGCGGACTCGACCTCGGCTTTGTCACCGCCCAGGACACCGGCAGAATCGACGATCTTGGTCACCGGGTCCAGCGTCACCGGCGGTTCCGCCCATGCCGCGCCGGCGGGAACCGCGAGCAGCCCAGTCAGGCCGATCACGGCGAGAATACGTTTGAACATTGACCGCATGTGCAACCCTTCAGCACGCCTGACACCAATTCGGGACGAATGAGCGTCTCAGAATGCAGCAGCGCCCCCACGCGTGGTGTAAAGCCGCAGGTCGCTGTGGCAATTCCTTTTGATTCTATGGTGCACCTATCGGTGCGTCCATTGCGGCGAATATGCCACCAGCGAAAACCCCGCGGACCGGCCGCCGGCAGGACGATTGCCCGCTCTCAGGAACCTCCCAGCGAACGTACGCCCGAGTTCCAGTCAGACGGTACATAGTTAATGCAGACGAGGATGAAAGGAAGTCCAATGACTGAGAACCCAACCCCGGGTGCAGCGCCTGAGAACCGGGAGCCGGATACAAACCGGAATCCGGACCAGACCCCTGCGGAGGCCCGCAGCGACGCTGGCGGTCACTCCAATCCGACGGAGCGGCTGGACCGCTCCGGGGCGCCCGAAAACCCCACACAGCAACTGCCCGGTGCCCCCCGTCCGGTCTATCCTCCCCGCGAGCCGTTCTACGGCCAGCAGGCCCAGAACCAGCAGGCGCCAGGCCAGCAGCTTCCGGCCCAGGACCCCTACGGCCAGTCCACTGCCGGACATCAGTACGCCCAGCACGGAGCGCACCCTGCGCTGCCGGGCAGCTACACGGGCCAGTACAACCCGGGCCAGCACAACCCTGCTGACGCTCCTCGCCGAAAGGCCGCCTTCGGGGTCGGAACCCTCGTAGCCAGCATCCTCGCCGCCGGCCTCGTGGGCGGCGGGGTGGCCACGGTCGCGTCGGGCGGATTGTTCGACAACGGTTCACCGTCGGCGGTCAGCAGCAACGGCCAGTCTGGGACGGTCATCGTCAACAACCAGGACGAAGTCAACGCCATCACTGCGGCCGCGCTGAAGGCCAGCCCCAGCGTGGTGACCATCAGCGCCTCCAGCGGAAATGCCGGCGGGACGGGCTCCGGCATCGTCCTGGACGGTGACGGGCACATCCTCACCAACACCCACGTGGTGACCCTCGATGGCCAGAGCGCCAACGCAGCCCTGGAGGTCCGCACCAGCACCGGCAAGGTCCTCAAGGCCACGTTGGTGGGCACGGATCCGCTGTCCGACCTCGCGGTCATCAAGGTGGACGACACGTCCGGGCTCACCCCTGCCGCCCTCGGCGATTCGGGCAAGCTCAACGTGGGGGACACCGCCATCGCCATCGGCTCCCCGCTGGGCCTCACGGGCACTGTCACGGACGGCATCGTGTCAACCCTGAACAGGACCATCAGCGTGGCGTCCTCGGCGGCCCCCAAGGAGGGGGACGAATCGCAGGATGACGAAGGCGGCTTCCAGTTCGCGCCCCCAGGCGGCGGCCAGGGCCAGAGCACCGCGGGCCAGGGTTCAATTTCCATCAACGTGATCCAGACTGATGCGGCCATCAACCCGGGCAACTCCGGCGGCGCGTTGGTCAACACCAAGGGCGAAATCATCGGCGTCAACGTGGCCATTGCCTCCGCCGGCTCCGATTCCTCGTCCTCCAGCGGCAACATCGGCGTGGGCTTCAGCATCCCGATCAACCACGCCAAGCGCGTGGCGAAGGAGATCATCGACACCGGCAAGGCATCCCACGGCCAGCTGGGCGTCAGCGTCAGGGACAAGTCCTCCGGCAGTTCGTCGTCCAGCTTCTCCGTCGGAGCGGACGTGGCCACGGTCGAGGCCAACTCGGCAGCTGCCAAGGCCGGAATCAAAGTGGGCGACGTGATCACCAAGTTCAACGACCTGGCCATCAGCGAGCCCAACCAGCTGACAGCGGCTGTCCGCGAACAGTCCGGCGGCTCCACCGTCAAGATCACTGTCCTGCGCAACGGCCAGGAGCAGACCTTTGACGTCACGCTGGGCACAGCCGCGGACCAGTAGTCACCGAAGCGGAAACAACTGAAGCAGCAAACACCCGACGACGGCGGCACTCACCCTGGTGAGCGCCGCCGTCGTCCGTGCCCGCTGACCACCAGAACAGGCAAACGCTGTGACACAGGCGTTAACGGGACGGCAACGGAACCCGGCTATATGGTTAGCTAGGATCTACCCGTACCCCGGGCGTTCCGAGGCCATGACCCCATCCGGCTGGCTGTCCACAAGCATGGAAGGCTGCTGTAAATACAGTGGAAGAGACATTGAAGATCATCGTCCTGGTCAAGCATGTACCGGACGCGCAGTTCGACCGTCACCTCAACGGGGAGGGCTACACCACGGACCGCGACGAGAGCATCCTTTCGGAGCTGGACGAGTATGCGCTGGAAGCGGCCCTGCAGCTGGCCGAGGCCCGTGGCGGCGCCAAGGCAGGCAACCAGGTTATTGCGCTGAGCATGGGCCCGTCCGGCGCGGTCAACGCGGTCAAGAAATCGCTGCAGATGGGCGCCACGGAAGGCGTGCACCTCACGGACGCCGCCCTGGCCGGCTCGGACGCCGCCGCCACCTCGCTGGCGCTCGCCGCCGCCATCCGCCACGTCGGCGCGGTGGACCTCGTCCTCACCGGCATGGCATCCACCGACGGCGAAACGTCGCTGGTTCCGGCGCAGCTGGCCGAGCGCCTCGGCCTCCCGCAGGTCACCTTCGCGTCGTCGCTGACGGTCGACGGCGGGCGGCTCACCGCGCGCCGCGATGCCGACACCTTCTCGGAAACAGTGGAAGCACCGCTGCCGGCGGTTGTCTCCGTGACGGACCAGATCAACGAGCCGCGCTACCCGAACTTCAAGGGCATCATCGCCGCCAAACGCAAGAGCATCACCACGCTGTCGCTGGCAGACATCGGCGTTGATCCCGCGCAGGTGGGCCATGCAGGATCCTGGACCACGGTGACGTCCGCCGCGGAACGTCCGCCGCGCACCGCCGGCACCATCATCACCGACGAAGGCGACGCCGGCATCAAGCTCGTCGACTTCCTGGCCGCCCAGAAGCTGCTCTAAGAGGGATCACAGACATGGCTAACGTACTTGTATTCATTGACAACCCCGGAGGCGCGCTCAAGAAGAGCAGCCTGGAACTGCTGACGGTGGGCCGCGCCCTGGGCGAGACCGCCGTCGCCGTCAACGGTGACCTGAACCCTGCCGTCTCGGCCACCTTCGCCGAGTATGGTGTCAGTGCCGTTTTCCAGCCCTCCGCTGCAGACCTGGATGACTACCTCGTGGCGCCCAAGGCGGCCTACCTCGCGGCCGCCGCCGGCGCCGCCGGTGCAGGCACCGTGCTCCTTGACAACTCGCCCGAGGGCAAGGAGATCGCGGCGCGCCTTGGCATCAGGCTCAACGCCGGTGTCATCACCGATGTTGTGGCGGTTGACGCCGACGGTACAGCGCACAAATCGGTCCTGGCCGGTTCCTACACCACAGCTGCCAAGGCTACGACGCCCATCTCGGTGCTGACCCTGAAGGCCAACAGCGTCACGCCTGAGCCCGCGCCGGCGGCGACGGCACCGGAGACGTCCACCGTCGAGGTCCCGGCGGACGGCACCGCAGCGGCGGCCCGCATCACCTCCCGCGAGCAGAAGGTGGCCAGCGGCCGCCCGGACCTCACCGATGCCCGCATTGTGGTTGCCGGCGGACGCGGCGTAGACGGCGACTTCGGCCCGGTGGAACAGCTCGCGGACGCGCTGGGTGCTGCCGTGGGCGCTTCGCGCGCGGCCACCGACGCCGGCTGGATCAGCCACGACGCCCAGGTGGGGCAGACCGGCAAGACCGTGTCTCCGCAGCTCTACATCTCTGCGGGCATCTCCGGTGCCATCCAGCAGAAGGCCGGGATGCAGACAGCCAAGGTCATCGTTGCTGTCAACAAGGACGCCGAGTCACCGGTCTTCGAGATCGCCGACTTCGGCATCATCGGGGACCTTTTCGACGTCCTTCCCCAGGCCACGGAAGAAATCAAGAAGCGCAAAGGCTGATTGTGGCTGATCCTGCTGCCGCAACACAGAGCCCGTTCAACCCGGCCAAACACCGGGTTGAGCGGGTGCTCTGTTTCGCCGCCCACCCGGACGACATAGACTTCGGCGCTGCCGGGACCATTGCGGCCTGGACAGCTGCCGGCGTCCAGGTCAGCTACTGCATCATGACCGACGGTGACGCTGGAGGGTTCGACCCTGCAGACCGGGCGGAGATCATCGCGCTCCGGGCTGCCGAGCAGCGCCGTGCGGCGGAGCTGGTGGGCGTCACCGACATCCACTACCTTCACGAGCGGGACGGCTACCTGGAGCCGACGCACGAGGTGATGAAGGGTGTGGTGAAGCTGATCCGGGAAGTCCGTCCCGACGTCGTGCTTGCCATGCATCCGGAGCGGAACTGGAACCGCATCCAGAAGAGCCACCCGGACCACCTGGCCGTGGGGGAGGCCGTGACCCGGGCCGTCTATCCCGCGGTGGAAAATCCGTTCGCCTACCCGGAACTGGCCGAGGCCGGACTGGCAGCCTACAAGCTCCCCTGGCTGTGGCTCTATGCCGGGCCGGAGGAGCGGGAGAACCATTTTGTGGACGTCACGGACCACGTGGCAGCCAAGCTCGATGCTATCCACGTGCACGTCAGCCAGCATCCCGATGTTGCGGCCATGGAGGTTGCGGTCCGGAACGGAATGCTGGCGAACGCCCGGCGCGGCAGGCTGGCGGATGGCCGCAGCGCCGAGGCCTTCCACGTCGTAGCGGTCAACGGCCCGGGGACCATCGCCGGTTTCTAAACCGTCATGCCCCCAGCGGTGCGGCTGCCACGGTGGGGAACGTCGGGGCGGCTGAGCCACCTGCCGGCTCCACGGTGATGCCAAGTGCTGCCGCCGAGGCGATACCCTTCACCACGGCTGGTTTCGACAGCGCAGCTTCGTCCATCAGGCCCTGGGACACAGGTGCCGAGCCGTCCTTGGGGATCAGCCACATCTGGTAGACCTTGCCGGCCGGTGGTGCGGGCACGCCGTTCATCTTGACCACAAGGGCGTCCCTGGAGGACGAAATCAGGACCGTCGCCGTTCCGCCTGCAGCCACAGGGACTGAGGCTTCGCGGACGTCCTCGGCCCGGACCACCTGGTTCAGTGGATCGTTCTGGTCGGCGACGTAGCTGCCGACGGCGACTCCACCGAGGGCGATCACCGCGGCGGCAGCCGCTGCGGCGAGCCAGCGGCGGGCCCCGGCAGGCCGGCGTCGTGATTCCCTGCGAAGCCTTGCAGCCGAAAGCTCATCCGTGGCCTCTGCCTGCGGTTCCCCGGCAGCCGGGACAGTGGCTGAAAGGGACGCCTGTTCGGCAGAACCACCGGCCGGGAGTTGCGCGAGGGACGGCAACTGCGACACGATGCGGGCGAACAGATCCGCGGGAGGTTCCTCCTGCGCCGTGAAGGAAATCGCCAACGTCTCCCGCGCCTGGCGGACGCGCTCCAGGAAGGTATTCCGCTCGGCCTCAGGGGCGGAGGAGATGTACCGGTCAATGGCGGCGCGTTCGTCCTCGCTGACCGCGTCCAGGGCATAGAGCTCGGCAAGATCCACCGCCCGCCCTGAATCCAGGTCGGCAGCGATCTCAAGTCCGAAGGATCCGGGACGCCGGGCGCCTCCCTGACTGTTCATTTCTGTCATCTCAACTCACCCCCAGACATGTCTTCAAGCGGATCAGTCCGTCGCGGATGCGGGACTTGATGGTGGGTACTGCGGCATTCAGCTTCTCGGCGACTTCGCGGTACGTGAGGCCGCCATAGTAGGCCAGCCGCACGGACTCCTGCTGCGTATCGGTCAGCGTTTCCAGGCACCGGACCACCGCCTCGGCCTCAAGCTTGCTGTCGACTTCAGCCGAAACGGAGTCGTGGTCCACGTCCTGGCTGCTGGCGCCATACTTTGCCTCGCGGTCGGTGGCCGACTGGGACGAACGGACCTTGTCCACGGCCCGGCGGTGCGAAATGGTCATCAGCCAGGAGAGCGGACTGCCCGCTTCCGGATTGAACTTCGCCGCATTCTGCCAAACCTGGAGGAAAACCTCCTGGGTGGTGTCTTCACTGAGTTCGGGATCGATGAGTACCCGGCGTGCCATGCCAAAAACCCGGCGCGAGGTCAGCTGGTAGAACTCCGCAAACGCGGCCTGATCGCCGCCGGCAATGCGGGAAAGGAGCCCGGCCAGGCGCTGGCTGAGATCCGCCGGTGAGTCTGTGACTGCGGCCGGGGACTCGAAATTTGGCGCGTTGGGAGTTTCCATCACACCCAAGCATAGGGCTCCGCGCGGTGAATCCGGGGCACGTCCGCCGCGCGGGGCAGCGGATAGGGCAGGCGCCAGTGCCGGCCCGGCTAGTAACAGTTTCACCTGCCGCTCCTTCATCACCGTGGAAGTGCTGTCAGGAGTGATTCGGTGCCGGAGACGCTGCGGATGGGCCCACGGGTGGGCGAATCAGGTGCTCAGATCTGGGCGCCGGCAAACCCCTGCTGGCGCCAGGCCTCGTACACAGCAATGGAGGCAGCATTGGCAAGGTTCAGCGAACGCAGGGAGGGCAGCATGGGAAGACGGACGGTGGCGGTGACATGCGGGTCGCGCTTAATGTGCTCTGGCAGGCCCACGGATTCCTGGCCGAACATCAGCACATCGCCCGGCAGGTAGGTGATGTCCGCGTAACTGGCGGCGCCGTCGGAGGTGAAGGCGTAAACGCGTTCCGGCTGGAGCTCGCGCCAGGCGTCCTCGATGGTTTTGTGAACCGTCACGACGGCGAGGTCGTGGTAGTCGAGGCCGGCCCGCCGAAGTTTGGCGTCGGAGAAATCAAAGCCCAGGGGTTCCACGAGGTGCAGTTCGGCGCCGGTGATGGCGGCCAACCTGATCGCGTTGCCGGTGTTGCCAGGGATTTCGGGGGAATGGAAGAGGATTCGGAACACGGTCCAATCCTATCCAGTCCCTGCCTGGTTGCTGTTCAGTGCTACCGGTTCAGTGCATGCCGCGCAGCAGCCGGGCGAGGATGGGCACGTTGACCATATTGGGCGTCGGGCCCGAAGCCAGGAAGTGTTTGAGGCCGCGGACCAGGCCGGCGGCATTGACCACCTGGACGGTTTCGCCGGCTCCTGCCGTGCGCCGGTGGCGGTCGATGACGGGTTCATGGAGGTTGCCGTCGGGGCTGTGGATGACTGTCCAGCCGGTGACGTTCAGTTCGGGGAAGATGTCCTGCATGGACCGCACCACGTGGGCCAGTTGCGGCGGGGCGATGGAGCGTCCGCCGTGGTTGAGGGTCTGCCCGTCCCAGGCGTAAGCCCCCTTCGGCAGGAGCATGGAACCGATGAGGGCCAGCCGGTAGCCGGACAGCAGCGCATGGTCGATGTGGCTGTTGTCGGCGGGGGACTGCAGTCCGTTGACCAGCCGGGCTGCCGGTATCGCCGGCAGCACCTGCCGGGTGATGAGCTGGACAGTCCGCATTTCACGCTGGATCCGGGCCTCGGCACCGAAAATTCCGCGTTTGCGTGGCATGCCGTGGACCTGCTGGCTTGCTTGGCTGAAGGGAATGAGCGGGACTGTCCCCGCCGCGTCGAAAGCAGAGGCATCGTAGGGCGGGAGGTACAGTGCGGGATCACCGGCGGTGTTGCGGGGCGTACTCGGCCGATGCACGGTGGCCGAGGCGTGGCTGCCCGCGGCCGGGGCATCGAAGTGCGCTTCGGAGTCACCCGCGGCTGCCGTCCTGCCGGCGGTTCCCGCGGCGTACGAGCGGTCGTAGGCTTTACGGCGGCGTGGGGTCGATCAGGGTTTCGTAGGCAGCCGTCACCTGGCGGAACGCGGCAGCGTCACCGCCATGGTCAGGATGCGCCGTCCTCGCAGCCCGGCGGTAGGCCACCTTGATCTCTTTGTCGGTGGCTGTCACGGCAACGCGGAGCACCTCGTAGTAGGAGCTGCGGCTCTCGGTCAAGCACTCATCCTTCTGTTCGTCTGGCCAGTCCACGGCAGGCAGCCCGGTTGGCCCAGTTTAGCGGCCTGTCCACACAACGTCTGCGCAGATGGAAGTGGTTCCCGTGGCGGGCACAATCCAGCAGACGCGCCGTGCGGAAACATGCCCGGCGGAACGGGCAATGACTTTGCCAGGGCCCTGGGCCGGCTGCGTGGCCGCCCGCGACGGCCTGCCGTCTAGACTCTTGGATGATGACGGCAGGTTGGCCGTCCGGCAAGCATATTGGGGTGGACGTGAAGGCACAGGCGGCAGCTGTACTCGTGGCAGGGGCCCTGCTGGGCGTGACGGCGCTGGCAGGATGCAGTGTTGGCGTCCCGGACCCGGCCGCCCCGAAAGTGGAGCAAACCGCCACTGCCCTGGCAACCCCCACCATCACGCCAGGCCATGACGCCGCGGCAGTGGCTGCCAAGGACATGCCCTTCTCTGCGGGTGCCACGTTGGCCGAAGGGGTCCCGGTGGGGATCTCCGACGGACTCAAGAGGGCACCCGGCTGGACGCCGGTCAAGGAGAACGTTGCCGGCGAAAGCCAATACCTGAAAGCCGACGGCTGCCTCGTGGCGGCCAAGGTCCGCACCAACCAGTCGCCCCTGGTGCAGCCGGACGACAGGGAATCCACGGTTGGCCTGTTTACTTACCTGGACCCCACCATCCTCCCCGCGTACCTGAAGACGGCAAAGCTGCGGTGGGGCGGTGAGCCTGACAAGCCGGGGCCAAGCGTTGAAGTGCTGGTGCTGGAGAAGCCCGGCCAGTCCGGCGCCAAATCAACGGCTGTCCTGGCCAGAGTCTTCGGCGCCGCAGCATCGTCCGTGTATGTTTCAATTTCCTGCCCCGACGCTGCCACCCTGGCGGCGGCCCGGGCCGAGGTAGCAGCGCGGCTCGTGGTGGTCCCGCCGTCGAGCTAGCCCTGGCGGCGCCAGGACCCGGCGGGCGAAAGCCGGTTAAGGGCAAGTGCGCCGACCAGCAGCCCAAAGTCCCTCAGGGCTACGTCGTAGAAGTTGCCCAGGACCAGCAGGTTGATGATGATTCCCAGCAGCCAGACGGCCACCAGGAGTGAACCGAACCGGGGGCGGACGGCCACCAGGATGCCCGCGATGATCTCCACAACGCCGACGACGTACATAAAGGTCTGCGCCGTGACCGGCACTATGGCAGTGGCAACCGGGGCAAGGTAAATGGTCCAGTCGGTGAGGATGTTGGTGAACTTATCCAGCCCGAAGAGGATCGGCGCGACCGTGAACACCGTCCGGAGCAGGAAGAACGCCTGCCGGTCCGGTGCCATCGCCTGCAGGCGGCCTGCCGACATGTTTTCTGCGGTGGTTTTCATGGTGGACTCCTTCTAAAAGTAGGTATCATAATTTTAGAAAGTTCCGGCAAATTAATCAATGGATGTTGTTTTTAGAAGGAGTGGCTCAGCGTGCGCAGACTTCCGTGGGGACGCCGCATGGCAGCCGTTGCCTCGCTCGGTGACGACAAGCGCCGGCAGCTTTTTGAGTTGATAGCAGGCTCGGCCGGTGCCGTCGGACGCGACGATGCGGCCCTGGCCCTCGGGCTGCCGCGAAGTACGGCGTCGTTCCACCTCGACCGGCTGGTCCAGGACGGCCTGCTGGCGGTGGAATTCCACAAGGCCACCGGCAAGGCCGGCCCGGGCTCCGGGCGGCCCGCAAAGATGTACCGGCCCGCAGCGGGCGAGGTCGGCGCCTCGGTGCCTGACCGGAATTACGATCTGGCCGGGGAGCTGCTCGCCGCGGCCGTTGAACATTCCACGGCAACGGGCGCCGCGGTGGGTGATTCGCTGCGAACGACGTCCTACCGCAAGGGCCAGGAGCTGGCCGCTGGAGCTCAGAACCTGGCGGAGTTTATGGCAGGGGAGGGCTACCAGCCCCTGCCCGACGGCGACGGCGGCCTGGTGCTGGCCAACTGCCCGTTCCATCGGCTCGCGGACGGGCACCCGGATGTGGTCTGCGCCATGAACGGTTCCTTCCTGCGGGGCGCGGCCGCGGCCTGCGGGGAGCCGGAAGAGCGCATCGCACCCAACGCTGTCCCCGGCCAGTGCTGTGCCAGGATCACGCCGCCCTGAGTCCTCACCACAGGCGCGGCTAGAATTGATGCGTGCCCGTCTACCTCGATCATGCAGCCACCACGCCTCTTTCTGCCGAGGCGCTGGCCGCCCTGACGCGGGAACTGTCCCGCACCGGCAACCCGTCATCCCTGCACGGCTCGGGCCGCCGCGCCCGCCGCTCCGTGGAAGATGCCCGGGAAGCGATCGCGACGGCGGCCGGCGCCCATCCCTCTGAGGTCATCTTTACGTCCGGGGGCACCGAGTCGGACAATCTGGCAGTGAAGGGGCTGTACTGGTCCCGCTCCGGCGACGACCCGTCCCGGCGGCGCATCCTCTGCTCCGCCGTCGAGCACCATGCGGTGCTGGACACAGTGGAGTGGCTGGAGCGGCACGAAGGCGCCCAGGTCACCTGGCTGCCCGTGGACGGTGACGGTGTGGTTGACCTGGATGTCCTCGCCGCGGAGCTGGCGCGCGACCCCGAATCCATTGCACTGGTGACGGTGATGTGGGCGAACAACGAGGTGGGCACCATCCAGCCCGTGCACCGGATAGTGGAGCTTGCCCATGCCGCGGGCGTCCCCGTCCACTCGGACGCGGTGCAGGCGTTCGGCTCGCTGCCCGTGGACTTCAAAGCATCCGGCCTGGACGCGATGTCAGTGTCCGGCCACAAGATTGGCGGTCCGGTGGGCGTGGGTGCCCTTCTGCTGGGGCGGGCGGTAAAACTGACTCCGGTGCAGCATGGCGGCGGCCAGGAGCGTGATGTCCGCTCCGGGACGTTGGACACTGCCTCCATTGCCGCGTTCGCTGCGGCGGCCGAAGCTGCCACGGCTGGGCTGGCCGCGGAGTCGGCCCGCATCGCGGCGCTGCGCGACCGGCTGATCGACGGTGTTCTGGAGCGTGTGCCGGAAGCAGTGCTGCGGGGAGCCCCTGGGGAGGGGCGCCTGCCCGGCAACGCGCACTTCACCTTCCCTGGCTGTGAAGGGGATTCGCTGCTGTTCCTGCTGGACCTTGCCGGCGTCGAATCCTCCACCGGTTCTGCCTGCACCGCCGGCGTGCCGCGCCCGTCCCATGTGCTGCTGGCCATGGGCCTGGATGAGGAAACAGCACGCGGCGCCCAACGCTTTACCCTCGGCCATGCTTCGACGGAGCAGGACGTGGACGTCTTGCTGGCAGCCCTGCCCGGCGCCTACGAGCGCGCCCGCCAGGCAGGGATGGCCGGCCACGAATCATCAATCCAGACTGCCGGCACGGTGGCGCGTCAGGCAGGTTCCGGCAGAAGCTGATCCAGTCCGGCTGAACCGTCGGCCAGGCGCTCGGCTGTGACTGCCGTACGCGCTGAGATGAGGGCCTTGATGGTCTTCTGTGCGCCAGGCTGGGCCTTCCGCGGCCAGTTGACGCTCATTCCGGCCACCACCCGGGAGTCCTTCTGCCAGAATGCGATGAACTCCTTGTCCTCCAGCGAACCCCGGATCACCGGTGTCGGCACCTGCGGCCAGCGTTGGGAAGCCGGAGTACTCCATGCTGACGTCGAACTGGTCGGTATAGAAATAGGGAATGGTGCTGAGCGTGGCGTCCTGCCCGAGCATCGCCCGTGCCGCCACCTTGCCGCCGTTCAGGGCGTTGGACCAGTGTTCGCTGCGGTGGTGTTGGCCGGTGAAGGGGTGCAAGGCGTTGGCTACATCACCGGCGGCAAAGATGCCGGCTTCGCTGGTTTGGAGCGACGCGTCAGTAAGGATGCCGTTGTCCACGGCCAGGCCTGCCGACTCGGCAAGTCCGGTCTCGGGGACCACGCCCACGGCAACGATCACGATGTCCGCCGGGAGCAGTTCGCCGGAGTCGGTGATAACCCCGGTGACGGCCCCGTCCGTCCCCGTGATCTCCCGTGCTGAGGCGGGAAGCCGGAAACTCACACCGCTGGCTTCGTGCAGTCCCCGGAAGAACTGTCCCAGCTCCGGGCCGATGGCGCCCGCCAGGGGAATGTCCTCCAGGCCCAGCAGCGTGACGTTGTTGCCATACGCTGCCGCAGCGGCCGCCAGCTCCATGCCGATCCAGCCCGAACCGATCATCACCACGTTCTTCCCGCCAGCCGCCAGATTGCCGCGGAGCCGCCGGCTGTCATCCACAGTACGGAACGTCGAAACGCCGGCCAGGTCGCTGCCCTCCAGGCGCAGCGTCCGGGGCGATGCCCCGGTGGCGAGCAGCAGGGCACCGTAGCCAAGGGACGTTCCGTCGTTGAGCTCTACTGTCCTGGTGGGCGGCCGGATGCCCGTGACCCGCACGCCCAGGCGGAGGTCGACGTCGTTCTCCGCGTACCAGCCTCCCGGCACCACCGGGATGGAGTCCTCCGCGGCCTTGCCGAGGAGATACTCCTTGGACAGCGGCGGGCGCAGATAGGGGTGGTGGCTTTCGGCGCCGACAACGGTCACCTGCCCGGTGAAGCCTTCCGCCCGCAGGGTTTTGGCGGCAGTGGCGCCGGCCAGCCCTCCGCCCACAATGACGATGTCCTGAACAGCCATGACCGCCTGCTTCCCACTCCTGCGCCCGAAGTCTAAAACCGTTAATCCTGACTTTAGAAGTGAGGGCCGGCGCAGTCAAGGTCTTTTGGGGAGGATTCGGCGTGCCGATAGAATGGTGCGGCAGGCATTGTGTTATTTGTGCGGCCGCCAGCTGAATGGCGGCGCGCCCCTTGGTGCCGGCAGCCCCCCGAACCCTAAAGAAAGCCAGCATGCGAGTCTTAGCAGCCATGAGCGGTGGAGTCGACTCCGCCGTAGCCGCAGCACGTGCCGTCGAAGCCGGACACGACGTCGTTGGCGTTCACCTTGCGCTGTCCCGGATGCCCGGCACCCTGCGGACAGGCAGCCGCGGCTGCTGCACCATTGAGGACTCGCGCGATGCCTGGCGCGCCTGCGATGTGCTGGGCATCCCTTACTACGTCTGGGATTTCTCGGAGCGCTTCAAGGAAGACGTGGTCCAGGACTTCATTGACGAGTACGCTGCGGGCCGTACCCCCAACCCCTGCATGCGCTGCAACGAGCGGATCAAATTTGCCGCACTGCTGGAAAAGGCCATTGCCCTGGGCTTCGACGCCGTCTGCACAGGGCACTACGCCAAGGTGATCACCGACGCCGACGGCAACCCCGAACTCCACCGTGCCGCAGACTGGGCCAAGGACCAGAGCTACGTCCTCGGAGTCCTGACGCACGAACAGCTCAAGCACTCCATGTTCCCGCTGGCGGAGACGCCCTCCAAGGCTGAGGTGCGGGCCGAGGCCGAGCGCCGCGGGCTGTCCGTGGCGAACAAGCCGGACAGCCACGACATCTGCTTCATTCCCGACGGCGACACCGCCGGCTGGCTCGCCGAGAAGATCGACATGACCACCGGTGACATCGTGGACGAAACCGGAACCAAGGTGGGCGAACATCCGGGCGCCAATGCGTTCACCGTTGGCCAGCGCCGGGGCCTTAAGCTGGGCACTCCTGCCGCGGATGGCAAGCCCAGGTTCGTGCTGGAGATCCGGCCCAAGGAAAACAAGGTGGTTGTGGGGCCCCAGGCGCTGCTGGCCATCGACGAGATCCGCGGCATCAAGGTGTCCTGGGCCGGCCTGCCCATCGCGGAAATCGAAACGGGGGCCGAATTTGAGTGCCACGCCCAGGTCCGCGCACACGGCGACCCCGTTCCGGCAACAGCCCGCATGGTGCCCGGGGAGGACGCGCCGCAGTTGCTCGTCACGCTGACCGAGGCGCTGCGGGGAGTGGCCCCCGGCCAGACGGTGGTCCTCTACCAGGGCAGCCGCGTGCTGGGCCAGGCGACCATCGACGCCGCCCGGTCGCTGCAGCGCGCCGAACTTTAGGCTGCTCCCAGGAGCCTGAGCAGAATGTTTGGCCCTGCTCAGGTAAATTTTGTGTCTCAACTCACAAAAATGCCGGTTGATGAGCCCGGCGTCTGATTGAATCTAGGCATCAGGACAGCGCGCTGCCCGCTCGAATAAACACCCCTAGGCGGGCGGCGAACGCGTACTCATCGAACAGAAAGTTCACAGATGACCAAGAGCACCAAAGCCTTGCGGAGCGCACTCGCGCTCGCAGGCGTTTCCGCCCTCGCCTTGACTGCCTGCACGGGCCCCTCCGGCGGCGGCGGAAGCAGCACCACCCCAGGGGACACCGCGGGTAGCACCATCACGTACGGCACCACCGACAAGGTCACCGCCCTGGACCCGGCAGGCTCGTACGACAACGGTTCGTTCATGGTGATGAATCAGATTTACTCGTTCCTGTTGAATTCGAAGCCCGGCGGAGCGGATCCAGTCCCGGACCTCGCGGAATCGTCCACGTTCACCAAGCCCACGGAATTCACCGTCAAACTCAAGAGCGACCTCAAATGGGCCAACGGGCACGTCCTGGATTCCAAGGACGTCAAGTTCTCGTTCGACCGCCAGCTCAAGATCAACGATCCCAACGGTCCGGCAGCCTTGTTGACCAACATCGAGTCCATCGCCACCCCGGATGCCACCACGGTGGTCTTCACGCTCAAGCAGGCCAACGACCAGACGTTTGCGCAAATCCTGCAAAGCCCGGCCGCCCCGATCGTTGATGATGAGGTGTTCCCGGCAGACAAGCTTCTCAGCGACGAGGAGATTGTCAAGGCCAACGCTTTCTATGGCCAGTACGTGATCGACTCCTATAGCAAGAACACGCTGGTCAGCCTGAAGGCATGGCCGGAGTACAAGGGCGTTCTGGGCAAGCCTGCCAACGCCGGCGCCACCATCAAGTACTACACCGACCAAACCAACATGAAGCTGGAGCTCAAGGGCGGCCAGATCGACGTTGCCAACCGCAGCCTGAGCGCCACTGACATCGAGGACCTCAAGAAGGACTCCAACGTCACGGTCCACATCGGTCCCGGCGGCGAGATGCGCTACATCGTTTTCAACTTCGACACGATGCCCTTTGGTGCGAAGACCCCCGAAGCGGACCCGAAGAAGGCCTTGGCAGTCCGCCAGGCGGTGGCCAACATCGTAGACCGCCAGGCTATTTCGGACCAGGTATATAAGGGCACCTACCTGCCGATGTGGTCCAATGTGCCGTCAGGTTTCCTCGGCGCCAATGAATCCTTCAAGCAGGAATATGGAGACGGCTCCGGCAAGCCCAGCCTCGACAAGGCCAAGAAAGTCATGTCCGATGCCGGCGTCACCGGCCCGGTGACCCTTAAGCTCCAGTACAACCCTGACCACTACGGCAAGTCCTCCGGTGACGAATATGCCATGGTCAAGGACCAGTTGGAGAAGAGTGGCCTGTTCAAGGTAGATCTGCAGTCCACCGAGTGGGTCACCTACAACGCGGCCTCGAAGAAGGACAGCTACCCGGTCTACCAGCTGGGCTGGTTCCCCGACTTCAGCGACCCGGACAACTACCTGTCACCCTTCTTCCCCAAGGGCGGCTACATCAATAACCACTACTCCAACACGGACGTCGAAGCGCTGATCGCCAAGCAGCTGGTCACGGCAGACAAAGCGGAGCGCGAGAAGACCATCCAGGAAGTCCAGAACCAGCTGGCCAAGGACATCTCCACGCTGCCGTTGCTGCAGGGTGCCCAGGTAGCTGTTTCCGGGAAGAACGTGAAGGGCGTGGACTCCACCCTGGACGCATCGTTCAAGTTCCGCCTCGGCACCGTCTCCAAGTAATTCCGCAGACACCAACAAGGGAGGTGGGGCCAACGGCCCCGCCTCCTAGGTGTTCCCAAATTTTCCTCGTTGCAAACCAAGCAGGGACAGCATGGCCACATTGATTGATGCGCCGCCGCCAACGGTGGCGGCCCCCACATCCAAATCCGCGGGAGGTGGCCTCGGGAAGTACATCCTGATCCGCTTCCTGCTGATCTTCCCCACAATCTTTATTCTCGTCACCCTGGTCTTCTTCCTCATGCGGATCACGGGCGATCCCATCACAGCGGCCCAGGGCGGACGCCTCCCGCAAGAGCAAATTGACGCACTGGTCCACCAGGCCGGCTACGACAGGCCGCTCTTCATTCAGTACCTTGAATACCTTGGCCAGATCGCCACCGGCAACTTCGGCCGGACCATCTCAGATGGCAGGCCGGTCATTGAGATGCTCACCAAATTCGGCGCCGCCACCCTGGAACTGGCTATCAACTCACTCGTTGTGGCCTTGCTGATAGGAATCCCCCTGGGGATGTTTGCGGCACACAAACGCGACAAGGTTTCGGACGCTTTGCTGCGTTTCTTCGCCATCCTGTGCTACGCCACCCCCGTCTTCTTTGCCGGGCTGCTGCTGAAACTCACTTTTTCCGTTGGCCTGGGCTGGTTCCCGGTGGCGGGCCGTGCGTCCACACAAACTGAGCTGGCCATGGCCCGCCTGTCGGCGCCAACTGGCATCTACTGGCTCGATGCACTGCGGAGCAGCGACCTGGCAGCCTTCGGTGACATCGTCCATCACGCAGTTCTCCCGGCCGTTGCCCTGGGACTGCTGACCGCCGGCGTCTTCCTCCGTCTGGTCCGGACCAACGTGATCGGCACGCTGGGCAAGGACTACGTTGAGGCCGGACGCTCCCGCGGTGTCAGCGAATACCGTCTGGTGACCAAACATGCCTACAAGCCTGCACTGATTCCCATCATCACGGTCATGGGCCTCCAAATCGCGCTGTTGCTTGGCGGTGCGGTGCTCACCGAGACCACTTTCGAATGGAAGGGCCTCGGCTACCAATTGGCGCAGTACCTCACGGCGCGCGACTTTGTCGCTGTCCAGGGCATCGTCATGCTGCTGGCCGTTATTGTGGCCCTCACCAACTTCGTCGTGGACATTGCCGCGGCCCTGATTGATCCGCGAGTGAGGTACTGATGGGCGCGGAAGCATTCACGCCAAAAAAGAAGTCGTTGCTGGACAGGCTGCCCGTCCTGTCCCACATCCGGCGCAGCGTCGGCCTGCAGCGAACCATGCTGCTGATCGGTGTAGTACTGTCCGCAGTGTTTCTGCTGACAGCCCTTTTTGCCCCGCTGCTGGCGCCTTACGGTTTTTCGCAAATCTCCGACGACGCCGGGACGTTCCCTGCGCAGGCCCAGCCCGGTGGCAAGCACCTGTGGGGGACCACGGTGGGCGGCTACGACGTGTTGTCCAGGGTCATCTGGGGATCGCAGACCGCGGTGACGGTGATCGTGGTTGCTGTCCTCATGGCCATTTTCCTCGGCGTCTTCCTGGGGCTGGTCAGCGGCTACTTCGGTGGCTGGCTGGACCGGATCCTGGTAGTCATCGCTGATGCCATCTATGCCTTTCCCACGCTCCTCCTGGCCATCGTGGTGTCCATCGCCATCAACAAGGGCCAGTCCGGCTTCTGGGGCGGCATCCTCGCCTGCGGGTTCGCCATCACGGCCGTGTTCGTGCCGCAGTACTTCCGCGTGATCCGGGCCGAGACCATTCGGCTCAAGGCCGAACCCTTTGTGGAATCGGCCCAAGTGGTTGGTGCCTCCAGCGTGCGGATCATCGGCCGGCACATCTTCGCCAACGCGACCCGCACACTGCCGCTGATCTTCACCCTCAACGCGTCCGAAGCGATCCTCACCCTGGCCGCGCTGGGCTTCCTCGGCTTCGGCATCGAACCCAGCTCTGCTGCCGAATGGGGCTTTGACCTGAATAAGGCCATGTCTGACGCATCTTCCGGCATCTGGTGGACGGGTGTGTTCCCGGGCACGGCGATCGTGCTCACCGTCCTGGGCCTGACACTGGTGGGGGAGAGCATGAATGACCTCAACGATCCCCGCCTGCGCGGACGCAAGCGGGCCGGTGGCAAGAGCAAGGCCGGATCACCGGCAGCCGCAAGCCGCCATCGAAGCGGATGTGAGAGGACTATGAGCCATCACATTGATCATCGAGACCAGTCCCGGCCGGCAGCGCCAGCCGGTCCTGGAAATCGACCACCTCAAGGTCACGTTCGCCACTGACGGAGGGGACGTCCATGCGGTCAAGGACGTCAGCCTCGACGTCCGGGCCGGGGAGGTCCTGGCCATCGTGGGCGAATCCGGTTCCGGCAAGACGGTGACTGCGAAAACCATCCTCGGGCTGCTGCCGGAGACCGCCACCAGCGGTGGCGCCGTCCTGATCAACGGGAACAACGTGATCAGCGTCAGCGCCGCGAAGCTGAGGCAGATCCGCGGCCGCGATGTGGCCATGGTGTTCCAGGAGCCCTCCACCGCCCTGAACCCGGTGTTCACCGTGGGCTGGCAGATCGCCGAAGGCATCCGCGCCCACTCCGGCGGGGCAGGCGGCAAGCGGGCCACGGCCAAAGAGGCCAAGGCCCGTGCCATCGAGGCGCTGCGCAAAGTGGGGATTCCGGATCCGGAGCACCGGGTGAACTATTATCCGCACCAATTCTCGGGAGGTCAGAAGCAGCGCGTCGTGATTGCTGCAGCCCTCGCCCTGAACCCGGGACTGATTGTCGCCGATGAGCCCACCACCGCCCTGGACGTCACAGTCCAGGCGGAGATCCTGGAGCTGCTGCGGGACCTGCGGGACAAATACGGCACGTCGATCGTGCTGATCACGCACAACATGGGCGTCGTGGCAGACCTTGCCGACCGCGTGGTGGTGATGTACCAGGGCGACGTCGTGGAGGAAGCGCCGGCACGCGTGCTGTTCGCGGAACCCAAGGAGGACTACACCAGGAAGCTGCTGGCCGCTGTGCCGCACCTGGGCAGGAACTCGGCCTCGGCTGGACTCAAGGAACGCGCACACCAGGACGCGCCGGTGCTGGTGGAAGCCACCGGCCTGACCATCGAGTATCCCGGCCGGCTGGGCACACCGGCCTTCAAAGCCGTGGACGGGGTCAGCTTCACCATCTCTGAAGGGGAAGTCTTTGGGCTGGTGGGCGAATCCGGATCAGGAAAAACCACCATCGGCCGGGCCATTGCCGGGCTGAACCGGACCACTGGCGGCAGCCTGAAAGTGCTCGGCTACGAAATGCTGAACTTCAAGGAACGGACGTTCAAGCCCCTCCGGAAGGACATCGGCTTCGTCTTCCAGGATCCGGCCGCGTCCTTCAACCCGCAGCTGACCATCGGCGACTGCGTGGCGGAGCCCCTGATCATCCACACCAACCCCAGCCCGGCGCAAGCCCGTAAACGCGTCGGTGAGCTGTTCGAATCAGTGCACCTGCCGGCATCGTACGCTGACCGGTACCCGCACGAACTCTCCGGCGGACAGCGCCAGCGGGCGTCACTGGCCCGGGCGCTCATCCTGAACCCCAGACTGTTGATCGCTGATGAGCCAACATCGGCGCTGGACGTTTCGGTGCAGGCCAAGGTGTTGGAACTCTTCAAGGAAATCCAAGCTGAGTTCGGGTTTGCGGCGCTGTTTATCAGCCATGACCTCGCGGTGGTGGACATCCTCTCGCAGTGGGTGGGCGTGCTGCTCAAGGGCAAACTTGTGGAACAGGGGATCGGCAGCCAGGTGATGGGGGCGCCGCAGCACGACTACACCAAGCGGCTGATCGCCTCCTTGCCCGTGCCTGATCCGGACGAGCAGGCGCGGCGACGGGCGGCGCACCGGGCGCTGCTGGCCACATAGACTTGGAGCATGACGCAGCAAAACCATGATGTTCCCGACGCCGAAACCTACGACGCCGCCGCCAGCTCGCTGGCCGGCCAGGTGGACAACTCGGTGATGGCGGAACTGCTGTCCATCCGGTCCAGCATCGACAACATCGATGCCACCCTGGTCTACCTGCTGGCCGAACGGTTCAAAGCGACGCAGAAGGTGGGCTTCCTCAAGGCCGCTCACCGGCTCCCGGCAGGGGATCCGGGCCGCGAAAGCGCCCAGATCGCCCGGCTGCGGCGGCTGGCTGAGGATGCCCACCTGGACCCTGCCTTCGCCGAGAAATTCCTGAATTTCATCATCGGCGAGGTCATCCGCCACCACGAAGCCATCGCCGAGGACCACCAGGCCGCTGCAGAGTGGAAGTAACAGCCACCGCGCTGGGGCCTTGGCCGGGTGAGGACCCCGTGGAGGCCGCGCGGATTATCCGTGGCGAGCTCGGCAGCCCGCACCTGCCGTTCCTGGCCGAGCTGCCGGACCGCGGAGTCGGCTCGGACGCCCTCGGGCGCACGGCCTCGCTTCTGGTTGAGCTGGCCGTGGATGTCCAGCCCTATGGTTGGCGGCTGGTGGACCGGCCCGGCAAGGATTTTCGCCGGGCCGCTTCGGCGCTGTCCACGGACATCAATGTCCTGGCTGACGTCGCCGGTGCGGAGGACACCCCCGCCGGAGAGCTCAAGGTCCAGCTGCTGGGTCCCCTCAGCCTGGCGGCCGGACTGCACCTGCACAACGGAGAACGCGCCCTGATCGACTACGGCGCCCGCCGGGACATCGCCGCCTCGCTGGCCGCCGGCGTCGGCAACTACCTTTCCCGGATCTCCAGCGCGGTGCCGGGCGCACAGCTGGTGGTCCAGCTCGATGAACCGGATATCGCCGCCGTCCTCGCGGGCACCATTCCGACGTCGAGCGGTTACCGCACGCTGCGGGCGGTGGGCGGCCAGGAGGTCACCGAGTCCTGGCAGCTGGTCATTGATGCGCTGCGGGCGGCCGGCGCCGTCGAGGTCGTCATTGCGGTGCCGGAGGTGGAGGCCCCGATCGAACGGATCGTGGCGGCCGGCGCCGACGGCGTGGCCGTTCCCTTGAAGGCCCTCACGTCACGGCAGTGGGAGCAGCTGGCTGCCGCAGTGGAGGCAGGCAAGCGGGTCTGGGCCGGTGCGCTGGACCCCAGCGGCGGCAACCTGCCGAAGGTGGCCGACGCCGTCGAGTCCGTCTGGCGGCCCTGGCACCAGATGGGTTTGCCGGCGTCGTCCCTGGGCAGCGTGCGCGTCACACCGGCCGGCGGACTGGCGGGCCTCACGCCGACCGGCGCCACGGCGGTGCTGGGCAGGCTGACGCAGGTGGCCGACGGGCTGAACCAGCGGGCGCACGGCTAACCAGGCAGTCGTGCCCAGGAGCTAGGTACGGTCTTCCCAGCGGTCCGGCCGTGCGTAGCGGGGCAGGAAGCTCTGTGCCGAACTGCCGCCGACATAGGGCCGCAGCCGGTACTGCATGTGCCCGGCATAGACCAGCACTTCCCCGATCTGCGGCTGGATGACCTTGACCTGGATCCGGTGCCGTCCTTGCCCGTCCCCAGTGTCCTCCCACCACTGCTCGGCGTACGCCTTGGCATCGACTGCACCCGGCAGCGGCAGGCGGAGGTGGCCCAGGAACAGCCGCGAATCCTCTGAGACCCCGCGCAGCCTGCCCTCCTCTGTCACGCTGAGTTTCAGGTCAGTGACCATGCGCCGGAACCGGCCCAGGTAGTCCACCAGCCGCGGTCTGCCGCCGGATTCCACGAGGCTGGTGGTGTCCTGGAATATCCTGCTGCGGCCGGGGAAGCGGATCTCCCGGCGGGCTGTGAGGCTGGGGCGGCCAAACGGATCAAGATGCGCGTGGTTTTCGATCCGGAACGGGATGCCCGCGCCAAACTCCGGGAAGAACGCCTCCTCCCCGGAGGTGAGCTTCAGCAGCGGCCGCAGCCACGCCTGCCGGCACCCGGCGACGTCGAAAACGCCTTCACCGACGCCATACTGTCCGGAGCCGGGCACCAGGGAGAAGTATTCCTGGAGCTCGGGCTGCAGGCGGCTGAAATCCTCGCCCAGGGCCTGCTGGTAGATCGGGACGTTCATCGGTGACCTCCTGGACGGTACCGTCGGCTGCGCCGCGGTCTGTTCCCAATGTACCGGGACGCGCATCCGGGTATGGCGCCGGGCGCACGGCAGCGTGCTGCGCCATGCCGGAACGGCGTTGAACAGGACAAACCCTGTCCAATAAGGGAACATATAACTATGAAGGCACGCATTCTGGTAGTTGATGATGACGAAGCGCTGGCCGAAATGATTGGAATTGTTTTGCGCAATGACGGCTTTGACCCCGTCTTTTGTGCAGACGGCGGCCAGGCCCTTGACGTCTTCCGATCATCGAAGCCGGACCTCGTGCTGCTTGACCTGATGCTTCCCGGCGTGGACGGCATCGAGGTCTGCCGGCAGATCCGTTCGGAGTCGGACGTCCCCATCGTGATGCTCACCGCCAAATCCGACACGTCCGACGTCGTCCGCGGGCTCGAATCGGGGGCCGATGACTACGTGCCCAAACCCTTCAAACCCGCCGAGCTGGTGGCCCGTGTCCGGGCACGCCTGCGTCCGGGCGACCAGAAGGCGCCCGAAACGCTGCGGATTGCTGACATCACCATCGACGTCGCCGGCCACACGGTGAAACGCGCAGACGAGCGTATTTCGCTGACGCCCCTGGAATTCGACCTCCTCGTGGCGCTGGCACGGAAGCCTTGGCAGGTGTTCACCCGCGAGCTGCTGCTGGAGCAGGTCTGGGGCTACCGCCACGCGGCGGACACCCGGCTGGTCAACGTCCACGTACAGCGGCTCCGGTCCAAGATTGAACGGGACCCGGAAGCCCCGGAAGTTGTATTGACGGTTCGTGGTGTCGGCTACAAAGCAGGTTCCTGAGTCCTCCGGACCAGACGGTGCCCATGCCCCGGACCCGGCGGGGGCCAAGGGGCCCGAGCATACGGATGCGCTGGCCGCGGAGCTGGCCGCCCTGCCTTTCCGCGCTCGAATCTGGCGGCGCCGCGGAATCATCGTTGGCCTGCGCGTGGCACGCCTCGTCCGGCTCGGACTGCAGCGTTTCCTCCCGGCCCTTCGCTATGTGGGACGCTCCCTCCAGCGGCGCTGGCGCCGGTCACTGCAGTTCCGGACCGTCCTCACCACGCTCCTGCTGGCTGTGACGTCTTTCGGCGCCGTGGGTGCCTATCTTTCGAACCAGATCGCCAACAACCTGTTCCAGGAGCGCCTCACCCAGGCCGAATCCGAAACCCGTTACAACGTCAAGCAGGTGCAGGAGACGTTCGACGGCGCCCAGGTCACCGACCAGTCCAGCGTTATCACGCTGGTGTACGACACCCTGAACGCCGTGGAGGGCCGCGGCTCGGTGATCCAGCGCCGGTACGTTTTTGAGGCCATGCCGGAGCAGACCAAACCCAGGAACCGCTGGGTGGAGTCCAGGGCATCGGACCAGCTGACCGTCAGCGTCATTCCGCCTGACCTGCGCAGGGCGGTGCAGGAGTCAGGCAAGGACCAGTATTGGGCGTCCACCGTGATCCCCGTGGGGACCGAGGACCGCCCGGGCATCGCTGTGGGCAACAAGGTGACCTTCAACGGCACCGTCTACGAGCTCTATCTGATCTATGACCTCAATACAGCCCAGCAGACCCTCGACGAAATCCAGGGCGTCCTCCTGGCCGGCGGTGCGGTGCTGGTGCTGATGATCGGGGCCATTGCCTGGTACGTGACCCGCAACGTGGTCAGCCCGGTCAGTCACGCCGCCCTGGTATCGGAGAAGCTCGCGGCCGGGCAGTTGCAGGAGCGGATGGTGGTCAAGGGCGAGGACGAAGTTGCCCGCCTTGGAGCCTCGTTCAACCACATGGCCGCCAGCCTCCAGGAACAGATCACCCAGCTGGCCACGCTGTCCCAGATGCAGCAGCGGTTCGTCTCCGACGTCTCACACGAACTGCGCACGCCGCTGACCACCGTACGGATGGCGGCGGAGGTGCTCTACGACGCCCGCCACGACTTCGACCCCATCAACAAGCGCTCGGCGGAACTCCTCTACAACCAGGTGGAACGGTTCCAGTCCCTGCTGGCCGACCTCCTGGAGATCTCCCGGTTCGACGCCGGGGTGGCCATGCTCGACGCCGAGCCCGAAGACATCCTGCAGGTCATCGCCCACGTCATTGAAGGCGCGGCACCGGTAGCCGCTGAGTACGGCTCGGAAATCATCCTGCGGGCACCGGCCAACGGGATTGTGGCGGAGATGGATGCCCGCAGGATCGACAGGATCCTGCGGAACCTCATCCTGAATGCTGTGGAGCACGGCGAGGGCAGGCCGGTGACTGTGACTGTCGCAGCCAACCAGTCAGCGGTGGGAGTTGCGGTCCGGGACCAGGGGATCGGCATGACACCCGCCGAGGCTGCGAGGGTCTTCGACCGGTTCTGGCGGGCCGATCCTGCCCGTGCCCGGACCACCGGAGGCAGCGGGCTGGGCCTGTCCATTGCCATGGAGGACACCAAACTCCACAACGGCTGGCTTCAGGCGTGGGGGAACAAGGGCAGCGGGTCCAATTTCCGGCTGACCATCCCCTTGCGCCAGGGCGAGGAGATCGACCGCTCGCCGGTCCAGCTTGAGCCCGGGGACATCGTCCTGCCTGGCGGTCAGGACGAGAGGAACATCGTTGTCCTCGGCCCGGCGCTACCGAAGGAACTGCAATGATGTGGGGACAGCCATGACAGGGCCCGTGAAGAGTGGACTGCTGAGGGCTGTGGTCCTGGTGGTGGTTGTTTTCCTGCTCGCTTCCTGCGCGCGTATCCCCACCTCCGGTCCGGTAGGAAAGAGCGAGGAGGGCAGCGCTGGCAACCTTAGTGCGCCAGTGTTCCTCCCGGCTGCACCGCAGGACGGGGCCGCCCCGGAGACGATCATTGAGGACTTCTACCGGGCGGGGAGCGGGTACGAGGACGACTATGCGGTGGCCCGCGAATTCCTGACGCAGGCCGCCTCCGTGGCGTGGAAACCTGACCAGCGCGCCCTGGTGTACCGCAGCGCGAAAGTGGTGGAGACCGGCGTCGAAAATGTCTACAACTACCAGCTGGATGTGGCGTACACCGTTGATGTTGACGGCATCGCCACCCAGTCTCCGGAAGGCACTGTCGAGAACATTCCGGCCACGGTAACCCAGGTGGACGGCCAATGGCGGATCTCAGCCATCCCGGACGGGACCGCGATCCCGGAGGAGACCTTCAAAGTCATCTACGGCGCCTCTCCCATCTACTTCTACGATCCGAGCTTCACCTATGCGGTTCCCGACGTCCGCTGGTTTATCAAGAACAAAACTGTCAAGGCCATGACCAGTGCCCTGCTTGCGGGCCCCGCTCCGTATCTTCGGGGTGCTGTGGTGAGCGCCTTCCCGTCGGGCATCAAGCTGGCCCGCGAGTCGGTCCCGGTGGTGTCGGGCGCCGCGCAGGTGGACCTGTCCGCCAAGGAACTCACCGAGGCGTCTGCGGAGGACCGGCTCAGGATGCAGACCCAGCTTTCGCTGACGTTCCGCAGCCAGCCTGAAGTGGTCAATGTTGAGCTCCGTGCCAACCAGGACCTGGTGCGCGTGGAAGACAACGGCTCGGTGCTGCCTCCGGTGCGGGACAAGAATGTGCCCTCGCGCGAGATCGCCGTCAGCGGCAACGAACTGGTGCGCTACGAAAACAACCGGGTGTCCCCGCTCCCGGACATGCAGCCGGTTTCCTCGCTCCGGCCGCGCTATCCGGCGGAGTCCCCGGTATCGCAGACTGTCGCATTCCTCAATGAGAGCCGGACGACGCTCTACAGCATGGTGCCGGGCCAGGCAGCGCGTGCCCTCACGACGCGCAGTACCATGACGCATCCATCGTTCAGCCTCCACGACTGGGTGTGGGCGGCAGGGCCTGGGGCCAACGGCCGCACGGAAGTCGTGGCCTACCGGCCCGCCGGGGTGGCCAACGGCGCCACAATTCCCGCCGTTACCTTGACCCCTGCATGGCTCGCAGGCAGAACCGTCAAGGACCTGAGGATTTCCCGCGAGGGCGTCCGTGCCTTGGTCATTTCTGAACTGAACGGGCAGACCAAGGTGCAGGTAGCGGGGATCATCCGCAATGCCGACGGGGCGCCCAGGGAACTGACGGCCCCGATTACCCTGGTGACCGACAGCAACCCGGACCAGGGAGTCTGGGTCAACGACACAACAGTTGCCGTGATGAAGGGATCGGCCGCTGGGAACGTGACACCGGAACTGCTGTCCCTCACGTCCGGCCAGCCGCAGCAGCTGGCCCCCTGGCCGGGTCTGGTCTGGCTGAGCGCAGGCAACGGCGCCGAGGAAATCTACGGCCAATCGGCGGAGGGGATTTTCCAGCGGTTGGGCAACGGCTGGTCGCCCCAGCTCAAGGGCCCCATCGATCCCTCGTTCCCCGGCTAGGTTTGTCCACATAGGGTCCCGGCCCGCTACCGGTGCCCCCGCTGCCGGGGGAGCATGTGGTGTGCGAGATCAACAATCACCCGGTCCTGCTGCGGCCCGCCCGGCCCACGTGGCGGCCGCTGCGGACCCGGACCTCCTGCCGCCCACCCTGTCCGCCAAGCATCGCGGCGGGCAGCCCCGCACATGGCTGAAGGCTGCCGACCAAGTGACGCGGGCCGCCGTCGAGCTCCTGGCGCTCGCGGTTCCGGTGGACTGCGTCTGCTGCGGCGCCGAGGACCTGGCCCTTTGCGTTGCCTGCGAACGTCAGGTCCGCCTGCTGACCAGGCACCCGTTCCGGGCCGAGGAGCAGGCGCCCGCCCTGATGACTGTCGACGGCGGCGTCATCCTTCCCGTGGTGGCGGCAGGGGTCTACCGCGAGGAGTTGGCCCAGGCGCTGCTGTCATTCAAGCGGCACGGTCAGCACCACCTCAAGTCAGTGCTGGCGAGAGGACTGGACCAGGGCATCGCGGCGGCATCGGCCGGGGTGGACGGCGTCTGCCTGGTCCCCGTGCCCAGCAGCACTGGCGCGTTCGTCAAGCGGGGTTTCAGCCCTGTGCATCTCCTGCTGGCCGGAAGGCGTCAGAGACATGCGGGCGCCGGCCCGCCTGTGGCGGACGTGATCAGGAAATCGAGGCGCCCCGCTGCCTTGGAACACCTGCCCGGAGGCCAAAAGGGTCTCGGCCGTGGAGCCAGGGCTGCGAGGGTCCGGGGTTCCATGACGGTCCCGGCACGGTTGCACAGGCAGGTTGCGGGCCGCCGGTGCATCATCGTCGATGATGTCCTCACCACTGGTGCCACCCTGGCCGAAGCGGCCCGTGCTCTTCACCTCAGCGGGGCCGTTGTGACCGGGGCAGTGGTCCTTGCAGCGACACGCCCGCCGGATTCAGCTGGTGGCGGAGCGCCGTCCCCGGCTTGTGGCGGAAAGCGGGCCGTCTTAGAAAAAAATAAATGAAGAAAGGATGAATAAGCGGTTGCTATGAACTAACGTCGGTGGTGGGTACCAAGAACAAGTTGTACCTTTCGATGGCGGCTCGGAAAGGGGCTCGACTGTCATTCAGATCGGCCTCTGGGATGTGCCGCCGTCGTGTCACCGAAGTCATTTGGAGGGCACCATGGAGTTTATGATCAGCGGACGAAATCTGACGGTCTCAGACCGATTCCGCGAATACGCCGGTGAGAAGATCTCAAAGATCGAGTCACTGGGCGACAAGGTCCAGCGGGTGGATGCGAAGGTGTCCAAAGAAACGAACGCACGCCAGACCGGCGATCAACTCACCGTTGAAGTAACCGTTCTGGGCCGCGGACCAGTGATCCGTGCCGAAGCCAGCGCCGCAGATAAATTTGCTGCCTTTGATCTCGCCTACACCAAGCTGCTTGAGCGGCTCCGCCGCGCCAAGGACCGCAAGAAGGTCCACCACGGGCGCCACACACCCAAGGCTGTACGCGAGGCGACCGCTTCACTGGAACCTGCAAGCACCAGTGAGCCGCTCTATGTCGAGGCAAGCCATCGCAGTGAGCCCCAGGCAGCGCCTGCAGAACGATCGCCTTATGAGGTCGAGAACGACATTCCGGCAGGGGATTCCCCAGTGCTGATCCGGCGCAAGGTATTCCCCGCGGCCTCCCTGAGCCTCGACGATGCCGTGGACAACATGGAGCTCGTCGGCCACGATTTCTACCTGTTTGTGGACAAAGCCACAAACACCCCCTCCGTCGTCTACCGCCGCCGTGGCTGGACGTACGGCGTCATCACCCTTGACCACGAATGCGAACCTGGGGACACCGTGGTGGAAGAGAAGATCATTGCCTACCGTTCCGACGATGAGGCTGCAAAAGTCTAGGGTGGTTCACACCCGCCAATGAAAGGACTGTCGTGTCAGCGACGCTGAGCCTTGACCAGGCCCGGCGGATCGCACTGGCAGCACAGGGACTCGACAAAGGACGGCCCGCCGGCCCCGTGACCTCACGGACGGTGGGCCGCACCTTTGCCCGGCTCCAGCTGGTCCAGATCGATTCCGTCAACGTGCTGTCCCGCAGCCATTTCCTTCCCTTCTTTTCGAGGCTGGGCAATTACGACCGCACCATCCTGCAGCGGATGTCCGGAACCCACCCCAGACGCATGATGGAGTACTGGGCGCACGAGGCCAGCTTCATCCGGCCTGAACTCTTCCAGGATCTTGTCCTGTGGCAGAAGCGCACGTGGGTGGGCGCCGGACGGCATGGAGCCCGGACTCCGCGACAGCGTGGCCCGCCAGATTCTTGATGTCCTCGCCATGGGAAAGCCCCTGACGGCAGCCGAACTCACCGTGAAAATCGGTCATGTGGAGGACCGAAGCAAGGAAAACTGGGGATGGAACTGGAACGCCGTGAAGAGGGTCCTCGAAGACCTCTTCCAGGACGGCCTGATCTCGGCCGCGTCCAGGACCGAGCAGTTCGAGCGCAGGTACGCCCTCACCGCGCGGGTGCTGCCGCACCCGGCCGGCACTCGTGGAGGACCGGCGGGATCCAGTGGAGTCCATGCACCGGCTGATCGATGCTGCGGCCCAGGCCCACGGGATCGGCACCGTGCGGTGCTTTGCGGACTACTTCCGCATACCGGCCAAGGCGGCGGCCGACTCCGTGGAACATCTCGTCAGCACCGGCAGGCTGGAGCCGGTTTCGGTGGCAGGCTGGGACCGCAAAGTGTTTCTTCATACGGAGGCCAGGCTGCCGCGTCGGGCTGCCGGCCGGGCGCTGCTAAGTCCCTTCGATTCGCTGGTGTTCGAGCGGCGCCGGCTCGAGGAGCTGTTTGGCTTCCACTACCGGATCGAGATTTACACCCCCGAGCACCGGCGCCGCTTCGGGTACTACGTCCTGCCTTTCCTGCTGGGCAACACCATCGTGGCCCGCGTGGACCTGAAAGCCGACCGAACAGCAGGAAGACTCCTGGTCAGATCCGCGTACGGCGAGCCGCACGCGCCGCCGGGAACCGCCGTCGAACTTGCCGACGAGCTGGAACTCATGGCTGAATGGCTCGGGTTGGGGGACGTTGTGGTCAGCCCCGTCGGGGATCTGGCAGAGCCCCTCGCGGTGGCCCTTCGCCGCAGTGTTGGGGCGCTCCGCTCTCAGGGAACACCGGCCACGTGGCCTGTGTCTCTCCCGTAGACTAAAAACGCCAGAATTCGGCAGCATCAGACTGGGAGTATCTTCACGTGGCATCACTTATCGAAAAACTTCTCCGTACGGGTGACAAAAAGACCCTGCGGCAACTTCGGAACTATGCCGACTCCATCAATGCTCTTGAAGAATCGTTCCAGACCTTCACTGACGCTGAACTCCGTGAGGAGACCGACCGCCTCCGCGCCCGCCACCAGGACGGAGAGCAGCTGGACGATCTCCTCCCGGAGGCCTTTGCTGCCGTGCGTGAAGCCTCATCGCGGACTTTGGGGATGCGCCACTTTGATGTCCAGCTGATGGGCGGCGCGGCCCTCCACCTGGGCAACATCGCCGAAATGAAGACCGGTGAAGGCAAAACCCTGGTGGCCACCGCTCCTGCCTACCTGAATGCCCTTACCGGCAACGGCGTCCACGTGATTACCGTGAACGACTACCTCGCCGAATACCAGTCCGACCTCATGGGCAGGGTCTACCGCTTTCCTTGGGCTGAGCAGCGGCTGCATCCTTTCCAACCAGGATCCCTCCGTGCGCCGGCAGATGTACGCCGCGGACATCACTTACGGCACCAACAACGAATTCGGCTTTGACTACCTGCGTGACAACATGGCGTGGGACAAATCAGAGCTGGTCCAGCGCGGCCACAACTTTGCGATCGTGGATGAAGTGGACTCCATCCTCATCGACGAAGCCCGCACCCCGCTGATCATTTCCGGCCCCGCCCAGGGCGATACCAACCGGTGGTACAGCGAATTCGCGAAGGTCGTCCAGCGCCTGAAGCTCGGCGAGGACTACGAGACAGACGAAAAGAAGCGCACCGTCGGTGTCCTGGAGAGCGGCATCGAAAAGGTTGAGGACTACCTGGGCATCCAGAACCTCTACGAATCCGCGAACACGCCGCTGATCGGCTTCCTGAACAACGCCATCAAGGCCAAGGAACTGTTCAAGCGGGACAAGGACTACGTCATCCTGGACGGTGAGGTCCTCATTGTTGACGAGCATACCGGCCGCATCCTCGCCGGCCGCCGGTACAACGAGGGCATGCACCAGGCCATCGAGGCCAAAGAAGCCGTGGAGATCAAGGCCGAAAACCAGACCCTGGCCACGGTGACCCTGCAGAACTACTTCCGCATGTACTCCAAGCTGGCAGGCATGACCGGTACGGCCGAGACCGAGGCCGCCGAATTCATGAGCACCTACAAGCTCGGTGTTGTGGCCATCCCCACCAACCGGGACATGCAGCGCATCGACCAGGCGGACCTCGTCTACAAGAACGAGGCCGTCAAGTTCGACGCCGTGGTGCAGGACATTGCCGAACGTCACGAAAAGGGCCAGCCGGTCCTCGTGGGCACCACCAGCGTCGAGAAGAGTGAATACCTGTCCCGGCTGCTGGCCAAGGAAGGCATCCGGCACGAGGTCCTGAACGCCAAGAACCACGCGCGTGAAGCCGCCATCGTGGCGCAGGCCGGGCGCAAGGGTGCCGTCACAGTGGCAACCAACATGGCAGGCCGCGGCACCGACATCATGCTGGGCGGCAACGCCGAGTTTACGGCTGTGGCCGAACTGGCCAAGCGCGGGCTGGATCCGGAAGAGAACTCCGAAGAGTACGAGGCCGCGTGGCCCGCTGCCCTGGAAGCTGCCAAACAAGCCGTCAAGGACGAGCATGAGGAAGTCCTCAACACCGGCGGACTCTACGTCCTGGGCACGGAACGCCACGAGTCCCGGCGCATCGACAACCAGCTCCGCGGACGCTCCGGCCGCCAGGGCGATCCGGGCGAGTCCCGCTTCTACCTCTCGCTGACCGACGACCTGATGCGGCTCTTCAACTCCGGTGCCGCTGAGCGGCTGATGAACAGCTCCGTCCCGGACGATGTGGCGCTGGAGTCCAAGCTCGTTTCGCGGGCCATCGCGTCTGCGCAGGGCCAGGTTGAGGGCCGCAACGCCGAGCAGCGCAAGAACGTCCTGAAGTACGACGACGTCCTGAACCGCCAGCGCGAAGCCATCTACGGTGACCGACGCCGGATCCTCGAAGGCGATGACCTGCATGAGAAGGTCCAGTTCTTCGTGGAAGACACCATCACCGCGCTGATTGATTCGGCAACGGCCGAGGGCAATGGTGACGACTGGGACTACACCCAGCTGTGGACCAACCTGAAGACGCTGTACCCCGTCAGTGTGGCGCCCGAGGAGATCATCGACGAAGCCGGTGGCAAGTCCAGGCTCACCGTTGACTTCCTCAAGGAGGAACTGCTCTCTGATGCCCGCTTGGTGTACCAAGCGCGGGAAGAGACCATCGGTTCTGAGAGCATGCGTGAGCTTGAACGCCGGGTGGTGCTCTCTGTCATCGGGCGTAAATGGCAGGAACACCTCTACGAGATGGACTACCTCAAGGAAGGCATCGGGCTGCGGGCCATGGCCCAGCGTGACCCGCTGGTGGAATACCAGCGTGAGGGCTTCACCATGTTCCAGGCCATGATGGAGGCCATCCGCGAAGAAAGCGTCGGGTTCCTGTTCAACCTGGAGGTCGAAGTCACCCCGGCACAGGACGTTGTGGTGGCCGACGCCGCCGGTGGCCACACCGAGCACGTTGAGCCGCAGATCCGCGCTGCCGGACTGGAAGCGCCCGAGAAGCCGGCCCAGCTGCAGTACACGGCCCCCGGCGAGGACGGCGCCTCCCAGACCCGGGTGGAAGGCCGCGCATCGTCCCGGTCCGGCAACCCCGCCAAGGCGGCGGCGCAGGATGCCGCCAAGCGTCAGGCGAAAAAGAAGCGCCGCTGACCCAATCGATGAGCAACAGGAAGTGCCCGGAGCATCAGCTTCGGGCACTTCGTGTTTCAACAGGCAGTTACTTAGGCCGACTCCGAATCTAGCCAACGACGAACTCAGTCACATGCCAGGCCTGTTTACCCCGCTCAAGCCGGACCGCTACAGCGCGGGCGCGCACATCATCAAGGACTACCGCGCTTGCCTCATAAATGCCGGGGGAGACCTCGCATGCCCGGACCGAACGCACCACGGAATTCCTGTGCAGCCGGGCAAGGGCAGGGGAGGCGGAACGGGCCTGTTCGCGGCGGATCAGCGTGGCGCGATGCTGCAGCACAGCGAGGCAGCGGGGATCCAGACGGCGGGCCAACTGGTGGATGGGCCTGATCCCGGCGAGGACTTCCATGGCGGCCTGCACGGTACTGCGCGTGATGGCGAGGACCTCGGAATTCTCGTCCGCTGCCCGCAGCGGCTGGCCAGACGCCCCGGGTGCCCCCGGCCCGCTGGTGGGCCGGAACGGAACCTGGCGGACTGCAGCCGCCGGCCCTCCGTTGGCCTGTACGGGACGGATTGGCGTAACTGCGTTCATGTGATTCCCCTTAGTTGTGTGCTGATGAAAGTCGGAACGCCGGCTAAGACGTGGATGGTGCTTTCAGGATCTGGCCAGGGAGCAGGACATGCGGGCTTTCGCCGATCTGCGCCTTGTTGGCTTCGTACCAGCGCGGCCAGTGCAAGGCGACGTCGACATCCGAAGCAGTTGGGCCCAACTGGCGCGCAGCAATGTCCCACAGTGTGTCGCCAGCCAGCACCGTGACCACATGCCCTAATGGCGGCGTGTCCTGCGCGGCGCGAACGGGCTGGGCCGCCAGCAGCCCAGGATCGGCCACCGGCGCGCTGGGCCGCCAGTCTGGCCGGACCGCAGTGGGTGGAGCGTCAGCCACGGGCGTTTTTGTGATCGGCGGTTCAGAAATTGGCAGTTCAGAGATCGGCGGTTCTGTAGCGTGCGAGGGTGCGGCCGGAGTGTGCGCCACCGGTATGTGTGTGACCGGCTGCGACGCAGTGGGGGACCACTGGGCCTGGACCGCCACCTCCTGCGTTGGTACCCAGGCAGGCCCCGCCGGCGGTATAGCGGCATGGGCCATCGGGGCTGCGAGGAGATGCACTGAAAAAGCCGCCACGGCGAGCCGCCGCATGAAAGCCGGGCAATATTTGCCGGCCCGGTCGGCTGCCCGCAGCCTGCCGCAGCGTCCCAGAACGGCCACCGTCACGGCCAGAATTACGGACAACATCCACCACGCCACGATCGCCAGCCCTGCCGACACCGCAAAGGCACCCAACAGGTCGTCGATGTCGAGCGACTGCCGGCGGGCTGCCGACAGTTCCCACCGATCCAGCATGCCCAGGCCGGCGAGGAAGAGGAAGGAGCCGAGCAGCAGGATGGAGATGGCCATGAATGCGTCTGCGCGGAGCCCGCGTGCTGTAACAGCAGCCATGATGTTCCTATCGTGTGTTTGATGCAGTTTGATGCTGTTTGATACATCTAAATTCAGTTTGACCCAGCTTTATTTGATTTGTCCAGAGAGTGGAGGGAAGTTGTTGGGTGAATTGACCGGCCACGATGCCGCCCCTACGCTTGGGCCCATGCGTTGGGATGCACTGTTCAGTGACATGGAGGCACAGTTTGCCGAGGGCGGAAAGCTGGCGGTCGAGGCCGAAATCTCGGAGCGGGCCAGGGTGGAAGCCTCGTCTGTTGCCCTCGCTGACAGGCTGCGCGGCGCACTTGGCAGCCAGATTGCTGTTCACCTCGCATGCGGGCGGACTTTCGAGGGCGTGCTAAGCCATGCGGGAGCTGACGCCTTGGTGCTGGCCGAGGGCAGGCACCAGGTGCTGGTTCCTTTCGGCGCGGTGACGCGCTACGCAGGTCTGGGCCGGGTTTCGGTTGCTGAGCCTTCGCAGGTGCGGCGGCGAATTGGGCTCGGGCACGCCCTGCGCGGCCTGGCGCGGGACCGGGCCGGGGTGGCGGTCATACTGCGGCATATGCCAGCCAAAGACAGTGGGCTCACCGGTGTCATCGACCGGGTGGGCAGTGATTTTGTGGACTTGGCGATGGTCAGCCCGGGCGAGGCCCGACGGGCAGCACAGGTCCGGCAGGTTGCAACCATTCCCTTTGAGTCGCTGGGCGCGATCAGGTCATGGCACGCCGGCGAGATGTAGCAGCGAGCCAGATTTTTTGTCCAGCTAATCGGGTTTTCCGGCCCGTTTGAGGCGATTACCTGGACAAAAACTCAGGGCGAGGGGTTGCGGTGGCGGCCGCCTGCACCGGGCTCAGACCTGCTTGGCTTTGGCTTCCTGGATCATGCGGCTGGCCTCGGCGTAACGCTCCTCGATGTACTGCTCCAGCATTTTCTCCTCAACACGCCACTGGCCGCGGCCACCAACTTGGATAGCTTTGAGCTCCCCGCTGCGGACCAGTGCATAGGCCGCCGGCGAGTTGATCTGGAGTTGCTCAGCAACGTCGGCGAGGGTGAGGAATCTGGGCATGAGACCATTTTGCCACTCAAGAGGCCAACTGGTGTGGTTATCCACAGTTTGGTGTTGTTTGGCCTTTTGACTTTTGTTCCGGGGCCCGTGCCGCAACAATGAGGTGTCCGGGTGCAGCCAGCCGCCTGGCTCGGAGCTAGGGGGAGCAAGCATGAGCCACGATCCAGGAACCGCAGGTGCGAGGCTGAGGCCGCCGTCGTGGAAGGATCCGCGGCTGCTCGTGGGAGTGCTGTTGGTGCTGGCCTCCGTGGTGGGGGTGATCTCACTGGTAAGCAGTGCGGACCAGACCACCGAGGTGTACGCGGCCCGGGAGTCCATCGCCGTGGGAGAAAGGCTGACGCCGGACAACGTGGTCCGCGCCAAGGTCCGCCTCGGCGATACCGAGGAACACTACGTCACGGTGGAAGCCGGGCTGCCCGAGGGCCTGGTTGCAGTGCAAAGGATCGGCAAGAGCCAGTTGGTGCCAAGGGAAAGCTTGGCCGGAGTGGACGCGCTGGACCGTAAGCCCGTGGCCGTGACCATCGAGGAGCCCCTTCCCCCGCAGGCCGTGGCCGGGACCCGGGTGGACGTCTGGGTCGCGTTGCCCGATGCCCGGAACGGATTCAGCGAGCCGCAGCTGCTTTTGCCCGGAGCCGAAATTGCCCAGGTGACCGCCGCGTCCACCGCTTTGGGCTCGTCCCGCAGCACGGTGCTGATGGTCCTTGTGGCTGACAGCCAGATGCCGGACATACTTGGTGCGCAGGCCAACCAGGCCAAAATTTCCGTCGTGTGGAACCCGGGCGGTGGCACCCCATGAGTATCCCCGTGGTGACTGTCGGCCAGGCCCAGGAAGACGTCGTCGGGGGCTTGGAGGGCCTTCATGGTCCCGTCACAGTGGTCCGTCGCTGCGCCGAGCTGACCGAACTGCTGGCTGCCTGCCAAAGCGGGCTGGCACGGGCCGCGGTGGTGGCAGACGGCTCCGAGGGACTGACGGCTTCCCTGGTTGACCGGCTTGGGGCAGTAGGCGTGGCGATCATTGCCCTCACGGATGACGCTGAAGAGGCCGCGAGGCTGCGCGCGATTGGTGTGGCGTCTGCACTGACCGGCGTTGAATCGGCCACCTTGGCGGGCAGGATTGCCGAGGCCGTTTCCCAGCTGACCGGCACTGCTCATGGTCCTACGTCCGGGAACGCGCTGGCCGATACGGGTGCCGCACTGCGCCTGCTCCCCGCCGAGCCGGCTGAAGCGCCGCAGGCCTCGGGGGCCGGCAGGATTATTGCCGTGTGGGGACCCGCCGGCTCACCTGGCCGGACCTTCGTTGCAGCCAACATCGCGGGGGAGCTCGCAGCGGAAGGAAAATCCGTCCTGCTCGTTGATGCGGACAGCTACGGGGCAAGCATCGCGGCCGTCTTGGGACTGCTGGACGAATCGGCCGGCGTCGCCCAGGCCTGCAGGCTGGCGGACCAGGGGTTGTTGGATGCCGAAGCGCTGCGCAAGGTGGCAACACCTGTCACCACCAAGCAGGGGACCTTCCGCGTACTGACCGGGATCACCCGGGCGGACAGGTGGACTGAACTCCGCGCAGCAGCGTTGTCCCTGGTTCTGGAACGCGCGAAGGAGATTGCCGACGTCGTGGTGGTGGACACCGGCTTCTGCCTCGAAGCCGATGAAGAGCTCAGCTTCGACACGGTGGCCCCGCGCCGGAACGCCGCCACCCTGCGGAGCCTGGAACTGGCGGACACCGTTTTCGCGATTGGGGCCGCCGACCCAGTGGGTGTTCCGCGGCTGGTCCGCGGACTCACTGAGCTCGAATCGGTGGTGCCCCACGTGTCACCCGTGGTGGTGATGAATAAGGTCCGGGCCTCGGCTGTCGGCAGATCACCGGAACGTCAGTTGAAGGACGCCTGGGAGCGTTACGGCCCGCCGTCGGGCCTGAATGCGTTTCTCCCGGCGGACAGCTCCGCAGCGGACGCTGCCCTGTTGGGCGGCTCGCTGCTGCTGGAAACAGCCCCGGATTCCAAGCTCAGGCACGCGATCGCCGAATTGGTTTGTGCACCTGCCCAGCGATCCGCCAAATCCTCTGTATTTTCTTCCACCGCGCGGCGTTTGGTAAAGGGCTAGGCTCGCCGTAGGAGCTGCAACGGTGCAGCGTCAATCTTTGTGATGGAGGCGTTTGTTGATGTCGTCTGGATCCAGTGTGGAGGATCAGTCCGTAGCAATTGGAGACCGGGAGGGATTCCTGGGGGACTATTACGAGCATCTGGCTGAAGAGGATGCCCGCAGCTACTCCGAGGACCTGCTCGCCACCCGGGCGGAAACCCACCGCCGTATCGCCGCCCACCGGCGGCCGGGACAGGCGAAAGTTTCCATCGCCAACGAAGGGGACGGCAGCGTTGTCTACATCGTCACCGACGACATGCCCTTCCTCGTGGACTCGGTCAACGCCGAACTTGTCCGCCAGAACGCTGCCATCCGCCTTGTCCTGCACCCGCTCTTTGTTGTAACGCGGAACAGGGAAACAGGGGAGCTGGTCAAGGTGGACCGGGTTCCATCCCATATCGGGATCTCCAGCGGTGACACCGCCGCGATGCCTCTCATTTCCCACCTCATCGCGCAGGGCGAAAACACCTCCCATATGGAGTCGTGGATCGCTGTGGAGATAAGCCGCGTTTCCGACGACGCACAAGCATCGTTGCTCGAAGGCCTGGAGCGGATCCTGGCAGACGTGCGCGCCGCCGTCGAAGACTGGCCGAAGATGCGGAACAAGGCCATGCAAATCGCTGCGAGCCTGGACCAGGTGGCCAACCCGTCCCAGATCGCCGAGCTGCGCCAGGCGCAGGATCTGTTGCACTGGCTCGACGACGGCAACTTCACCTTCCTGGGCTACCGCGAGTACGAGCTGGTCAACGAGGACGGCGAAGATGTGCTGGAACTGCGCGAAGACAGCGGGCTGGGCCTGCTCCGCGCAAAACCTGGCGCCCCGCACATGCAGCACCTGACCGACGCCGGCCGGAAGAAGGCCCGCGAGAAGCGCGCCCTGGTAATCACCAAAGCCAACTCACGGTCCACCGTCCACCGCCCCGCCTACCTGGACTATATCGGCGTCAAGAGTTTTGATGCGGCTGGCAACGTGAACGGCGAGCGCCGCTTTATCGGACTGTTCGCCACCAGCGCCTATGCCGGCTCAGTCCGGAACATCCCCATCGTGCGCGAGAAGGTCGACGCGGTGCTGAACAGCGCGGGTTTCCCGCCGGACTCCCATTCCGGCAAGGACCTTTTGGGGATCCTGGAAACGTACCCGAGGGACGAGCTGTTCCAGATCGAAATCGGGGACCTGGCGGCAACGGCGGCCGGCATCCAGAGGCTGCAGGAACGCCGGCGGACCCGGTTGTTCCTGCGCCCGGATATTTATGGCCGCTTTATGTCGGCGGTGATCTACCTGCCTCGTGACCGGTACACCACCAACGTCCGGCTCCGCATCGAGGATGAACTGCGGTCCACGTTCCAAGCCGAAAGCATCGACTATGAGGCCAGGATGACCGAGTCCGCCCTCGCCCGTCTCTTCTACCGGATCCGACTGCCCAAGAATGCCGAACTTAGCCATGTCGACGCCGAAGAGCTCGAAAAACGGCTGGTCCGCGCCGCCCGCTCCTGGAGTGAAGGCATTGCCGAGGTCCTGCGCGACGGCGGGGCTGACAGGCCATCAACGGAGCTCGCTGCCATCTGGTCCGAAGCTTTCCCCGCCGGCTACCGGGTGGATTACGAGGTAGAGGACGCGCTGGAAGACATCGCCCGGTTCGAGAAATATGGGGCGGAAGCGGAGCGGATTGCCGGCGCCAGGCAAGAACGGCCCGGAGTTCACGTCTACCTGCCAAAGGGTGCCGGGGAAGACTTGGAAGAGGACGCCCGCGTCAAGCTGTACATGCTTGAGCCCAAGAGCCTCAGCCAGATCCTGCCGTACTTCCACAACCTGGGGCTCGAAGTGCTGGACGAGCGGCCCTTCGAAATCGAGACCGCCGATCGCCGGGATTTCTTCCTCTATGACCTCGGGCTGAAGTACCCGGCGGGCGTGGACCCGCTGGCAACCGGCGAGTTGCTTGGCGACTCCTTCGGGGCTGCAGTGTCCGGAGCGGTGGAGTCGGACAGCTTCGACCGGCTGGTGCTGCGCGAAGGCATGCACTGGCGTCAGATCACGGTGCTGAGGGCCTACGCGCGGTACATCCGGCAAATGGGCAACTCCAACTCGTTCGGTTTCATGGCGGACACCCTGCTGGCGAACCCGGCAGTCACCAAGGGCCTGCTTGCGCTGTTCGCCGCCCGGTTCGATCCGGCTCTGTCCAATGATGAGCGGCCCGCCGCCCAGGGGAAGGTCCGTGCGGAACTTGCGGCTGCCATTGAGGAGGTGGCAACGCTCGACGCCGACCGCGTCCTGCGCACGTTCGCCAACCTGATCGAGGCCACCCTCCGCACCAACTACTACCAATACAAGGCGCACCTGAGCTTCAAACTCGATCCCTCCCGGATTGAGGGGCTGCCGTTCCCCCGTCCGATGTTCGAGATCTGGGTCTATTCCCCGAGGGTGGAGGGTGTTCACCTGCGTTTCGGCAAGGTGGCCCGCGGCGGCCTGCGCTGGTCTGACCGGCGCGAGGACTTCCGGACGGAAATCCTTGGCCTGGTGAAGGCACAGACCGTCAAGAACGCGGTCATTGTTCCCACCGGTGCCAAGGGAGGCTTCTTCGCCAAGCGGCTTCCTGACCCCGCTGCGGACAGGGCAGCGTGGATGGCGGAGGGCACCGAAAGCTACAAGACGTTTATCCGCGGACTGCTGGACCTCACGGACAATCTCGTCACGAAGGACGGGGCGGAAACTGTTGTGCCGCCGTCGGACGTTGTCAGGCACGACGACGACGACTCCTACCTGGTGGTGGCGGCAGACAAGGGGACGGCCACGTTCTCGGACATCGCCAACGGGCTGGCCGCCGAATACGGCTTCTGGCTCGGTGACGCGTTCGCCTCAGGCGGTTCGGTGGGCTATGACCATAAGGCCATGGGCATTACGGCCCGCGGGGCCTGGGAGTCGGTCAAACGCCACTTCAGCGAGCTGGACGTGGACACCCAGAGCCAGCCCTTCACCGTGGTAGGCGTGGGTGACATGTCAGGAGACGTGTTCGGCAACGGCATGCTGCTGTCCCGGCACATCCGGCTCGTGGCCGCCTTCGACCACCGGCACATCTTCCTTGATCCCACGCCGGACACAGAGGCGTCGTTCGTGGAACGGCAACGGCTCTTTGAATTGCCGCGGTCCTCCTGGGACGACTACAACAAGTCCCTCATCAGCGAGGGTGGGGGCGTGTATGCCCGCCAGGTGAAGTCCATTCCGGTCTCGCCGCAGGTCCGGGCCGCGTTGGGGTTGCCCGAGGCGACCACGGAATTGAGCCCGCCGGAGCTCCTGCGTGCCATCCTGCTGGCCCCAGCGGACCTGCTGTACAACGGCGGGATCGGGACGTACGTGAAGGCAAGCACCGAGTCCAATGCCTCGGTGGGCGACAAAGCCAACGACGCCATCCGTGTGGACGGCAAGGACCTGCGGGTCAAGGTGGTGGGCGAAGGCGGCAACCTGGGCATGACCCAGCGCGGCCGCATCGAGGCGGCGCTCCAGGGCGTCATCCTGAATACCGACGCGATCGATAACTCAGCCGGCGTGGACTGCTCGGACCATGAGGTCAACATCAAGATCTTCGTGGACCGGATGGTGGCCGCTGGCAAGCTGTCGGCGGAAGAACGCGCGGGTTTCCTCGCTGCCATGACGGATGAGGTTGGGCGGCTGGTCCTTGAAGACAACGTGGACCAGAACATCCTGCTCCTGAACGACCGGCAGCGTGTGGCCGACTGGAGCCCCAGCTATGAGCGCCTGATGGACTGGCTGGAGAAGTCCGCAGACCTGAAGCGCGACCTTGAGGCGCTGCCGAGCACGGAAACCCTGCGGGAGCGGCTGGACCAGGGCCAGGGGCTGACGTCGCCGGAGCTTTCGGTACTGGCGGCCTACGCGAAGATCGAGCTTGCTTCGGCACTGCGTGAAAGTGACCTGGCGGACGATCCGTGGTTCCGTGAGACGCTGCGTGCCTACTTCCCGGCGCAGTTGCGGGAACGGTTCGACGCCGAACTGGACTCCCATCCGCTGCGGCGCGAGATTATTGCCACCGTGGTGGCCAACGACATGATCAACCTGGGCGGCATCACGTTTGCCTTCCGCACCATGGAGGAAACGTCTGCTACCGAGGTGGCCGTGGCCAAAGCCTTCGTGGCGCTCCGGGAGATCTTTGAACTCAACGTCATGGTGGACGAACTGAACAGCCTGCCGGCATCGTTCCCCACCGAACACTGGAGCGCTGTCCACCTGGACATCCGCCGCATCCTGGACCGTGCGGTCCGGTGGCTGCTGGCCCAGGGTGGCAGCTCACGTCCCATCGCCTCGATCGTGGCCGAGTTCAAGCCGCTCCTGGATCCAATGCGCGGCCGGTTGCTGGATTATCTCCGGGGCGATGACCGTGAGCGGGTGTCCGGCTGGCTGGAGAAGGCCCGCGGGTGGGACCTTCCGGAAGACCTGGCCGTCAGGTGGGCGGAAATGTTCGAGAGCTTCGTCCTGCTGGACATCGCCAAAATCGTGCACGCCCGCAACGAACCGGTGGAAGAGATCGCCTCGGTCTACTACACAGTGTTTAACCGGTTCCATGCTGACGCCCTGCTGGAGCGGATCACCAACCTGCCGCGCCAGGACAGGTGGCAGGCCCTGGCACGGGCCGCCTTGCGGGATGACCTGTACTCCACTGTTTCGGACATGACGACGGCGGTGCTTGAGTCGACGGGGTCCGAGGACTCTGCGGAGAACCGGCTGAAGGACTGGGAAGGCCAGAATGCCGAGCAGTTGGGCAGGGCGAAGAGCATGTTTGATGAGGTCAATGCGCTCGAGGCCGACGACATGGCCTCACTGTCGGTAGCATTGAGGCTCTTGAGGTCAATCGTCCGACGCTAGGAAATCCCGGCGTCGCAACTGGAGGTGCAGTGGCAATCTTTACGGACCCCATCAGGGAACACGCTGATTTTGGGCCGGGCGATGCCGAATGGCTGCACCTCCTGGTGGGCGACTGGCAGATGGTTGCGGACCTGGCGTTCGCCGACCTGGCGTTGTGGTTCCCGCATCCGGATCACGGGTACGTCGCGCTGGCCCACGTCAGGCCGTCAACCACGCATACCGTCTTTCACGGCGACTTTGTGGGCGAACCCATCCGGCCCGACCTTCAACCGCTGGTCGACAAGGCGTGGGCAAGCCGGGCCATCGAACGGTCCAGCGAGACCAACTGGAGCTCGGACATGGCGCTGCGGGTGGAGGCCGTGCCGATGGTCCGCAACGGCCGGACCCTGGCGGTGGTGACCACTCACATGGACCTGTCCAGTTCCCGGATGCCGTCACGCCTGGAACTGACGTACCGGCAGTGCGCCTACGACCTCCTGCGGATGGGAACGCTCGGGCTGTGGCCTGACTTCGCGTCACCCACCGGTTCGCGCCGCGGTGCGCCGCGCGTGGGGGACGGGCTTATCAGGCTCGACGCCGAGGGGATTGTGCAGTACGCAAGCCCCAACGGCGTGTCTGCTTTCCGGCGGCTTGGCGACGGCGAGTCGCTGGAAGGCCGCTCGCTGGCCGAAGTCACCGCTGGCCTGCTGAAGGACCGGCGCCTGGTTGACGAGACGCTGCCGCTGGTGGTCACCGGACGGATGCCGTGGCGCAGTGAGATTGAATCCCGTGGCGTGAGCTTGTCCCTGCGGGCCATTCCGCTGCGGGACGAGCAGCAACGCTTTGGCGCGCTGGTGCTGTGCAGGGACGTTTCGGAACTGCGGCGCCGGGAGATGGAGCTCGTCACCAAGGACGCCACCATCCGCGAGATCCACCACCGGGTGAAAAACAATCTGCAGACCGTGGCTGCCCTGCTGCGGATGCAGTCCCGCCGGATGGTCAGTGATGAGGCCAAACAGGGGCTGGAGCAGGCAATGCGGCGGGTGGCCACCATCGCCCTCGTTCACGAGACCCTTTCCCAGGGACTGGCGCAGAGTGTTGACTTCGATGAGCTGATCGGCCGCCAGTTCAGGCTGTCCGCCGAAGTGGCGTCGCCTTCGCAGCAGGTCAAGACCGAGCGTTCGGGCCTCTTCGGGGAACTGCCCAGCGACTTCGCCACCCCGCTGGCACTGGTGATCAATGAGTTGGTGACCAACGCCGTCGAGCACGGCCTGGCGGGCCGCGCGGGAACGGTCTGGCTCATGGCTGACCGCTCGGAGGAAGAAGACGGTGAAGAACTGCTGACCGTCACCATTGCCGACGACGGTGTGGGGCTGCCCGACACGCCACATGTCGAGGGGCTTGGCCTGCAGATCGTGAGGACCCTGGTCACCAGTGAACTGGGGGGCACCATCCAGTGGCATCCGCGCGACGGCGGCGGAACGGCTGTCCAGATCCGACTCAGCCTGGCCGCCAGGTAATCCTGGCCGCCAGATAGGGCTGTCACCAAAACAATGATGGCCGCGACCCGGAAGGGGTCGCGGCCATCATTTTTGTCTAATCCGTCAGCGCTGTTGCTCTGCGCACCCGGACTCGGTAACTAGGAGGCGCGGCGTGCCCTGGCAGCGCGGCGCTTGAGGGCGCGGCGCTCGTCTTCGCTCATGCCGCCCCAGACGCCGGCGTCCTGGCCGGATTCGAGGGCCCACTGGAGGCAGGTGTCAACAACCGGGCAGCGGCGGCAGACGCTCTTGGCTTCCTCGATCTGGAGGAGGGCTGGCCCTGTGTTTCCGACGGGGAAAAACAGTTCAGGGTCCTTGTCGAGGCACGCTGCGCGGTTACGCCAATCCATGCTGATCAGTTGCTCCAATTCTGGGAAGAGCCGGTTTGTGAAATTATTCACTAGTGGCTACAAAGGAAAGGGGCCCTGCGGGGCCCCATCGGTCATCTTCATCAAGGTTGTCATGTTAACGCTGTGTAAACAAGGGGTAATACAGCTTGATATCCCCGGAATCCTGAGCGATACATCACATCGGCCTTGGCGACCCTCACCACTGTCCGACTATGTCCGGTAGGGTGCCAGTGTGTCAAGAGCCCCCCAAAACCCTTCAGATCCGCTGCCCGAGCCATCTCCCGGAAGCCAGGGGTCCCCGGCCGGCGCAGGTGCCGATGCGGCCGCCGGGCCAGACCCGGCTCCGGAGCGCCCGCGCGGAATTCTGGTGATCGCGCTCATTGTGGCCGCCGAGGCCACCGCCCTCCTGGTGGCCGCGGCCTGGTATGGCTATGAACTCGTGACCAGGGCGCCCGTGCTCTCGTTCTGGGGTGCGGTCTTCACCTTGGTACTGCTGCTCGCGTTCTCCTCATGGCTCTACGCGGTGGCGCACTTCCTCTTCCGCGGGCGCCGGTGGACAAGGGCTGCTGCGCTGGTGGCGCAACTGTTTGTCCTGACCATCGGATTCCCCACCCTCACGGGCGGCGTGGTGTGGGCCGGCCTTGCCTTGTTGCTGCCGGCTCTAACTGCCATCGTGCTTCTCTTCGACAAGCGCGTCATCAGCTACGCCTCACAGAGTGGCGGGTTGCCGCCGGCCCTGTAGCCGGCAGCGCTGTCGTTGAGCCGAACTTTCATGGGGCTGACTGCTCAAGACTGCGCTTTCATTGCCGTGTTTTGGGGTCGGGATGCCCGGTGCAGGCGGATCCGCTAGGCCGCCAACCGTCCCAGCGATTCGTCCGGACACGCCCAGCCCAGTTGGACAGCCAGGGCCCGGCCGTTCCGGATGAGCACGCTCCGGCCCGGTGGCGGATTCGGTTCCGCCTCGAACCGCACCCCAAAGAGATCGCCATCCAGGAATGTCCGCGGCGCGATCAGCACGCCGGTGCCGAGGCTGCGGGCCTGGAGCGCCAACGGCACCCGCTGGGCGAGCAGCGGGCTGTAGCCGGCTGTCATGACCACGCTGACTCCCAGCGCGTTGAGGTCTGCGAGGCAGCGGTTCACCTCGTGTGGCAACAGGTCTGCATCGTCCACCAAGGCCACCGATCCTGCATCCAGCCTGCCGGCAGCTGCTTGACGAAGGACGCCAGACCAGTAAGCCGCGGACTCGGTTGGCCGTTCCGGCCAGAGCCAGTGCCCTGCGTCGGGGTTGAGCTGCGGCAACACGCGGAGGAATGATGACTTTCCCGACGACGGCGCGCCAAGCACAGCAAGGACGCCGCCTGCCGGTACCCGCACTGATACCGGTTCGAGTTCGTCGCCGCCCGCACCTATCCAGAGGCGGCCGGGGACCAGCCCGACATCGGCTGTCCCTCCATCCCGGACCTGGGCGTCCGTGTCATCCTGGATTGGAGCCGCAGTCCTATCCAGAATCCGGGCCGCGGAAACCACGGCCGGCAGCGGCTCCACACGGAACGGCCGGATAGCTGCGGCCAGTGGTTGCGTCAGAGTGGCGGACTCCATCCCGGCTGCTTCAAGGCGGCTGGCCGTGTAGAACTGGCAAACCGCCGCTCTTCCGCCGGACCATGCGCCCAGGGCCACGCCCCGACCAGCCACAGATGGAGTGGGAGGAAGTTTCGGCCAGGCAATGCGGCTCTCTTCGCTTGAACCGGTGGGAAAATACACGCGGTTGGGAATGGCGGCGAAGAACCTGGCGGTGACAAGTTCCCTCTGGCCGGAGATGATCACCGTGATACCGGCGCTGCCGCCATCACGGATCAGGTCGTGGACCAGGTCCTCGGCCCAGGCGAGCGGTCCCGCGCGAAAGGCCGACGCCCAGGACCCCCAGCCAACGAGCACCAGCGCGAGCGGCGTGGCAGCAGCGGCGGGATCGGCGAGCCGGCGCGACTGCTCCTCTGCGAGGCGCTCCAGGATGCGGACGGCGCGGCGAAGCTCGTGCAGGCCCGCCCTGGCACCCACCCGGCAATGAGAGGCCAGCCCCGTGAAGGAGCTGTCGGGATCAAGGATGTATAAGTGGGATTCGATCGGGTGGGATGCCAGGCTGTGGACTGCCAGCCGGATCGCCGCAGCGACGCCGGATTCCGGACCGCCCATAAGCCCCAGATGTCCCTGCGATGAGGGCTTCCAGATGAGCGGTGCCGTCCGCTGTTCCGAGGGCAGGTCCATCAGTCCGAGCCTGATGGACCAGGTGTCCCCGTCTGCAACAGCCCCGTCCGCACCCGCGTCGATGGGCTCGGGGATCGGTGGGGATGGTTCGGGCAGAACGCAGGGGAGTGGGGCAGCCACCGGCATCCGCAGGGGGACACTGTTCATGGACTCCCACACAGCTGACATGGAAGCAATCACGGGGGCGGTCGCCACGGCTGGCGTCGTTGCCACGGATGCGGCTCCACGTTCACCTCCAGCCGGGCGGGTATCGATGTACTCCGACGCCAGCTGCACGGAGAGCCCCGGCGGTTCGGGGGTAATCGCCCCGGCAGTCAGCGAGCCGGTCTGGAACTCCACCGGAGGTTCCGTGCCGCGCGCCAGGTAAGCCCTCCCCGGCGTGTCCACGCTGATTCCGGCGGCGGCCTTCGAATTGATAATGTCCATCGACTCCATCTCCGACTGGACCCGCAAGGCGATGCTTGTGGTGACATTTGCGCGGATGTCAGCCGTGAGGGCGCCCTGGGGCCGTTGCGTGGCCATGATCAGGTGGATCCCCAGCGAACGGCCAATGGCCGCGATCCTCATGAGTTCGCGGAGCGCTTCCGGGGCGTCTTCCACGAGCATGCGGAATTCGTCGATGACGATCATGAGGTGGGGCAGCGGTGACGCGATGCCCGCCGGAGTCGCCCGGTAGGAGGCAAGATCTGGCGCTTGCACAGCTGCCAGGACTTCTTCACGGAACCTGATTTCGGCCCGGAGGGACTGCAGGTACCTTTCCAGTTCGTGGCTGCTCAGGTCGGTGAGCATGCCTACACAGTGAGGGAGCCCGGTCAGTGGCCCCAGCCCGGAGCCGCCCTTGAAGTCCACAAAAAGGAAGTTGATGCGGTCCGGCGGGTAGCTCAGGGCCAAGGCACTCGTCAGGCTGCGGAGAAATTCGGACTTGCCCGAGCCCGTGGTGCCGGCCACCAGCAAGTGCGGCCCGTCGGTCTGTAAATCCAGCATCCGGGGGCCATCCGCACCCAGTCCGACGGGGACCGCCAGCTCAGGCCGCCTGCTGTTTGCCGTCCACCGTCTGGCTGTTTCGGGCGGTGAATCCGGGAGAAGGTCCGTGAGCCGGCAGGTCAGTGGGATGCCTCCCCTGGCCTCGCCGGGCTTGTGGGCATCCCGGGCCAGACGGCGGCAAAAATTGTTGAAGACGTGGACAGGCGCCAGATCCGGCGCAAACCGGAGGCATTCGGTTCCTGTGTTGAATACCGAGCTGCGTTCACCGAGCTCGATGTCGGCAGTGAGCTGGGCTGCGCAGTCGCCGTGGACGTGGAAGACCTGCCACTTATGTTCGAGCGCCATTTCAATGATCGCGGTTGTGTCCTCCTGGTCATCCAGGAGAATCAGCATGCCGTGCATGTGTGAGGGCTCGAAACCTCGCACCATCAGGTCCTCGACAGTGCCACGATGGCTGGACACGGTGACGCCTTCAAGAATCCGGGCGGCGAGCGGCACCTGGTCCGCTCGTCCGTGGATCACCACGCAGGTACCCCGGCCGAGCGGGTAGCCGGCGAGTTGCATCAGGAGTGAACGCACCAGTCCCTCGACCGAGTCGCGCGGACCACGGATGGTGGTGAGCGGCCGCGCGGGATCGAGTGTCAGCGGCAGCGGACCGGCTGATGGAACCGTCCGCCCCGGATCGGGCGGCTCGAATTGGAGGTTGGCTGGTTGAATGCTTTGGCCCAGCCGCAGCCAGATGCCCTCGTTCGTGACCTGGGCAGTACGGTCCTTTCCCGTGGGGCCGCCGATAGTCAGGGCGGAGAGCGGCGGGGCGGCCCGCCGTCGTCGTTCCTGGTCATCGGTGACTGCGGCACTGACCGCCGCAGCCAGTTCTCGACGTTGACGGTGCCCGCCGACCACAGGCACCAGGATGGAGATCGCCGAGACAACGGTCAAGGCCAGAAACATCCACATTCCGGTGATGACGGCGAGGCCCACACCGATGATCACCGGCAGGACAGCCGTCAGAAGGAGCGCCGCGCGGTTCACCGGATCGTCCCGCCGCCTGACGATGAGTGGCTCGCGGACATCCGTGCCGGCCGTGTCCAGTTGACTCGCCGGCTCCTCCAGGAAAACGAGTGACATGGTTGAGTTGCCACATCGGATGGTGGAGTTGGTGGTGACAGCGGCGTTCCGCTGGCGCTCGCCGTCCACTTCAGTGCCGTTGACGCTGTCCAGATCCACAATGGTGATGGCGGTCTCGGTGACCACCAGGCGGGCGTGGGCACGGGATAGGTCGGCGTCGGGGATGACGATCTCGGCATTGCTTCGACCAATGGTGTACGTGCCCCGCCGCAACGGAACCACCAGGCCCGCGCCCGCGCCGCTGTGCACTGCCAGTGCCAGGGATGCAGGCGGTTCCGATGCACGCTGTCTGGATCTGCGGGCGTTCATGTCCGCCGCATCGACGAGGATGGCACCGTTGACCAGCGGAGGCTGTCCGAGCGTGAGTAAACTCACGTCTTGGCCGTCGATGGTCACTCGGCCGGTACTGAAGCTGCCGGCCAGTGCGTCCTGCAGATCGGCCCCGGAAGCGCCGTCCGGACCCTCGATGGTCAGCTCCAAAGGGGGTTCCTGCAGGGCAGCGCCTGGGCTCCGGACGAGCGTGCAGTGCAGCGGCATGTCGGGTCTTCCTTACGTGATTACTGCGTGAAGACGATGCTAATGCTGACGTCATCCAGGGCGTAGGGACGGCCAGTACTATGTGGAAAACCGCGTCAGACGGTGCACTGAAGCGTGCAGGGCGCGCAACAGCGTCGGCCGCAGAATCGGCGTTCGCTCGGGACAGCGGATAGTGTTAAGCGAAACCGCGGGGCGGCAGTGGGGCTCTTCGCCTGCCAATCATGAGAGAAAAGGCATCAGAACTGTGAAGATTGCTGTAATTGCGCTGGGGAAAATTGGACTGCCGCTGGCGGTTCAGTTTGCTTCCAGAGGCCATGACGTTGTGGGCGTCGATGTGAACCAGCAGCTTGTGGACCTCGTCAACGCCGGAACCGAGCCGTTTCCCGGTGAGGCGCACCTGCAGGCGAAGCTTTCGGACCTCGTGCCTGCGGGCAGGCTTCGCGCAACCACCGACTACGCCGAGGCGGTTCCGGGCGCGGATGCCGTGGTGCTCGTGGTTCCCTTGTTCGTCGATGCAGACGCCAAGCCGGACTTTGGCTGGATGGATGCCGCCACCGAAGAGCTGGCAAAACACCTGACACCCGGCACGCTGGTCTCCTATGAGACGACGCTGCCCGTAGGAACCACGCGCACGCGGTGGAAGCCTGCCCTCGAGGCCGGATCCGGCTTGGTTGAAGGCGAGGACTTCCACCTCGTGTTTTCGCCCGAGCGCGTTCTGACCGGCCGCGTCTTCGAAGACCTGCGCAAGTACCCGAAGCTGGTCGGCGGCTTGTCCGAAGCTGGCGCAGCAAAGGCGGTGGAGTTCTACCAGGCCGTCCTGGACTTCGATGACCGTCCGGACCTCACCCGGGGCAACGGTGTGTGGGACCTTGGCTCCGCAGAGGCGTCCGAGTTGGCGAAGCTTGCCGAGACCACCTACCGCGACGTCAATATTGGGCTCGCAAACCAGTTTGCCCGGTTCGCGGCAACGGCCGGCATCGACATCTACCAGGTCATCGATGCCTCCAACTCCCAGCCGTACAGCCATATCCACCAGCCCGGAATCGCCGTCGGCGGGCATTGCATCCCGGTCTACCCCCGCCTCTACCTGTGGAACGACCCCGAGGCAACTGTGGTTCGCGCTGCCAGGGCGGCCAACGCAGAAATGCCTGATTACACCATCGGGCTTCTCGAAGGTGCGTACGGCGACCTCAACGGAGCCCGTGTGGTCGTCCTTGGCGCCGCCTACCGCGGGGGAGTCAAGGAAACCGCGTTCTCTGGCGTCTTCGATGCGGTCGCATCGATTTCCCGCCGGGGTGGAACGGCCCTTGTGCACGATCCGCTCTACACGGACGAGGAACTGGAGAAGCTCGGATTCGCCGCCTACCATTTGGGCGAACCGGTCGACGCCGCAGTTGTTCAGGCCAATCACGCCGAGTACAGCGACCTGACCGCGTCGGACCTTCCTGGAATCAAAGCATTCATTGACGGGCGCCGCGTCAGCAGCGCCGAACAGTGGCCCGGAGTTGTCTACCGCGTCATCGGTAAGCCCTGATCCATTCGGCTTCGACGGCCAACTTAGAATTCATCCCTGATTGGAGTCATTTGATGAGTAGCATCGCTCCCAGCGCCGATGTGTCGGAACGGGCAACCCTCGGTGAAGGTACCAAGATCTGGCACCTTGCCCAGGTCCGCGAGGACGCCCGACTCGGCGTGAACTGCATTGTTGGCCGCGGCGCCTATGTGGGCACCGGTGTCGAGATCGGCGACAACACCAAGATCCAGAACTACGCCCTGGTCTACGAACCGGCCAAGCTGGGGAACGGCGTGTTTATCGGTCCGGCAGTTGTCCTGACGAACGACACGTACCCGCGCTCCGTCAGCCCGGATGGTTCGCTGAAGAGCGCCCACGACTGGACGCCTGTTGGCGTGACGATCGAGGACGGTGCATCAATTGGTGCCAGGGCTGTCTGCGTTGCCCCTTTGACGATCGGACGGTGGGCAACAGTTGCCGCCGGCGCTGTTGTCACCAAGGATGTTCCGGCATTTGCCCTGATGGCGGGAGTACCCGCACGACGGCTCGGCTGGGTGGGCAAAGCCGGATTCCCGCTCACCCTGGACGGCGAGTTCTGGGTGTGCCCTGAGACGGGCGCCAAATATGTTGAAGACGAAAATTCCTTGAAAGAAGCAGAGGACAACGCATGAGCCAGGAATTCATTCCCGCAGCAAAGCCGATCATCGGCGATGAGGAACGCGCCGCCGTCGACGCCGTGATGGCGACGGGCATGCTTGCCCAGGGCACGCAGGTTGCTGCATTCGAGTCGGAATTTTCGCAGGTCCTTCTCGACGGACGCGCATCTGTCGCCGTGAATTCCGGCACCTCCGGTCTCCACCTGGGCCTGCTGGCATCAGGAGTCGGCGTCGGCGATGAAGTCATCGTTCCGTCCTTTACGTTCGCGGCGACCGGAAATTCCGTTGCAGCAACCGGCGCCACCCCCGTGTTCGCCGACATCGAACTGGACCACTACACCCTTGACGTGGACCATGTTGCTTCACTCATCACGGACAAGACCAAGGGCATTATGCCCGTGCACTTGTACGGCCACCCCTTCGCGGCCGAGGCTTTCGCCAAACTGGCCGCTGACCATGGCATTGACCTCTACGAGGATGCCGCCCAGGCCCACGGCGCGAGCCTGAACGGCAAGAAGGTCGGTACCTTCGGCAAGTTCGCGATGTTCAGCCTGTACCCCACCAAGAACATGACCTCGGGTGAGGGCGGGATGGTATCCACGGCCGATGCCGACGTGGAACGCAATCTTCGACTCCTGCGCAACCAGGGCATGGAGAAGCAGTACGAGAACGAAATCGTGGGCTTCAACGCGCGGATGACCGATCTGCACGCTTCGATCGGACGGGTCCAGCTCACCAAGGTCTTGGGCTGGACTGCCCAGCGCCAGGCCAACGCCGCCTTCCTGACGGCAAACCTTGAAGGCGTCGGCACCCCGGTTGTGGCATCGGGCGCCGAGCACGTCTTCCACCAGTACACCATCCGGGTCCCGGAAGACCGTGACGGCATGTCCAAGGCACTGCGCGAGGAATACAACATCGGTTCCGGTGTCTACTACCCTGTACCCAACCACCGTCTGCCGTCCTTCAACCGGACCGAAGAACTTCCGAACACCGAAATCGCGGCGAAGCAGGTTCTGTCCCTGCCGGTCCACCCGTCACTGAGCCAGGATGACCTTGAGCGCATTGTCAGCGCAGTGAACAAGCTCGCGCAGGCGGGTGCATAGTGGCCAACCTCCGCGTAGGACTGATCGGCCTCGGCATGATGGGCCGCCACCACGCCCGCGTCATCCGCGAGGTGGAAGGCATTGAGCTGGTTGCCGTGGCGGACTCTTATGGCGACCCTCATGGTGTTGCCAAGGAACTGAAGGTCCTCTCGTCTGTTGAAGAACTCATCGCCGTGGGTCTGGACATGGCTGTGGCCGCTGTTCCCACCGGCATGCATGAAGAAGTCGGACTCGCACTGGCCGAAGCCGGTATCCACACGCTGGTGGAGAAGCCGATCGCAGCAAGCGCTGACGCCGGCCTGCGGATGGTTGAAGCTTTTGCCGCGAAGGGCCTGATCGGCGCCGTCGGCCACATCGAGCGCTTCAATCCCGCCCTTCAGTCGCTGCGGAAGCGCATCGCCAACGGAGAGCTCGGCGATGTGTACCAGATCGCCACTCGCCGCCAAGGACCCTTCCCGTCGCGCATTGCCGACGTCGGCGTCGTGAAGGACCTCGGTACCCATGACATCGACCTCACGGCATGGCTGGCCCAGAGCCGGTTCGAAACGATCTACGCCCGGACCACGACACGCAGCGGACGCCCGCACGAGGACATGGTTACCGCAACGGGTCAGCTCGACAACGGCGTGATCACCAACCACCTGGTCAACTGGCTGTCCCCGATGAAGGAACGCTTGACGATCGTCACGGGCGAAAAGGGCGCGTTCGTCGCTGACACTGTCACAGCGGACCTGACATTCTTCGAGAATGGCACAGTGGCAACCGAGTGGGAATCCATGGCGGCGTTCCGCGGTGTTTCCGAAGGCAACGTCACCCGTTTGGCCATCCCGAAGCCGGAGCCGCTGCGCACTGAGCACGAAGCCTTCCGCGATGCCGTGCTGGGACTGCGAAGCGACGTCGTGACGATGCAGGAAGGCCTCGACACTCTTCTCGTGGCGGAGGCCGTGCTGCGATCCGCAGACAGCGGTCAGATGGTGCGGGTTCCCGCTTCGTGACGGTGCGAAAACCCGTGAAAGTTGCGCTGGTCAGCAGACTGTTCACTCCCGAGGTCGGGGCAGCTGCCTTCCGCCTGCAGGCACTGGCGGACGGTCTGACCGCGGCAGGAGCCGAGGTTGGCGTGATTACCACCCGGCCGCCGATGGCGGCCGGGCCGGCTCCGGCCAGGGATTACAAGATCTCGCGCTGGCCCGTGCTCAGGGATTCAGGCGGCAATGTACGCGGTTATGTCCAATACATGAGCTTCGACATACCGGCGCTGTTCCGCCTGCTGTTCACCACGGCCGACGTTGTGGTCGCGGAACCGCCGCCCACCACGGGAGTCGTCGTGGCGCTGAGCTCAGCCCTGCGCCGCCGCCCCTTCGTTTACTACGCGGCCGACATCTGGACCGAGGCGTTGTCCGCCACCGACGTGCCGCCGTTTGTTGTGCGGGTGATGCGGACCGCGGAGGGTTTCGCTCTTCGCCGGGCCGCCAAGGTAATCGCCGTCTCCGAATCCGTGGCCGAGAAGGTCGTTCAGTTTGGCGTACCTGCTGAGCGTGTTCACGTTGTGGGCAACGGCATTGACACGACCGTCTTCGGTCCGGCCGGTGAAACCGTTGAGAACACCGGGCCCTACTTCGTATATACGGGAACGATGTCGGAATGGCAGGGAGCGGACGTTTTTGTACGCGCGTTGCCGGCTGTCCTGGCCAAATATCCTGAGGCCAGCATCCGCTTCTACGGTCAGGGCTCCGACGAGCAGCACCTTCGCGAACTCGCGGCGGAGATAGCTCCCGGGCGTGTGCATTTCGGCGGCGTCATTCCCCCCGCCGAGACCGCTGCCTGGATCCGAGGCGCGTCCGCGGCCCTCGTCAGCATCAAACCGGGCCAAGGCTACGACTTTGCCAAGCCGACAAAGATTTACGCGGCAGCGGGCTGCGGGACACCGGTGGTCTTCGCTGGAACCGGAGACGCCGCGGCGCTGGTCGCCGACAACGGGCTCGGAGAAGCAGCCCAATACGATGTGGACACCGTGGCCGAAGCCATGGTCCGCATGCTCAGCGCCGGAGACCCGGTGGAGGACAAGGGCGGCCGTGCCGCCCGGGCGGCCTGGGTCCAGGAAAATGCGTCCCTGGCCACGTCGGGAAGGCTGGCCGCGACCGAAGTCGTGGCTGCTGCGGCGGGCTGAATATGCCGCCGGCGGAGGATGCGGCAGGGGGTGCACAGAGCACCCTCACGGACCTTCGAAATGCAGGCCAGGATTGAATCTCGGGTAGTCTAGACCCGGCACATAGGGCTGTCTAGCCCTGCCACCAAAGAACACAGGAGAGTTGTGAACGCTGATCTCGTCGTCGTCGGTTCAGGTTTTTTTGGCCTGACAATCGCGGAGCGCGCCGCCACCGAGCTGGGGCTTAAGGTTGCGGTCCTGGACCGCCGCCACCACATCGGGGGCAATGCCTACAGCGAAAAAGAGGCCAAGACCGGCATCGAAGTGCACCGTTATGGCGCGCATCTGTTCCACACCTCCAATGAGCGCGTCTGGGAGTACGTGAACCGCTTTACGGCCTTCACCAACTACCAGCACAAGGTCTACACCAGCCACAACGGCGAGGTGTACCAGATGCCGATCAACCTCGGCACGATCAACCAGTTCTTCCGCGCCTCCATGGGCCCTGCCGAGGCCCGTGCCCTCATCCAGGAGCAGGCCGGGGAGTTGGCCGGAACGGACCCGGAAAACCTGAACGACAAAGGCATCCAGCTGATCGGGCGCCCGCTCTACGAAGCATTTATCAAGTACTACACCGGCAAGCAGTGGCAAACAGACCCCAAGGATCTGCCTGCAGAGATTATTTCCAGGCTCCCGGTCCGCTACAACTATGACAACCGGTACTTCAACGACACGTATGAGGGTCTGCCCGTCGACGGCTACACAGCCTGGATCGAACGGATGGCGGATCATCCGAACATCGAGGTCCACCTCAACACCGACTTCTTCGACGACGGCGAGTTCGGCCGCGAATCGGTCCGGGGCCAAGTGCCAGTCATCTACACGGGCCCGGTAGACCGCTACTTCGACTTCGCCGAAGGCGACCTGTCCTGGCGCACGATCGACCTCGAGGAAGAGGTCCTGCCCGTGGAAGACTTCCAGGGCTGTGCCGTCATGAACTATCCGGATGAGAACGTGCCGTTCACCCGGATCCATGAATTCCGCCACTTCCACCCTGAACGTGAATACACGAAGGATGCCACCGTAATCATGCGGGAGTTCTCCCGCTTCGCGGAAAAGGGCGACGAACCCTATTACCCGGTGAACACCGCCGTCGACCGTTCCAAGCTGCTGGCTTACCGGGACCTCGCCCGCGGTGAGGACTCGGTTCTGTTCGGCGGCCGGCTGGGAACGTACAAGTATCTCGATATGCACATGGCAATCGGGTCGGCCTTAAGCATGTTCGACAACAAGATCAAACCGCACTTCAGCGGTGGCGCGAAGCTGGAAAGCGGAGGAGTGGACGCATGAGCGTAGCAACAGAATTCCGGCAGGAGTCCGAGCCCGGCACCGGCGAAACGACGTGGAGAACTGTCCACCGTGTGGTGTTCCCGGTTGACGGCGACACAGACACCCTGCCGCTGTACGTGGATTTCGACGCAGCACGACGTGTCGTCGACGAGGACGCCACTCCAAAGCGGGGCAGCAAGACATCACAGATCGTGGTGCAGGGCAGCCAAATCCGCTCGGACTTCATCCTGGGCCGGCGCCAGCTGTCCCTGCCTGCCCACCAGCGTGTGTCTTTTGGCACGTACTTCAACGCGTTCCCCGCCAGCTACTGGCGGGCCCACACGGATGTGCAGAAGGTACGGCTCAGCATCGAAGTGGACGCCGAGGCCACTGTCATTGTCTACAAGTCCAGCCCACGCGGCAGTTCCAACCGTGTCCAGAGCATGCACACCTCTGGCGGCACCACCGCCACCTGCGAGCTGCCACTGACCACGTTCGCCGACGGCGGCTGGTATTGGTTTGACCTGGTAGCCCATGGCCGCGACGTGACGCTTAAGAGTGCCGACTGGTCCGTGCCGCAACCCGACGACTTCAAGCCAGGCAGCTTGTCGATCGCGGTAACCACGTTTAACCGTCCTGACTACTGCGTCAAGCACCTGCGCAACTTTGCCGGGTCCGAAGATCTGCTGGGTGTCATGGACCGGCTCATCGTGACGGACCAGGGCAACCAGAAGGTCAGGGATGAGCCCGGTTTTGACGAGGCAGCTGCCAACCTGGGTGGGAAATTCACCCTGGTCGAGCAGGGGAATCTAGGTGGCTCGGGTGGATTTGCCCGGGGCATGCTCGAGGCTGTGCAAGGCGGTGAGAGCGATTACGTCATGCTTCTGGATGACGACGTCGTTGTCGAAACCGAAGGCGTCCTCCGTGCCGTAAATTTCGCCGACTTTACCCGGCGCCCCACCATTGTGGGCGGACACATGTTCAACCTTTTCGAACGATCCGTGATCCACAACTTCGGCGAGGGCATCAACCAGTACCGGTTCCAGTACGAAGCCCTCGGCCAGGACCGGAGCGCACACGATTTCGCTGCCAGCAACCTTCGCACCACGCCGTGGATGCACCGGCGCGTCGATGTGGATTACAACGGCTGGTGGATGTGCCTGATCCCGACGTCCATTGTTCGTGAAATAGGTCTTGCCCTTCCCGTCTTCATCAAGTGGGACGACGTCGAATACGGCATCCGGGCCGGTGCCAACGGCTACACCACCGTCAGCCTTCCCGGTGCTGCTGTCTGGCATATGCCGTGGACGGAAAAGGACGACACCATCGACTGGCAGGCGTATTTCCACCAGCGCAACCGCTGGGTGGCCGCACTCCTCTATTCCCAGTACCGCAAGGGCGGCAGGCTGCCGATCGAAAGCTTCCTGAAGGATGTCAGGCACTCTGCTTTCGCTTCAGTACTCGGCTGTGGAGCTGCGCAACCGCGCCCTCAAAGACCTGTTGGACGGGCCCTCCCACCTCCACCAGACGATCGGGAGCAAGCTCGCTGAGATCCGCGCGATTCGCTCCAGCTTCCCTGATGCGCAGGTAACGAATGACCTCACGCAGTTTCCGCCGGTTAAGCGGCAGCACCTACCCAAATTCGGGCTGGCACCGTCCCGTCCGAAAAACTATGTACAGGCGTTCTCCAGCGCATTGTCCGGCGCGCTGAGGCAGCTGCGCCCGGTGAACCCTGCCGCCAAGGAGAATCCTGAGGCCGTGGTCGCTGCGGCGGACGCCCGGTGGTGGAGGCTGGCTCACCTGGATTCGGCACTCGTTTCTGCCTCTGATGGGACAGGCGCGTCGTGGTACCGCAGGGACAACGTCCGGTTCCGCAAGCAGCTCCTGACGAGCCTGATACTGCACGCACGCGCTCTGGGCCGATGGGATGAGCTGTCCAGCTCTTACAGGGAAGAACTCCCCAACTTCACCTCGCCGGAGGCCTGGGGCAGGACCTTCGAAGCAGCCTCTGTGGCTGACGAACAGAAACCCAGTAGATGACAAAGGGACAAACCTCCCCGGCACGGCAGGAACACGGCCGCGAGCTGGTTGCTCCCGGCAAGGGGAACGGCCTGGCGGATGTGTTCCGGTCCAGGTTCTTGCTCAAACTCCTGGTCCGCAAGGAACTCAGGGTCCGATACCGCGGATCAGTGCTGGGCCTCCTCTGGACGTACGTCAAGCCGGGCGTCCAGTTCGTTGCCTTTTACATTGCACTCGGCGTTTTCCTGGGGCTGGAACAAAGCGCCACGAACCGTGGCGGGCTGCCCAACTACGCTGTCTACCTGTTCTCCGGCATCATTTTGGTGAACTTCTTCACCGAATCGCTGAGCAACTCCACGCGCTCCATCGTCCACAACAGCGGTCTGATCAACAAGATCTATTTGCCGCGTGAGCTGTTCCCGGCAGCCTCGGTGTGGGTGTCTGCTGTGCACTTTCTGCCGCAGATCTTTGTGCTTGTTGTGGCGTGTCTGTTCAGCGGCTGGAGGCCTGGCCCACTCGAAGCTCTTGCCGCGGCCGCTGGGTTCCTGATCATCGCGCTGCTGGCGGTTGGTCTGGGCCTCTTCTTCGGCGCGGTGAATGTCTACTTCCGGGATGCCGAGAACCTTGTCGACCTGTTCCTCATGGTGGCCACGTGGGTCTCACCGGTGCTGTATTCATGGCGAATGGTCCAGGACAAGGCCGGTGAGATCGGTTTCGCGATCTACCAGCTGAACCCGATCACTGTTGCCGTCGAGTGCTTCCACCACGCGTTTTGGCTTCCGACTACTTCCGGTGCCGAGGGGAGCCCTCCCAATCTGCTGACGGTGTGGGTTCCTGTCGCCCTGATCGTGTCCCTCGTCATTCTTTTCCTCGGCCAGTGGACCTTCCGCCGGCTCGAAGGCCGTTTCGCCCAGGAGCTGTGACCGTGTCTGTCGCCATAGAAATCCGGCATATCAACAAGCAGTTCGTGCTCAGGCACACCCGCTCGCTGAAAGAAGCCCTGGTCTGGCTGTCGAAAGGCCGCAAGGGCGATCTCTCCAAAAAGTTTCATGCCTTGAGGGACCTGTCCGTCGAGATCGGACACGGTGAAACAGTGGCGCTGCTGGGCCTTAATGGCTCGGGAAAGTCCACTCTGCTCAAGCACATTTCGGGCGTTATGCAGCCGGACTCAGGCACAGTGCGCACCGGTGGCCGGGTGGCCGGGCTGATCGAAGTGGGGGCCGGCTTCCACCCCGATCTGTCAGGACGGGACAACGTCTATCTCAACGGGGCGATCCTCGGCATGAGCGAGGCCGAGATCAAGGACAAGTTCGACTCCATTGTCGAGTTCGCGGAGATCGGCGAGTTCATTGACACCGAGGTAAAGTTCTACTCTTCCGGGATGTATCTGCGGCTCGCATTTTCCGTTGCAGTCCACACAGACCCGGATGTGTTCCTGGTGGACGAGATCCTCGCCGTCGGGGACGAGCCGTTCCAGAAGAAGTGCCTCGCAAAAATCAAAGAGTTGGCTTCCGCCGGCAAGACGCTGGTTGTCGTGAGCCATGACCTGGATCTTGTGGCGCAGGTCTGCGAACGCGGCGTGCTGCTGGAACACGGTTCGGTCATCATGGATGGGCCGATCGATCAGGTTATCCAGAAGCTCCGGGACCGTTAGCGACGCCTCGGCAGGCCGGGGGGATCTGCCCCTGCGCGAGCGTGCGACGATCATGCACGAATGAAGACAGTTCTTGCAGCCGTCGGCGACGACGCTCGTTCTAAGCAACATTATTGGAGGAAATTTGTCCTGGCTTGAGACTTTGCCGGCTTTGTTCGCCGCGCTGGCAGTCGTCCTCCTTCCCGGTGCGGCCTTGGCATGGGCCATCGGGTTACGGCGATCGAGCCTCCTTGGACTCGCGCCGCTGTTCTCGCTCAGCATTGCCGGCGTCGTGGCCGTGGTCGCCGATTGGATCCGGTTGCCCTGGAACCTTGTAGTAGTGCTGGTGGCTACCGCGCTCCTGTCCGCGATGGGCTGGCTCCTGTTCCGGCGCTGGAAGCCAGCGGAACGTCCGCAACTTGAACCATGGACTGTCGTTGCCAGTGCCGCAGCGGGCATCGGCGTTGGGGCGTTCCTGATTGGACGCCGCATCGTCCAGTTGGTGGGCGCGCCGGACAATATTTCACAGCGGTATGACAATATCTTCCACCTCAACGCAGTCCGCTATGTCCTGGACACCGCGAACGCGTCCTCCCTGGAGCTCGGCAGAATGGGCGGCGGCGGCGGGGGACGGGCCTCCGTCTATCCAGCCGTGTGGCATTCGCTGGCAGCCCTCGTTACGCAGCTGACCGGGGCTGAAGTGGCGGTGTCCGTCAATGTCATCAACCTGGTCGCGGGTGCGGTCCTTTGGCCGGTCTCGGTCGTCTTCCTTACCCGGGTCATCATCGGCCCGCGGCTGCTTGGGCTGGCGGCGGCCGGGGTGCTTTCAAGCGGTTTCGTCGCATTCCCCTACCTCCTGATGGTCTGGGGGCCGCTATTTCCCAATCTTCTTTCGGCGAGCGTCCTGCCGGCAGCATTGGCCGCGATAATTCTGGTGTGCCGGAAGGCGACGTCGATGAACGAAACGCCGCTGCAGTCCTGGCTGGCGTTGCTCATCGCCTTGCCAGGGCTGGCGCTGTCGCACATGAGTTCCGTTAATGCGCTACTGGCATTCAGCGCCCCTGTACTGCTGTGGACGCTGGCCGCACGGATCCGGAGGCTGGCTCAAGACCGGGCTCCCTTGCGCTCGTACGTTCTGCCCGCAGTCGCAACGCTCGTCGTGACGGCCGTGGCCGCAGTCGCATGGAAGGTCCTTCGCCCGGGGTTTTACGGTGGGTGGAAGGCGCATCAGACGTTGGCCGGCGCCGTGGGTGAGGTGGTCACCAACGCCCCCATGCGTACCGAGGTGGCCCTCCTGGCGTCCGTCCTGGTGTTCATCGGTGTGGCAGCCATCCTTCCCCACCGCAAATTGTGGTGGGTTCTTGGGTGCTATGCCGCGGCAGCTTACCTTTACATCGTGGACGCCGGCTTCGCCGCAGGCTGGGCCCGGGATTTCTTCACCGGAACCTGGTACCAGGACACCCACCGGCTGGCTGCCTACCTGCCGATATTCGCGACAGTGCTGGCAGCGCTGGGGCTTACCACGGTGGCCGATGCGATTCTCAGGGCGGCCAGCGCGTACCGCGGGCGGTTGAGGGGCATATTCCCCAAGGGCCTGGCCGGCCGGAAATTTGCCGGCGGGTTGACACCTGCGGCCGTGGCAGGGGGACTGGTTGTGTGCGTTCTGCTGGCCCTGGTGACACAGACCGGTCCCGTCCGGAATTACATTGCCCAAAACAAAATCTTCTACGAACGGGACACCAAGGAATCAATCGTCTCGTCGAACGAGTACAAGCTATTTGACCGGCTCGCCGCGGAGGTGCCCGAAGACGCTGTGATCGCGGTCAATCCCTGGAATGGCGGTTCCTTGGCCTATGCCTTCGCGGACCGGAAAGTGCTTGAGTACCACCAGACCCAGCGGATGAATGCCGCCATGCGCACCATCGCGGAGGGCTTGGCGAACGCCGACACAAATCCGCAGGTATGCGCGGCGGTCCGGAAGCTGAAGGTAACCTACGCCCTTGATTTGGGCAGTCAGTACTTGCTGAATCATCCGTCCAGTGAGACGTACCAGGGTCTTCAGGATCTTGAAAAATCCAAAGCTGTCCAACTCGTTGACAGCGAGGGGGATGCAAAACTCTTCAAGGTTGTGGCGTGTCAGTAGCCTGAGTTTGCGCCTGCCTCCAGCAGTGCGTCCACCGTGCGGCGCGCTGCCTGGCCGTCTCCGTATGGGGATTCAGTAGTGGGGGCAGGTGTTGGCCGCTGCACAGCCGCGGCCAACACGGACAGATCGTCGCTGACCAGGACGTTCCAGCCGAGGTTGACCGTTTCCACCCATTCTGTTTCGGGCCGGATGGTTGTGCAGGGTACGCGCAGCAGGAATGCCTCTTTCTGCAGTCCTCCGGAGTCGGTAATCACGCCTGCGCTGTTCATGACAGCGTTCACGAGCTCGGGATAGGCCAGCGGGTTGGCGACTTTGAGCCGCCTGCTGTCGAGTGACAGGCCATGGCGGGTTGCGATGTCCACCAACCTGGGGTGGGCGAGGAGGACCACGTCCCGGTCCAGGTCAGAGAGCGACTCGATGATTTGCTTCAGCCTTGCCGGATCATCGGTGTTATCCGGCCGGTGGATAGTGCTGATGTAATAGTCGCCGGCCGTGACGCCCGAAGGGAGCTCGGTGTTCCGGTGTTCGAGCACGGACCGGGTTTTGTAGAGCACATCCGTCATGACGTCCCCAACCAGCACGCTGCGTGCGGACAGTCCCTCGTTGGCGAGGTGGTCCATGGCCACCTGCGTGGGCGCGAGGAGAAGGTCGGAGGCGTGGTCCGTCAGTACCCTGTTGTGTTCCTCAGGCATCCGGCGGTTGAACGAACGCAGTCCCGCCTCGAGGTGGGCCAGGGGGATGTGCATTTTTACCGCAGCGAGTGCCGCGGCCAGCGTCGAGTTCGTGTCGCCGTATACGAGCACGCAGTCGGGCCGGACGGACTCAAAAATTTCTTCAAGTCCAGCAAGCATTGTGCCGGTCTGGCTGCCGTGCTTGCCAGAGCCCACACCCAGATTGAAATCGGGGGCCGGGATACCCAGGTCCTCGAAGAATACGTCCGACATGATTTCGTCGTAGTGCTGGCCTGTGTGGGCTATCAGATGTTCTGCGCGACCTTCCATGGCGGAAGCGATCGGTGCGAGTTTCACGAACTGGGGGCGCGCGCCGACGACGCTGAGAATACGCATGGAAGCAACTTTACCGGTCAGGGACCAAAGGTCCGGAACCGGGGGTGAAGCGTGCCCGTCTCAACGCGAAGGAAAAAGTTCCTGCAGAATCTCGCGCTCGGTGTCTTCATCGACCTTTGAGCTGAGTTCCAAGGCGGACTCGTGGGCGTTGGCCTTGCACTTGGCGATCCTGGCCCTGTCGAGCTGTCGCAGCGCGGCGGCCAGGGACTCCGATGAGAAGTCTGTGGTCACGGCGCCGAGGTCGTAGCGTTCGATAAGCCGCGAAGTTTCAGGAGACGGGCTGAAGACAATTGCCAGCCGCGCCTGAACGAAATCAAAAAACTTGTTGGGCAGCATCAGTGCATGGTTTCGGGTCTGCGGGGGCAGGCTGAAGATGCCGACGTCGTACGCGTTCAGCACTTCGGGAAGTTCCGCCGGCGTGACCGGAGGGTGAAAAGTGACCTTGGTGGGGCCGGTGGCAAGGGCTTCGAGCGTCCGCAGGTACTTGCCGCCATCCCTGGCGGGAACGAGGTAAAAGTCCAGGCTGTACCCCGGGCCGAGCTGACCGACGGCGTTAATCATCCCCTCCAGGTTCCTGCCGGGCACAGCGGCTCCGCTGTGGACCAGCCGGATCGTGTCCGGAGACTCCACGCTGGGAAGCAGATCCTCGAAGGGCCGCGCGTTACGCACGGTCGCCGTACGGCACCCAAATTCCTGCTCGTAGAGCCGTGCGATGGAATCGTTGACGACGGTCACTGCCCGTGTCCGAGGCAGGTACTTTGCGCATACGTACGTCATAAACGGCTTGATCAGCAGCCGCCACGACAGGACATGCACCCGTTCCTCGGGTGCCCACTCATGCATGTCGCCCCAGACGGGGGCGCCGTTGGCCACATGGTGGGCAAGGGGAAGCGCGCGGGCTTCATTGGCGACGACGAGGTCATAGGAGTGCCCGGCTGCCAGGGCCGCGGCTGCCCGCACGGCCGGAGCCTTGAGCTCAAGGCTTTTATAACGCCGCAGCCCCAGGAGCGCAACGCCGGCCAGAGTCTGGGGGAGGGACGGAAGCGAGGAATCGATCCGCAAGTGTTCGGTTGCGGATTCCGGTTTCTCGCCGTAGCCCAAAGTCGTTACATCGCCGTACTCCGCCAACACGTCGAGCTGGCGGAGTACTCGCGCGTCAGCTTTGATGTCGGAGAAAGAGATGCAGAGGATTTGTGGGCGCATCCTGCAATTCTAGGGCGAATTGTGGACCTGTCCGAGCCAGCCAGCGCTGCTGAGGGCACGTAGCCGGCCGGCCCGACGGCCCGGCCTTGGGTCCATGGCTTCGAGTCGACCGTGCCCGCTATGCGATACTTGCGTAGTGAGTCGTACTTGGATTGTGATCCCTCTGTTCAACGAGGCCCCCGTTATCGGCTCCGTCATTAAGGACCTCCTGCCCGAATTTCCCCATATCGTGTGCGTCGATGACGGAAGCACTGACACCTCCGCCCAGGCCGCCCGGTCTGCCGGCGCGGTGGTTGTCCAACATCCCGTAAACCTGGGCCAGGGCGCTGCCCTGCAGACAGGGTTTGAGTATGTGCTTCAGGACCCCGAGATGTCCTGCGTGGTGACTTTCGACGCCGATGGCCAGCACCGGGTGTCCGATGCCGCAGCGATGGTGGCCCGGATCCGCGGCGGCGAGGCCGACGTCGTTCTTGGTTCCCGTTTCCTGGATTCGCGCACACGGCTTGGGCCGGTGAAGCGTCTGGTGTTGCGTACTGCCGCGGTTCAGTCCCGCTGGAGCACGGGCATGCCCCTGACAGATGCCCACAATGGATTGCGTGCGTTCAACGGTCACGTGGTTTCGAACATCCACCTCACGCAGAACAGAATGGCGCACGCTTCTGAGCTCGTTCAGATACTGGCAGCACTCAAGCCGAGATGGACGGAACACCCGGTGGAAATCATCTACACCGAGTACTCCAAATCGAAGGGCCAGTCACTCCTCAACTCCGTCAATATCCTGGCGGACCTGCTCTTTAGGTAGTCCACATGATCATCATCGTTCAAGTAGTCCTGGTCCTCGTCGTCTTCTTCTTCTCGTCGATGTTGATCCGCGGAGGATCCAACGCGAAACACATGGCGGTACGCCGCATCATGGTTTTGCTGTTTGCCGTCTCGGCCGTCCTGTCGATCTTCTTCCCGGTCCTTCTGAGCCAGATGGCGCGGCTCGTCGGGGTAGGCCGGGGCACAGACCTGATGCTCTATGCCTTCATAGTCTCGTTCCTTGTTTATATGTCCACGACGCACCAGCGCTTCCGGCAGACGGAGACCACGCTCACCAAGCTGTCCCGCAGGATCGCGTTGGACGAGGCAGTGCGGCCGTGGGAGACCGTCCCTGCAACTGCCCCTGCAGTTTCCGAGCCGGCACCCAACGATCCAGCGGCTTCCCGGCCCCGTCAAGGGCTGTGACGAGCGACAAAGCGGGGCCCAGGGTCCTGCACGTAAACGACTGTGCGTTTTATGCGCATCGCGTGCTTGCAGATGCCCGGACGCGCGGCCTTCCATGGGGCTTCTACCCCCGGGCAGTGGCCGGTTCGGGCCGGAGCGGGCTTCTCGGCAGGCTGCGCTACGCCGGGCAGGGAATATCCTGGCTTGCGGGCCTTGCGAAGCGCTCGCTGCGCGTGGACCTTCTCCATATCCATTCGGGCAGCATGCTTCATCACACGCGGTTTGTACCCAAGAAATATGTACTGACCCTCCACGGCACGGATATTCGCACCCTGCAGTATGATCCGAAATGGCAAAAGTCGATCCGGGACGGGGTACAGCGGGCCGCTTCGGTCATGTACACAACACCTGATCTGCGGGAACACGTGATCGGACTGCGCCCGGACGCAATCTACCTGCCCGTGCCGGTCACGCTTTCCACCCTTCCGCGCCGCAGCATGGATGAATCCGGGACACCCCGGATATTTTTCGTTTCCCGCTGGGATGATTCCAAGGGAGCCGTCGAACAACTCGCCACCGCGCGCGAGCTCATCCGTCTGAGCCATGGCCGTTACGAAGTGGTGGGACTGGACTGGGGGCCGCACACGGCAGAAGCAGTCTCAGCCGGCGTCACCCTCGTGCCCAGGATGAGCCATCCGGACTATCTTAGATTCCTGGCCGGCAGTGCCGTGGCCGTGGGCCAGTCCTCGGGCGTATTGGGCTCAAGCGAACTGGAGGCACTCGGCATCGGCGTTCCGCTGTACATGCCTCTTGTCGAAGGTCTTTACCCGGACTCTCCTCCAGTCGGATGGGGAAATTCCGTGGACCCCGAAGCGCTGGCCCTGTGCCTGGTTGAAGAGCTCGGGGACGGCCAGGTAATGGACGAGCGTGCACGGGAAGGGCTGCGCTGGATCGATGAGCACCACTCGACGGCAGCCACCGTCGACCGGTTGCTGGAGATCTACGGGCAGGTGCTCAGCTAGACGCCGCCGGCCCGCAGCTGCTTATCCGCCCAGCGGCCGGGAGTTCCGAAACCTGGCCGCAAAGACCTTCTCAGCTGCTTGCAGGCCGAAATAGGCTGCGGGTACCTTCCCTGCTCGGAGAAAGTGCCAGGCCGTCCGAACAGCCGGCAGGTCTGCCGCCAAAAGAACGTCGGCAGAGGCCAGCATCGCCACGGCGGAGGGGTCAGCGCGTACCGACCTCCAGTACACCCGCGACGGATCCGTGGGGCCCAGTGACAGCAGCAGCCGGCCGGGTGGTGAGGTCCGTAGCAAGGACTCCAGGCGCTCCAGCGGCAACGCCGCGAGAACCCGGTCCAGGAACGGGGTTCGGCGGGGCGAGACCACATGGGATGACGCCATGTCCAGTTGCGCGGTGGATGGCAGCCAAGACAGGAGCGACACTTTCACTGCACGCCCCGAGGCCCGGCCGAGTGCGGTGTGCGGCGAGTCCTCACCCAGGGCCGATCGGAACAGCTGCTCGGGCACGGAACGAGATCCGATGAGTACGACGACATTCAGGGGCTTATCCATGGCTGGCCTCCGCTACGAGTTCGGTCAGGTGACTGATGCGGGGCTGCAACTGTTTGTCCCTTGACAGGTGGTCCGCCCATGCCTGATTCCGTGCATAGTCAGCCGGTGTCATGTCCCCTGCCCTTTGGGCCGTCTTGAGGATGGTTTCAGCGATGCTATCGGGCGAAAGGTCCGGTACCGGGAACCAATCCTGGTGGCCGTCGAGGATAGTTGTACAGGCCGTCTCCGGGTGGTGCAGGGAAGCGATGGGTAGGCCGCTGGCTGCATACTCGAAGACCTTGCCGCTGGTCACGTACTTGCTTCTGCCAAGGATCAGCATGAGCGCGTCAAAGCCTTTGTACTTGTCGGCAACGGCAGTTTTACTGACCGGGCCTTCATAGCTGACGCCGTCGTCGGCATACTCCTTAAGGAGCGCCAGGATGGTGGGATCCGGCTCGGCGTAGTGGCCAAGCCGGCCATGGATCTCAAACCTGGAGTTACGGACGAGTTCGGACCGGGTGCGCGCGATGCGCCACCCCTCAAGCGATTCTCGCAGCGGCATAGGCCCGTAGATGGTCCCCAGGTAACCGAACACGAGGCCGGAAGCGTCGGAACGCTCCGGCTTGGTGATCCCGGCGAAGGCCTGGGCGAACTCCGGATCGAAGGCGTTCGCCACCACACGGAAGCGCTCGGAACCAGGGGGGTAGGACTGTGCGTGCCAGTCCCGGATTGGAGCGTTCACGAACCAGACTTCCGCAGCCGAGGCCAGGAGCTTTTTTTCGAGCCTGGCGGAGCGGCTGAACCGGGAGCCGACAAATGCGTCAGTGTAAACATTCAGGTGCCACGTATCGCGGTAGTCCATCACGTAGGGGACGCCGGCAGTTTTGTGCAGATGCCACCCCGGCACGAAGTCCACATTCGGATTGGCGGTACCGATGACGAGGTCGACCGGATCGGCACTGTGGATGCGGTCGGTTTCCTTGATCAGCGCTTTCTTCCAGCCACCGTAGACGGGCTCCGGGAAGGCGAGGCGATCAGACTTCGCCCGTGCATAAGACCACAGCAGGTTGGAAGTAATTCTTGTCCGTGACCACTTCGCCAGGTCCGGCTCGCCACGCACCCAGCTAAACGGTGCACGGACGATGTTCAGGCGCGGATCCACTTTTAGCTCAAGGTCAGTATCGGTGCCTGTCTGGTACTCGAATACCTCGCGGGTCGCCGTAAGCACAGTGACCTTCCAGCCAGCGTCCACGAATGCGTTCGCTGTCGCCAGTGCACGGTACACACCCGCCCCCCGAGAGGGAGGGAAACCCCAGGCAACATACAGCAAATGCGGGCGTTTCGGTGAAATCAAGGGCTTCCTTCCGATGTTCTGACGTTACAACTGTACCGTCCAGCGGTGGCTGGGCCGCGCCCTCCTCCCTGGCTCCCGCCCCGGGCCGCGGCCTGTCTGCTAGGTTCTAGACATGGCAAGAAGAGGCGGGGATCCGCGGGTAGTTCACGTTTTTGACTGTGCGGATGTAGGTTCCACGCTCGTGCGGACAGCTCTTGCCCAAGGCAAGCCGTGGAGCTACCTGCCCGCTCGCGACGCATCCCGCGATGGCAACGACCTGCCGGGACGCTTCAACAGGCTGCGTGGCGTCGCTGGCTGGACAGCGAAGCGGTGGTACTTGACCCTGCCGGCGGACCTGCTGCACATTCACTTTGGGACGCGTGTGGATATTGCCACTCGGTGGCCCAGACGGCCGTTCGTCGTGCATTTCCACGGCACCGATATCCGGGAGTTCTATCAGGATCCCCGGCAGCGGGCGAAAATTCAGTGGGGTGCCGACACTGCCCAAGCCGTGTTCTATGCGACCCCGGACTTGGCGGAGTATGCACTGGAAGCCCGGCCAGATGCCGTGTATCTGCCGAATCCAGTGGACCTCGCCGAGCTCCCTGCCTGGACACCGTCGGCAGAGCCGCGTGTGGCCTTCGCCTCCCGGTGGGGGGCCGCCAAGGGTGGCTCAGAGCAGCTCGAGCTGGCGGCCAAGCTATCGAGGGCGCTGGCAGGCACAGGGATTCGACTGCAGGGGCTGGACTGGGGAGAAAACGCCGCCCGGGCTTCAGAACTGGGCGTTGAGTTGATCCCCACCATGGGCAAGGCGGCTTATCTGGGCTGGCTGGCGCAAGCCCATACTGTTGTCGGGCAGTCCACCGGGCTGCTGGGTATGAGTGAGCTGCAAGCCATCGGCATCGGTGTGCCCACCGCAACGAACCTCAGGCCGGGGCTCTATCCGGGCGTGGTTCCCGTGATCGGTACAGGCTCCGTCAACGAGCAGGTGGACGCCATCGTGGCGGCGGCGCAGGACGCAACCACCACGGCCGCCCGTCTCGGGGCGCGTTCGTGGATTACCGAGCATCACGACCCGACCAAAATTGTAGGGCTGCTGTCGTCGTCCTACGCGGCCATTTCCCTCCGGGAGCGTCGGGAGGACTAACCCAGGCCCGCCAGCGATGCCTGGACGGCGAAGTCCGGGACGCTGCGCACGACCTCGTCGAAGGAGCCGTGGGCCACGACCCGGCCGTCCCGCATGAAAAATACGATGTCGGCGTCCCTGATCGTGGCGAGTCGGTGTGCCACAGTAATCACGGTCACCTCGCCATGCAGCTCGTGGATTGCCTGGGTGACCGCCGCCTCTGTACTCGTGTCCAGTGCGCTTGTGGCCTCATCCATAACCAGCACGTTGGGCTCGTTGTAGAGGGCGCGGGCAATGCCGAGGCGCTGCCGCTGGCCACCAGAGAGGGCAAGCCCGCGTTCTGCCACCATGGCGTCTATGCCGCCCTCCCTGCCCAAGACCGTTTCCAGGAGCTGGGCGCGGCGCAAGGCGACCACAACCTTGTCAGGTTCGACATTGGCGGGGTTCCAGGTCAGTGCCACGTTCTGGCCGACCGTGGCGTCGAACAGGGACACCTCCTGCGGAACGTAGCCGATTCGTTTACGCCAGTCGTCCAGCACGAAATGCATGTTCTGGCCTGCGACTTCGATGTGGCCACCGCTCGGTTCGAGCAGTCCCAGGAGAATGTCCACAAGCGTCGACTTACCCGCGCCGGACGAGCCCACGACTGCGACGTGTGAGCCTGCCGGGATCCGCATGTTGACCCGGTCGAGGGCCGGGCTGTCCGCGTTGGGGTAGTGGAACGATACGTCGTGGAGCACGATGTCGGTTTTGCCGGCGCCGAGCTCGCGCTGCGGACGCTCAGCGGCGTTGGCAGCCAGCAACTTCTCTCCACTCGCAATATCGCGCATCACCTGATGGGCAAAGGAGGCGCTCGAATTCGCCTGTGACTGCACGGCCTGGAGCCTGGTCAAGGACGGAACCAGCCGGAAGCCGGCGACGGCGAACAAACCGATGGCGCTGATGGCTCCCGCCGGACCTCCCGTGGCCAGTCCGACTCCACCCACGAGTGCAAAACCGACGATCAGGGCGGCCTCAAGAACGTAGCGGGGGACCTGCCCCAGGAAAATTGACTGAGCGCGCGCCGCAGAACTGCGGACCCGGGTGGAGTGTACCCTCTCCTGCACGTCGCCGGCCCGGCCCGCAAGCGTGAGTTCCTTGAGTGCGTTCATCGCTTCGGTGAGCATCACCACGGTACGTCCCGACCAGTGGCGGTTTTCGCGGCCTGCGTTCACCGAACGCGGCGAGATGACACGAGCCAGGAGAAATGCGATCAGCCCGAGGTAGGTCAGAGTGACGACCGCAATGAGCGGTTCGGCGACAAAAAGCACAACAATGACAGCGAGAAGCGTTCCGAATTCCCCGAAAAGGGTCATCGCCGGGATCAGAACGCCGGAAACGGTGATACCAACACCGACGTCGACCATTCTGATGAGCTCGCTGGAGTTCTTCTTGAGCCGGTCTTCCCAGGGGGAGGCGAGGTAGGAAGCAAACAGGCGGTCGCCGATGGCGACTTCGTGTTGGGCGAAGCGGCGCGTGGCGACTCTCAGCAGCAGGACGGCCAAAGCACCCTTCAGCACAATGAGCGTACAAACGCCTACGAGTATCGGCACTACCTGCTCAGAGACGTTACCGAGGACGGGGAGGATGACAGGGCTGTTGGAGACCAGGGACGGCAACAGCAGGGCGATCATTCCCAGAGCCAGCATGTCCAGAATAGCCAGGCAGGCGCTGGCGATGCCGTAGCTCAGCAGGAATCGCCTGCTCCCGGCCGGAAGGGTGGCAAGCAGCGGGCGCAGAACCGTCAGTAGATTTTTCATACATGGATCAGGTTACTTGAGAATGCCTGGCGGCCGCGTATCCCGGAGCCCCTGCGAAAGCTCCCATGCGCCCGGTTCTGACGACCGCAAACGCGCAAAAGCGCGGTGTTAGGGTTGCCGATGTGAGGAAAACAACCGATGAACCCGCCGTTGTCCATTTCTTCGATTGCGCCGACGTCGGGAAGACGTTGGTGGGATACGGGAAACGTGCGGGCTACAAGTGGTGGCATCGTCCTGCCCTGGCGCCTGGCATGGGAGGGGCCGTTCCGTCGGGCCCGCTGCAGGCAAAAGTCGAAAGTACCTCCTGGCGCATCCGCAGGACTATTGAAGCGCTTGCGGGCCGACGTGATGCACGTCCACTTCGGCACCAGGGCCGGTGTTGCCAACAGCCGGCCAACCATCCCGTTTGTGATGCACTGGCACGGCACAGACATCCGGACGACGTATTACACCCCATTGGGCCGTCCCAACATCCAATGGGGTGCTGACCATGCCGCCGCTGTGGTTTATGCCACTCCCGACCTGAGGCAGCACGCAGAACCTGTACGTCCGGACGCGATCTATCTGCCAACTCCGGTGGACATGGAGGAACTCCCGTTGTGGGTCCCGGGGGGTCGTCCCCGGGTAGTCTTCGCTTCACGCTGGGATGATTCCAAAAACGCAGCCGAACAACTCAAGGTTGCTGCGGCCATCCGCGAAGCCACGCAGGGTCGGGTAGTACTCGAGGGTCTTGACTGGGGGCATCGCGTGGAGGAAGCCCGGGCCTTGGGAATCACGCTTGTCCCGAAGATGCCCAAGGCCGATTACCTTAAGTGGATGGCCAGCGCGCACTGCGTCGTGGGTCAGTCCTCCGGAATCTTGGGTGTCAGTGAACTTCAGGCCATGGCCATGGGGATTCCCATGGTCATGAATCTTGAACCTGGTTATTACACTGACGCTCCGACCCTCCAAGGCGACGGACCTGAAGGCCTGGCAGCCCAGGTTCTCCGCGCCTTGGAGGATCCTTTGGCTGCCTCGGCCCGGGCCAATGCCCGGGAATGGGTTGAACGGCACCACAGCCCGGACGCAGCGGTGGAGAAACTGGCCGACATCTATCGCAGCGTCGTGCCCCGGCACTGACTCCAGCCAAGGGCTCACCACCGGCCCAATCCACATGGCGGCGACTGGCAGGCCATTGGACAGTTCCAAAACCAGCACAAACCCGGTCTAACGAAGAAGGCGGTTCCCCAATTCCATGGGCAACCGCCTTCTTCGTGCTGTCCGGCCTTAGCCAGCAGCGGAGGACCGAGAAACGAGCGACGCTGAACCGACCGTTCCCGCGGTTGATACCGGGCCCCAGGCGCCAGTGGACGCCACCGAGTAGTACCGCAGCTGCCCAGTGGTCTGCAGGGCAAGCACTCCATTTCCTGCAGCCCCCGCAAATCCTGCGGTTGCCGAGAACTGCCGGAAGGTCTGCCATCCGGTGCCGACGACTTTCCGGGTCTCCGGGACGAACTTGTTGGCGCCGGTGGACCGGTACAGCTTCATGGAGCCCGTGCCGGCAACGGCCAGAAGATCCTGGTGTCCGTCAGTATCGAAGTCGACCATGGCCAGCTTCATGCCGTTCCAGCCAGTGCCGATCCGGACCGGAGCGCTGAGCGCAGTACCGGATGCGTTGGCCCAGAAGCTCAGCTCTCCGTTGCTGCCGTAACCGACGAGCCCGGGATACGCGCTGCCTGTCACCCAGCGTCCGGTCACGAAGGTCGTCTGGGCGAAGCCAGCGCCGGCGAGGCTGATGGGCCCTGTGAATCCGCCGGCCTTGGAGCCGAGATACACGTTAAGGGCACCTGAGTTCCATTGCGCCAGCACATCGGGCACGCCATCCTTGTTCCAATCGAGGACATGGAGGGTCTTAGCACCGGACCAGCCGCTGCCGATCTGGTACGGAGCGGTCAGGACACCGGTTCCGCTGGCGGGGTGCGTCCACAGCTTGCCTGCGTCATCGACCCGCAGAACGTCGGACTGGCTGGTGATGGGTTGCTGCCGGTTTATGGTTGCGCTGCCAGCGATCAAGGTGTTGACCCAGCCCGTACCCACGGCTTTTTTGGCTCCCAAAACACCCTTGGCCAAGGGGTAGTAGCTGAGGTTGCCGGCAGTGTCGCGGGCGATCAGGCCGGTGGAGCCTGCCGCGGCAAAGCCATGGGCTGGACTGATGCTGTTCATCGCGTTCCAGCCGCCGCCTATCTGGGGGCGGGCCTCGCTGATGAATGCGCCCGCACCATTGGAGCGGAAAAGCTTCATCTGGCCTACGTTGTCAACAGCGATGACGTCCTGGCTGCCGTCGCCGTCGACGTCCAGCATGGTGACATCCATGCGGACAAAGCCCTTTCCGATGGTCGCTGGGGCACTGACCGTTCCGCCGGACGTATTTGCGTAGAAGGCCACGACCGCGTCCGGCCGCCGGACGATCAGGCCGGGGTACTTAGATTCCTTGAGCCAAGGCCCGAACGTTATGTCCGCACCGGTCATCCCGGAGAGCAGCAGCACCGGGGCGGCAAACCCGCCAGCCTTCAAACCAATGCGGATGCTGAGTTCACCGGCCGTGGTCACGGAAGCCAGGTCCTGCACGTCGTCCGCATTCCAGTCCACGACGTGGACGGAAGCCAGGCCCGTGAATCCGGTTCCGATCTGGACCGGGGCCCCCAGTGTGCCGGTACCTGCCTGGCGCCGGACGAGGTTGCCGGCGGGGTCCACGCTAACTACGTCCGATGCGGCCTTAATGGACGGGTTGACGGGCTCTGGTGTTGGGTCCGTCGTCGGGGGAGCAGTGTTGACCGTTTCTCCTCCGGCGATGAGGAATGCGCCCCATCCAGTACCGATGACGGAACTCGCACCCCAGGTAGAGTTGCCCGGCACCGGGAAATACTTCAGGGTGCCGTCCTTCGTTCGGGCCATGATGCCGATCGCTGCATAGCCCTTGAAAGCGAAAGTGACCGTCATGCTGGTTATCTGGTTCCAGCCGGAACCGACGGCTGGGCGCGTTTCGGAAATGAATGCTCCTGCGCCGTTCGAGCGATACTGGCGGAGGGTCCCGGCGGCGTCCTGGGCGAGGATGTCCTCGTTTCCGTCGCCATCGAAGTCGATCATGGTCAGGTTCAGGTTGGACCAGCCGACACCGATAATGCTGGCTGTTCCCAGTCCACCACCGGAGCTGTTGCGCCAGAAGGAAAGGCTGCCGCCGTCGTCCCTGGTGAGGATCTGTGGATACGGGCTTCCGCTGAGCCAGTAGCCGATGGTGAGCTGGTAGCCGCCCCAACCGGACGAGGCGAGGACGGGCCCTGTCGAGAAGCCTCCGGCGGCGACGCCGAGGTAGACAGCGACCCGGCCGGCTGTCCACTGGGCAACCAGGTCAAGGACGCCGTCGGCGTTCCAGTCAATCACGTTGATCGAGCGCAGCCCCGTCCATCCTTGGCCGATCTGCTTCCGGGCACCGAAGGTGCCCGTCCCGGTGGCGGGATAGTCCCAGAGGGCGCCGCTGGCATCGGCCGCGACGACGTCGCCGGTGGACATAATCGAGGGCCTCGGAATCGTCCCATCAGCGGTGGAAGCGAACTTCTGCAGCGAGGCGTAGCTGCCATTCCAGGCGTTGGAGTCGCCGGCGAAGGGGCCCTTGCTGCTGTACTGCCAGACGCTGTAGGTTCCCCAACCGTTCGGCATGTTGCCAACGTACGTCGAGTAGGAGGCCAGGTGCAGGGGCTGGTGTCCGAACGCGCCCGAGTTGCCTGTGCATTGTGACCACCAGTCTGTGGTGGTGTAAATCATGGGCAGGCGGCCGGTCCTGGCCAGCACACGGTTGGAGAAATCCTTGATCCAGCTGACCATGGCGGCGGGACTCATGTTGTAGCAGGTGTTGCCGAGGGTGCTGTAAGGGTTGTATTCGATGTCCAGCAGCGGTGGCAAAGTTTTTCCGTCGGGACTCCAGCCGCCGCCACTGTTGACGAAGTAGTCCGCTTGGGTAGCTCCGGTTGAGATACTGGGAAGCGCGAAGTGGTAGGCGCCGCGCATGAGCCCAACGCTCTGGGCACCGGAATACTGCGAAGCGAAGGTGGGGCTGCGGTAACTGACACCCTCGGAGGCCTTGACGTACGCGAAGCGGGCGCCCATGGAGTACTGCTGCGGCCAATTAACAGTGGGCTGGTGGCTGCTCACGTCCAGGCCCTGGACACCGGGGGCTTGCCAGGTGTTTTCTGTCTGCAGTGCTTCGGGGATGACAGTCCCTTCAGAGCGGGGGGAGGCGGCCAGCCGCGTTTTAAGACCTTGGCCCATATGGCCGCCGTTCGCGCCGATGGCTGCGTTAAGCGCGTCCATGTCGATTGCGCCCGGGGCGGGGTCGGTCGCTGCCTGGGTTGCTGTCTCAACCGGAGTCAGTGTTGGCGTGGCTTCCGGCCCCGTTGCGCTGCCGGCTGCCGGGCCCTGGTCCGCCGCTGGCGTGGCGGTAGAGCTTGGCGAAGCTGACGGCTCCGGTTCGAGGGCGCCGGCGTGGGCCGGCAGGCCGAGCGCCGCGACTGCGGTGACGACCACGGCTGCAATTGTTTTGAGCAGCGAAGTGCGTCGTGCTGACAGGGTCGGATTCGGCTTCATGTGTCTCTCCGGAGCGTTAACGTGCTCCGCGAAACACGCTACCTAGTTCACCTTGACCGGTAGTCCGCGTGACGGAAACCGATACGTCAATTCGATTGATCTTGACGCCGAAACCATAACACCGGATCGCCTGTGAGACCAGAGTTGCCAATGTTACTCATGTTCTCAGGCTCCAGACGTGATTTCCGTGGCTCGCTTATGGCGTGAATGTGCACTACAGCCTCAAAGCTGCCGCGAAATGTAGGGCACAAGAGCCCTCGAGTACTCAGCGCTGATGTGTGAGTTGTCCCGGAAGACAATCACCGAGCCAACTACCGGATAGCACAGTTTCTGGTCGCAGAACTGCTCGCGCAGACTCACTTGCTTGACGCCTTCGGGGACCATGGCCGCGCCGGCCCGACCGATGGCCGTGTTGCCAGGATAGGCCTTTGATCGCGGCAAGGCACAAGCCAGTGCATTCCCGGAATTCTTCGCCAGGCAGGTAGGCACCGACTGTCCATTGGTCCTGGGTGCGTCATCGAAGGCTACGACGCGTTTGCCTGCTGCCATCCATCCACGCCAAGCGTCCTCAAAGCCGTCGACGGCGGGATCCTGCAGTGTGCGGCCCTCCGGAGAAGCGAATGAGTAGGCGGTGGAATACGCGGCAGTGAAAACTGTGGAAATACTCTTGTCGGCCGTGAGTGCGTCGTTCACCTTTTGGTTCCAAGCCAGGCAACTGCGCTGGCCGTCCTCGTTTTTTTCAGACGGAAGTATTCGGCGGGCTGTCGTGGCTGGGCAGGAACTCTTGGTGTAGGTCTTCACGTGCCATTTCCGGGCGGCCGCCAACTCGTCCATGGCAGGAAACCATGCTGTCGCATGGGAGTCGCCGACAATGGCCACCGTGGCGGTGGCCTGTCCGGCGCTGACGCCGAGGTCACAACTGACGACTTCAGGTGCCGTGATCCCGGCCTGGCAGCCCCGATACAGAGGCTCGGTGTTCTGTTTGGCAACCAGCGCCGGTCCCGGTGCCGGTGCGTCCTGTCCGGCGACGGAACCGCACTTATTGGCCGCGTTGAGGGCACCAGGGCCGTAGCAGGGCTGGGACCGCGCGCTGGTTGAAACACCCTCGCCGGCGTACGCGAGGGCCGTCAGGGCAAAACTCAGGCCCACGATGGTGGCCATGGCGCCGGCGCCAATCAGGTAGGTCCGAAGGTTCGAACGCAAAAGCGCTCCCGTTCGGAGCGGATCCTCGATCAGGACTTTGGTGACCCAGGCAAGGCCGATGCCAGCCAGAAACAGGCCGACTTTGCCGGCAGTCTCCAAAGGGTGGCCGAATGCGAAGGGGCCGATGACAAGCAGCGGCCAGTGCCAGAGATATATCCCGTAGGAGACGTCGCCAAGGAATGTGGCTGGCCTGCGGGACAGCCAATGGCGGGGGCCGGTAAAGCCTGCGCTGCCGGCACCGGCAATGACCAGCATGGTTCCGGCAACGGGAACCGCGGCTGTCCAGCCCGGGAAGGGAGTGGCAGACGTGTAGTAGAGGGCGGAAAATACCACGAGCCCGAGCCCAAGCCATGCCAGCACGTTTCCAGGAATGCCCTTGAGTTGCCGCTCGTCGAGGGTGAGGGCCAACAGTGCGCCGCCGGCAAATTCCCAGACGCGGGTGGGCGTGGCGAAGTAGGCCACCGAGGGGTCTTGGGCCGTTGAAACGATTGACCAGGCAAAGGAGGCCGCGCCCACCAAGGACAGCCCTGCAACCATGGCCACCCGGGGGGATGCCCATGGGCCGTCGGGGAAATACTTCGTAAGGCGCGAGGCCACGTAGAGCAGGCCAAGCAGAATCAGGGGCCAGAAGACGTAAAACTGCTCTTCAACAGAAAGTGACCAGAAGTGCTGCACTGCGGTGGCATCGTTGTGCTGAGCCGAATAATCGACAGCGTCCGATGCCAACGCCCAGTTCTGTACGTATAAAGCACTGGCGGCGACCTGCCGCGCTGTTGTCTCCCACAGGGTCTGCGGCACCCACAGGAAGACGCCGGCAAGCGTGATGAGCAGGACAAATATCGACGCCGGCAGCAAACGACGGATCCGTCTCGCCCAGAATTTCACGAGTGAAAGCCGGCCAGTCTTCTGCACCTCGCGGAACATGTGGGAAGTGATCAGAAAACCGGAAATGACAAAAAAGACGTCCACTCCGACGTAGCCACCGCTCAAGTGCGTCGGCCAAAAGTGGTAGACAACGACCGCCATCACGGCCACTGCGCGCAGCCCCTGGATCTCGGGCCGGAATTGAGTGGCACCTCCAGAGGACCCTGTCCTGCGAGATGCCCTCGAGCGCGTGTTGGAAGCGTTGTTGGTAACACTTCGGGCATTTTACCGTTGCTTGCCCAAGACTTGATCAAGAGATGCCCCCACATTCAACAGTTCGCGTTGCTCCGCTGACCCGTACCTTGAAGTCCTCGGAAAATCCGAGGCTAGAATATGGCCATGAAAGTATTGGTCACCGGCGGCGCCGGCTACATCGGATCGCACACTACGCTTTGTCTCCTCGAAGAAGGGCATGAAGTTGTAGTGCTGGACAACCTGATGAATTCAAGCCCGAGGCGGTGCGGCGGGTGGAGGAGCTGACCGGCAAGGACCGTGGATTTCCGCGAGGGTGGACCTGCTGGACGCCGACGCCGTCGATCAGCGTGTTCGCGGAAGGCGGGTTCGACGCCGTCATCCACTTCGCCGGCTTGAAGGCGGTGGGGGAGTCGGTCGAAAAGCCCCTGTGGTACTACAAGAACAACGTCGTCGGAACGCTGAACCTGCTGGACAGCATGGAGAAGGCAGGCGTGCGCCGGCTGGTGTTCAGCTCGTCCGCCACGGTTTACGGCGCGTCGGAAGAAGTGCCACTGATCGAAAAGTCGCCGTTGGACGCGACCAACCCGTACGGCCGGACCAAGGAACAGATCGAGGACATCCTCTCTGACCTGAGCGCCGCCGATCCCCGCTGGAGCATCGCGCTGCTGCGCTACTTCAACCCCGTGGGTGCGCACGAGTCGGGCCGCATCGGTGAAGATCCCCAGCGGCATCCCGAACAACCTGCTGCCGTTCGTGGCCCAAGTGGCCGTGGGCCGCCGGGAAAAGGTCATGGTCTTCGGCAACGACTACCCACGGCCGACGGCACCGGTGTTCGGGACTACATCCATGTCATGGATCTAGCGGCCGGCCACCTTGCTGCGCTTGCGCTACCTGGCGAAACAAGAAGGCGCGTTACCGCTGGAACCTCGGCACCGGCAACGGCTCGTCCGTGCTGGAAGTCATCGATGCCTTCGGTGCCGTTGCTGGCCGGCCGATTCCTTACGAGATTGGCGCCGCGGCGGCCAGGCGACGCGGCGGTGAGCTACGCTGATGCGTCGGCCGCGTTGGCCGAACTGGGCTGGGCCGCCCGCCGGAACCTGTGTCAGATGTGCGAGGACCACTGGCGTTGGCAGAGCTCCAACCCAATGGGCTACACAGGCCGATTGAGTGCGGGCCGCAGGGTCCATGCCCCAGACTTAGCCGGGCATGGACTGCAACGTTATCCACAACCCGCTGCATTTGACTTGGCTGCATGCTGTACCCTCCCTAGGCTGTATCCCAGTTGAACTGCCTCCGCCGGGGGCGGCAGTTGTATTGGGGAACTTATGGATGCCGTGCGCATCGTCGAAGACGAAGTCCGCGAGCTGATCCGCCGTCAGGGTCTGGATCCGCTGCGTCAGGCAGGCGAGGTCCGCCGCCTGGTGGAGGCGGCTGTCAGCGATTATGACGAGCGAGCCCTGATGGGACCGCTGCCTCCGATCGGTCCGCTGGAAGCTGCGCGGAGGTTTGTCTTTGACGCTGTGGCCGGATTCGGCGTACTCCAGCCGCTGTTGGACGATCCCTCCATCGAGGAAGTCTGGATCAACGCGCCCAACGAAATCTATGTGGCGCGGAACGGCGAATCGGAACTGACGTCCCTCAGCCTCACGGACCAGCAGGTGCGCGATCTGGTGGAGCGCATGCTGAAGAGTTCGGGCCGGCGCCTGGACATGTCATCGCCTTTCGTGGACGCCGCCCTGCCCGACGGCTCCAGGCTCCATGTGGTCATCCCGGATGTCACCCGCCGCCACTGGGCCGTGAACATCCGCAAGTTCGTGGTCAAGGCCAGCCGGCTGGAGCACCTGGTCGAGCTGGGCACACTGACGCCGCAGTCCGCCCGGTTTCTCGGTGCGGCCGTAGCCAGCGGACTGAATATCCTCGTCTCAGGAGCCACCCAGGCGGGCAAGACCACGATGCTCAACTGCCTTGCCGCGAGCATCGGCAGCCGCGAACGGGTCATCACGGTCGAGGAAATCTTCGAACTCCAGTTTCCGCTCCGGGACGTGGTTGGACTCCAATGCCGGCAGCCCAACCTTGAGGGCGAGGGCGAGATTCCGCTGCGCCGGCTGGTGAAGGAAGCGCTCCGGATGCGCCCGGACCGACTCGTGGTGGGAGAAGTCACGGGAAGCCGAAAGCCTGGACATGCTGATCGCTTTGAATAGTGGTCTTCCCGGGATGTGTACCGTCCACGCGAACTCTGCGCACGACGCCGTGACCAAGATCTGCACGCTGCCATTGCTGGCCGGCGAAAACATTTCGTCCGCGTTTGTTGTGCCCACGGTGGCATCCTGCATCGACCTGGTGGTCCACTGCAGCCGGCACGCCAACGGCCGCCGGCAGGTCACCGAGATCCTCTCCCTTGGCCGGCGCGTCGAGAACGGCATCATCGAGTCGTCAATGGTCTTCGCGATGGCGGACGGCCAACTGCAGCCGCGTGCCAACTCCATGCCGGCGGCGGAGAAGTTTGCCCGCGCAGGGTACGACGTCGCTGCGCTGCTGGAGCCGCGCTGATGGCGCCGCTGTTCGGGGTACTCGCCGGGACCGGGCTGTTCCTCATCTGGTGGTCGTTCTGGGAAAAGCCCGCCGCGCGGAAGCGCCGTCCGCAGGGTCAGCCGCATCGAGGACTTGCTCGCCTCCGCCGGAATTGAAAAGGTCACGGTCACCGGCCTCGTTGCCTCCTGCCTGGGATTGGGCATGTTTGTAGCCCTCGTCTTCTTTGTGGTCAGCCGGTCATGGCCCATGTCCCTCTGCTTCGGACTGTTCGGCGCCTGGCTGCCCGTGAGTATTGTGCGGTGGCGGGCCAACCGAAGGACGGCTGTGTTGCGCCAACTCTGGCCGGACGTGGTTGATCATCTGCGGTCCGCCATCCGAGCCGGGCTTTCTTTGCCTGAGGCTCTGATCCAGCTGGGGGAGAAGGGCCCGGAGGAACTCCGGCATGTCTTCCGAGACTTCGGAGCCGACTACCGGGCAGGCGGCCAGTTTGATGCGTCCCTCAACAAGCTCAAGGACCGGCTGGCCGATCCGGTTGCCGACAGGATCGTCGAGGCGCTGAGGCTGACCCGTGAGGTGGGCGGCTCGGACCTGGGCAAGCTCCTTGGCACGCTCGCGGAGTTCCTCCGTGAAAACGCCCGCACCCGCAGTGAACTGGAGGCCCGGCAATCCTGGACGGTCAACGCCGCCCGCCTGGCCGTTGCTGCTCCCTGGATTGTGATGCTCCTCCTGGCCACCCGGCCCGAGGCCGTGAATGCGTACAACACGCCCATGGGAGCCGGCGTCCTGCTGGGCGGGCTGGTGGTCTCGCTCATCTGTTACTCCATCATGCTGCGCATCGGCGCCCTGCCGCAGGACGAAAGGGTGCTGCGATGAACGGGACCTCGGCAGCGGCAATTGTTTGCGGCATCGTCCTCGGCGTTGGCCTGTGGCTGCTGTTCGTCAGGTTGCCGTTCATGCGGCCCCTCACCTTCGTCGAACGCATCGAGCCGCAGCTGAAATCTCAAAACCTGGAATCCAGGCTGCTGCGGGCCAGCGCGCAGAACGCCACTCCCTTCGGGCCATTGGAACGGATTGTGCGTCCGCTCATCCACGATGGGCTCACCGCCCTCGGCAGGATTAACCTTGGATCGAAGGCACTGACCCGCAGGCTTGCGCAGGCCGGGATCAACAAGTCATCAGTGGATTTCCGGGCCGAGCAACTGCTCTGGGCCGCCGCGGGATTCGCACTGGCGCTGGCTCTCGTCATTCTGAGCGCGGCGGCTGGCCGCTTCACTCCGTTCCTCGCGGTTGTGGCGGTGCTGGGAAGCGCCCTCGGCGGATTTCTCTTCCGCGACTTCTGGCTGGGCGTCCAGATCAGCAAACGGGAGTCCCGGATGATGGCGGAATTTCCCAGCCTTGCGGAGCTGATGGCACTTGCCGTTGGCGCCGGCGAAAGTGCCACCGGCGCACTGGACCGGGTCTGCCGAAGCGCCAACGGCGAACTGGCCAAGGAGTTTTCCAAGATCCTCGCTGAAACCAGGGCAGGCAAACCTCTTGGTGGAAGCGCTCCAGGAGTTTTCCGCCCGGACAGACCTTGGCCCGCTCGTCACGATTCGTTGACGGCATCATCGTCGCCGTCGAACGCGGCACACCCCTGGCGGACGTCCTCAGGGCCCAGGCCCAGGACGTCCGGGACACTGCAAAACGGGACCTGATGGAGTCGGCAGGCAAAAAGGAAATCGCGATGATGGTTCCCTTGGTCTTTGGCGTCCTTCCTCTAACGGTGGTGTTCGCGGTGTTCCCCGGCATCGCGGCCATCAGCCTTGGACTCTAGCCATGACCATCGCACAGCCGAAAGATCCACGTACAACCATCGACCACCCGCACTACTTACTGAATGGGACGAAATGAAGAACCTGGGAATTTCGAGCAGAGTCCTGCTCCTTGCCGCGCTGGCCGGTCTGTGGGCATGGGCGATGGCCCCTGCATCGGGAAGAGGACACAGCCACGAAGACAGCCGACGCTCCGGCACATGACCACCCGGAACGTGGCGATGTTCCGGGCTGGGTAATGATCACGCTGATGTCTGCAGTCCTCGTGGCGGCATTGCTCGCGCTGGCCGGCCCTGCTCTCGAAACGATGTTCAACCAGGCCATGGACAAGGTCGGAAAATAGGAGATGACCGGCTGGCGCAGGGATGAACGAGGTTCCGCGGTGGTGGACTTTGTCATGGTGGGCGGGCTGCTCACCATGTTCTTCCTGGCCATCATCCAGCTCACCCTTGTCCTGCACGTCCGCAATACGCTCATTGATGCTGCCGCCTCCGGTGCACGTTATGGAACACTCGCAGACCGGGGAGCAACGGATGCTGAGGAACGGGCAAGGACTCTGATTGGTACTGCTCTCAATGCCGAATTCGCGCAGGACATCAGCACCGCCGAAGTGACATTCCAGGGCCTGCGCACCCTCGAAGTGACCATCAAAGCGCCCATGCCCGTCATCGGGCTCATCGGCCCACGGGACCTGCTGGAGGTGAAGGGCCATGCCGCCATCCAGCCGTGACACCCGTCCGGGCCAGTCCTTCAGATCCGGACCATCGTTAGCGAAAGGTTCAGGACGGCCCTCTCCACGGACCGCCGGGAAGAGGGGAGCGCCGTCGTCGAGTTCACCTTCCTTGCACTGCTCCTGATGGTCCCGCTTGTGTACTTCATCATCACTGTGGGCCAGATCCAGGGCGGATCCTTCGCCGTTGTGGGCGCCGCAGACCAGGCCGCGAAGGTCTTTGTTGCCCAGCCGGATGCCGGGTCTGCCGTGGCCGCGGCCGAGCAGGCAGCCCTTATCGCGCTCGCGGATTTCGGCCACGAATCCAGCGCCGCCCGGGTCTCCACCCGCTGTGATCCTGGCGACTGCCAGGCTGCCGGCACGGCCGTCACCGTCACCGTGCATCTCTCCGTGCCGCTGCCCTTCGTTCCCTTCAACGATGAATTGAGGCTTCGGGCCAGCGAAGTTGAGGCATCATCCACGCAACTGGTCGGCAGGTTCCGGTGAGTGCCGAACGCCCCGGGCAAGCAGCAGAAGATGGCCAGATGACGGTGATGATCGTCGGCTACGTCCTGATTGCCCTCCTGGTAGTCACCGTGGTCATTGCCATCTCCAGCGTCTATCTCGAGCACAAGAGGCTGCTGTCCCTGGCCGACGGCGCCTCGCTCGCCGCCGCTGACAGCTACACCCTGGGTGAGGTCGCGGGGGAGGGCGGGCGCCCCTCCACAACCCTGGGCTCCGAACGCGTCCGGAACGTTGCGGCGGATTTCGTTGCCAGGAGCCCGTCGTCAGCCCGTTTCGACGGATTGGCCGTGACAGGGGCGACGGGCAGCCCGGACGGATCCACCGCCGTCGTGGTTCTCAGCTCGCTGGTCCACCCGCCGGTGGTCAACTTCCTGGTGCCGGATGGCATCCGGATCGAAGCAGCGTCCACCGCCCGTTCACGGCTGACCCGCTGACCGGGAGCGGGGAGTCCGGGCCTCGGGCCGGATAGCGTAGGCTTAAACAACCATGGCCAATATTGATTTTTCCGCAGAAATCCGCGCCCTTCGCGCCACGTACCACTCCATCGAGCGAGTCAGCGATGTCGAGGCTTTGAAGGAAGACATCGCCGAACTGAGCGAACGTGCGGGCGAACCGGACCTGTGGGACGACCCCGCCGCGGCCCAGAAAATTACCTCCCGGCTCTCGCACCGCCAGTCCGAGCTGGAACGGCTGAACAAGCTGGTGTCGCGGATCGACGACCTGGAAGTTCTGGTGGAACTCGGCCAGGACGAGGACGACGCCGACTCCATGGGCGAGGCGGCTGCCGAACTTGAGTCGATCCGGAAGTCGCTGAAGGAACTGGAAGTGGTCACGCTGCTGTCCGGCGAGTACGACGAGCGCGAAGCCGTGGTTTCCATCCGTGCCGGAGCGGGCGGCGTGGATGCCGCAGACTTCGCCGAAATGCTCATGCGCATGTACCTTCGCTGGGCAGAGCGCCACGGTTACCCCACCACGGTGATGGACACGTCATATGCCGAAGAAGCGGGCCTCAAGTCCGCAACGTTCGAAGTCAAGGCCCCCTACGCCTTCGGCACGCTGAGCGTTGAGGCTGGAACGCACCGGCTGGTGCGGATCAGCCCCTTTGACAACCAGGGCCGCCGTCAGACGTCCTTCGCCGCCGTCGAGGTTATTCCGCTCATCGAGTCCACGGACTCCATCGACATTCCGGACAACGAGATCCGCGTGGACGTCTTCCGGTCGTCCGGCCCCGGCGGTCAGTCCGTTAACACCACGGACTCCGCGGTGCGCCTTACGCACATCCCCACGGGCACCGTGGTGTCAATGCAGAACGAAAAGTCGCAGCTCCAGAACCGGGCCGCCGCCATGCGTGTTCTGCAGTCCCGCCTCCTTCTGCTGAAGAAGGAGCAGGAGGACGCCGAGAAGAAGGCGTTCGCCGGTGACGTGAAGGCGTCCTGGGGCGATCAGATGCGCTCCTACGTCCTGAACCCGTACCAGATGGTCAAGGACCTCCGCACCGAACACGAGGTGGGCAACACCTCTGCGGTGTTCGACGGCGAGATTGACGACTTCATCGACGCTGGGATTCGCTGGCGGACTGACAACCGCAACGCAGCGAAGTAACGCCGCAGGGGCCTATCCGGTGGGCCTGATCCTGCGACACACCCCCGCCGCCCGCGAAAACCGGCCAAACGACTGCGTATAGTCGAGGAGCCGGGGCTCCTAATTCCCCAAACGAATGCCCGTGCGCCGGCTGCAGATCTGGGCTGCATCAGTAGTGCCCTGCAGGGTAATTAGGGCCATGATCCGATTCGAAAATGTCACCAAGGTCTACGACCAGACGGCCAAGCCGGCGCTGGACGATATCAGCCTTGAGATTGACCGTGGTGAGTTCGCCTTCCTCGTGGGCGCTTCCGGATCCGGAAAGTCCACATTCCTGCGGCTGGTCCTCAAGGAAGACCGGGCCTCGTCGGGCGCGGTCTACGTGGCCGGCCAGAACGTCGCCAAGATATCCAGCTGGCGCGTGCCGAGGCTGCGCCGCGGAATCGGTGTGGTCTTCCAGGACTTCCGGCTCCTTCCGCAGAAGAACGTGTTCGCCAACGTTGCCTTTGCGATGCAGGTCATCGGCAAGAGCCGCAGCGTCATCCGTGACACTGTGCCCGAGGTCCTCAAGACCGTTGGCCTGGAAGGCAAGGAAAACCGCCTTCCCCACGAACTTTCCGGCGGCGAGCAGCAGCGTGTGGCCATTGCCCGCGCGGTGGTCAACCGCCCTGGCATCCTCCTCGCCGACGAACCGACCGGCAACCTTGACCCCACGACCTCGATGGGCATCATGGGCGTGCTGGACAAGATCAACCAAAACGGCACCACAGTGGTTATGGCCACCCATGACGACGACATCGTCAACGAGATGCGCAAACGCGTGGTGGAGCTCAAGAACGGCATCGTCATCCGCGACGAAGCCAAGGCGCTGTACACCTCCATGATTCCGGTGGTGGGCCAGTCACGCCGGCTGAAGGACGCCAGCGGCCGGGACGAGGAACCGCCCACGCCGGGGGACCGCCCGCACGGTGCAGGGGAGGAACAGCGATGAGGCTCGCGTTTATCCTCGGTGAGATCGGCAGCGGCCTGCGCCGCAACGTCTCTATGGTGGTCTCGGTCATCCTGGTCACCTTCGTGTCCCTGACCTTTGTCGGAGCCGCCGGCATGCTGCAGCTCCAGATCAACCAGATGAAGGGCTACTGGTACGACAAAGTCCAGGTTGCCATTTTCCTCTGCAGCGACGGGTCGACGGCGGCTGGTTGCGCCACGGGGCCGGTCACCCCGGAACAGCAGGACAACCTGCAGACCCTGCTGGAGTCACCCGCGGTGGCCCAGTACGTCAACGATTTCCAGTTCGAGTCCAAGGAAGAGGCCTACAACCACTTCAAGGATCAGTTCTCCAACTCGCCGATCGTTGATTCGGTCACGCCTGACCAGCTCCCCGCTTCCTTCCGAATCAACATGAAGGATCCGGAGAAGTACGAGATCATCAGCGAGACGTTTTCCTCCCAGCCCGGCGTCGAAACGGTCATTGACCAACGCCAACTGCTGGAGCGGCTGTTCTCCGCCATGAACGCCGCGTCCCTCGTGGCTGTCAGCATCGCCGGTGTCATGATCGTCTGCGCCATCCTCCTGATCGCCACCACCATCCGGTTGTCGGCGTTCAGCCGGCGCCGCGAGACAGGGATCATGCGCCTGGTCGGCGCGTCCAAGATGGTCATCCAGCTGCCGTTCATCCTCGAGGGTGTGATCGCCGCCGTGATCGGCGCGGCACTGGCCTCCGGAACCCTGTGGGCCGTGGCGCACTTCTTCCTCGGCGAGTTCCTCTCCAAGCAGTATCCGGACACGGCGTTCATCTCGCCCGGGCAGACGCTGATCCTGACGCCGGCCCTGCTAATCCTTGGCGCATCCTTGGCAGGAATTTCGTCTCTCTTGACCTTACGCAGATATTTGAAGGTCTAGGCTGTGCAAACCGAACAAGGAATCCTGATGAACGCATTGCACCGAACTGCGCCCCGACACCGGGCCGAAAGACTGGCACCTGCACGCCGCCGTACCGGCATACTCAGCGGCGTCCTGGCGCTGGTCCTTGCCGCAAGCCTGGGCGCCTCGGCCCCGGTGGCGCACGCTGATGAACTCGAAGACAAGCGCGCCGCCCTCGAAGCGGAAGCGGCCCGGGTCCAGCAGTCCCTGGAGTTCGTGGACTCCCGCATCGCGAAGGCGGCCGGTGACCTGGTGATCTACCAGGGGCAGCTGCCCGGTGCCCAGCAGGCGCTCCTGGAAGCCCAGGGGCGCGTCGCCAGTGCCGTCAAGGAAGTGGAAGCACTGACCGCACGGGTAGATCTTGCGCAGCAGAACAAAGCCAAAATCACCCAGCAGCTTGAGGCCGATAAGCAAAAGATCGCCGACACCAAGAAGCTGATCGGCCAGATCGCTACCCAGGCTTACAAGTCCGGCGGCGTACCCTCGAACCTGTCACTGTTCTTTGGTGCCAACAACGGCGGCAGCCTCACGGAAACCATGGACCTTGCGGACCAGGCCATGCGGAGCCAGAACGCCGCCATGGACAAGCTGTCCCAGCAAAGTGCCACCAACGTGAATTCCCAGGCCCGGCTCGAAGCCGTCGAAGCGGAGATCAGGGACCTCAAGGCCAAGGCCGACGCCGCCTTGGAAAAGGAGAAGGCTGCCCGCGACGAGGCTGCTGCAAAGAAGGCGCAGGTAGACAAGCTGATCGCGGACACCACCCGCCTCGACGCCGAGCTCCAGGCAGCCAAACCCGGGATCCAGAGCCAGCTGGCGGCCGTTGAAGCCAGCCAGAACGCCGTTGCCAACGAAATTGCCGAACGTGACCGCAGGCTCCGGGAAGCCTGGGAAGCGGAACAGCGCCGCATCGCCGCGGCAGCTGCCGCCGCTGCCCGCGCGCAGGGCCAGGCCACCAAGCCGTACGCTCCGGTGACCGGATCGCCGTCGGCCTTTGGCTTGCGGCACCCCTTCTCGGGTGGCGTGCCCATCACCTCCGGCTTCGGCTGGCGCTCCACCCCGCCGGGAACCATTGATTTCTACGGCCAGGGTGGCTACGTCCACACCGGCATCGACTTTGGGGCCGCCTGCGGCACCCCCGTCTATGCCGCGGCGGCCGGGGAGGTCTTCTCCACAGGCTGGAGTTCCGCCGACGGCGGCGGCTGGCGGGTGAAGCTGTCCCATGGAGTGGTCCAGGGCAACTCCCTGACAACGATCGTCTACCACAACAGCAGTGTGGTGGTCTCCAACGGCCAGCAGGTATCGCAGGGTCAGCTCATTGCCTACTCCGGCAACACCGGCAACTCAACGGGCTGCCACGCACACTTTGAAACCTGGCTCAACGGCGCTGCCGTTGACCCGATGCAGCTGCTGTAACGCCGGACCTAGCCTGCCGTACACTGGTATGACTCCGCGCCGGACCGGCCGGAGCCAACCAGGATCCAAGAACTGAGGAGTTCCACCGTGCCCAAAGAAAGTGGCCGTAAAGTGGTGGCCACCAACCGCAAGGCCCGGCATGACTACCACGTGCTGGACACCTACGAGGCCGGCATTGCCCTGATGGGCACCGAAGTAAAGTCTCTGCGCGAGGGCCACGCGTCCATGGTGGACGGGTTCTGCACCTTCTACAACGACGAGTTGTGGATGGAGGGCATCCACATCCCGGAGTACAACCAGGGCAGTTGGACCAACCATGCCGCCCGCCGCCGGCGCAAGCTGCTGCTTCACCGCGAGGAACTCATCAAGATCTCCCACAAAGTCAGGGAGTCCGGCTTCACCATCGTGCCGTTGCAGCTGTACTTCGTGGACGGCCGGGCCAAGGTGGAGATCGGCGTCGCCCGCGGTAAGCGCGAATACGACAAGCGCCAGACCCTGCGCGAACAGCAGGACAACCGGGAAGCGCTGCGCGAGATCCGGGAACGCAACCGCAGGTAGGGTGCGTGCCGACGGCTGGAATGATTTCTGCCGGACATGCGTTATGATGAATAGTCCGGCAGGGATTAGTGCACGCACTGCCCAGCCGGTTTGATAACAAAATACGGGGATGATCGGTTTCGACGATGTTAGTCGCGACAGGTGAAGCGGGCCGAGGATGCAGAATTATCTCGTAAACGCTGTCTGCAAACCAATAAGTGCCGAATCAAAACGCACTGACTTCGCTCTCGCTGCCTAAGCAGTAAGACAGTCCGTCAGCCCGAGGTTGCTATTGCCCCGGATCCTGGCGTCATTTAGATAGCCACTGCTGTTTGCCTCCGTCATCGGGGCAAACGGGACTCTTAGATGACTGGGCCCGGATCAGCCAGCTGTTTGCAGCATGGCTGGGGCCGAGAAAATCCGACGCAAACTGCGCCCGGAGAAGCCCTGACAACACGACATCGGACGGGGGTTCAATTCCCCCCATCTCCACATTTTGAATGTCGCAAGACATTGCCAAAAGACCCGGACCTTGTGTCCGGGTCTTTTGGCGTTAAAGCCCCTGCGTTGCAGCACCCGGCCGGCCGCCGTCGCACGTTCCTGTTCACCGACGGCGTAGCCGGCCCGGGACTACACGCCGCCACCCAGCGGTTGTCCCCAATAGGATCCGGCGCAGCACTGAACTCTGGAAGCCGGACTCAACAAGGCAGCCAGGAGGTGCGCCATGGAACCGGCCCGTAGACCCCATGCAGAAGAGTACGACGACGGTGCGCTGGACTCGTATTCTGCAACAGTGATGCGCGTGGCTGAGATGGTCACGCCGCACGTCGCAGCCATTGAGATGACCAGCAACCGGCGGAACGGCCGGTTCCGCGTGGGGGCAGGCTCCGCGGTGCTGTTTACCGAAGACGGCTATCTGCTGACCAATTCGCACGTGGTGGCGGGCACGCACCAGGGCCATGCCGCCTTTGCCGACGGCAGCCGCACCGATCTTGAACTGGTGGGCGTGGATCCGTTGTCCGACCTTGCCGTGGTTCGCGGGAGGGCACCAAAGGTTGCGCCGGCCCAGTTCGGCGACGCCGAGACCCTGCGCGTGGGACAGTTGGTCATCGCCGTGGGAAATCCCCTCGGACTGGCGGGTTCGGTCACCGCGGGTGTGGTCAGCGGCCTGGGCCGGGCCATTCCCGTCTGGCAAGGCAGCAACCGGCGGGTGATCGAGGACGTCATCCAGACCGATGCCGCCCTCAATTCAGGCAGCTCCGGTGGCGCCTTGGCCGATTCGCGCGGAAGGATCGTGGGAATCAACACCGCCGTGGCCGGCGCCGGGCTGGGCCTGGCCGTCCCCATCAACGCCACAACACGGCGGATCATCGCCGCGCTGCTGAAGGACGGCCGGGTCAGGCGGGCCTACCTCGGTGTTGTCAGCACTCCCAGCAGGCTCGGCGCCAGTGCAGTGATCAGGACCGGACAACGGGACGGGCTGAGGGTTGTGGAAGTGCTCGCAGGATCACCCGCGGACCGTGCGGGTCTGCAGGCGGGTGACTTCATCCTGACAGCCGGAAGCCGCCCCGTCAGCAACGCCGAAAGCCTGCAGAAGCTGCTGTTCGCCGACGCGATCGGCCAGCCGCTGCCGATCAGGGTGCTGAGGGACGGCAAGGAACTGGATCTTGTGGCCCTGCCGGAAGAAATGGCAGCAGACGGATAACTGCTACCGGCGCTTCTTCAGGTGCGCCACCGGGTCCTGTGCGCCTTCGATCGGGTTCTTCGCCTTTTTCTCCGCGCGTTTTTCCTTGATGGTTTTAACGGGCTTTTTGTTCAGCTGCTGGTGTGGTGACTTGTCCGGCATGGCGTGCTCCTTACGACGGGGGACGGGATGCGTCCCACTTCGTAAAATACGCCTGATCGGCGCCGAATGAAATGCCCGGAATCAGTCGGGGGCGGGGACGTCGGCGATGCCCACAAAGCGGGTCCCGACGCCGTCGAACTCGCTCCTGATGAAGCCCGTCCGGGGCCTTGGCACCTCATCCGGGGAGTGGTGTTCGCACACTACATAGGTGAAGTCCGGCCACCATTTTTTGGGCCGCGCCGCCTCCTCGTAGCCGCACACGGCACATTCGAGGTGCACCCATACCGGGCGCTTGCCGGTGCGGTTGGCCCGGGACTGGACCAGCCAGGCCGGCGGGTTGTCCAGGATATCGCCCAGCTCCGCCTCGCTGAGGCGTTTGGGAATGCCATGGCGCTGGGCCATTTCCATCGGTACATCAAGGGCAATTGCCGCGTCGCGTCTGCTAATCATCAGAGTCAACGATACGGGACGGGACCAAACCCGCCGGTTTGAACGCCGTTGCCCCGGGGAGCGGCCAGCCTACCCTGCGAGGGCCATGCCCACAGCCGCGGCGGCAAATCCTGCAGCCAGGTTGGCGCCGACATTGAGGACGGCCGCACCGAACCGCGACTCGCTCAGAAGCCGGACCGTGGCCGTCGTCCAGGAACTGAAGGTGGTCAGACCGCCGGCCAGGCCCGTCGCGACGGCGGTCTGCCACTCGGGCGCCATGCCGAGCCTTCCAGTGATCCCAATGGACAGCCCAATAATGAGGCAGCCCGTGACGTTAACTACCAGCGTGGCCCAGGGCCAGTGCCGGGGCGTGCCGCTGCTGGTGCCTCCAGTGATGCCGGCGCGACCGGTACGTTTGGGGCGGCTGCCAAGACGGGGCTGCCACGGGTGGTGGGCAAACCAGCTGTCGACGGCGAAACGCAGCAGGGCGCCAGCCACCCCGAAGACGCCCACCAGGACAGCACCGGTCACAGGACTGCACCCATTACGAAGCCACCCGGTCAGCCATGAGCCGGCCTGTTCGCCACCCACCGGCCGCAGCGGCCAAACCCAGCACCAGCGACAACCCCAGGTAGGCAACCCACACCGGATGTGCGCCGGCCCGCGCCAGATGGTCAATCGAAAAAACCACTGCTGAGAATGTGGTGAAGGAACCCAGCAGCCCCGGTCCCAGGCCGGCTCGAAGCCAGAAGGCGGTGTGCGGCCGGGCGATCCAGAGGGTGGTGAGGGCAGCCAGGACGAAACTTCCGGCAACGTTGATGCCCAGGGTGGTCCACGGTACGGCTCCGGCAGCGTCCGGGAAGGCGAGCCCCAGTCCGTAACGCAGCTCCGTGCCCGCGAACCCGCCAGCAGCCACGGCAAGCCAGGCGCGCCAGTCCGGCCTACCGGACCCTGTCACGCAGCAGCGCCCGTCTCTGCTGTCGTTGCAGCCCGTCATTCAGCAGTGCCCAGGGTACAACCGTCGTGGGGGTGGTCGCTGTGGACCCAGAGCGCAGCCGTGACTTCATCGGCTAGATCGAAGTCCTGCGTCTTGCCGGCGTTGCTGATCCGCACCACCAGGGCCCCGCCGAAGGGCTTGCGGCCCATGACCTGGACATCGGCGTCGAGGTCGATTCCCTCGGCTGAAAGGTAGCGGAGCAGGTCCGGGTTCTCGTCGCTGATCCGGGTGATACGGCCCGTGTGCCCGGTATCGAGTTCACCAAGCAGGTGCGCCTCGGGCATCAGGACCGCCCCGTCCGCCGTGGGGATCGGATCCCCGTGCGGGTCGCGCTGTGGGTTGCCCAGTTTCGCCGCCATGCGCTCAATAAAAGTGTCCGAGACCGCATGCTCAAGGAGTTCGGCTTCGTCATGGACTTCGTCCCAGCGGTAGCCGAGTTCCTGCACGAGGTAGGTCTCAATGAGCCGGTGGCGGCGGACCATGGACAGTGCCAGCCGGATGCCGGAGGCTGTGAGCGTGATGGCGCTGTACGGTTTGTGGTCCACCAGGCCCTGATCCTTGAGCTTGCGGACCATCTCCGAGACCGAGGAGTTGGCCACGCCGAGGCGCTGCGCCAGCTGCGAGGACGTGATGGGTTTGTCCTGCCACTCCGTGAAGCCGTAGATGACCTTGACGTAGTCCTCGATGGAGGAGGAGGGGGCGCTGGTCTTCACGATTCCAAGCCTACCCGGTGGTCCGCGGCGCTCACGCCTTGCGGGCCCGCCACGTCAGGGTCAGGTACGGCAGGCTGATGTCGTCGTCGGTGTTGTGCCCCAGATGCTCGTGCAGGTACCAGTCGAGGTTTGCCAGGACCTTGCTCCGGGTGGCTTCGCCGGCACGCAGGTAGTAGCTGCGCGACTTTGTCAGCTCCATGATGTCCGCCGCGGTGAGGCAGTCCTCCCAGCGGGTTAGGTGGCTCTCAAGGCCCTCGAATTCCGGCCCGACCACTGGCCGGAAGCCAGGTTTGTAGACGTCGCCGGCATGCATAATGCGCGACAACCTGTGCACCCACGGCACCGACGTGTCCAGTTGGTTCCAGATCAGCCCCAGCGTTCCGCCGGGGCGGAGGATCCGGCCCAGTTCGGTGCTGGCCGGCAGCGGATCGCACCAGTGCCATGCCTGGGCAACGCTCACGACGTCGAACGTTGAGTCCGCGAGGCCGGTGGCTTCGGCTGTTCCCTGGGTTGCCGCGACCGCCGGGTAGTGGGCCCGAAGCTGTTCGAGCATGTCGCTGGACGGGTCCACAGCTGAGACGGCGAGGCCGCGTTCCAGGAGCAGTGCGGCGAACTTGCCGGTGCCGGCACCCACATCAACGGCATCGCATGGCTCCTGCCGGGACCAGCCAATCCGCGGAATCACCCGGGTAGCCCGGCCGTACGCGCTGGTAGTGTTCGCCGCCGTCCTGGAAGCTCTGTCCGAGTTCCAGGCGGCGTCCGTGGTCAAGTTTTGGGCCACCCCGTACCACGTGCGGTCTCCTTCAGCTGATGTCCATGGGTATTCTTCGAATTTACCTCATGGCCGGGCAGCGTCAGTCAGTGGCAGAGTCCAGTGGCAGGGCTCAGTCGTCGAGGCAGGGAGCCGCACCGGCGGTCCCGGGTGTGTTCGGTGCCCAGTGCGGGTAAACGCGGGTGTCGTTGGCCGGAACCCAGCGGCCGGCATCCACCACGTAGTCCCAGCCCAGGCCCGTGCGGCGGAGCTGTTCGAGGCCGGCAAGGAGCCGCTGGGCATCTTCCAGCCGCGAGCCCACGCCGAAGCTGGCGCGCAGGGATCCCGACGGGAGGCCGAGCCGCTTCAGCAGCGGGTGCGCGCAGAAGCGGCCGTCCCGCAGGCCCACGCCGTGTTCGGCCGACAAATACGCTGCCACCAGTCCGGCGTCGTAACCGGCCACCGAGAAGTTCACCACACCGATGGTGCCGGTGCCGGGGTCGGTGTCCGAGAAGATCTGGTGCACGGTAACGCCGTCGATGTTCTGCAGCCCTTCCACCAGGTAGGACCTGATGGCCGACTCGTGGGCGTGCCAGCGGTCCTGGTCCAGTGATGCGATGACCTCGGTGGCGCGGGCCAGTGTGGCCGCACCAAGGACGTTGGGTGAGCCCCCCTCGTGGCGGGCCGGGCCGGTGGCCCAGCTGACGCCGTCGAGCCTTGCCTCGCGCACGGCGCCGCCGCCTGCCAGGTGCGGGGTGCCGGCGTCGAGCCAGTCGGTGCGCCCCACCAGGACTCCGGCGCCGAACGGCGCGTAGATCTTGTGGCCGGAGAAGGCGAGGTAGTCGACGTCGTCCGCGCTGATGTTGATACGTCGGTGCGGGGCGAGTTGGGCGGCGTCCACCACGATGCGGGCACCGTAATCATGGGCCAGCGCAGCCAGGGCCCGGATTGGAAGGATCTCGCCGGTTACGTTGGAGGCGCCGGTGACCGCGAGCAGGCTGACCTGGCCCTGCTGAAGTTCGGCGCGGAGTGCCTCGATGGTCGCCGCGATGGTGGGGGCGGCCACGACGCTCCGATGCGGGACGCCCTGCCACGGCAGGAGGTTCGCGTGGTGCTCGATGTCCAGGTAAAGGACGTCGCCGGCGGGGCGGCCATCCGTCTGCGGCAGGCAGCCCGCGAGCAGATTCAGCGAGTCGGTGGTGTTGCGGGTGAAGATGACAGAGTCGCCGGCGCGGCCGCCCACGAAGTCCCGGACGATTTCGCGGGCGTTTTCGTACACGGACGTGCTGATCTGCGACGCGTAGCCGGCACCGCGGTGGACACTGGCGTAGTACGGCAGGATTTCGTTGAGGTAGGCCGAGACCACGGAGAGAGCCGGGGCGGACGCGCCGTAGTCAAGGTTGGCGTACCGGACGTGCCCGCCCTGAATCAGTGGAGCCTGGATTTCCGCGCCGGTGACGGCGGACAGGGGGCGCCCCGCAATGGCAGCGAGTTCGCTGGAGAGGGCTGTGCTGGCGGTGTTCTGGACGGCGGGGGAGACGGTGGCAGTTGTCACGGAGACCTCACTTGAAAAGGACTCCCGGTCCCGGGAATCCGCGCTTGCCGGGTCCGTTCCGGACCGGCCTGGTCGTCACCCGGGGCACCCCACCGCGAATGGAGGGTTGCCGGCCAGCAAACCGGGGTTTAGCGCTGGCACTCGTGACCTGTTAAAGAGCGTAGGACATCGCCCCCGCCGCGGAAAAGCCCGGCCGAATGTTAAGGACTTTGTTACGCGCATTTCGGCATCAGCGTATTTGCCGAAGATACGACGGCGGGCGCCCCCATCAGGAGGCGCCCGCCGTCGATAATTCGGCAACGTGATCTAAAGCAGATCGTCCAAGCCAGGGTTCAGCCGCTTGAGGACTTCGGAGTGCAGGATCGAGTTGGTGGCCAGCGCGTTGCCGCCGAACGGGCCATCCTGTCCTTCCAGCGAGGTGAAACGGCCGCCGGCCTCCACCACGATGGGGACCAGTGCTGCCATGTCGTACAGGTTCAACTCAGGCTCGCAGGCGATGTCGACGGAGCCTTCAGCCACCATGCAGTAGGACCAGAAGTCACCGTACGCGCGCGTACGCCAGACGTCCTCGGTCAGGCCAAGGAACTCATCCAGGTTGCCGCGTTCCTTCCAGCCGCCCAGGCTTGAATAGGACAGCGAAGCGTCCGCAAGGTTGGACACATTCGAGACGCGGAGCCTGGTTGCTGCGGCGAGGGACCTGCCCATGTAGGCGCCGGCACCCTTTGCAGCCCACCAGCGCTTGCCCAGCGCAGGTGCGCTGACGACGCCCACCACGGGTTCGCCCTCGTCCACGAGGGCGATCAGGGTGGCCCAGACGGGGACGCCGCGGACAAAGTTCTTGGTGCCGTCGATCGGATCGATGATCCAGCGGCGGGAGCCGTGGCCAGAGCTGCCGAATTCCTCACCGAGCACGGCGTCCCGGGGACGCGAGCGGGACAGCTGGCCGCGGATGGCTTCCTCGGCCGACTTGTCCGCATCAGTGACAGGCGTCAGGTCTGGCTTGGTCTCGATGTGCAGGTCCAGCGCCTTGAAGCGGCTCATGGTCTGGTCATCCACGGAATCGGCCAGCACATGGGCCAGGCGCAGGTCATCGTTGTAGCTCGAAGCGGGTTGGATCATGCTTCCAAACTACCGTCTAACGGCCGCCCGGGCGGGGACGTCAGCTTCCGGGAACTAGCTGATGCTGCCCAGTTCCTTGGTTTCCTGGCCCACGAGGCGGGGATCAGTGCCCAGCAGCCGCCGCAGGGACGCGAGCCGGGCCGGGCCGGTGGGGCCCGCGTGGCCGGCAGCAACCCAGGCATCCACTCCGCAGTTGACGGCCGCGGTGTTGTGCTTGCAGCCACGCTCGCAGGCATCCGTGCCGGGCTCCAGGTCCGGGAAGGACCTCAGGATCCGGTCCGGGTCCACATGGGCGAGGCCGAAGGAGCGGATGCCAGGGGTGTCGATGATCCAGCTTCCGGCGGGAGCTCCCGTCAGCTTCAGGGCGAGGGCCGACGACGACGTGTGGCGGCCGCGGCCGGTCACCGCGTTCACGCCACCGGTAGCCCGTTCGGCCCCGGTGAGCGCATTGACCATGGTGGACTTGCCCACGCCGGAATGACCCAACATCACCGAAACCTTGCCCTCGAGGTGCGCGCGGAGCTGCGAAACCGCATCACTGTCCAGGCGGGCCGAGAGGCCGTCGTCGGAGCGGGCATCAATACCTGAGGCCTCGGAATCCGACGTGCGGCTGATGATCACCGGAAAGTCCAGATGCTCATAGTTGGACAACAGTTCCGCGGGATCCTTGACGTCCGCCTTGGTGACGAGCAGCAGCGGCTCAATGCCGGCGTCGTACGCTGCCACCAGGGCGCGGTCGATGAATCCGGTGCGTGGCTCCGGGTTTGCGGCGGCCACCACCACCACCAGCTGATCGGCGTTGGCCACCACAGCGCGCTCGATGGGATCCGTGTCATCGGCGCTGCGGCGCAACAATGTGCGGCGGTCCTGGATCCGGACCAGTCGGGCCAGCGTGTCGGGCTCGCCGGAGACGTCCCCTACGAGGGAGACGAAGTCGCCGGCCACCACGGGGGAGCGGCGCAGTTCGCGGGCCCGTGCGGCGATGATGATCCGCTCATCGCCCGAGTCCTCGCCTACGACGGCGGTGTAGCGGCCGCGGTCCACCGTGATGATGCGGCCCGTGACAGCGTCGTCGTGGCTGGGGCGGTCCTTGGTGCGCGGCCGGGAGCCTTTTTTGCTGGGTCGGATCCGGACGTCGGACTCGTCCCAGGAATCAGTGCTGCGAGCCACCGCTGGAACCTTCCGTTCCGTCGCCGGACTCGGCGCCCTGAGCCAGCATGTCCGCCCACATTTGCGGGAATTCAGGCATGGTCTTGGCCGTGGTGGCGATGTCCTGCACTTCGATGCCGGGCACGGCCAGGCCCAGGATGGCTCCGGCAGTGGCCATCCGGTGGTCCGCGTAGGTGTGCACTACGCCGGCACGGAGCTTGGCAGGGCGGATCACCAGCCCATCGCTGGTTTCCTCGGCATCGCCGCCGAGCCGGTTGATTTCGGTGACCAGCGCTGCCAGCCTGTCAGTCTCATGGCCACGCAGGTGGGCGATGCCGGTCAGCCGGGACGGTCCGTTGGCCAAGGCGCACAGAGCCGCCACAGTGGGGGCGAGCTCGCTTGTTTCGTCAAAATCCGCACCCTTGATTTCGGGCCCGCCCGTCACGGTCAGGACGCCATCAGCCAGGCTGACCTCTGCGCCCATTTCCGCCAGGATGCTGCGCCAAAGATCTCCAACCTGGGTGGTGCCGGCGGGCCAGTTCGGGATCCGCACCGTCCCGCCGGTGGCCAGGGCCGCGGCGAGGAACGGGCCCAGCATTGGACAGGTCCTGTTCGATGCGCTGGTCAAAGGCGCGGATGGGACCGGGTGCCACCACCCAGTGGTTGGGCACGGAATCGTCCACCGATACCCCGACGCCGCGGAGCACCGCCACTGTCATGTTGATGTGGTCAAGGCTCGGCACCGGTTTGCCCACATGCTCGAGGTGGAGACCGTCGGTGAACCGTGCGCCCACCAGCAGGAGTGCCGATACAAACTGCGACGACGAGCTGGCATCGATCACCAGGTGGCCGCCGCGGACTTCCCCGGTGCCTTCAACGGTGAACGGAAGCGCGGAGGGGGTCCCGCCGTCGTCCGCTGTCAGGGCCACCCCGAGTGCCTTCAGGGCCTCAATGATGGTGCCCATGGGGCGTTTCCGGGCGTGGGGATCGCCGTCGAAAACGCTGGCACCCTTCCGCAGCGCCGCCAGCGGCGGCACAAAACGCATCACCGTCCCGGCGAGGCCGCAATCGATGTGCGTCCGCGACGGCGCCTCCGGGCTCAGGGGGGTGACCTCAAGGTCCGGCCCGAATGCGCCGTCGCCCGGCACCTCCGTAATGGTGGCGCCCAACTGGCGGAGAGCCTCAATCATCAGGGCAGAGTCGCGCGAATGCAGGGGCGCACGCAGCCGGGACGGGCCGTCAGCCAGTGCGGCCAGGACAAGGAACCTGTTGGTCAGGGACTTTGAGCCTGGCACCGTGACGGTGGCATTGATGGGCCGGTCCGCAAACGGAGCGGGCCAATGCGGGACGGTGCTGGTTGAGTCGGTGGCTGCAGGCGGGGTGGAACCGGTCATCCGTCCTTACGCCCCCGTTGCGTGTTCCACGGCGCGGCGCACGGCCTTGTCCGCCTTGTGGAACTGCTTGCCTGTGGTCTTTTTTGCGCCGGCAGCAGTCTTTCGGGCGTCGGCTGCGAGGTGCTCGGCACGCCAGGCGAGGCCGGGCTTGCCGGCGGTGTCCACCGAGGCCAGCAGGGCGCCGCCGCTCAGGGAAACGTTCTTGAGGAGCTGGTTCCGGCGGGCTTCGCGGCCTTCCTTGGTGCTGATGTCAGCGCTGCGCCATTCCACAAAGGTGTTCAGGAGCGAGATGACGGTGAGCAACGTTGCCGAGAGGCGGCTGAACTTGCCCAGGCCAAAAAGCAAGCCGGCACCCACCTGGGTTCCGCCGATCACCCGCGCCAGCATTTTTTCGTCAGCCTGGAACGGCAACGACGCGGCGGCCTTCTGCAGGAGCGGTGAGAGCTGCGTGGCGGTGTCGTCTGCGTTCTTGAGCTTATCCAGCCCGGCGATAACGAAACTGGAAGCCAGCATCGGGCGGGCGAGAGTGCGGACAAAGGACATGGGTTTCCTCCTGGGTGGACGAACCGCGTCGAATGCGGCGAAGTCCGTTCTAGTCTTGCACTTTTGAGGAATATTTGCCTGCCGCCGAAGGTTATGAATTGCGGGTCCGTCGAACACGGGTCGGCCGCAGGTGCAGCCGGCCAAATATTTGCGTGGGACGAGCTGGCCTGACCCGTGTTTGCCTTAAAAGAGAGTGGAGTTGCCCTTGAGGTTACTGAAGGACGGACTGGAGACGTCCGGCCCCGTAGCATTGCAGGCTCTGGAATCCGATCCTCCGGAGTACGGGACGCCACGTGCCAAAGCTGTCACAGTAGACTTGGGCCCAATGAGTACCGTGGATCCGGCCGTTGAGGCCATGTATGAGGCCTCGCGACGCAACGACAAAACCGGCGGCGGCGCGCAGCCTGATGCGGTTGCGCCCGGGCCTGACGAGGCAGCGTCCGAAGCTGATGCGGCAGGAGCGGCAGTGACCGAACCTGGTGCGTCGGAGCAGGCCGTGGACCTCACCACTGAGTCGGCCGAAGAACGCCGCGTCCGCTTCGAGCGCGATGCCATGCAGTACGTGGACCAGCTGTACTCAGCTGCCATGCGCATGGCCAGGAACCCCGCAGACGCGGAGGACCTGGTGCAGGAGGCCTATACCAAGGCGTTTTCCGCGTTCCACCAGTACAAGCCCGGCACCAACCTCAAGGCGTGGCTCTACCGGATCCTGACCAACACGTACATCAATCTTTACCGCAAGCGGCAGCGCGAGCCGCTGCAGTCCAACTCGGACACCATCGAGGACTGGCAGTTGGCCAGGGCGGAGTCGCACACTTCCCGCGGCCTGCGGTCCGCCGAGGCGGAGGCGCTGGACCACTTGCCCGATTCGGACGTCAAACGGGCGCTGCAAGCCATTCCGGAGGAATTCCGGCTGGCCGTGTATTTTGCCGACGTCGAGGGCTTCGCGTACAAGGAAATTTCGGACATCATGAACACGCCCATCGGTACCGTGATGTCCCGGCTTCACCGCGGCCGGAAAATGTTGCGGGACCTGCTGGCGGACTATGCCGCCGAACGAGGATTCAAAGGCGCCGTCGAATCACAGGACACGGCCGCGACCACAAAACAGGAGAACAGGAAATGAACGACTGCCAGGGATTGGGCGACTGCGATGACGCCCGGATGCAACGGATCTACGAGTATCTCGACGGAGCACTGACCCGCGAGGACATCACGGAAATCAAGCACCACCTTGACGACTGTCCTGAATGCACCGAAGAGTATGACCTGGAGTGCGTCATCCGCAACCTGGTCAAGCGGTCCTGCACCGAGGCCGCGCCGGCCAACCTGAAGAACGCGATCCTGGACCGGATCCACTCCATCCGGCCGGTGGACGCCTGACCTGGGCGGACATCCGCCCGGTGTGGCGGCCTGAAACCTCATTGCAGGCATAGACGAAGGACCCCGGAAGCCGAGTGGCTTCCGGGGTCCTTCGCTTAAACCGATACTCCAAGCATTTGCTTAGGCGTTGGGGCGCTTCCCGTGGTTCGCGCCGCCACGCTTACGGTCACGACGTTTACGTGCACGCTTGCTCATAGCTGGCCTCCTTAAATGTTGTTACTCAAAAGAGCTGCCCTCAAGTCTCCCACACCATGGGACACGCCGCGAAACGCGAAACGCCTCCCGTAAACAACGGCGACCTGCGGCTTAGCCCGGCAGCGAGTTGCGGATGGAGATGCGCGCCTGGTCCAGCACGGTCCTGACGGTTTCCAGGGTGACGGGGCTGAGCGGGTGCCGGCTGGCTTGCAGGCGAAGTTCCACGCGGAGATCGTCCCGGAACGCCTGGAGCAGCATCTCGGCTTCCTTGAGTTCGCGGACCCCCTCGGAGGGCTGCCGGGTGCCAACCTTCCTGAAGTCGGCGGCGCGGGCCGTGGATCGGGCCGCTTCGGCGGTGGCGGCCAGATCGGCACGCAGCCCACGCATATTGGCGCGGATGTCCGCGCGCAGGTTGTCCGCCAGCCGTCGGACCGAGGCGGAAATGTCATTCTCGACGCCGGCGAGTTCGTCCCGGCGCTTGTTCAGTTCCGCGAGCCCGGCCTCAGTGATGCGGTAGTTGGTGCGGCGGCCCGCTGACTCGGTGGCCACGAGCCCTTCCTCCTCCAGCTTCCCCAGGCGCGGATAGATGGTTCCTGCGCTGGGGGAGTAGGTGCCGCCGAACCGCTCGCTGAGTGCCTTGATCAGTTCATAGCCGTGCTTGGGCCCGGACTCCAGCAGGGCAAGGAGGTACAGCCGAAGCGCACCATGGGCGAACACCGGGGGCATTAGTGCCCAGCTTCCGGCTTTTGTGTTTCCTCGTTCCGGGCCGGCTGGCCGTGGAAGATGGACGTCTTGCCGGACACCGAGTTGGTACGGACCAGCATGAGCTTGCCGTCAGGGCCGGCAATGGTTTCCACCTTGCCGCCGGGCTGGGAGTACTGATGGTCATCGATCACCACAACGCCGCTGGCAGACTTCGCCACGATGTCCACGCCGACGTCGTGGGGCAGCCGGATGGTGACGTCGCCCGAGACGGAATTGGCGCCGAAGTCATTCGTGAAGCTGAGCAGGTCGAAACTCATGTCACCGCTGACGGTGTTGGCCCGGATGTTGCTGAAACGGCCGGACGCCGTGACCTCGCCGGACACGCTCTTGGCGGTCAGGACGCCGTCGTGGTTCCGTGCGATGACTTCGCCGCTCACAGTGTTGACGTGCAGTTCGCCGGACGTACCGTCTGCCATGACGGAACCCGAGACAGTGTTGAGCCGGGTGTGCCCGCTGATGCCGGAGACCAGGCCGTCACCGCTGACCGTGCCGGCCTCCACCTCGACGCCGGCGGGTACGGCGATGCTGATGACTGCCGAATTGTTGCTGTTGTGGTTGACCGTGCCCATCAGGTTCTTGAACCAGCCCTGCGGGCCGTGGAGCTGGTGGCGGACCTCAAGCCTGCCTTCGGTCAGGGAGACGGCCACAGGATCGCCCTGGACCTCGTTGATTTCCACGCGGGCAAAGGAGTCGTCGTGCGTGACGACGTCGAACCTCCCGCGGACCATGCCGAGCTTCAGGGACTTAACGTTATCGACGTCGATGACCTGCGGGCCGGTGACGGTCCAGTTGTTCTCTGACATGAATCCTCCAAGGCCGCGATATATCGTGACTGACTACCTCAAGATACAACGCGGCAGGAGGCAGGTCAAGATATATCGCGATACGGCCAGATGGGGGCGTGGGTGCGAGAGGGTTGGCCGAAAACCCACGTTAAGTGAGAGAGGGCTGGCCGAAAACCCACATTAAGTGAGAGAGCGTCCGGGGTTACTCGGGGGCGTCCATCTTCAGCCACTGGAACCAGCCGCGGTGCAGGACCAGCCAGGCCATCAGCCCATACCCGGCCTGCCCGGGAGTGCCGCTGTTCGCGGCGAGGTCCTGCCGCCACTGTTCGTGGTTCAGGAGCGGGGAGAACGTGTCCACATACAGGTGCTTACGCCGGGTGGTGACGTCCGCGAAGGCCGTGTTCAGCTCGGCAAGGCGGCGGTTCTGGGCAGGATCCAGCGTGGGGGGCGGCCCCACCACAAAGACTTCGATCCGGTTCTGTGACGCGGTATCGAGGATGTTGGCCAGGTTCAGGCGGCTGCGGGCCGTGGAGAGGCCGAATTCGATGTCGCGGCCCGAGAGGCCGATCACCAGGCGGTTCTCGTGGTTGTCACCGAAGCGGCGCCCGGCTTCCTCCAGCCAGCGGGCGGCGAGGCCCTCCGTGCCTTCCTGGGGACAGGGGAGGGCGTAGCTTTCCATGGCCAGGCCGTCCTGCGGAGTGCGGGCCAGCACGCGGCCCAGCCAGCCGAGCGCCCTGGGATCGCCCAGCCCGGCCAGCAGTTCATCTCCAACAGCTGCGAGCCGCAGCTTCCTGTCTTCCACAAGTCCCTCTTAACGTCCGTGCCGGCTGTTGCCAACCGGCGTGGCTATGGTTCATCCCATTAAACAGAACTGCCCGGCCGGAGTCTGGTATTTCGACGTCCGGCCGGGCAGCCACTGGTACTACTTCCGTGCAAATGCCTGCTTCAGGAGCGTGTCCTGCTCGGCGGCGTGCCGCTTCATGGAGCCGGCAGCCGTTGAGGCCGAGGCGGGACGCGACACGAGCCGGACGCGCCGGTCCAGCGCCTCGGGGAGGTGCAGGCCCATAAACGGCCACGGTCCCTGGTTGGCGGGCTCGTCCTGTGCCCAGACAACCTCGGCGTTCGGGTACTTGGCCAGTTCCGCAGCGATTTCCTCGTGCGGCAGCGGGTACAGCTGCTCCACGCGGACAATCGCGGTGGTCTTGTCATCGGTCTTCTGCCGGGTGGACAGAAGGTCGTAGTAGAGACGGCCGGAAACCAGCAGGACGCGTTCGACGGCGTTTGCCGCCAGCTGCTCATGGTCACCGATGACGGGGCGGAAGGCAGCCGTTGGTGAAGTCCTCCACGGACGAGGCGGCGGCCTTGAGGCGCAGCAGCTGCTTCGGCGTGAAGATGATCAGCGGCTTGCGCGGACGGCTGTACGCCTGGCGGCGCAGCAGGTGGAAGTGCGATGCCGCCGTGGTGGGGTTGGCCACGATCATGTTCTCTTCGGCGCACATCAGCAGGAAGCGTTCGATCCGGGCCGAGGAGTGGTCCGGGCCCTGGCCTTCGTAGCCGTGCGGCAGCATCAGGACCAGGGAGGAGCGCTGGCCCCACTTCTGTTCGGCCGAGGAGATGAACTCATCGATGATGGTCTGCGCGCCGTTGACGAAGTCACCGAACTGCGCTTCCCACAGCACCAGGGCATCCGGGCGTTCCACCGAGTAGCCGTATTCGAAGCCCATGGCGGCGTATTCGGACAGCAGGGAGTCGTAGATCCACAGCTTGGCCTGGTCGTCCGAGAGGTTGCCCAGGGGCAGCCATTCGTTGCCGTTGGCGCGGTCGTGGAACACGGCGTGGCGCTGCACAAACGTGCCGCGGCGCGAGTCCTGGCCGGCGAGCCGGACGGGGACGCCTTCCATGATCAGCGAGCCGAAGGCAGCGATCTCGCCGAAGCCCCAGTCGATGCCGCCTTCGCGCGACATCTGCTCGCGCTTCTCGAGCAGCTGCTTGAGCTTGCCGTGAACAGTGAAGCCCTCGGGGATTTCGATGTGGGCCTGGCCGATCCGTGCCAGCGTTTCCGCCGAGATGGCCGTGGTTGCCGGGGCGTTCGTGCCGACGTCGGCCTGCTGGGCGATGGGCCGCTCAATGTCCGAGACGGCGGCGGAATCCGCGGTGATGATCGGGATGGGTGACGTCTGGGCTGCGTGCGTTTCGGCGAAGACCCGCTCCAGGCGCTCCTGGTAGTCGCGGAGCAGCTGCTCTGCTTCTTCCTCGGTGATGTCGCCGCGGCCGATAAGGGCCTCGGTGTACAGCTTGCGGACGGAGCGCTTGGCTTCGATCAGGTTGTACATCATGGGCTGGGTCATCGAGGGGTCGTCACCCTCGTTGTGGCCACGGCGGCGGTAGCACACCATGTCGATCACAACGTCCTTGTGGAAGCGCTGGCGGAACTCGTAGGCGAGCTGGCCAATGCGGACCACGGCCTCGGGATCGTCACCGTTCACGTGGAACACCGGTGCCTGGATCATCTTGGCGACGTCCGTGGAGTACGTGGACGAGCGCGATGACGACGGGGCAGTGGTGAAGCCCACCTGGTTGTTGACCACAACGTGGATGGTGCCGCCGGTGCGGTAGCCGCGCAGCTGGGAAAGGTTCAGCGTTTCGGCAACCACGCCCTGGCCTGCGAAAGCAGCGTCGCCGTGGACCATGATGGGCAGGACCGGGAAGGCCGTGCCCTGGTCCAGGCGGTCCTGCTTGGCGCGGACGATGCCCTCGAGCACGGAGTCCACCGCCTCGAGGTGGGACGGGTTGGCGGCCAGGTAAACCTTGGTCTCGTTGCCGTTCTCCGAGGTGAACGTGCCTTCGGTACCGAGGTGGTACTTCACGTCGCCGGAACCCTGCACGGAGCGGGGATCCTGGGTGCCTTCGAATTCGCGGAACACCTGGGCGTACGTCTTGCCGGCGATGTTGGTCAGCACGTTCAGGCGGCCGCGGTGGGCCATGCCGATCGCAACCTCGTCCAGGCCATCGTCAGCAGCATCGGAGATGATGGCGTCCAGCAGCGGAATCAGGGATTCGCCGCCTTCGAGGGAGAAGCGCTTCTGGCCGACGAACTTGGTCTGCAGGAAGGTTTCGAACGCTTCTGCCGCGTTGAGCCTGGACACGATGCGCAGCTGCTCTTCGCGGCTGGGCTTCGAGTACTCGTGCTCCAGCTGGTCCTGGAACCACTTGCGCTCTTCCGGCTCCTGGATGTGCATGTACTCGATGCCCGTGGTGCGGCAGTACGCGTCGCGGAGCACGCCGAGGATGTCGCGGAACTTGAGCATGGGTGCGCCGCCGAAGCCGCCGGTGGGCCACTCGCGGTCCAGGTCCCAGAGCGTCAGCCCGTAGGTCAGGACGTCGAGGTCCGGGTGCTTGCGCTGGACGTACTCCAGGGGATCGGTGTCCGCCATCAGGTGGCCGCGCACGCGGTAGGAGTGGATCAGCTGCTGGATCCGGGCAACCTTGTTGATCTGGTCGGCGGGGTCCACCTGCAGGTCGGGGCTCCAGCGAACGGGCTCGTACGGGATGCGCAGCGACTCGAAGATTTCGTCGTAGAAGTTCTGGGCACCGAGGAGCAGCTGGTGCACCAGCTTCAGGAACTCGCCGCTGCCGGCACCCTGGATGACGCGGTGGTCATAGGTGGAGGTCAGCGTGAGGACCTTGCTGATGGCGTTGTGCGCGATGATCTTTTCGCTGGCGCCCTGGAACTCGGCCGGGTAGTCCAGTGCGCCGACGCCGATGATGGCGGCCTGGCCCTTGGAAAGGCGCGGCACGGAGTGGACGGTGCCGATGCCGCCGGGGTTGGTCAGGGAAACGGTGGTGCCCGAGTGGTCATCAGCGGTCAGCTTGCCGTTGCGGGCACGCTTGATCAGGTCCTCGTAGGTGTGCCAGAACTCGGAGAAGTTGAGGGTCTCCGCCTTCTTGATGTTCGGCACCATCAGCAGGCGCGTTCCGTCCGGCTTGGGCATGTCAATGGCGATGCCGAAGTTGACGTGGGCCGGCTGGACGGCGACAGGCTTGCCATCCACTTCGTCGTAGTAGACGTTCATGGACGGGAACTGGGCGAGCGCCCGGATGACGGCGTAGCCAATCAGGTGCGTGAAGGAGACCTTGCCGCCGCGGGCGCGGGCCAGGTTGGAGTTGATGACAACGCGGTTGTCGATCAGCAGCTTGGCCGGGATGGCGCGGACACTCGTGGCCGTGGGGACCTCGAGGCTGGTGACCATGTTGGTGGCAATGGCCTTGGCCGGTCCGCGGAGGACGGAAACGACGTCTTCTTCGGGTGCCGTGGGTGCCTTGACGTTCTTGGGCAGCTGCGCGGGAATGGGCTGTGCGCTGCTACCGGGCTCGGCCTTCTTCGCGCCATCGCGGGCGACCGTTGCGGGGGCTTTCTTGGCCGCTGCCGGGGCGGCGGCGGGTGCTGCGGGCTGTGCGGCCGGCGACGGTGCCGGGGCAGGTGCTGCAGGCGCCGCAGACGGAGCTACGGCAGGCATTTCACGTGTGGCGGGGTTGGCTGCGGCGGCTGCCGTGCTCCCGTTGGAAGACGATTCGCTGCCCGAGTCGAAGGATTCGAACAGGGGCCACCACTTGGTGTCCACAGTGTTCTTGTCCTTTTGGTACTGCTCGTACAGTTCGTCCACGAGCCACTCGTTTCCGCCAAATTCCTCTGGTAGACGGTGGCTAGGCTGCTCTGGCACTTGAATTACGCCTCTTCCATGAGTTTGGTTTTCTCTGGCCGCCAAGGTGCCTTAGCACAACAATCGAACCAGTCTCTGCGTCCTGAACCCGGACCTTTGCCAGTCTAATGAGCATTCTGTGTTAACTGCCAATAACGGTGACCCAAATCATGGAATGACGCAGAGATCACGAAATATGGCAGACACAGGCCGCCCACGGCCCACACGGAAGGCGCAATCCGCTCCTGTAGACTGACCTTCTTATGGACAGTAAATCTAGGTGCCGGCCTGGGGGCTGTCAGCGGAACATAAACAACAGTTTCGCGCAGTCCACCCGCAGAGCCGGCAAACCCCGAACACGCGCCCATCACTCTCCCTCGGTTCACTCCGGCGGAGCCCTTATGGAAACAGCGTCGGCTTCGGCCGACCATCCTCCGCCGGGCAGTTTCCCCCGGACCCACACCGCCATCCCCGACCTTCAGGCGGGATGCTGAATGGAGTGGTTGCTCCTCGCAGCAGGCCTCCTGCTGATCGCCGGCACTGGCTTTTTTGTCGCCGTCGAATTTTCCCTGATTGCCCTTGACCAGGCCACGGTCCAGAATGCCATCGACAACGGTGACACGGGCGCCGTGCCGCTGCTCAAGTGCCTGAAATCCCTCTCAACCCAGCTTTCCAGCTGCCAGCTCGGCATCACCCTCACCACGCTCCTGACGGGCTACGTGATGGAACCCTCCGTGGGACGCCTTCTCGAAGGCCCGCTGGCCGCCGTCGGAATTCCCGACGTCGCCGCGGCATCAGTCTCTCTGGTCATTGCCATGGTGCTGGCCACCCTGCTGTCCATGCTGCTCGGCGAACTTGTGCCGAAAAACATGGCCATCGCGCTGTCCTTCCAGGTGGGCAAGGCGCTGGCGCGGCCGCAGCTGATATTTACCGCCATCTTCAAGCCCGCCATCGTCCTGCTTAACGGCTTCTCCAACAAGGTACTGAACGTCTTCGGACTGGAGGCCAAGGAAGAGATCTCGGGCGCCCGCACGCCTGCCGAGCTGGCCTCCCTGGTGCGGCGCTCCGCCGCCATGGGAACGCTCGACGCCGGGACCGCGAACTTCGTGGCGCGGACCCTGAATTTCTCGGCCCGGACCGCCGCCGACGTCATGACACCCCGCATCAGGGTGGAAACCATCGACGCCGACCAGCCGGTCTCGGACATCCTGGACGCCGCCCGGCGCACCGGGTACTCCCGGTTCCCGGTCATCGGGGACTCCGCCGACGACATCAAGGGACTGGTCCACGTCAAGAAGGCAGTGGCCGTTCCCTCGGACCGGCGCGCCAACCTGGAGGCCGGTGCCATCATGACGGACGTGCTCCGGGTGCCCGAAACCATCCACCTGGATGCGCTCCTGGCCGAGCTGCGGGAAGGAAACCTGCAACTCGCCGTCGTACTCGATGAATACGGCGGAACCGCCGGCATCGCCACGCTCGAGGACCTCGTGGAGGAAATCGTGGGCGAAGTGTCCGACGAGCACGACAAGGTCCGTCCGGGACTGCTGCAGAGTGCCTCCGGGGACTGGTACTTCCCGGGACTGCTGCGGCCCGATGAACTCTCCGAGCAGATTCCGGGGCTCACCGTCCCGGATGAGGCTGCCTACGAGACTGTTGGCGGATACGTCATGAGTGAACTGGGCCGCATTGCCGCCGTCGGGGACACCGTCCCGGTGGGTGGCGGCATGCTGAGCGTGACCCGTATGGATGGCCGAAGGATCGAGCGGATCTGCTTCCACCCCGTTACCCCTGAGCCTGAGCCCGCTGCGGATGACAGGGGCACGCCATGAGTGACTGGGCAGGCATAGCCTGGCTGATTGTCCTCCTGCTGGGCAACGCGTTTTTTGTCGGCGCCGAGTTTGCGGTGATGTCTGCGAGGCGCAGCCAGATCGAACCCCTCGCCGACGCCGGTTCCAAGCGGGCGCAGACCACGCTGCGGGCCATGGAAAATGTGTCGCTGATGCTGGCCTGTGCGCAGTTGGGCATCACCGTGTGTTCGCTGCTGATCCTGCAGGTGGCCGAGCCGGCCATCCACCATCTGATGGCTGCTCCGCTGGAGGCCGTGGGGCTGCCCATGGAGATCGCCGACGTGGTGGCGTTTGCCATCGCCCTGATGGTGGTGACATTCCTCCACGTGACGTTCGGTGAGATGGTGCCAAAGAACATCTCGGTGTCTGTGGCGGACAAGGCCGCCTTGCTGCTCGCCCCGCCCCTGATGTTTGTGGCCCGGCTGGTGAACCCGGTCATCTTCGCGCTGAACTGGTCCGCCAACCACATCCTCAAGCTCATGCGGATCGAGCCCAAGGATGAGGTGAACTCGTCCTTCACGCTCGAAGAGGTCCAATCGATCGTGCAGGAATCCACCCGCCACGGGCTGGTGGATGACGATGCAGGGCTCATCACCGGAGCCCTGGAGTTTTCCGAATACACGGCGGCGGACATCATGGTGCCGGTGGAGAAGCTGGTCATGCTGAAGGAAGCCACCACGCCGGTGGAGTTCGAAAAGGCCGTCAGCCGGACGGGGTTCTCGCGGTTCCCGATGGTGGACGAGGACGGCATACTCTCCGGCTATCTTCACGTGAAGGACGTGCTCTCCATTCCGGACGGCGACTACCAGCACCCCATCGCCGAGAGCAGGATCCGCTCGCTGGCCAACCTGGCCCTGGGCGACGAGGTTGAAACGGCCATGTCGGTCATGCAGCGCACGGGTTCACACCTGGCCCGCGTCATCGGCGCGGACGGACAGACCCATGGAGTCCTGTTCCTCGAGGACGTGATCGAGCAGCTCGTCGGCGAGATCCGGGACGCCACGCAGGCCACCGGCATCAGGCGGCTCGGCCAGCCCAACGGTGACTAGCCACCGCGGGATACGGAAGCCGGGCCGGAACGAAAGTCCCCGGCCCGGCTTTTCTAAATAGGAATCATTCCCATTTAGGAGTAGACTCTGTGGAGTCGAAAAGTCCGTCCCGTCCTGATCTGAGGTTTCCGTGCGCCACCCCGCTGCCATCCGAACGTCCCTTGCGGCCCTCGCAGGCGTCAGCCTCCTGCTGACCGCGTGCAGCCCAGGCGGCGGGCCGGTCCAGTCCGGGACGGAAACGTCGTCGGGTGCCATCGAAGTTGTGGCCTCCACCAACGTCTACGGCGACATCGCAGAGTTGATCGGCGGCGATCAGGTCAACGTCACCTCCATCATCACCAAGACCAGCCAGGACCCGCATTCCTATGAGGCCACAGCCCAGGACAGGCTGGCCGTCTCCAAAGCAGAAGTAGTCATCGAGAACGGCGGCGGCTATGACGAATTCCTCCACAAGATGGCCGATGACAGCAATATCCCGCATGGCAACATCCTGACTGCCGTGGAAGTGGCGGGCCTGGCGCCCGGAGGAAGAGCCCAGCGAATCGGCCGCGGCACACGACGAATCGGGTCACGACCACCAGCACGGCGAATTCAACGAGCACGCCTGGTACAGCCTGGACGCCATGGTCAAGCTGGCCGACTCGCTGGCGGCCAAGCTGGGCGAACTGGAACCCGGATCTGCAGCCCGGTTCACCTCCAACGCCGCCTCCTTCAAAGCAGGGGTGGATGGCCTGAGCGCCAAGCTCGCCGCCTTGAAGGCCAAGGGTGCTGGATCACCGGTAGCTGTGACCGAACCTGTTCCCGTCTATCTGCTCGAAGCTGCCGGGCTGGAGAACCGGACGCCGGCGGACTACACCGCCGCGATCGAGGAAGGCTCGGACGTGCCGCCTGCGGTCTTGAAGGCGGCCACGGATCTGGCAGGTTCACCGGATATCAGGTTCCTGGCCTACAACGAACAGACGGAGGGACCGCAGACGGAGGCGCTGAAGAAAGCGGCCGAAGCAGCCGGGGTTCCCGTGATTGATTTCAGCGAAACCCTGCCCGAAGGCAAGACGTACCTGCAGTGGATGACGGACAATGTGGACAACGTCAGCAAAGTTTTGGAGAAAAATAGTTGAAACCGGTGGTGAGCCTCCGCGGGGCGTCCCTGCAGTTCGGCAAACGGACGCTCTGGGAGGATCTCGACCTGGACATTCGGCCCGGCGAGTTCTTCGCCGTCCTGGGCCCCAACGGCAGCGGCAAGACCAGCTTCCTTAAAGTACTGCTGGGCCTGCAGGACCTGCGCTCCGGCAGCGCCACCCTGGGGGACCGGCCGGTGGAACGGGGAGCAGCCTCATCGGCTACATCCCGCAGCAGAAATCGTTCGCCCCGGACACACCCATGCGGGCCAGGGACCTGGTGGGGCTTGGCGTGGACGGGCACCGCTGGGGCCTGCGGCTGGGCACATCGCAGGGTCAACCGCAGGATCGATGAACTCCTCGAACTTGTGGGGGCCACCGACTATGCCAAGGTTCCGGTGGGGCAGCTCTCCGGCGGCGAGCAGCAACGGCTCCGCGTGGCGCAGGCGCTGGCCACCGACCCCCAGGTCCTGCTCTGCGACGAGCCCCTGCTGTCCCTGGACCTGCACCACCAGCAGGCCGTCAGCGCCCTGATCAACAAGCAGTGCCATGACCAGAACAGCGCCGTGGTGTTTGTCACGCACGAAATCAACCCCATCATCGATTACGTGGACAGGGTGCTCTACCTGGCCGGCGGCCGGTTCCGGGTGGGAACACCGGAGGAAGTCATGACCACGGAGGTCCTCTCCGAGCTTTACGGCAGCCACGTGGAAGTCATCCACGCGAACGGGCGCATCGTCGTCGTCGGCCTGCCCGACGCAACCACGCACCACCACGCCGATGTCCACGCGACGGCGGGGGAGGTTGCCTGATGGATGCGGACAGCATCATTGCAGCAATCTTCAGCTTCGAGAACTACGGCGAACTCCTGGTCCTGGTCCAGAACTCCATCTGGGCCGGCGCCGTCCTTGGCCTGCTCGGCGGGCTGGTCGGCACCTTCGTCATGAAGCGGGACCTGGCCTTCGCCGTCCACGGCATCTCCGAACTGTCCTTCGCCGGCGCGGCCTTCGCGCTCCTGATCGGTGCGGACATCGTGTTCGGCTCGCTGATCGGCTCGGTGGCGGCGGCGTTGCTCCTGGGCCTGATGGGCGTCAGGGCGCGGGACAAAAATTCCATTATCGGGGTGATCATGCCGTTCGGGCTGGGCCTGGGCATCCTGTTCCTGTCGCTCTACGAGGGCCGTGCCGCCAACAAGTTCGGTCTCCTCACCGGTCAGATCGTCTCCGTGGACACCGTGCAGCTGCAGGTCCTGGCCGGCGCTGCCGTGGTGGTCATCGCGGCGCTGGTGCTGATCTGGCGGCCGCTGAACTTCGCCAGCGTCGACCCGGAACTGGCCGAAGCCCGCGGCGTGCCCGTCCGGACGCTCGCGATCGCCTTTATGGTGCTGCTGGGTGTGAGCGTGGCGCTGTCCATCCAGGTGGTGGGGGCGCTGCTGGTGCTGGCTTTGCTCATCACCCCGGCGGCGGCGGCCCTGCGGGTGACGTCCTCGCCCGTGGCGGTGGTGGTCCTGAGCGTCATTTTTGCCGTCACGGCCACGGTGGGCGGCATCCTGCTGGCCCTGGGCGGCCGCATCCCGATCAGCCCCTACGTCACCACGCTGTCATTCCTGATCTACGTGGTGTGCCGGTCATTGGCAGTGTCCGTGCCAAGCGGGGCATCAACGGGCGGCTGGTGCACGCCCGCTGAGCGTGATTGCCGGTACGCCGGTGCCGTCAGAGTTTGCCGGCGGCCCGGAGGGCGGTGCAGTCCGGGCAGAGGCCGAAGATCTCCACGGTGTGCGCCACCTCGGTGTAGCCGTGCTCGGCGGCGGTCCTGGCGGCCCACGTCTCGACGGCCGGGGCCTCGACCTCGACGGCTTTGCCGCAGTTCCGGCACAGCAGGTGGTGATGGTGGCCCTGTCACGGCGCAGCGCCGGTAGACGGCCTCGCCCTCGCCGTTGCGCAGCACGTCCACCAGGCCGTCGTCGGCCAGGGACTGCAGGATCCGGTAGGCCGTGGCCAGGGAAACCGAGACGCCCTTGTTCTGCAGGATGCGGTAGAGCTCCTGCGTGCTGACGAAGTCATCCAGCTCGTCCAGGGCGGCGCTGACGGCGACGCGCTGCTTGGTGACGCGCTGCTCCTTGCCGGCGCCGCTGATCCGGCCCCGGTACCGGCGCCGGATGGAGCGCTCGACGGCGTCGCGTCAGCTTTGGTGCCGAACGGCATGGAGATACTCGCTTCCCTAAGGGACGGTGGCAAACATCAAGATTACCAGCCGGACCGCTCCGGCCGGCCGCACCCTTGGACACTCCCGGAGCCGGACCCTAGGCTGGCGCTATGAAGCTGACGAAATACACCCACGCCTGCGTCCGGCTCGAAAAGGACGGCCAGGTCCTGGTGCTTGATCCCGGGAACGTTTTCCGAAACGGCCGAAGCCCTGGACGGTGCGCACGCCGTCCTCATCACGCACGAGCACGGGGACCACATGGATGTGCCGGCCATGGTCAACGCTCTGGGGCCGACCGAGCAGCCTGGCGGTGTTCGCGCCGGCCGGCGTCGCCGCCAACCTGCGGGAGGAAGCGCCCCGGCGCCGCTGACACGGATCCACACGGTGGAACCCGGCTCCACGTTTGACGCCGCCGGGTTCAGCGTCCGGAGCTTCGGCGGCCAGCACGCGCTGATCCACCCGCAGATTCCCATGGTGGCCAACATCGGCTACCTCGTGGACGGCAACGTCTACCACCCGGGGATTCCTTCATCATCCCGGACGGCCTCAGCGTCCAGACGCTGCTGGTTCCCATCCACGCTCCCTGGAACAAGGCCGGCGAGGTGGTGGACTTCGTGATCGGCGTCCGGGCGCCGCGGGCCTTCCAGATCCACGACGGCCTGCTGAACGGGACGGGCCTGAAAATGGTGGAAGGCCATGTTGCCCGGCTGGGCGGCAAAGTACGGCACCACCTTCACCGCACCTCGCCCCGCGGGAATCGGTGGAGGTCTGACCGGCTACGCGTTCCAGGTGCCGGTCTCGAAAAACCGGCGGATGACGTCCTCATGCGGCTCCGGGTCCAGTCCCTGGGCTGCGAGCCACGCCGGATTGTAGTAGTTGCCCGCATAGCGGTCGCCGCCGTCGCACATCAACGACACAATGCTGCCGCGCTGTCCTGCGGCGACCATTTCCGCCACGAGCTGCCAGACACCCCACAGGTTGGTGCCGGTGGACGGCCCGGCGTGCAGGCCGGCGAGGGTGTGCAGGTGCCGCATGGCCGCGATGGAGGCGGCATCCGGAACCTGGATCATGTGGTCGATGACGCCGGGCACAAAGCTCGGCTCCATCCGCGGCCGGCCGATGCCTTCGATCCGCGAGGGCAGTCCCGGTGCTGGCCCCACCCGCACCGTTCAGCCAGCCGGGGTAAAACGCGGAATTCTCGGGGTCCACCACCGCAAGGCGGGTGTCGTGGCCGCGGTAGCGCAGGTAGCGGCCGATGGTCGCGCTGGTGCCGCCCGTTCCGGCGCCCACCACGATCCAGCGGGGGACGGGGTGTTCCTCCAGCGCCAGCTGCCCGAAGATGGACTCCGCGATGTTGTTGTTGCCGCGCCAGTCCGTGGCCCGCTCCGCGTACGTGAACTGGTCCATGTAGTGGCCGTTGGACGTGGCTGCAACATCCGCCGCCGCGGCATAAACCTCGGAGGCGTGGTCAACCAGCAGGCAGGAGCCGCCGAACTGTTCGATCAGCGCGATCTTCTCCGGGCTGGTGGTGCGCGTCATGACCGCGACGAACGGCAGCCCCAGGAGCTGCGCGAAGTAGGCTTCCGAGACCGCGGTGCTGCCGCTGGACGCCTCCACGATGGTGGTGCCCTTCGCGGATCCAGCCGTTGACCAGCCCGAAGAGGAACAGCGAGCGGGCCAGCCGGTGCTTGAGGCTTCCCGAACGGTGCGTGGATTCGTCCTTGAGGTACAGCTGGACGCCCCAGTGCTCCGGGAGCGGTACGGAGTAGAGGTGGGTATCGGCGGACCGGTTGTTTTCTGCATTGACTTTCCTGATGGCTTCGTCAGCCCAGGCCCGGTCCGTGCTCGCGTTCTTCACCGGACCAACTCTAGCTGCGCCCTGCCGCAGCTAGAGTTGGTCCAGCGACTGAACCCAGCACTACTGCCAAGGAGAACAATGGGCCCACTGATGGATGTCCCTGCCCTGGATGCCCGGCTGGCCTCGGGCCAGCGCACCGTTCTGCTGGACGTCCGCTGGGCGTTGGGTGACCCGCACGGCCGTGAACATTACCTTGAAGCGCACCTCCCGGTGCAGTTTTTGTTGACCTTGCCTCCGAGCTTGCGGCGCCCGCGGCTCCGGAGCGCGGACGCCATCCGCTTCCACCTGCGCCGGAATTCCAGGCCAGCGCCCGGCGCTGGGGAATCAACAACGGCGATGTTGTGGTGGCCTACGACAACAGCGGCAACATGGCTGCTGCCCGCGCCTGGTGGATGCTGCGCAACGCCGGGTTCCCCGAGGTGTACCTGCTCGACGGCGGCCTGGCCGCCTGGCAGGGGGCCGGCCTGCCGCTGGAATCCGGGCCCGTGGACGCCGTACCGGGCGACGTTTCCCTCACCGAGGGCGTCATGCCGGCCATAGATAGGGCCAGCCGCAGCGCATTGGGCAGGGACGGGGATCCTGCTGGACGCCCGGGCCGGCGAGAGGTACCGGGGCGAGTTTGAACCCATTGATCCGCGTGCCGGGCATATCCCCGGCGCCCTCAGTGCGCCGACAACGGAGAACGTGGATGGAGCCGGGCGTTTCCTGCCGGCACCCGAGCTCCGGCGCCGGTTCGAAAATTTGGGCGTCGGAGCCGACGTGCCGGTGGCCGTTTACTGCGGCTCGGGGGTGACCGCGGCGCATGAGGTGGCTGCCCTCGAAATTGCAGGATTCCGGGCCGCGCTGTATCCGGGTTCGTTCTCGGAATGGTCGAACAATCCTGACCTTCCTGTGGCAACGGGAAGCACCCCCGGTACTCCAGCAGGGCAATGACGGCCCTGCCCGGACGGCCGGGCTGACGGGCGCCGAGTGGAAATGCCGCGGCCTGCGGGGGTAGCGTCGCAGGTATGACCCCAGGACGCCCCGTACCGCCGCCCCTTGCCCGCCCCGTTTTGCCCGCCGATACCCCTGCGTCTGATCAGCGTGCCGGCCTGATGGCGGCCGCGTACGGCGCAGTTTCCGAAAACAGTGGCCTTGTGCCCCTGACGCTGGCCCGCCGTGCCCCGAAGGCCGACGACGTCGAGATCGCCGATCGAATTCTGCGGCCTGTGCCACTCGGACGTGCACGCAACCCGCGGCGAATGGGGCGCCCAGAATTATCCCTTGGTGCCGGGCCACGAAATCGTAGGGACGGTGAGCCGCGTTGGCTCCGCGGTTGATGATTTCGTCCCGGGCGACCGCGTGGGTGTTGGGTGCATGGTTGATTCCTGCCGGGAATGCGACAGCTGCCTGGATGGCCTGGAGCAATACTGCGAAAAGGGCATGACCGGTACCTACGGCGCCAAGGATTCCCGAAACGGCGACGCGATCACTCAGGGCGGCTACTCCACCTCCGTGGTGGTGGACCGCCGCTACGTGGTGCGCGTGCCCGCGAACCTGGATCCGGCCGCCGTCGCCCCGCTGCTCTGCGCGGGGATCACCACTTTCTCCCCGCTCCGGCACTTCGACGTGGAGCCAGGTGACGTGGTGGGCGTGGTGGGCCTGGGCGGGCTGGGCCACATGGCCGTGAAGCTGGCCAAAGCCATGGGAGCGCGGGTCGTGGTGTTCACCACGTCCGAAGCCAAGGTGCCCGCCGCACTGGAACTTGGAGCTGACGAAGTGATCCTGTCCCGCGACGAGGACGCCATGGCCGCGGCGAACCGCAGCCTCGACCTCATCATCGACACCGTGGCCGCTCCCCACGATCTGAACCCGTTCTTCCGCACGCTGCGCGTGGACGGTGCGCTGTTCCAGCTTGGCCTGCCGGCTGATGCCATGCCTCCGGTCAATCCGCGGTCCCTGATGCGGCGTCGGCTGGCCTACCGGGTTCGATGATCGGGGGGATCGCCGAAACTCAGGAGATGCTGGACTTCTGTGCTGAACACAACGTTGTGGCAGACATCGAAGTGGTTGCAGCTGACCAGCTGAATGAGGCCTACCGCCGGATGGTGGCAGGCGACGTCAAGTATCGGTTTGTGCTGGACACCAGCACCCTGCAGGCTCCGGCCGAGGAGGCAGACGCATGAGCACCCTGTTCACCAAGATCATCAATGGCGAGATCCCGGGACGCTTCGTCTGGCGGGAGGCTGATGTTGCGGCATTCCTGACCACGGGTCCGCTGGCCGACGGTCACACCCTGGTTGTCCCCACCGAAGAAGTGGACCGCTGGACGGACGCTTCCCCGGAAACCCTCGCGAAGGTGATGGAAGTGGCCCGCCGGATCGGTGCCGTCCAGTTGGAGATCTTCCCCGCCGAGCGGGCCGGCCTGATTGTGGCCGGGTACGAGATCAACCACCTGCACGTCCATGTGTGGCCGTCCCGGACCATGGCGGACTTCGACTTCGCCTCAGCGGACCATAACCCGGACCCGGCAGTACTGGACGCCAATGCGGAAAAGCTCCGCGCAGGCCTCCGCGCCGCCGGTTACGGAGAGTTCGTGCCCGCAACCTAGACTGGCGCCCGCGCTGGACCTGGGGCTCGCGCGGGACTCGGGGCTAGCGCCGGCCTTCCTGACTGGTGACTCGTCTAGGCCGGTGCGAGTGCCTTGTTCAGGACGGCCCGGATCCGCTTTTCGGAGACGGAGTAGGCGGTTCCGAGTTCGACGGCGAACAGGCTCACCCGGAGTTCTTCGATCATCCAGCGGACCTGGGTCAGCTCGGCGCCCACCCGGCGCCCGGGCAGCAGGGCCGACACAGCGTCGTCGTAGTCGTCTTCCAGACGCTGGACGGCAGCCATGTTCAGGGCATCCCGCTGGACGTTGCCGGGGAGGCGTTCGAGGCGTTTCTCGATGGCGGCCAGGTACCGGGGGAGCTGGCTCAGCTGGGCGAAGCCGGTGCGGGCCACGAATCCTGGGAACACCAGCTGTTCGAGCTGGCTCTTGACATCGTTGAGCGCGCTGATCAGCGCCAGGCTGGTGGTGCCCTTCAGCTGCTTTTCGATCCGCCGGGTGCTGGCCAGGATGCGCTCCACCACGGCCGTCACGGTGAAGACCGTATCGATCAGTTCGGCCCGGACCTGCTCATAGAGCGCGTCAAAGGACTCGCGGTCCCACGGGACGTCCGGCGGGGTCAGCTTATCCACGGCGGCCAGCGCGCAATCGGCGATCAGCGCGGACACAGAACCGTGCGGGTTCTGGCTGAACGTCAGCTTCTCGGTGTTGTTGAGGTGCTCCAGGACATAGCGGTCCGGCGAGGGAACACGCAAGGCCAGGAGCCGGATCACACCGCCACGCATGGCTGCCAGCTGTTCGGACGACGTCTGGAACACCCGAAGTGCCACCGACGTTCCTTCATCCACCAGCGCAGGGTAGCCGGTGACAGTGTGGCCATTGACGAGGTTGCTCACCTGCCGCTGGACAGTCCCGAAGGTCCACTCGGTCAGCCCGCTCTGCTCCCTGAAGCCCATACCGGGGGCATTTCCGGCAGCCGAGTTTCCGCCTGTTGCCGAGGTTGCAGTTCCGCCGGCCTTTCCGGGCGGCACCGATTTCCCACGCGACTGCGGGGCAGTGGTGCCGGGCGTCGCGCCCAGGGACTCGGCGATGGCCCGGCGCGTTGCCGGAGCCAGACGCTCCTGCAGGGCGGCTAGGTCCTTGCCCTCGTCCAGCACCTTGCCCTTGCTGTCCACCACCTTGAAGCTCACGCGCAGATGGGACGGCACGGCATCCCAGTTCCAGGATCCGGGCGGAATGACGTGTCCGCGGATCCGGCGCAGGGCCAGTTCCAGGGACGCCTCCAGCTCGTCCGTGGCGGGATCAAAGTCCGTCTCAAGGGCAGCGACGGCCTGGCGGGCCACGTCCGGTGCAGGCACAAAGTTCTTGCGGACCTGCTTGGGCAAAGACTTGATCAGGGCGGCAACCAGTTCGGCGCGCTGGCCCGGAATCAGCCAACGGAAGGCAGCGTCATCGAGCTGGTTGAGGAAAAGCACCGGCACTTCGGCCGTGACGCCGTCGGACGGGTTGGGTGGTGAGCCCGGCGCCACCGGGTGGAATTCGTAGGTGAGCGGCAGCTCGAAGCCCTTGTGCAGCAGCGTCTTCGGGTAGGCGGTTTCGTCCAGGTCATCGGCGTCGTCGTTAAGCAGCAGCGACTTGTCGTAGTCCAGGAGGTCCGGATTCTTCTGCCGGGCGTCCTTCCACCACTTGTCGAAGTGCCGCTCGGACACCACATCCGGGCCGATCCGCGCGTCGTAGAACTCAAACAGCGTTTCGTCGTCCACCAGCAGGTCGCGGCGGCGCATCCTCGCCTCGAGTTCCTCCACCTCGAGGAGGAGGGCACGGTTGCGGTGGAAGAACTTGTGGTGGGTTTTCCAGTCGCCTTCCACCAGGGCGTGCCGGATGAACAGCTCCCGGGCCAGCGCGGGATCCACGCGGCTGTAGTTGACCCGGCGCTGGGGGATGATGGGCACCCCGTACAGGGTGACCTTCTCGTAGGCCATGACCGCGCCCATTTTGGTGGACCAGTGCGGCTCGCTGTAGCTGCGCTTCACAAGGTCCGGCGCCACCTGTTCGGCCCAGACGGGATCGAACTTGGCGGCCACCCTTGCCCAGAGGCGGCTGGTCTCCACCAGCTCTGCCGCCATCACGAACGTGGGGGACTTCTTGAACAGCGCCGAACCGGGGAAGATGGCGAAGCGGCTGCCACGGGCGCCTGCATACTCGCGTTTGCGGTCGTCCAGGATGCCGATGTGGCTCAGCAGCCCGGAGAGCAGGCTGATGTGGATGCCGTCGTTGTTGCCCACGGGATCGGCCAGCCGCTTGTTGTCCAGGCTGATGCCCAGCGGGCGGGCCAGCTGGCGGAGCTGCGCGAACAGGTCCTGCCATTCACGGACCCGGAGGTAGTTGATGAACTCGTTGCGGCAGAGCCGGCGGAACTGGGTGGAGGAAAGCTCCTGCTGCTTCTCCTGGATGTAGTTCCAGAGGTTCAGGAAACCGGTGAAGTCCGAGTTCTCGTCGCGGAAGCGGGCATGCTTCTCCGCGGCGAGCTGCTGCTTGTCCGTCGGACGCTCGCGCGGGTCCTGGATGGTCAGCGCCGCGGCCAGGATCATCACTTCGCGGACACAGCCGCGTTTGCCGGCCTCCACAATCATCCGGCCCAGCCGGGGATCGACGGGCAGCTGGGCAAGCTGCTGCCCGACGGCGGTCAGCCCGCCGCTCCTGGCGTCACCGGCCTTGACAGCACTCAGGGCGCCGAGCTCGCGCAGGAGCGTTACGCCGTCGTTGATTGCCCTGGAATCCGGCGGCTCCACAAACGGGAAATTCTCCACGTCCTTGGGACCGCGGGCCACGCCCATGGCGGTCATCTGCAGGATGACGGCGGCCAGGTTGGTGCGGAGGATCTCGGGATCCGTGAACAGCGGCCGGGAGTCGAAGTCCTCCTCCGAGTACAGCCGGATGGCGATGCCGTCCGACACACGGCCGCACCGGCCGGAACGCTGGTTGGCGGACGCCTGGGATACGCGCTCAATGGGCAGCCGCTGGACCTTGGTGCGGTGCGAGTAGCGCGAGATGCGCGCGGTGCCGGTATCGATGACGTACTTAATGCCGGGAACCGTCAGCGATGTCTCCGCCACGTTGGTGGCCAGGATAATGCGGCGTTTGCCGCCCGGGTGGAAGACCTTGTGCTGCTCCTGCAGGCTGAGCCGGGCGAACAGCGGCAGGACCTCGGTGCCGGCCAGCCGCCGGTTGGACTGGATCCTCGCGTTGAGGGCGTCGGCGGCGTCGCGGATTTCGCGCTCGCCGGAGAAGAAGACCAGGATGTCGCCGGGGGCCTCGGCGGCGAGCTCGTCCACGGCGTCGCAGACGGCATCCAGGGGATCGCGGTCCTCCTCAAGTTCGTCGTCGGACGAGTTGTCTTCATCGTCTGCGTCCTCACCTGCGGCGCGGGCGCCGCCGGCGGGCTGGGACAGCGGCCGGTACCGGATCTCCACCGGGAACGTGCGCCCGGAGACTTCGATGATGGGGGAGGGTGCCTCCTCGGAGCCGAAGTGCTTGGCGAAGCGTTCCGGATCGATGGTTGCCGAGGTGATGATGATCTTCAGGTCCGGGCGCTGCGGCAGGATGCGCTTGAGGTAGCCCAGGATGAAGTCGATGTTCAGGCTTCGCTCGTGCGCTTCGTCAATGATGATGGCGTTGTACTTGCGCAGCAGCTTGTCGCGCTGGATCTCAGCGAGCAGGATGCCGTCGGTCATGAGCTTGACCTTGGTGGCACGGCTGACTTCGCCGGTGAACCGCACCTGGAAGCCGACCTCCTGGCCGATCTCCACCCCGAGTTCCTCAGCGATGCGCTCCGCGACCGTGCGGGCTGCGAGCCGCCGCGGCTGGGTGTGGCCGATCAGCCCGTTGTCGCCCAGGCCCAGTTCGAGGCACATTTTGGGGATCTGGGTGGTCTTGCCGGAGCCGGTCTCGCCGGCGATGATGGTCACCTGGTTCGCTGCAATGGCAGCCATCAGGTCCTCTCGGCGCTCGGAAACGGGCAGCTCGGCAGGGTAGGAGATATGAAATGTCATGGCTGCAGCCAGTCTACTGGGGCGGCGCCTGGTTCAGGTCCTCGCCGGGCTGCTCCGCAACACCCGAGTAGACGGCGGCCAGCCCCGAACGCGATGTGACGTTGAACTTCGCGTAGATCCGGGTCAGGTGGTACTGGATCGTCTTGACTGAGACGTACAGTTCCGCGGCGGCTTCCTTGTTGCTGGATCCGGCAGCTACCAGGTCCGCCACCGCTTTCTCCTGTTCCGTGAGGTCGGCATGCGGGGCGGCAGCCCGGGGCGGGGCAGGGACGCGGGACAGCGTGCCGGGCGCCGGCCGGTTGACCGCCCCGGCCACGGGGACTCGCCGGCTGACTGTTCCCGCAGGAACTCCGCTGGCCCGCATCTCGCGGGAGCAGCGCTCCACGTACGCGCGGGCACCCAGTACCTCAAAAAGGTCACGGGCTTCGGCGAGCATGGTGGCTGCTTCGCGCCGCTTTCCGGCCCGCCGGAACGACTGGCCGTAGGCGAACTTCACCCTGGCACGGGCGTACGGCAGCGGCATACCGTCGAGTTGTTTCAGTCCTCCCATGAAACTGGTCCGGGCCGCGTCCAGGTCGCCGCCCGCAGCGTGGATCCTGCCACGGACATACGCGAGCCGCGCCAGGGTAGACCGGTGTGCGCGTTGCCCGGCGAGCTGTTCAAGGGGGACCAGGAAGGCGTCGGCTTCGTCCACCCGGCCGGTCATGACCAGCGCGTTGGCATAGTGGTCCTGCCAGGGCCAGAAACCCGGTTCGTCGATGCCGGTGGTGCGCGGCATCCGCAGCACGGGCACCAACGCCCGGAGGACGCCGTCGTAATCTGCCTTGGTCTCCGCCACCTGGGCCTGGGCGAGGCAATAGGGCAGGAGCATCACCGGATAGCTGTCCGCCGGCGCGGCACCCTGTTCCAGATGATCGGCGGCCGCATCCCAGTCGCCACGGATCGCATGGATCTGGGCACCCGTCCAGTGGATCAGCGGCCGCAGCAGCTCCATTCCGGATTCCTCCTGGGCGGAGGCGGCACTCTGGACAGTGCGGAGTGCATCATCCCAGGCACCAAGGGCGAAGTCGGCCCGGGCCAGCCACCCCTGCGCCCAGAGGGCAATGCGCTGGGATCCATGGGCGAAGTCAGTGGACGCGGCTCCGGCCAGGGTGTCCCGGGCTGATTCCACGTTGTCCAAGGCCAGGTCCAGCCAGCCCTTCCCCATATCCAGCCGCATCCGCTGGGCGCCCTGCCACAGCCGGCCGCTCTCATTCCGGTAGCGCAGCTGCGCCTCGTCGATGCGGCCCATGGCGCCCAGCCCCAGGCCTTCGATGGCCCGGGCTTCCACGGCTGCCGGGCTGTCCGGCGCTCCCAGCCGGCGCGCGCGCTCGGCCCACATCACCAGGTCCCGGCCGTGGAAGCGGGCCAGGGCGTGCAGGACCTGGCGCTGGCAGATTCCGGCGGCGGTGTCCGGCGCGGTGGCGGGGTCGACGGCGGTCCAGGCCTTGTGGAGCAACGCGTCGGCCTGTGCGGGGCGCCCACGAAGGATGGCCAGGTACCCGCGGACGGCATCGCTGAGCGGCCCGGGGGCGAACGAGTCCAGCGTGTCCAGGGCGGTCAGCGCCCTGGCAAGGTCGCCCGCCCCCACCATGGCATCAACGGTCCTGATGACCAGGGATTCGCGCGCCGCGGGCTGCGGGTGCAGGCGCGCGGCCTGGGTGTAGGCTTCCGCGGCAGGACGCCACGCGCCCTGGGCGGCGAAGCCTTCGGCGGCCGCTTCCAGTTCCGCGGACAGCGCGGCGTCCGGCAGCAGAGCGGCCGCTGCCCGGTGCCGGAGCCGCTCGGCATCGGAAGGCATGATCCGTGACGCGGCCGTGTGCAGTTCGGAACGCAGCGCCGGCCCGAGGTGCTGATAGACGGCGGACCGCAGGACGGGCAGGGGGAACTCGAGCTTGGTTTCGGCTTCGGCCGTGCTCAGCCGCAGCAGGCCGGCGGCGGCTGCCGAATCGACGGCGGCCACGGCGTCCTTGATACCGGCCAGTTCCACGGCTACGGACAACTGCGAGCACCTGCCCAGGACAGCCGCGGCCTGCGTCAGGGCTGTGCCGTCGGCCGACAGCTGTTTGAGGGCGGCTGCGGTGGACGCCACGCAGCTGGCCGGTGCAGGCAGCGAATCGTGGTTTGCATACCAGGCTGAGAGAGGGAATTCTGACAGCAGGGACCGGACCAGGCCCGGATCACCGCCGGTATGGTCAACCAGCGCGCGTGCCGCCGGCATGCTCAAGCCATGGCCGGGCCCGGCGCGCCACATCGCCTGGACTTCCACGGGGGTCAGGGCGCCGAGGAGGATGGTGTGCGCGCCTGGAAACCGCAACAGGCCCTCCAGTGCCTCCGTCCGTTCAGGCCGTTCCCCGGTTCGGTCAGGCAGGTCTGCTGTGTGATCCGGTTCAGGATCGACGGTGAGAATGGTCAGCATCGGGAGCTGTCCGGCCCTGCGCAACGCATACAGGAGCACCCGGAGCGAGGCCGCATCCGCGAGCTGGATGTCGCTGACGCACAGGATCAGGACGTGACCGGGCGCCGTCACCGTGTCGATGAGCGCCAGGAGCCGGTCGCCGAATTCACTCACTGAGCTGGGGCTGCCGGCGTGGCCGCGGGGCCCGGCATGGTGCTGCGCGAGCAGCTGCTCAATCATCCCGAACGGTAGGTGCTGTTCAGCTGCCGCCCCTGCCGCCCGCAGCACGGTGGCATGGTGGCCGACGGCGTCCTGTTCGGCGGTCATCTGGCTGGCGGTTCCTCCGCGCAGAAGGGACTCCACGAGCCGAGTCTTGCCCATGCCCCGGCCGCCGCTGATCACGGCGAGCGTCGGCAAACCGGAACGGGCGGCGCCCAGCAGACCAAGCAATTGCCTGGTCTGCCGGGCGCGTTCGTCCGCTGCCGGTCCGGTGCTGGTGTCAGACATGGTTCCCAACACTAGCGGACTGGCTGACTGTTTCCGGTGCCTCGGCCGGGACGGTTATTGCCTGCGGGCTGCGGACCACCATGGTGACGCATCCGCCGATCAGCGCCACTGCGGCGAACACCAGGAATGCCACGTTGGTGGGAGCCTGGGCACTGATCAGGAAGCCGCCCACGAGCGGTCCAAAAATCCCGCCGAGCCTGCCGAAACCGGCGCACCATGCCACTCCCGCCACCCGGGCAGGAGTGGGATAGAAGTTGGAGACAAAGCCGTACACCAGGACCTGCGTTCCCAGGCTGCCAACACCGGCGAAGGCAACGGCCACCAGCAGGACCGGCAGCGGGAAACTCAGGGTGAGGAGGACCAGCGCCACCGCGGCGATCACAAAGGTGGTGGACACAACCGCCCTGGGTCCGAACCTGTCCGCAAACGTCGAGGCGACCAGGCCGCCCACCACGGCGCCGGCGTTCAGCGCCAGCAGGAACGTCAGCGAATACGTCTTGCCGTAGCCGTGCTGGCCCATGATTTCCGGCAGCCAGGTGTTCAGGCCATAGGTCAGCAGCAGTCCGCAGAAACTCATCAGTCCGAGCAGCACGGTGGGCTTGCGGTACGTGCCGGAGGCAAGTGCCGCGAATCCGGTGAGCGGGCTTCCATCCTTGCGCAGGGCAGGCGGTGGCGGCGTGACAGCGCGGGGACGCAGGCCGGAAGTGCCGCCGTCGGACGCTGTTCGGGGAGCCGCGCCGCCAGCCCTGCCGTCGCGTGTGCTGACCTCCAGGGCGATGCCTGTCGTGGCGGAAAGCCGGATGGCCTCGTCGGTGCGGCCGCGGGCCTGCAGCCAGCGCGGTGATTCGGGCAGTTTCCAGACTGCGAGGGGGAACAGGATGACCAGGGGCAGCGCGCCGATCAGGAACAGGCCGCGCCAGTCGGTGACTCCGTTGAGCACGATTGCGAGCAGGGAGGCCAGGAGTCCGCCTGCGGGGACCCCCGAATACACAATCGCGTTGTAGAAATTGCGCTTGCCGGCAGGCGCAAACTCGGCCACGACGGCGCCGGCTGTGGCCACCAGCGCGCCCACGCCGATCCCGGTGAGGAAGCGAAGGATGCCGAATGCGGGAACGCTCGTGGCCAGCGACGTGAGCGCCATGCCAACGGAGAACCACACGATGTTGATCAGCATCATTTTGCGGCGGCCCAGGAAGTCGCCGACGGCGCCGGCAGTGAGCGCGCCCACCAGGACGCCCATGAGGGCGTAGCTGCCCAAGGCGCCGGCCTGGGCGGCATTGAGCACACCCAACTGGCTGGGATCACGGAGCAGGGCCGGCACTACCGTCCCATAGACCACGAGGTCGTAGCCATCAAAGATCAGGGCTGTGGCCGCAATGGCCATCACCCAGCGAACTGTCCTGGTTCCGGTGGCATCACCGGTTAAGGGGAGTGCTTTCATTGCGGGCTCCATTGCCTTGGGCCGCGTCGCTGCGGCCGGTGGGTACTGCGGATGAAACTGGGTAGCAGTAGATGTCGTTATGAGCGCTCAAAACGACATCTACTGCTACCCAGTTGGGTGCCGGCAAGGACTCGGGTGCCTGCCGGTGTTCTCTAGCCCAGGTCGCCGCCGGCGACTGCCAGGACGCTGCCGGTGATGTACGACGCCTCATCGGATGCCAGGAACGCGATGGGTCCGGCCTGTTCGTCCAGGGTCCCGTAGCGCTTCATCAGGGATGAGTCGATGGTCTGGTCCACGATCTGCTGGTACCAGGCCAACTCCTGGGCCCCGTCCGGCTGCGGACCGCGCACCACCTTGCGCGGCGGGGCTTCGGTGCCGCCGGGCGCGGTAGCAACCACGCGGATTCCGTGCGGGGCAGCTTCCAGTGCCAGCGCCGCGGTGATGGCCTTCACGCCACCCTTGGCGGCAGCGTACGGGACGCGGTTGACGCCGCGGGTCGCCACCGAGGCGACGTTCACGATCACGCCGCCTTGCTGGCTGATCATGTGCGGCAGGACCGCCCGGCAGGTCCAGAGCGTGGGGAAGAGCGACCGCCGAATCTCCATGGCGATCTCGTCCGGTTCATAGTGCTCGAACGGCTTGGCCCAGATAGTGCCGCCCACGTTGTTAATGAGGACATCGATCCGGCCGCGCAGTTTCAGCGCTGCCTCGATGGCGGCGCTGGCACCTTCGAAGGTTTCCAGGTCCGCGGTAACCCCGACGGCGGTTGTTCCGTCTGTTGCTGAGCTTGCGGCCAGTTCCGCCGCCACCTCGTGGACCAGTTCAGCACGGTCCACCAGGATGGTGTCTGCACCTTCAGCGGCGATGCGTGCTGCCACGGCGCGGCCGATTCCCTGGGCAGCACCGGTCACCACCACAACCTTTCCGGCGAACCGGCCCGGGCTGATGGCCCGGGCGCGGGTGCTTTCCCGGCCGCCGGTCACGCTCAAGCGCCGGCCCCGGCGAGGGCAGGTGCCGGTGCTGTGCTTCCGACGGCGAACCGCTCGTAGTAGAAGTTCGCCGGGGTGATGCCCTGCGCGTCCCAGTACTTGCGGACGGCATCCACCATGGCGGGCGGGCCGCAGAGGTAGACGTCCACGTCGCCGTCGTTCAGCTGCCCGGCGGTGATGTGCTGCGTGACGTAGCCCTTGTTCGGGGCGGAGCTTTCGGGGTCGGCCACGCAGTAGGCGAAGGTGAAGTTCTCGATTGCGTCGGCGTACTGTTGCAGCTTGTCCAGCTCCACGAGGTCCTTGTCGAACGTGACACCGTAGACCAGGTGCACCGGGTGGGCGGGGGCTTCCTCCAGGCCGGTGGCGATCTTGTCCAGCATGGACAGCAGCGGGGCGATGCCGGTGCCGCCTGCCAGCATCAGGGCGGGCCGCTTGATGTCGCGGAGGAAGAAGCTGCCCATCGGTCCTGTCAGCGGGATGACATCACCGACGGCGGCGCGGTCCTTGAGGTAGGTGGTCATGGCCCCGTCCGGTGCCGTGCGGACCAGGAAGCGCAGTTCGTCCGCGGCGGGGCCGCTGCTGAACGAGTAGGACCTCACGGCATCGGTGCCGGGGACTGCGAAGTTCATGTACTGGCCCGGCAGGAAGTTCAGCCCCTGGCGGTTCTCCACAGTCAGGGTGAGGGCTGCGGTGTTGTCCGCAAACCAGCTGAGCTCCTTGACGGTGGCCTGGAATGTGGTTGCGCCTACCTTGGCCATCTCGGACGTGCCGGAAATCTGCAGGACGAGGTCGGTCTCCGGGACCATCTGGCAGGGTAGGCAAAAGCCCTTCTCGGCTTCGTCCTCGGTGAGGGCCTCGTCAATGTAGTCGCCGCCATCGTACTTTCCGGACTCGCAGAAGGCCTTGCAGGTGCCGCAGGCGCCATCGCGGCAATCGAAGGGGATGTTGATCCGGTTTTTGTAGGCCGCGTCGGCCACGGTCTCGTACTTGTTGGCCGTCACAAACCGGGTGACGCCGTCCTCAAAGCTGAGGGCAATCTGGTAACTCATGGGAACTCGATTCGACTCGTTCGAAAAATCAGATGTGGTAGATGTCCACGATGTGGTGGATGTAGTCGTTCTTCAGGACGACCTTTTTCTTCCGGATCACGGGCTGAGTGCCGGAGTAGTCGATCGTGTAGAACGACGTTCCGAAGTACGGATCGATGTTCTGGTAGCGGTAGTAGAGCGTGTGCCAGTTGAAGCGGATGTCCACCTGGTCGCCGTTCCATTCGATGACCTCAACGTTGGTGATGTTGTGGCCGGTCCTCGGTTCGGGCAGGCTGGTGGCGCTGGAGCGGTCCGTCTTGATACGGAACACGCGGTCCTCGAGGCCGCCACGGTTGGCGTAGTAGATCAGCGAAATCTCGCGCTGGGGATCACTGGTCAGTTCGTCGTCGTCCGCCCAGGCAGGCATCCAGAACTCGGCTTCCGGGTGGTAGCAATCAAGCCAGCGGTCAAACTCGCGGTCGTCCAGGAACCGCGCTTCGCGGTAGAGGAACGCGCGGATGTCCTCGAGCGGGACGGGGCCGGCTGGTACGGCGTCCGGCGTGACGACGTCGGTGGTCTGGGTCATGGGATTCTCCTCGGTCTCGGTGCCGGACTAGTTCCGGGCTGCAGCGTCGGCTGCTTCGGCGGACACGGCCTGGCGCATGGTCTCAACCCAGTAGCCGTGCTGGATGGGGTAGAGGCCTTCGTCTTCAGTCCGGAGGCCACTGGAGATGGGCTCGAGGCCGATCTTTGCTGCGTTCTCGTCGGGGCCGGTGATCTGGTGCGTGACGCCGCGGCTGAGGTCGTTCCACGGGGCTGCAGTGGCCATGTAGGTCTTCTGGCAGGAGCGGAACTCCTCCAGGTCATCCGGGGTTGCCATGCCCGAGGCGTTGAAGAAGTCCTCGTACTGGCGGATGCGGTTTGCGCGGTTCTCGTCGCTTTCACCCTTGGGGGCGATGCAGTAGATGGTCACTTCGGTCTGGTCCACCGAGATGGGCCGGAAGTGCCGGATCTGGGAACCGAACTGGTCCATCAGGTACACGTTCGGGTAGAGGCAGAGGTTGCGGGAAATGTTGATCATCCAGTCAGCCTTGGCCTCGCCGTACTGCTCCACGAGCTCGTCGCGGCGGTCGAACAGCGGGCGGTTGGACGGGTCCAGCCATTCGGTCCAGAGCAGCAGGTGGCCGTGGTCGAACGAGTAGTAGCCGCCCTTTTGCTTGGCCCAGCCGCCGGCGTCCATGTTCTTGGTTTCGTTGGCTGACTCGCCGGTGGTGCGGCGGGCGGTGGTGGCTGCGTAGTTCCAGTGCGTGGCGGACACGTGGTAACCGTCGGCGCCGTTTTCGGCCTGCAGCTTCCAGTTGCCGTCATAGGTGTAGGTGGATGCGCCGCGCAGGACTTCCAGGCCTTCCGGGGACTGGTCCACGATCATGTCGATGACTTTGGTGGATTCGCCGAGGTGCTCCTCGAGGGGTTTGACGTCGGGGTTGATGCTGCCGAAGAGGAACCCGCGGTAGTTCTCGAACCGGGCCACCTTGGTCAGGTCGTGGGAGCCATCTTTGTTGAACTGCTCCGGGTAGCCGGCGTCGCGCGGGTCCTTGACCTTGAGCAGTTTGCCGGTGTTGTTGAACGTCCAGCCATGGAACGGGCAGGTGAACGTGGTGCGGTTGTCCGTCTTGCGCCGGCACAGCATGGCGCCGCGGTGGCTGCAGGCGTTGATCAGGGCGTTCAGCCCGCCCTGCTTGTCGCGGGAAATGATGATCGGCTGGCGTCCGATGTAGGTGGTGAAGTAGTCGCCCACGTTCGGGACCTGGCTTTCATGGGCCAGGTACACCCAGTTGCCCTCGAAGATGTGCTTCATCTCGAGTTCGAAGAGGGCTTCATCGGTGAAGATGCTCCGCTTCGCGCGGAACACGCCGTTCTCGTGATCCTCCACAAGGGCTTGGTCAAGGTGGGCTCGAATGCCCGCCAGCGTCTCTGTCATGTTGGCTCCTATCGTTTTCGGGCTGCAGCGCCCGGTCAGCAGGCGGTGACGCCCGGTTGCCGGGCCGCGCTGCCCGTGGGCCGCCAAATGAACGGCGGCCAAACTGAATGCAACCAACCCTGCCAGCGAGTGGCGGGCATCACACTAGGTGTTTACCTAATACCGCCTAGGCCTGCATTGATACTCCAAAAGTCTGAAAAGTGATGAATTGGGTATTTGTTGAATACTAAATTTCCCTTTACGCTGTTGCCCAACGATGACTGATGTTGTCCAGCACACACGGAAAGGAGTGCCCGGGCATGGAATTGCGGCATTTGCGCTACTTCGTTGTGGTGGCCGACACCTGTCACTTTGGCCAGGCCGCTGAGCGCCTGGAGATGGCGCAGCCGCCGTTGTCCCAGCAGATCAGGCAGCTTGAAGCCGAGCTGGGCACCGCGCTCTTTGCCCGCACCACCCGAAGCGTGAGCCTGACCCCGGCCGGAGAGGCCTTTCTGGTTGATGCGCAGCGGATTCTGCATCACGTCGAGGAGGCGGCCCGGCGCGTGCGGCGGTTTGCGGAGGGCAAAGCCGGGACCCTTCGCATCGGGTTGACCGGGACTGCGTCCTACGCCCAGCTCCCTATCCTGGCGCGGCTCGTCAAGGAACAGCTTCCGGATGTCGCGCTGGATATCCACACAGAACTGCTGACACCCGCCATCGAGGCGGCGTTGGCCTCCGGAGAGCTCGACGTCGGCGTGCTCCGGCCGCCGGTCCACGATCCGTCGCTGAACCTGCGGACCATAGCCCGCGAACAGTTCGTGGTTGCGTTGCCGGACGGGCACCGGCTTGTTGGCGGGGACACCCTGGGCATTGGCGAGCTCCGGGCGGAGAGCTTCGTGACGTACCCGGCTTCTTCCCGGTCGGTGATCCGCGACGCCGTGGTGCGCGCCTGCCAGGCTGCGGGCTTCTACCCCCGGGTGGCTCATGAATCCAGCAAAACCTCCACCCAGCTTTCCCTTGTTGCCGCCGGGCTTGGGATCGCCGTCCTGCCGGAATCCGTCCGGGGAATCGCGCTCGCCGGCGTCCAGTACCGGGCAGTCACGGGCGCGGACGACGTCGAGCTGGCGCTGGCATGGTGCCGCGGCGAGTCGCCGCTGGTGGACTCATTCCTCGCCACCCTCGATGACAACAACCTATTTCTTGACTCAAGCTACTCCGGAGGACGTCCGTGAAAATTACATCCATTGAGGCGATTCCGTTCGCCATTCCCTACCTGAAGCCCCTGCGGTTCGCCAGCGGCGAGGTGCACACCGCCCTCCACGTTCTGGTGCGCGTGACCAGTGACGACGGGATTGTGGGCGTGGCCGAGGCGCCCGCCCGGCCCTTCACGTATGGCGAGACGCAGGAATCCATCGTGGCTGTCATTCAGACGCTGTTCGCACCACAGCTGGTGGGCATGTCCATCCTGGACCGCGAAGCGATGCATGCCGTCATGAACCGGACCGTCGGCAACCCCACGGCCAAGTCCGCGGTGGACATGGCTGTGTGGGATGTCATCGGGCAAACCCTCGGACAGCCGGTCTCGGCGCTGCTTGGCGGCTTCACGGACAGCATGCGGGTCAGCCACATGCTCGGCTTCGCTGAACCGGCCAAGATGGTGGCCGAAGCGGAGCGCATGCGCGACACCTACGGAATCACCACGTTCAAGGTGAAAGTCGGCCGCAGGCCCTTCGGCCTGGACGTCGACGTCTGCCGCGCCCTCCGCGAGGAAATGGGTGGGGACATCGAGCTCTACATCGACGGCAACCGCGGCTGGACGCCGTCGGAATCCCTGCGTGCCCTCAACGCCATGGCGGACCTGGACCTCACACTGGCTGAAGAGCTGTGCCCCGCGGACGATGTCCTGGGCCGCAAGTGGCTGGTGGAACACTGCAACGTGCCGTTCGTGGCGGACGAGAGCGCCACGAAGCCCGGCGAAGTAACCCGCGAACTGCTGAGCGGCGCGGCCAACGCCGTGAGCATCAAAACGGCGCGGACCGGCTTCTCGCACTCCCAGCGCGTGCTCTTCCAGTGCGACGGCCTGGGTGCCGAGGTGGTGATGGGCAACCAGATCGACGGCCAGATCGGCACCCTCTGCACCGTCACTTTTGGTGCCGCTTTCGAGTCCACCACGCGGCGGGCAGGGGAGCTGTCCAACTTCCTGGACATGAGCGATGACCTGCTGGCCGAACCGCTGGAAATTGTCGACGGCCGGCTGTCCGTCCGCGAGGTCCCGGGCATCGGCCTGGGCATCGACCCGTGGAAACTCGCCAAATACCGCGTTGACCAAATCAACTAAGCCCAAATCCAATCCAACAAACCAGGCGCCGACCCCGCTGTCGGTGCCGCACGACGAAAGAGAGTCGACGATGACAAGCCTGACTGAATTTGATGCCAAAGCCGCAGAGTCCGGCAATGCTGCGACGGAGCGTTTCCGCGACAGCGGCAAGACCGCGACCATTGACGTTCCGCAGGAACGGGTATCCCTGCTGGCCAATGAGGTCCTGTCCGCGGTCTACGAGACTGTCCGCAAGCACAAGGTCACCTATGACGAGTTCAACGCCCTCAAAGCATGGCTGATCAGCGTGGGCGAAGACGGCGAATGGCCGCTGTTCATGGACGTCTGGGTGGAGCACGTCATCGAGGAAGTCTCTACGGAGGACCGCGAAGGCAACAAGGGCAGCATCGAAGGCCCGTACTACATCCCCGGTTCGCCGGAACTTGCGACGCCGGCAACCCTGTCCATGCGCGAGGATGAGGGCGGCACGCCGCTGCTGTTCCAGGGCCAGGTCCGGGCAGTTGACGGCACTCCGCTCGCCGGCGCAAAGATTGAAATCTGGCATGCTGACGACAACGGTTTCTACTCGCAGTTTGCCCCGGGCCTGCCCGAGTGGAACCTCCGCGGAGCCGTCATTGCCGATGCCGATGGCAACTTCGCACTTAACACCGTGCAGCCCGCGCCTTACCAGATCCCCACTGACGGCGCCTGCGGCAAGCTGATTGCAGCGGCGGGCTGGCACGCCTGGCGTCCGGCGCACCTGCACCTGAAGGTCACGGCCCCCGGCCACCAGTTGCTGACTGCCCAGCTCTACTTCGACGGCGACCAGCACCTGTCCGACGACATCGCCTCGGCCGTCAAGCCCGAACTCGTCCTGAACCCCGCCGGCCGCACCGACGCAGCAGGCAACAAGGTCACCTACGATTTCGTCCTGGACGCAGCGCGCTCCTAGCGTGACCGCACAGTAAAGGACCCGGTTCCTCGGAACCGGGTCCTTTGTTGGTTGATTCTGCTGTTTGCCCGCTGGCTTTCAGTGGGTCCTGCCGTCAGAAGATGCGCAGTGTGTAGTTGGTGCTGGGCAGGTCCAGGGCGGACCAGGCCTGGTCGGAGGTGACAGGAGGGGTATGGCCGCGGCCATCGCGCAGGAGCGCTGAGACGGTCGCTGCGATAGCGACGATGAGGAGGACTACGAGGATGATTCCGAAGGTTTCCATGCCTCTATGGTTCTCCCTTGGCCATCCAATCAACAGTGGCAGAAATGACCAAAAAGAGTAAATTTCTGCCATAATGGAGACATGCTGAAATCAGTGGCAGTCATCGTTGTCCCCAACTTTTCGATCTTCGAATTCGGCACGGCGTGTGAGGTCTTCGGTATCGACAGATCCGGACGCGGCAGTGGTGTTCCGTCCTTCGACTTCCGGGTCTGCACGCCCGAACCCGGTAACGTCAGGATGAAGTCGGGCCTGTCCATGAACGTGAGCCTGGGCCTGGAGGCCGCGGCTGATGCAGACCTGGTGATCATGACTCCGTTCGGACGGGACGAAGACGTCCCCGAGTCCGTGATGGAAGCATTGCGCGCCGCGGACGCCCGTGGAGCGTGGGTGATGTCCATCTGTTCAGGGGCATTCGCCCTGGCCCGTGCGGGTCTGTTGGACGGTCGGCGTTGCACCACCCATTGGCACTACTCCCATGAGCTCGCAAGCCGGTATCCGGATGCACAGGTTGATGAGAATGTGCTCTATGTGCAGGACGGCAACCTGATCACCAGCGCCGGTACCGCAGCAGGGATAGATGCCTGCCTGCACTTGGTCCGGGTTGAGCTGGGCGCGAATGTTGCCGCGGCGATTGCCCGCGACATGGTGGTGCCGCCGCACCGCGACGGGGGCCAGGCTCAGTTTATTGACCGCCCCATGCCCGTCTGCGGATCTGCGCCGATGGAGGCACTGCTCCGCTGGATGGTGGAGAACCTGGACCGCGAACACACTGTGGGTGACCTGGCTACCCGGGTGCACATGTCAGCCAGGACCTTCGCCCGCCGGTTCCGCTCCGAAACCGGGGCAACGCCGGCGGCCTGGCTGAACTCCCAACGGGTCCTCCGGGCGCAGGAGCTCCTGGAGTCCACCGACCTGAATATTGACGAAGTTGCCAGGGAATCCGGCTTCGGCCATCCGGTCCTGCTGCGGCACCATTTTGCCAAGGTGCTCGACACGAGCCCCCAGTCCTACCGCCGGGCATTCCGGGGCCAGCTGGAGGCTGTGGTTTAGCGGGAGTCTTCGGCAGCTGCGCGGGTGCTGTCCACGAGCACGCGCCACGGACCGGTGACCCTCTGCTCCGGCAGGGCCGCGCGCCGTTGGCCCGCCCGGATCGAATAGATAAACCGGTCTGGCTGGCTTCCCCCGGTTTCAGCGGCTGCTGCCCGGACGGTCTTGGGCACCGCATCCCAGGGGCACGCCTCGACGATGGGCTGCCACTCACTCTTGGCCCGCTCCGTCTCGGCTGTCACGGTCCACACCCGTGTCAGCGCGGCGACCCCGCCGGTACGTTCCACACTTATTTTCATGGCCAGGTTCCTGGGCTTCTCACAGCCCGGTTGGCCGGCAGCCGGGCATTGGTTTAAAGCTTGACCTTCACAGTTTCCCACGCCTTCCGGACGGCGTCATGCTCGGCGGAACCGGTACCGAAAAGCTCGACGGCGGATGCCGCCGTCGCCCTCGCAAAAACGCTGAAGGTGGCCGTGACAGGCAGCGAACCGCCCGTGAGGGTGTCGTACCAGATCTGGCCAGGTGCTTCCCATGCGTTGCCACCCAAGGCTTCCGCCGCCAGGTAAAACGCACGGTTGGGGATGCCGGAGTTGATGTGGACGCCGCCGTTGTCCGCGCTGGTCCGCACGTACGAGTCCATGGAGTCCGGTTGTGGGTCCTTACCCAGCACATCGTCGTCGTACGCGGTGCCTGGCGCCTTCAGGGACCGCAGGGCTGAACCTTCCACCTCCGCCGTGAAGAGTCCTTCGCCGATCAGCCAGCTCGCATCGGTGACGGACTGCTTTTTCACGTACTGTTCCACCAGGGCGCCGAAGACGTCGGACATGGATTCGTTGATGGCTCCGGCCTGGTTTCGATAGGCCAGCCCGGCCGAGTACTGCGTGACCCCATGCGTAAGTTCGTGCCCAATGACGCTCAGAGAACGCGTGAAGCGCTCAAAGACTTCGCCGTCGCCATCGCCGAAAACCATCTGCCGGCCGTCCCAGAAGGCGTTGTCGTAGAGCTTCCCGAAGTGCACGGTCGCATCGAGGGGGAGGCCCCCGCCGTCTATGGAGTTGCGGCCGAAGATGTCCGCAAACAGGCGGTGGGTGTGCCCCAGGCCGTCATAGGCCTCGTCAGTGGACAGGTCCCCGGTCTCCGGCTCGCCTTCCTTGCGCACGATCTTCCCGGGGAGGTTCTCGGAGCCGGCGGCATCGTAGATGCTCCGGTCTGGCAGGCCGGGCTGGACGTCGCGAAGTCCCGGGGGAACCGCTGGTGCCGGTGCTGTGCGGGCAGACTGGACCGACCGGACGTGGTTCAGTGCTTCCTTGGCCGCCCGCGCGGCGGCTGAGAACTGCGGCGCATCCTGGCGGGCCAACCGCCGCAGCAGGTAGGGCGGAATGATGAAGCAGCGGGCCGTCGAATGATGCCGGGCTGATGGGCGCTCGGCTGGCGAGTGCTGGTCTGGAGACTGGATGGCGTACCCCCTCGGATCGGTGAATTCAGCCTACGAGGGGCCACCGACAATCCGGTGAAGGCGCACCCGGTCACAGCCGGACTTGGGGGGTGTGTGGCGCGGCAGCTGATCGCCAACGTGTTCAATGGCGAACGCAGAAACCCCCGCAGCTTGTGCAAGCGGCGGGGGTTTCATCTGTGCCCTCGATAGGATTCGAACCTACGACCTTCTGCTCCGGAGGCAGACGCTCTATCCCCTGAGCTACGAGGGCAATCCAGGGATCCTGCCGTTGCTGGCGGGACGTCCTAGAGCTTAGCAGGATGTTGGCCCGCAATGAAAAACGTGGTCCCGCGAGCCGCATCACCGCACAAAATCCGTAGTCCGCAATCCGCCCTGCGCCGGACCTCAGTAGCCGGAAAACGAGTCCACATGCACGCGCCGTGCGCCCGCTCTCCTGGCCGCCTGACGCAGCGAAGCCACGCTGGCCGGGGACCCCGAAACGTAGACGGTGCGGCCGGCAATGTCCGGAATGAGGGCCTTCAAAGCCGTGCCGTCCAGCCGCGCGCCGGGGGTGGCTCCAGTCGAAACTGGGCTGCCACTTGTTACCGCACTGCCACTCGTTACGGCGGCCCCGCCCAAAACCGCAGCCCCGGCGTCGGCAATGAACGGCGGCGGGGCAGAACCGTCGGCCATGCGTGCCATGATCCGTGCCCCGGACGCCGCCAGCTCATCTGCGTAGGCGATTTCTTCAGAGTTCCGCGCCAGGAGCAGGAGAACCACGTCCCGGTCATGGCCCGCGCCCGAGGCCAGATGCGCAAGGTACGGCGTGATGCCGATGCCGGCGGCGATGAGCAGTACAGGGGTCCGGGGATTGCGAGGCAGGACAAAATCCCCGCCCACAGCCGTGGCTGTCACGTGGTCGCCCGGCTTCAGGGCCAGGAGGACCTTTTTTGCGGCGGACACCGGCTCGGATGTCCGCACACCGAACTTCACTGTCCCTGATCCGGGGGCGCTGGTCAGGCTGAACACGCGGCGCCGGCCTTTCCCGTCGGACTTGGCGTGCGGAAGGTCCAGTTCCATGTATTGTCCGGGCGCAAAGCGGACGGGGCGGGACGGTTCAAAGGCGAACTCGGTGGTGCTGGGCGTCAATGCCCGGGAGCCAGCGAACGTCAGCCGCAGCCCGCCCCGCTGGCCCACAAGGAATGCCAGCAGGTTGCCAACCAGCAGGGCCAGTTCGGGGGAGTTGGCGATGAAGCCAAAGTTGTACGGCACCGCAAACACCACGCCCACCACCGCGGCAAGCGCGAGTTGCTGCCAGCGTCGCGGCGGAAGCGTGAGCGGCTCGGTCAGCATAAAGCCGACGAAGAAGAGCAGCGGCCGCTGCGCCAGTGCCTGCCAGATGGAACTGCCGAGGGTCATCCCCGCCTGCAGCAGTTCCGACGTCACAATCGAGGTGGCCACCAGAAGGAAGATGGCCGCCATGAGGAACTTCCTGGTGCGGTACACCACCAGCAGGATGCCGGGGACCAGCAGCCACAGCATCGCAGGGGTTGCGGCCCACCACGTGGCGACATTCAGCCCCGTCAGCCCGGTCACAAAGGCGCCAGCGGCGGCCGGGTTGAAGATGTGCCGGCCACGCCAGGCCAGGGCATATTTGGAGGCGGAGGCCAGCACGCAGGCCAGCGCAATGCCGGCCACGTCCATGGGCATAAAGGATGGCCAGAACAGGAAATACAGCAGCAGGCCCGTGATCAGCGAGGATTCTGAATGCGGCCGCACATGGAACAGCGCAGCCAGCGCGCGGTTGGAGGCATAGGTCAGTCCAAGGCACAGTGCCAGATGCGCCAGCATCTGCGGGATGCCGAACGTCAGCCAGCCGAGCGCGTTCAGCAGGAGGCTGTATGCGGCAAGGGCTGCCAGAACCAGCAGGATCAGCCGGTACATCGTGTACTTGCCCAGCAGGGTGTCCAGCCGGCCAACGGGTGTAGCAGTCTTGGGGGTTGCAACGGCGCTCATGTGAAAAGTGTCCCTTCAAAACCGGCCGAATACGCGGCACTGCCGTCGGAAAACACGGTCAGCCAGGAAAAATTGAAAGTCCTTTCCAGCTCCGCACCGGGAACGAAGAACAGGGCCGTGGCCAACGCATCAGCAAGCATGGTGCTCTCCGCCATGGTCCAGGTGGCCACAGCCGTGGTGACGGGCCGCCCGGTGGTGCCGTCCAGGACATGATGCAGGCCGTCGCCCCACACACGGCGGTTTGAGGCAGAGGCGCACAAGGCCCCGCCCGCAAGGGCTACCGTGCCGATTGCCTTGGCTGGATCGTAGGGATGTTCCAGCGCAACGGACACCGGATCAGGACCGCTGTGAAACAGGTCCCCGCTGGCATCTATGAGGAAGCTGTCTTCGCCGTTGGACCGCAACTCAGCCGCAAGGAGATCCACCAGCTGGCCCTTCCCGGCGGCGCCGATATCCAGGACGACAGGCACGCTGTTCGTCAGGACGGTGCCGTCCCATGTCAGGGCAGCTTCCCAGCGGGGAGGCGCCATGGGGGAGCCTGCCGGTCGAAGCGAGTAGGCGGCGTCGTACCCCAACTGCTCGAGGCTGCTGCCGATGAGGGGAGTCATGGCGCCCGCCGTGATGTCGTACAACGAGCGGTACAGCTGGCCCAGGCCGGCTGCCTCCGCGGGAAGTTCGTACCGGCCGGGCTCGCGGGCCATGGCACTGACGGTGGAATCCGGCCGGAACCGTGACCACTCGCCGTCGTACGCTTCCACCACGGCCAGCAGCCGCGCGCGGCTGCTGGCCGAAAGCGGCCGCGGCGTGGAGATTTCCCAACGGGTACCGATCCCGTCGAAGCGGAAGTCTTCCCAGCCAGGCTGCGGCACGGCCTACTGGGCCTCGGACTTGATCGTTTCCACGGCCTGGTTGAAGCCTCCGCTGGTGAGGGAGGAGCCCGCAACCTTGGACACCTTGAGCTCGTCGATGCTCTTGCCCACCACCTGCGCCGCGATCCCGCCGGCGAATTCACCCTGGAACTTGCGCGTGTTCGGGTTGGAGGGGTGCTGCGTGATGTTGACGGCCGTGACCGTTCCAGAGGCGAGCGTCAGTTCAACTCCCACCGTTTCGGTGCCGTTCGGCGAGACATAGGTGCCGTCTGCGCTGTACGTTCCGTCCTGGTACAGGGAACCGCTTCCCGCCAGGGTTGATGAAGTGTCCGACGGGTTGGAAGTGCCGGCGGAGCTGTTGTCGGAAGTTGGTGCAGGCGTGGCGGACGGCGCGCAGCCGGCCACTGTTCCGGCGAGGGACAGGCCGGCGATTCCGGCGAAAACACTCTTGCGGACTGACGGTCTCATAGGGGGCTCGTTTCGTGGGCTGGGTGCTTACGGTGTACTCAACGTCAGTTTCAGCGTAATGGTTCACTCTGTGAATCAGCAGTGCATCTGCTGTGCGCGATCAGCCGCCGCCCGCGCGGTCACCCGCGGTGCTCAAATTCGTTCACGTGGCGGCCCCCGGTAGGCTAGAGGGGTGACTCCCGAAGAACTCTCCCTCGCCATATCCGCCTGCCTGAAAGACGCCGTCGCCGCCGGCGAAATCGGCCTTTCCGCATCAGCTGTTCCTGATGAGGTGCGCGTGGAGCGACCCAAGAACCGGGAGCACGGCGACTGGGCCACCAATATCGCTCTTCAGCTGTCCAAGCAGGCTGGCACCAACCCGCGCGAATTCGCCACGATTCTCAGCGCCCGGCTGAAGACCATCAACGGCGTCTCGGCCGTGGACATCGCCGGTCCCGGCTTCCTGAACATCACCGTTGACGCCGGCGCCGCCGGTGCCCTGGCCAAGGCCATCGTCGAAGCGGGGCCGGCATACGGCACCAACACTGCGCTCGCCGGCCATGTGGTCAACATGGAATTCGTTTCGGCGAACCCCACCGGTCCGCTGCATATCGGCCACACCCGCTGGGCTGCCCTGGGCGACGCCATTGCCCGCGTCCTGCGCGCGTCCGGCGCCGAAGTCACGGCCGAGTACTACATCAACGACGCCGGCTCGCAGATGAACACCTTCGCCCAGTCGGTCTACAACCGGCTTCACGGCCTCCCTGTGCCGGAGGGTGGCTACCCCGGCCAATACATCGCGGACCTCGGCCATGAGGTGCTCACCGAACACCCGGACATCCGCGAGCTGACTGAAGTGGCTGCGATTCCCGTGATCCGTAATGCGGCCTACCAGGCCCAGATGAAGGACATCCAGGCCACGCTCGCTGATTTCGGCGTCGAATTCGATGTGTTCTTCTCCGAGCAGGAACTGCACGACGCCGGCGCGATCGGAAGTGCCGTTGCCCGCCTTCGCGAGCAGGGCCACGTGTTCGACGACGGCGGTGCCGTCTGGCTGCGCACCACGGACTTCGGCGACGACAAGGACCGCGTGATGATCCGGGCCAACGGCGAGCCCACCTACTTCGCCGCCGATGCCGCGTACTACCTCTCCAAGAAGGACCGTGGCTTTACCGAGAAGATCTACCTTCTTGGGGCGGACCACCACGGTTACATCAACCGGCTCAAGGCCATAGCGGCCTGCGCGGGCGACGACCCCGAGGTCAACATCGAGGTGCTGATCGGCCAGCTGGTCTCCGTCAACGGTGCAAAGCTGTCCAAGCGTGCCGGCAACATCATCGAGCTCAAGGACCTCATCGACTGGCTCGGCAAGGACGCCGTCCGCTACTCGCTGGCCCGCTTCCCGGCGGATTCGCCGCTGACGCTGGACCCGGACCTGCTCAAGAAGCACAGCAACGAGAACCCTGTTTTCTACGTCCAGTACGCCCACGCGCGTACCCGCGGCGCGGCCCGCAACGCGGTGGCTGCCGGTGTGGACCGCAGCGCCTTCGAGGCGTCGCTGCTGGACCATGCCACCGAAAATGAGCTGCTTTCCTACCTGGGCAGCTACCCCTCCATCGTGGCCAAAGCCGCCGAGCTGCGCGAGCCGCACCGCGTGGCCCGCCACCTCGAGGTCATCGCCGGCGCCTACCACCGCTGGTATGACGCCTGCCGCATCGCGCCCATGGGCGACGAGCCCGTGACGGACGTCAACCGCACCCGCCTGTGGCTCAACGACGCCACCAGCCAGGTGCTGGCCAACGGCCTGCACCTCCTTGGCGTTTCCGCGCCGGAACGGATGTGATCCCCATGCCAGTACAGCCTGCAACCCCAGGCCATGCCTCCCCGCTGGCCCCTGAATGGCTTACCGTTCCCGCGGACCTGAACACGCTGCAGGAACCGATGTGGGCACAGGGCGTGCAGAAGAACGACGCCGGCGAGCTCGCCATTGACGGCATCCCCGTCAGCGCGCTCAAGGCGCAGTTCGGCACACCGCTGTTCGTGATGGACGAGACTGACTTCCGCGCCCGTGCCCGGTCCTTCAAGGATTCCTTTGACGCGGCCTTCGCTGACATCTGCGGGGGAGTGGACGTCTACTACGCCGGCAAGTCGTTCCTGTGCACCGCCGTGGTGAAGTGGGTGGAGGAAGAAGGCCTGCGCCTGGACACCGCCTCCGGCGGCGAACTGGCTGTGGCAGCACGCGCCGGCATCGATGGCGCCCGCGTGGCCCTGCATGGCAACAACAAATCGGACGCGGAGATCAACCGCGCCCTCGACATGGGCCTCGGCCGCATTGTGGTGGACAGCCTCGACGAGCTGGACCGGTTGGCCAAAATTGCCGCCGGCCGTGGCGAAACCGCCAAGGTCATGCTGCGGCTGACCCCCGGCGTGCACGCCCACACCCACGAGTTCATCGCCACCGCACACGAGGACCAGAAGTTCGGCCTCTCGATGGCGGAAGACACCACCGAACAGGCCGGTCTGTCAGCGGCTGAAGAGGCCGTCGCGGCAGCCACGAACTACGCCAGCATCGACCTGCTCGGGCTGCACTGCCACATCGGGTCCCAGATCTTCGAGCCGGACGGCTTCGCCCTGGCGGCCGAAAAGCTCCTCCGCTTCCTTGCTGCCATGCAGGAAAAATACTCCATCGTGATGCCCGAACTGGACCTGGGCGGCGGCTACGGCATCGCCTACACCCCGGTGGACACCCCCCGCCCCGCAGCCGAAATCGCGCAGGCGATGGCCGCCGTCGTGCGTTCCACCTGCGCGGACCTGGGCATCACGTCCCCGCGGATTTCCATTGAACCGGGCCGCGCGATCGTGGGCAGCACCACCTTCACCCTGTACGAGGTGGGCACCCTGAAGACCGTGCGCGTTGACGCGCCCGCCGCTGGAACAGCCGGAACGGCCGAAACAGCTGGAACCGGGCCGGAAAACGTTACGCACCCGCGCCGCTATGTGTCAGTAGACGGCGGGATGAGCGATAACGCCCGCCCGGTGCTCTACGACGCGGATTATTCCGCCATTCTCGCCTCCCGGACCTCGGAGGCGGCCCCGCAGCTGTCCCGCGTGGTGGGCAAACATTGCGAGAGCGGCGACATAGTTGTTAGAGATGTATATCTGCCCGAGGACGTGGCAGCCGGTGATCTGCTTGCTGTACCGGGGACCGGCGCCTACTGCTGGGCCCTGTCAAGCAACTACAACTATCTGGCCCGGCCGGGCGTTGTCGCGGTGCGCGACGGATCTGCCCGGCTGATTGTCCGCGGGGAAACCGAAGAAGATCTGCTCAACCGCGACATGGGAGTCTGAATGACTGAATTGCGAACCCTGAAAGTAGCCCTCCTGGGCTGTGGCAACGTTGGGGCCCAGGTTGCGCGGATTCTCATTGAGGACGCCGACGCCCTGGCCGCCCGCACCGGCGCGCGCCTGCAGCTCAGCGGCATCGCCGTCCGCAACGTGGGCTCCAAGCGTGACGTGGAGCTTCCGCAGGAACTGTTCACCACCGACGCCGAGACCCTGGTCAAGGACGCCGACCTGGTCATCGAGCTGATGGGCGGCATCGAGCCGGCCCGCACGCTGATCCTCTCCGCGCTGAGCAACGGCGCCTGCGTGGTCACCGGCAACAAGGCGCTGCTGGCCCAGGACGGCCCCACCCTCTACGAAGCGGCTGACAAGGCCGGCGTGCAGCTGTCCTACGAAGCTGCCGTGGCCGGCGCCATCCCCATCCTGCGGCCCATCCGCGACAGCCTCTCCGGCGACCGGATCACCCGCGTGCTGGGCATCGTCAACGGCACCACCAACTTCATCCTGGACCAGATGGATTCCACCGGCGCCCAGTTCGCCGACGCCCTCGCCGAAGCCCAGCGCCTCGGCTACGCGGAAGCGGACCCCACTGCCGACGTCGAAGGCCACGACGCAGCCGCGAAGGCTGCCATCCTGGCCACGCTGTCCTTCCACACGCGGTTCGCGCTGGAGAACGTCCACTGCGAGGGCATCACGTCCGTCAGCGCAGCCGACATCGCCGCGGCCAAGGACGCCGGTTTTGTCATCAAGCTGCTGGCCATCGCCGAAAAACTCAAGGATTCCGACGGCGGCGAAGGCGTTTCGGTGCGCGTGCACCCCACGCTGCTGCCGCGTGAGCACCCGCTGGCAGCCGTCCGCGGAGCGTTCAACGCCGTGTTCATCGAGGCCGAAAACGCCGGCGAGCTGATGTTCTATGGCCAGGGCGCCGGCGGTACCCCCACGGCGTCCGCCGTCCTGGGTGACCTCGTCTCCGCGGCCCGCCGCCTGGTCCTGGGCGGACCCCAGCGCACCGAAACCACCACCGGCCACGTCCCGGCACTGCCCATCGAAGCGGCAACCACCAGCTACTACATCGGCCTCGACGTCGCCGATCAGCCCGGCGTCCTGGCCCGCATCGCCCAGCTCTTCGCGGAGCACGGCGTGTCCATCGAAATCATGCGGCAGACCATCCACAAGGACGCAGCGTCCAACGTGGAATCAGCCGAACTGCGGATTGTCACGCACCGCGCATCAGAGGCTGCCCTTGCGGCCACCGTCGAGGCCGTCAAGGGCCTGGACGTCATCAATTCAGTTACATCCGTTCTGCGGGTAGAAGGAGTCTAAGTGGCTCACCAATGGCGCGGCGTTATCCGCGAATACGCTGACCGTCTGCCCGTGACGGAATCCACCCGGGTCATCACCCTGGGCGAAGGCGGCACTCCGCTGGTGCACGCGCAGAAGCTCTCCGAACTGACCGGTTCCACCGTGTACCTGAAGGTCGAGGGAATGAACCCCACCGGTTCCTTCAAGGACCGCGGCATGACCATGGCCATGACCGCCGCCGTTGAATCCGGCGCCAAGGCCGTTGTCTGCGCCTCCACCGGCAATACCTCGGCCTCCGCTGCCGCCTACGCCACCGCGGCCGGCCTGAAGTGCGCCGTGCTGGTTCCCGAAGGCAAGATCTCCATGGGCAAGCTGAGCCAGGCCATCGCGCACGGCGCCACGCTGCTGCAGGTGGACGGCAACTTCGACAACTGCCTGGACATCGCCCGGAAGCTGGGGGAGTCCTACCCGGTGTTCCTGGTCAACTCCGTCAACCCTGCCCGCATCCAGGGCCAGAAGACCGGCGCCTTCGAGATCGTGGACTCGCTCGGGCGACGCCCCGGACATCCACGTCCTGCCCGTAGGGAACGCCGGAAACATCACGGCGTACTGGAAGGGCTACAAGGAGTACTCGGCGCCGTTCGAGTCGGCAACGGCCGGCACGCTTCCCGCCGTGTCCACCAAAACCCCGCAGATGTGGGGCTTCCAGGCCGCCGGTGCGGCCCCGTTCGTGGCCGGGCACCCCATCACGGAACCGGACACCATCGCCACCGCCATCCGGATCGGCAACCCCGCATCCTGGGACGGCGCCATTGCGGCCCGCGACGAGTCCGGCGGATTCATCGACGCCGTGACGGACGAGCAGATCCTGGATGCCCACCGCTGGCTGTCCGCCCGCGAAGGCGTTTTCGTTGAGCCGGGCTCCGCCGCCGGCGTCGCCGGCCTGCTGAAGAAGCACGCCGCAGGGGAAGTGCCGTCCGGCAAGACCATCGTCATCACCGTGACGGGCCACGGCCTCAAGGACCCCCAGTGGGCCCTGCGTACCGAAGACGGCAGCGAAGTGCAGCCCGTCAAGGTCTCCAACGACGTTGTCACCGTTGCAGCTGAGCTGGGACTGGAAGAAAAGTAGCCTTGAAAACCACCGCGCCCACCACCGTTGTCCTGCCCCTCATCGATGCAGGACAGCGGGTCACCGTCAGGGTCCCCGCCACCAGCGCCAACCTCGGTCCGGGATATGACAGCCTGGGCCTTGCCCTGGCACTGCACGACACCCTGACGGTGGAAAGCCTCGAAACCGATGAGCTCCTGTTCGAGCTCAGCGGCGAGGGCGCGGACAGCCTGCCGCGCGACGCCAGCCACCTCGTGGTCCGGGCCATGGAGGCGGCCTTTCGCGCGGCTGGGCTACCGGCATGGCGGGCTGCGGATCACGGCGACGAACGTCAACCCCCACGGCCGCGGCCTGGGCTCTTCGGCGTCGGCCGTGGTGGCGGCTGTTTCTGCCGCCAATGCCATGGTGCCCGCCGACGGGCAGCGCGGGCGGGACTGGATCCTGCAGCTGACCAGCGAGATGGAAGGCCACCCGGACAACGTCGCGCCCGCGATTTTCGGCGGACTGGCGCTGTCATGGCAGGACAGTGACCAGTACAGGAGCACGTGCGCCACGGTGGTGGGTTCCGTGATCCCCATCGTGGCGGTTCCTGACTTTGAATTGTCCACCGAAGCGGCGCGGGCATTGCTGCCGGCATCCGTGGGCCACCACGCCGCAGCGATGAACTCGGGCCGGGCGGCACTGCTGATCCACGCGCTGACGCAGAAGCCGGAATTCCTGCTCGCCGGCACCGAGGACTACCTCCACCAGAGCTACCGGGCAGAGGCCATGCGCCCCAGCGCGGCGCTCATCAGGGCCCTGCGCAACGCCGGCCACGCAGCAGTGGTTTCCGGTGCCGGACCCACCGTGCTGGTCCTCGCCAACGGCGAGGCCGAAGCAACAGACATGCTCGAGTTCATCGAGTCGTTCACAGCAGCGAACACGCCGGATATCGGCTGGCGCGTGCTGAAGCTGGCAGTGGACGTCGAAGGTGCTAAGGTGGACTTGCACCGGCGGTAATTCCGCCTATCTGATCTGCAGCTGCATACAGCTGTTATTTGATCTCCTACTGCGCAATATTTTCCGGTGTTCACCTGCTTGGTCTGTCGCAGGAATCTGCAGCAAGAAGTGTCTGCCCCTGCACCGTCAGTCCAGCGTTCCGTCATTAATCGGTGCGTGAGGTGAATCAGTATCCGGCCCTGCTGGCCGAAATCCAACCGGCAAGGCCGAAACTCCCGGCTGCAGATCTGAACTGCAGCCCAGATCAAATCATCGCGTCCAGCTCCCAGTCTGGACGCCGTCGAGGGGGAAGGATCCTTCGTGACCGAAACCACTGAGCTGTCTTCAGCTGTGGACACATCAACTTCTGCAGCCGGATCGTCAACGGCCGCACCCGCCAAGAGCAGTGGCCTCGCCGGCCTGAAGCTCGCCCAGCTGCAGGCTCTTGCCAGCCAGCTGGGGATCTCCGGTGGGTCCCGCATGCGCAAGGGGGACCTGGTCACAGCCATTTCCGCCCACCGCGCAGGCACTCCGGCCACCAAGGCTCCGGCCAAGGCTGCCGAAAAAGCGACTGAGAACCACGCAGCGGCTGCCGCTCCCGTGGCTGCTGCCAGCGAAACCACGGAGGCCCCGGCCGCCGAGGGATCCCGGGCCCGTGGCCGTGGCCGCAGCCGGCGCGCCGTCAGCGACGGCGTGGTTGCGGCTCCGGCCGCGGCTGCCGCTGAAGCCCCGGCCGCTGCCCCTGCCGAAGCTCCGGCAGCCGCACCCGTCGAGGCCGGCGAAGCAGCCGAAGGCGCCGGCGAACGCCGCCAGCCGCGTACCCGTAACCGCCGCCGCGGTGAAGCTGCGGCCACTTCTCCGCAGGCTGGCGAAGCCACCGAAGCGACGTCCGAGCAGCCCGCCGCCGAACAGCGCACTGCCGACCGCGCCGAAACCCAGCGCACGGAAACCCAGCGCACAGAGGTCCAGGGGGCTGAGTCCGGCGACGGCCAGCGTTCAGACCGTCGCGAAGGCGGCCGCACCCGCGGTGCCCGCGACACCGGTGCCCGTGACGCCAACGCCCGCGATACCAACGTCCGTGAAAGCACCGACGGCGGCCGCGACAACGCCGGCAGCCGCGACGCAGGCCAGCGTGAAGGCGCCCGCCGCGACGATACCCGCGATGGCGACGATTCAGACGGCGGCAGCCGCCGGAACCGCCGCAACCGCCGCGACCGGAACGACCGCACCGACCGCTCCGGCGGCCAGGACAGCCGGGACAACTCGCGCAACGACCGCTTCCGCGACCGCAACGACCGCCGTCGGGGACGTGCCCAGGGACCGGACGTCGACGACGTCGAGGTCACCGAGGACGACGTCCTGCTGCCGGTGGCCGGCATCCTGGACGTCCTGGAGAACTACGCGTTCATCCGGACCTCCGGTTACCTGCCGGGCCCGAACGACGTCTACGTGTCCCTCGCCCAGGTGAAGAAGTACAACCTGCGCAAGGGCGACGCCGTCGTCGGCGCCATCCGCGCACCGCGTGAAGGCGAAGACCGCAGCCAGCAGTCCGCCCGCCAGAAGTTCAACGCTCTGGTCCGCGTGACCTCCGTCAACGGAAAGACGCCGGAAGAGCTCAAGGACCGCGTCGAATTCGCCAAGCTGGTCCCGCTGTACCCGTCCGAGCGCCTGCGCCTGGAGACCGACCCCAAGAAGATCGGCCCCCGCGTCATCGACCTGGTTGCCCCGATCGGCAAGGGCCAGCGCGGCCTGATCGTCTCCCCGCCGAAGGCCGGAAAGACGCTCATCCTGCAGTCCATCGCCAACGCCATCACCACCAACAATCCTGAGGTCCACCTCATGATGGTGCTCGTTGACGAACGTCCTGAAGAAGTCACGGACATGCAGCGCACGGTCAAGGGCGAGGTTATTGCCTCCACCTTCGACCGTCCCGCCGACGACCACACCACCGTGGCCGAACTCTCCATCGAACGCGCCAAGCGCCTCGTGGAAATGGGCATGGACGTTGTGGTTCTCCTCGACTCCATGACCCGCCTGGGCCGCGCCTACAACCTGGCAGCACCGGCCTCCGGCCGCATCCTGTCCGGTGGTGTGGACTCCGCCGCGCTGTACCCGCCGAAGCGCTTCTTCGGTGCAGCCCGCAACATCGAAAACGGTGGCTCGCTGACCATCCTGGCAACCGCGCTCGTGGAGACCGGTTCCAAGATGGACGAGGTCATCTTCGAAGAGTTCAAGGGCACCGGCAACATGGAGCTCCGCCTGTCCCGCCAGCTGGCGGACAAGCGCATCTTCCCGGCAGTGGACGTCAACGCGTCCGGCACGCGCCGCGAAGAGAACCTGCTTTCCCCCGAGGAAGTCAAGATCATGTGGAAGCTGCGCCGCGTCCTGTCCGGACTCGAAACGCAGCAGAGCCTTGAGCTGCTGACCAACAAGATCCGGGAGACCCAGAGCAACGTCGAGTTCCTGATGCAGGTTCAGAAGACGACGCTTGGTGCAAAGTCGGATAACGACAAGTAGCTGTGTTTGGGGTGGGGCCGTCGCATATTTTTGCCGGCCCCGCCCCTTCGCGTTGCTGCTGACATACTGCGTACGTCAGCAGCAACGCTCCGATAGGCCCGATGCCACTCCCTGGCCGGCAAAAATATGCGACGGCGATCGCCCGTCACCTCCCGCTGCCTGCGTTACTAGACTTAGACGCAGAGCGTTGAAAGGTAATGAAAAATGTTTGAGTCCGTACAGGGCCTGCTTGATGAGCATGATGCTATCCAGGCGCAGCTTGGGGATCCTGCTGTTTATGCTGATCAGCGGCTCGCCCGGAAGCTGGGGCGACGGTCTGCGCAGCTGAACGGCATTGTTGAGGCCTATCACAAGTGGGAAGGCCTCCGCGATGACCTGGCTGCGGCGAAGGAGATGGCTGCCGAAGATCCCGAGTTCGCTGCCGAGGTTCCTGAGCTGGAGGTTGCCATGGAGGCTGCCTCGGCCAAGCTGCGCCGCCTGCTGATCCCGCGCGACCCTGACGACGCCCGGAACGTGATCCTTGAGGTCAAGGGCGGGGAAGGCGGCGACGAAGCTGCGCTGTTCGCGGGCGACCTCCTGCGCATGTACACCCGGTACGCTGAATCACGCGGCTGGAAGACCGAACTGATCTCTGCCACCGAGTCTGACCTCGGCGGTTACAAGGACGTCCAGATGGCCGTCAAGGGCAGCTCGAACGATCCTGCCGAGGGCGTCTACGCGCGGCTGAAGTTTGAAGGCGGCGTGCACCGCGTGCAGCGAGTGCCCGTGACGGAATCCCAGGGCCGCATCCACACGTCCGCCGCCGGCGTGCTGGTTCTTCCCGAGGTGGACGAACCGGAAGAGCTTGAAATCAACCAGAACGACCTCAAGATCGACGTCTACCGTTCCTCGGGTCCTGGTGGCCAGTCCGTGAACACCACGGACTCCGCGGTCCGCATCACGCACCTTCCCACGGGCATCGTGGTGGCCATGCAGAACGAAAAGTCACAGCTGCAGAACCGTGAAGCCGGCATGCGCGTGCTCCGCGCCCGCATCCTGGCGCACCAGCAGGAGCAGATCGACGCCGAGAACTCGGCACAGCGCAAGTCGCAGATCCGCACCATGGACCGTTCCGAGCGCATCCGCACCTACAACTATCCGGAAAACCGGATCGCGGACCACCGCACCGGCTACAAGGCGTACAACCTGGACCAGGTCATGAACGGTGACCTCGAGCCGGTTATCCAGTCCGCCATCGAGATGGACGAACAGGCTCGCCTGGACGCCATCGGCGAATAGCCAACCAGGGGGAAGCCAGAGATGACACTCGGGCCGGAACAGTCGCTGGCGGCTGCCGTCGGGGAGGCCACCACGATCCTTCGGGATGCCGGCGTCCCCAGTCCCCGCGTCGATGCCGAACTCTTGGCGGAGCATCTCCTGGGGGTGGGGCTCGGCAGGCTCAGGGCGATGATGCTGGGGGATTCCCCGGCGCCGGAGGGCTACGCCGAACTTGTGGCCGAACGGGCACAGCGGATCCCGCTGCAGCACATCACCGGTGTGGCGCACTTCAGGTACCTCGAGCTCGCCGTGGGGCCAGGGGTGTTCATCCCGCGCCCCGAAACGGAATCCGTTGTCCAACTGGTCATTGACCACGTCAAGGGCATGGCGCATCCGCGGATTGTCGATCTGGGGACCGGCTCCGGCGCGATTGCCGGCTCGATCGCCCACGAGGTGCCCGGCGCCGAGGTCCATGCCGTGGAGTACAGCACGTTCGCGCACGCATGGGCCGAGAAGAACCTGGCCCCGCTTGGCGTCAGGCTCACCCTGGGGGACCTGCGCGACGCGCTGCCGGAACTTAACGGAACTTTCGACGTCGTGGTTTCCAATCCGCCCTACATTCCCGCTGAAGCCATCCCGAACGAACCCGAAGTTGCCCTCCACGATCCTCCCGAAGCCCTGTACGGCGGGGGAGCAGACGGCATGGAACTGCCGACGGCGGCGGCCGCCTCGGCAGCCCGGCTTCTGGTTCCCGGCGGCTACTTCGTGATGGAACACGCCGAAGTCCAGGCCGGCTGGATCGCAGGCATGATGAAGCGCACCGGTGTCTGGACGGAGATCACCACACACCTGGACCTCAACGGCAAGGAACGCGCCACCAGTGCCGTGCTGGCCGGTCCGCGCCACGACTGATGAAAGAATAGGCCAGTGACCACAACCTATAACTGCACGTCCGAGGATCAGCGCGCCCTGGGTCTGGAGCATGCCCAGCGTGCCATCAGCGAAAAGAAGTGCGTGGTCTTTCCCACCGACACTGTCTACGGGATCGCGGCCGATGCCTTCTCGCCGCAGGCCGTCACCATGCTGTTGGTCTCCAAGGGGCGCAGCCGCGCCATGCCGCCGCCCGTGCTCATTCCCCGGATCAACGCCCTGGACGGACTGGCCTCTGACATTTCCGAAGACGCCCGCAAGCTGGCCGAGGCCTTCTGGCCCGGCGGCCTGACCCTGATCCTGCACGCCCAGCCGTCGCTCGACTGGGATTTGGGCGACACCCAGGGAACGGTGGCCCTCCGCATGCCGGCCGACGAGGTGGCGCAGGAACTTCTGACCCTGACAGGACCGCTGGCCGTCTCCTCCGCGAACCGGACCGGCCAGGCGCCCGCGCAGACCGCAGCCGAAGCGCGTGCCCAGCTCGCCGAATCGGTGGAGGTGTACCTCGAAGGAGGCTTCCGGCCGCTGGAAGGAACGGCCGCTGTGCCTTCCACCATCGTGGACGCAACCGGGCCCATCCTGCGGGTTGTGCGCAACGGTGCAGTGTCCCTGGACCAGCTCCGCGAACATGTTCCGGGGGTGCTGGGCCTGGGTGAAATTCCGATGGCAGAGCCTGAGGTCGCTGACGTTGCCGATGGCTGCTGACGTTGCTGGGGCAGCTGACGTTGCCGGGGTAGCCGATGATGCCGGGCCTGCGAAGGTTGATGTGCCCACGGCTGCCAACTCCGCAGAGGACGGCTTGCCGGCAGGGGACGTCACACCGGACGTGCGGAAACCCGCTGCGCCCGCCGAAAAGGATCCGGAGGCATGATCGTTGGCCGCGACCGCCTAAGGGTCCTGGACGTAGACGTCACCGCCGTGCCCGAACACGGCATGGCAGACGTTCTCAGTGGCCTTATTGCAGCGGGGGGCCGACGCACGGTGGTCGGTCATAACCTGCACAGCTGCTACCTGTACCACACCCTTCCCGAGTTCAAGGCGCTGTACGACTCCGCCGATGTTGTGCTCCTGGACGGTGCTCCCGTCTACACGGTCTGGAAGCGCCAGGGGTCTGCTGACGCTTCCGATTCCAGCTACCGGGTGGGTTCGACAGACTGGATCAGGCACCTGGGTTCCGTGGCCGGCCTGGACCGCGTGGCCGTGGTGGGCACCAATGAGCGCAGTAACAGCGAAGCGTGCCGCAGGCTTGGGGCGCTCCTGCCCGGAGCGGAGGTGCTCGGCTGGGCCGGCGAAGGCTGGGACCCGGAAAGGGAAAGCGCTGTGGTGGCCGAGCTTCAGGCTTTTGGGCCGAATCTCGTCCTCGTGGGCCTGGGGATGCCGTTGCAGGAATCCTTCCTGTGGCAGCGCCGCGATGACCTTCCCGACGCCGTCTATGGTGCGGTGGGCGGTGCGCTTGACCAGATTTCCGGACACCAGCGGCTCGCCCCGCGGTGGCTCGGCAGGCTCGGCTTTGAATGGCTGTGGCGCCTCATACTCTCACCCCGGAGGGTTTTCGGACGCGTATTCCTTGAACCGTGGAAACTGGCCGCCGTCCTGGCCATCCGGAAATTTCGATCGACGGAAACAGGGGCCAACAAATGACCAAGAATGTCGTCGCCGTGGTTGTCACCTATAACCGGCGGGAGCTTCTCGAAACCACCCTCCGCGGCATTACCTCCGGGACTGTCCTGCCGTCCACAGTGGTCATCGTGGACAACGCCTCCACAGACGAAACTGCGGATTTCCTGGCCACATACAACGGTCCAGTGCCCACGGACACCGTCCGGCTCCACCAGAACCTTGGCGGCGCCGGGGGATTTGTGGTGGGAATGGAGCGCGCGGTCCTGGACCACGCCGCGGACTATGTGTGGATCATGGATGACGACACGGAACCGCAGCCCGGAGCTCTCGCGGAAGCCTTGGCAGCGTCGCAGGCCTACGCCGCAGCTTCCGGGAATGAGCCAAGTTTTGTTGCCAGCCGGGTGGTGTGGACCGACGGCCGCGACCATCCGATGAACCGGATGCGTCCACGCCTGGGTGCCAGCGAGGAAGACCGTGCCACCGCCGTCCGGGCGGGGGGAGTCCAGATCAGGACGGCATCATTCGTCTCCATCCTCATCGATGCCGGGCAGATTCGGCTTCATGGCCTTCCCATCGCGGACTACTTCATCTGGAACGACGATTTGGAGTACACCGCCCGGATCTCACGGCGACGGAATGCCATCTCCGTGGAGAAGTCCGTCGCAAACCATCACACCAAGTCTTTTGGGGACGCCGGCGCTGATCCTGGTGCGCGCTTCTACTACGAGGTGCGGAACAAGCTGTGGGTCTACACTCGCTCGGCGGCGCTCACTCCTTGGGAGAAGGTGCTCTATTCAGGCGCCTCCATCCGTAACTGGAGCCGGACCATCGCCGGCTCGCCGAACAAGCGCCTCCTTGTCCGGGGTCTCCTTCGCGGGCTGGTGCACGCTCTGAAGGCGCCCCGCAGCAACGAGCAGGTCCTCAACGGGGTCTATCCGCTCCGCGATGTGCGGCTGACAGGGGGACCAATCGCATGATCATGTACCTGCTCATGGGGCTGACGGCCGCCGTCGTGTCCTATGGGGCCACTTGGGGTGCCCGGGTTGTCGGCAACCGGCTGGAACTCCATATGCCCATCCGCAGCCGTGACATGCATTCGACGCCGGTCTCGCGGCTGGGCGGTGTGGCGATATTCCTCGGCGTGCTGGTGGCACTCATCGTGGCCAGCCAGTCCTTCTTCGTCAAGGACATCTATCGCCACAATTTTTCGCCCTGGGGTGTCCTGGCCGGAGCGACGCTGATTGTACTGATCGGGGTGGCCGATGACCTCCTGGACATCCGCTGGTGGGTAAAACTTATCGGTCAGAGCGCTGCAGCCCTGGTGGTGGCCATCTGGGGAGTCCGGATGACGATTGTCCCGTGGGTGCCGGAGCCGATTGTCCTTGAGAACGAAATGCTTCGCATCGTGCTGACCGCCGGGCTGATTGTCACGACGATGAATGCCTTCAACTTCATTGACGGTCTGGACGGGCTGGCCGCCGGCGTGGCGATCATCGGCGGAACCGCGTTCTTCTTCACCGCCTATTGGGTGCACCGGAACGCAGTCCTGCTGGACTACTCGGACCTCGCCACGCTCCTCATGGCCGTCGTCGTGGGCAGTTGCATCGGCTTCCTCCCGCACAACTGGTTCCCGTCCAAGATCTTTATGGGCGATTCCGGTGCCATGCTTATCGGGCTGCTGTTCGCCGCCGCCGGCATCGTGTCCACCGGCCAGATCACCTCAGGGCTGTACGACAGGGCCAACGGTATTTCCACGGTCATACCCATCCTGTTGCCCTTCGCCGTGCTCTTCCTGCCTCTGCTGGACCTGGGGCTCGCCGTCGTCCGCAGGACGGCACGGGGACGTTCCCCCTGGTCGGCAGACCGGGGGCACCTCCACCACAAGCTGCTGGACATCGGCTACTCGCACCGCACCGCCGTGGTCCTGATGTACCTGTGGACCGCTGTGCTGTCCTTCGGTGGCCTGGCCTTTGCTGTGTTTCCGTGGCAGCCCGTGCTGGCGGCGGACATCTTCGCCACGCTGGTGATGGGGCTGGTGACGGCATGGCCATACCTGCGACGGGGGAGCGATGAGCCGGCTGCGTAACCGTGTACGGATTCATTTCTATCTCGTGTAGAATTTAGGGGCAGCCAAAGCTGCCCCTCCACCCAGCCCCAGGGCGCCGACGATTGGGATCTCATGACCTCCAACGCCGACCCCGGACCAGCGTCCGGCAACGGATCCGTTGGCGTCTCCGGTCCCACCGGGTCTCTGTGGCTCCGCCTCCTCGCCATCAGTTCAGCTGCCGGCGCGGGCGCAATCATCCTGACTGGTATTCCCGCAGTCATCCTCAACGGGCCCGACGGCGTCCTGTCCAGTTCCTTGGGCGGCCTCCTGGTCATGGTCTTCTTCGCGATCAGTCTTCTGGTTGGCCACTTCATGGGGCGCAATAACCCGTCCGGTGCCATCGGAATGTTCGTGGCCACCTACTTTGTGAAGGTGGTGGGCTTCGCTGTGGTCCTGTTCCTGATCGGAGCGCCTGCCTGGCTGCACGGACAATGGTTCCTTATTGGCGCCGTTGCCACAGTTGTCCTGTGGCAGGCCGCCGAAATCTACGGTTTCAGCAAAGCGCGCCTGCAGATTTACAACGACCCGGAGCCGAAGGAGCCCACTGATGTCTGATCGGAAACGAGCAGAAGGTAACGGCTCCGAGGAGTCCAGGAACAACCCCTCCACGCCGGGAGTGTCGGCCGAAAACAGCAACGGTGGATACAACGCCGGAATGGCTGTCTTCAGCTACATAATTGGCGGAATCATCGTCTGGAGTTTGATAGGGTGGGGTCTGGATAATCTGTGGGGAACCCGCTGGATCGTGCTCGCAGGCGCTCTGCTTGGAGCTGTCGGAGGATTCTATCTTTCTCACATGCACGGCCTTACCAGTTCCAGAAACTCGACAGGTAAGAGCGGCGCAGACAGCGGCCCGTCCGCGGACGGAAACACTAATGCCAAATAATTTCACAGGGGGACTTGCGGAGCAAACATCCGCCGATCCCCGACCAACGCCCAATGATGGACACTGCAGAGAGGAAACGCGTTGATCGCGCTTGCGCTCCCGGCCCAAGATTCAGGAGAGTTCACTCCTCCTGGAATTGAAGAAATGCACCTGCCGGCAATCCTGCCGTGGGGGGTGGCAGACGGATTCTCCAAGCAGATGCTCCTGGTGGTCCTGTCGGTCGTCATTATCGCTACATTCTTTCTGCTAGCTGCGCGGAAGCAGCAGCTTGTCCCCGGCAAGCTCCAGTTCGCTGGTGAAATGGCCTACGGCTTTGTGCGTAACAGCATCGCCAAGGACATTATCGGCGGCAAAGACTTTATGAAGTATGTGCCGCTGTTGTTCAGCCTCTTCTTCTTTATCCTCGTAAACAACATTTACGGTGCAATTCCCGTGCTGCAGCTCCCGAGCTTCTCGCACGTCGGCGGCGCCTATGTCCTCGCGGGCATTGTTTACTTCACCTGGATTGCCATCGGCATCAAGAAGAACGGCCTGAAGTACTTCAAGCTGGCCACCGTACCCTCCGGCGTACCGGTCTACATCCTTCCGCTCATCATCCCGATCGAGATCATCTCCAACTTCCTGGTCCGGCCCGTGACGCACAGCCTCCGTCTGTTCGCCACCATGCTGGCCGGTCACCTGATCGTCATGATCGCAGGCTCTGGCATCGAGTTCCTGGTGATGCAGGAGAACATCCTGCTCAAGGGAACCTCGGTCCTGGTACTGGGCGGCGCTATCGCCATGTACATGCTGGAGGCGCTGATCATGGCGCTCCAGGCCTACGTCTTCACGCTGCTGACTGCCATCTACATTGAAGGCGCACTGCACGCGGACAGCCACTAGGCTCCCACAAACTTCCCCTCAGGGGATGAAGCAAACCAAACAACCTGCCACACAGATGGCATCTTGAAAGGAATAAAATGGAAGGCAATCTCAACCTCGTAGGTTACGGTCTGTCCGCAATCGGCGGTGGTATCGGTGTTGGTCTCGTGTTCGCCGCTTACATCAACGGCGTTGCACGTCAGCCGGAAGCCCAGCGCGTCCTCCAGCCGATCGCATTCCTCGGCCTCGCGCTGACCGAAGCTCTCGCCATCCTCGGCCTGGTCTTCGCTTTCGTTCTCTAAGACTGACGAACCAAGCGAACATCCAGAACCGAGTAGAAAAGGACGGGTGAATTATGAACCAGGTGATCATCTCAGCCGCCACAGAGGGCGAGACTAACCCACTGGTACCCAACGTCTGGGAAATGGGCGTTGTCCTCGTCGGCTTTGCTGTCCTCATGTTCATCGTGGTCAAGTTCATTGTCCCGATGTTCGAGAAGACGTTTGCAGAGCGCGCTGAGGCAATCGAAGGCGGCATCGCCAAGGCTGAAAAGGCCCAGGCGGAAGCATCTGCTGCCCTCGAGGAATACAAGCAGCAGCTCACTGATGCCCGCGCAGAAGCCAACCGCATCCGCGAGGAAGCCCGTGCCGAAGGCGCCCAGATCCTTGCTGATCTGAAGGAAAAGGCAGCTGCTGAATCGGCCCGCATCACGGCTCAGGCCCACGTGCAGATCGAGTCGGAGCGTCAGGCGGCCGTTGTGTCCCTGCGTTCCGAGGTAGGCACGCTGGCTACCACGCTGGCAGGCCGCATTGTTGGCGAGGCGCTCAGCGATGACGAGCGTTCCGCCCGTGTGGTTGACCGTTTCCTGGCAGATCTGGAGACCCAGAACGCAGGTGCAGCTAAGTAATGTCAGGTGTATCGAGCGAATCGCTGACCACGGCCCTGACCACGCTGGAAGCCAAGCTTCCGCTGGCCTCGCTGCAGTTGGCTAAGGAACTCTTCGGAATCCTGGGAACGGTGGACAGCTCGGCTGGCTTGCGCCGTGCCCTGACTGACCCGTCCCGCAGCGGTGACGAAAAGTCGGCGCTGGTCAAGCAGCTCGTTGGCGGAAAAGTCTCCGCTGATGCTGCGGACATCGCGGGCGGACTGGCCAGTTCACGCTGGGCATCGGCACGAGATATCGGCGATGCACTCGAGACGCTTGCCGCGACGGTGGTTATCGCCGTTGCTGAAAACAAGTCGGCCGTTTCTGCCTCCGGTGTCTCTGGACTGGAAGAACTGGAGAACGATCTGTTCTCCTTCAACCAGGCCGTTGCCTCCAACCACGAGGTACAACGTGCTTTGTCGGAGCCGCAGGCAAGTGCTGCGGCGAAGATCGGTTTGGCGCAGAAGCTGGTACCCGGCGCAAGCGAGGAAGCAAAAGTCCTCATTGCCCAGGCAGTGTCCGCACCCCGCGGCATCAAGCCGACCAACCTGGTAGCCCGGTTCGCCGAGCTGGCAGCTAAACGGCAGCAGCGCTGGATTGCAACGGTCAGCGTGACGCGTCCCTTGACGGAGACGCAGTTTGCCCGCCTCCAGGCGGGGCTGAACGCCCTGTATGGTCGCGAGCTCAAGGTCAATATCACTGTTGATCCTGAACTGATCGGCGGAATCCGCGCCCAGGTGGGTGACGAAGTGCTTGACGCTTCGGTTATCACCCGGCTGGGCCAGCTCCACCGCCAACTGGCCGGTTAGCCGGACAAGCACAACTTAACGAAACGAAACCCCGGTCATCGTGAGCAACGATGATCACGAAAACAGGAGAGCAGGGACTGCAGATGGCCGAATTGACCATCAACGCCGACGACGTCCGTAATGCGTTGAACGAGTTCGCGGCGTCCTACGAACCCGGAAACGCAGAGCGCGTAGAGGTTGGCCGTGTAACAACCGCAGGTGACGGCATCGCCCGTGTTGAGGGCCTTCCCTCGGTCATGGCGAACGAGCTGCTTCGCTTCGAAGACGGCACCCTGGGCCTGGCCCAGAACCTGGACGTCCGCGAAATCGGTGTGATCGTCCTCGGTGACTTCACCGGTATCGAAGAAGGCCAGGAAGTCCACCGCACCGGGCAGGTTCTGTCCGTGCCGGTTGGCGATGCCTTCCTCGGCCGCGTGGTTGACCCGCTGGGCCAGCCCATCGACGACCTCGGCGAGATCAAGGCCGAGACCACCCGTGCCCTGGAACTCCAGGCACCGGGCGTGACCCAGCGTAAGTCGGTTCACGAGCCCATGCAGACCGGCCTCAAGGCTATCGACGCCATGATCCCGATCGGCCGCGGCCAGCGTCAGCTGATCATTGGTGACCGCCAGACCGGCAAGTCCGCCATTGCCATCGACACGATCATCAACCAGAAGGCCAACTGGGCTTCCGGCGATGTGACCAAGCAGGTGCGCTGCATCTACGTGGCAATCGGTCAGAAGGCATCCACCATCGCGGCTGTCCGCCAGACCCTTGAGGACAACGGCGCACTGGAATACACCACCATCGTGGCTTCCCCCGCGTCCGACCCCGCAGGCTTCAAGTACCTGGCACCGTACGCCGGTTCGGCCATCGGCCAGCACTGGATGTACGGCGGCAAGCACGTCCTCATCGTGTTCGATGACCTGTCCAAGCAGGCCGAGGCCTACCGTGCAGTGTCACTGCTGCTGCGCCGCCCGCCGGGACGCGAAGCCTACCCGGGCGACGTCTTCTACTTGCACTCCCGTCTGCTGGAGCGTTGTGCCAAGCTCTCCGACGAGCTCGGTGCCGGCTCGATGACCGGCCTGCCGCTCATCGAAACCAAGGCAAACGACGTCTCTGCCTACATCCCGACCAACGTGATCTCCATTACCGATGGCCAGATCTTCCTGCAGTCGGACCTCTTCAACGCCAACCAGCGTCCGGCCGTCGACGTGGGTGTTTCTGTGTCCCGCGTTGGTGGTGCTGCGCAGGTCAAATCCATGAAGAAGGTTTCCGGTACTTTGAAGCTGGAACTGGCTCAGTACCGCGACATGCAGGCTTTCGCAATGTTCGCGTCGGACCTCGACGCCGCATCGCGCCAGCAGCTGACCCGTGGCGCACGCCTGATGGAACTGCTCAAGCAGGGCCAGTACTCGCCGTTCCCGGTGGAGAACCAGGTCGTTTCAATCTGGGCAGGTACCAACGGTCACCTCGATGAAGTTCCGGTTGAAGACATCAACCGCTTCGAGACCGAATTCCTGGAGCACCTGAAGCACAAGTCCTCCATCCTGACTACGCTGGCGCAGACCAACGTTATGGACGATGACACCGCTGAAGCACTGAAGACCGCGATCGTGGACTTCAAAAAGGGCTTCTTCGGCGAGGGTGACAACCGCCTGGTAGGCGCCGGCCACGAGGAGCATGACGCTATCTCGGAAGCCGAAGTCGACCAGGAAAAAATCGTCAAGCAGAAGCGCTAGTTTCGCTGGCAGGGACTGCCGGGACCTTCACCGGTTCCGGCAGTCCCGGCCATCGGGATCTTAGGAAAGGATAAGTATGGGAGCCCAGATTCGGGTCTACCGCCAGAAGATCAGCTCGACAACGTCGATGCGCAAGATCTTCAAGGCGATGGAACTGATCGCTACCTCGCGCATTGGCAAGGCCCGCGCACGCGTAGCGGCTTCACTGCCTTACGCAAACGCGATCACGCGTGCCGTTTCTGCTGTCGCAAGCCAGAGCGAAATTGACCACCCGTTGGTCACCGAACCGGAGCAGATCCGCCGGGCGGCCGTGCTGGTCATTACCTCTGACCGCGGCCTCGCAGGATCCTACTCGGCGACAGTGCTCAAGCAGGCCGAAGGCCTGATTGAGCTGCTGCACGGGGAGGGCAAGGAAGTTAAGACCTACGTGATGGGCCGCAAGGCACAGGCGTACTTCGATTTCCGGAACCGTCCTTTCGAGCGCGCCTGGACCGGCAACACGGATGCTCCGCTGTTCGAAGTTGCCCGCGAGGTGGGGGCAGCACTGCTCGAAGACTTCGCCACCGCCTACGAAGAGGGCGGCGTGGACGAAATCCATGTTGTTTACACCCGCTTCAAGTCCATGGTGACCCAGGAACCGACGGTCATCCGTCTGCTCCCGCTCGAGGTTGTCGAAGAGCAGGCTGCGTCTGAATCAGACCTGTTGCCGCTCTACGAATTCGAGCCGGAAACGGAGCAGGTTCTTGACGCTCTGCTGCCGCGCTACATCGAGTCACGCATTTTCGCCGCCATGTTGCAGGCCGCAGCTTCCGAGCTCGCAGCCCGCCAGCGGGCGATGAAGTCCGCCGGCGACAACGCCACGGACCTCATCAAGAAGTACACGCGTCTGCGCAACACTGCCCGCCAGGCTGAAATTACGCAGGAGCTTTCCGAAATCGTTGCCGGTGCCGACGCCTTGAACGCGTCCTAGCCTGCACGGTCCGGTCCAGCTGTACCTGCACCAAAGAACAAACTTATACTCCACGCCATCTACTGAGTGAAGTGAGAGAGATGACTGCCACTGCTACCGAACACGTAGCCGCAACGTCCGGTGCTACCGGCCGTATTGCACGTGTTATTGGCCCGGTTGTCGACGTCGAATTCCCGGCTGACGCAATCCCCTCGATTTACAACGCCCTCACCACGGAGGTTACCCTCAACGGTGAGACCAGGACCATCACCTTCGAGGTTGCCCTCCACCTGGGCGACAACCTCATCCGTGCCATCTCCCTGCAGGCTACCGACGGACTCGTCCGCGGCACCAACGTAGTGGACACCGGTTCCCCCATCACCGTGCCTGTTGGCGACGGCGTCAAGGGCCACATCTTCAACGTCCTCGGCAAGCCGCTGGACGTTGACGAGTCCGAGATCCAGGCTTCGGACTACTGGCCGATCCACCGCAAGGCTCCCGCCTTCGCAACGCTCGAGGGCTCCACCGAGATGCTGGAAACCGGCATCAAGGTCATCGACCTTCTCACCCCGTACATCAAGGGTGGAAAGATCGGCCTGTTCGGCGGCGCCGGCGTGGGTAAGACGGTTCTGATCCAGGAAATGATCACCCGTGTGGCACGGAACTTCGGTGGTACTTCGGTATTCGCCGGTGTTGGCGAGCGTACCCGTGAAGGTAATGACCTCTGGGTTGAAATGGAAGAGGCAGGCGTCCTGAAGGACACCGCCCTTGTATTCGGCCAGATGGATGAGCCGCCGGGAACGCGTCTGCGCGTTGCACTTTCTGCCCTGACCATGGCGGAGTACTTCCGCGATGTGCAGAACCAGGACGTGCTGTTGTTCATCGACAACATCTTCCGCTTCACCCAGGCAGGCTCCGAGGTTTCCACCCTCCTCGGCCGCATGCCGTCGGCTGTGGGTTACCAGCCCAACCTTGCTGACGAGATGGGTCTCCTCCAGGAGCGCATCACGTCCACCAAGGGCCACTCCATCACCTCGATGCAGGCCATCTACGTTCCCGCAGATGACTACACCGACCCGGCCCCGGCCACGACCTTCGCACACCTCGACGCGACCACGGAACTTTCCCGTGAAATCGCCTCCCGTGGTCTGTACCCGGCCGTTGACCCGCTGACGTCGACCTCGCGCATCCTGGACCCGCAGTACATCGGCCAGGACCACTACAACACGGCTGTCCGTGTGAAGCAGATCCTGCAGAAGAACAAGGAACTCCAGGACATCATCGCCATCCTCGGCGTTGACGAACTCTCGGAAGAGGACAAGATCGTCGTGTCGCGTGCACGCCGCATCCAGCAGTTCCTCTCCCAGAACACCTACACCGCCAAGCAGTTCACCGGCGTGGAAGGCTCCACGGTTTCCATCAAGGACACCGTTGAGGGCTTCACCGCTATCTGCGACGGCGACCTCGACCACATCGCAGAGCAGGCGTTCTTCAACGTCGGCGGCCTGGATGACGTTGAGCGCCAGTGGGCCAAGATCCAGGAACAGACCAAGTAATATGGCTGAGCTTGAGGTTGAGATTGTCGCAGCGGACCGGTTTATTTGGTCCGGAGCGGCCAAGATGGTCAAGGCCCGCACCAGCGATGGTGAAATCGGAATCCTGCCCGGCCACTCGCCCCTGCTGGCGATCCTGGCCGAAGGTGAACTGGCTATCCAGCCGGTTTCCGGTGACCGTATTGCCGTAGTTGTTGACGGCGGATTCTTTTCCGTCGATAACAACCGCGTGGTGATTGTTGCTGACAACGCCCAACTGGGCGACGCGGCTACTGCTGGGATCCGCTAGCACCACCCTGATGGACGTCCAGACACTTCCGTTCATCGCCCTGGCAATCACTTTTGGATTGCTGATATTTGCACTGTGCCTCGTGGGGGTGCGCCGCTTCAATCTGCGGCGCGCCCTCGGCACGGTGGACGCCTCCATTTGCATGGCTGGAAACAGTTGGCAGATGGGGGTTTGTCGTTATCAGGACAACGACCTTGAATGGTTCCGCCTGGCGTCCCTGAGCCTGCGTCCCAAGCACAAGTTCAAGCGCAGTTCGCTGGAGCTCCTGGGGCGGCGAAAGCCCACTGAAGCGGAGGCGGTCAAGGTCCAGCCCGACGTCGTGATCGTGGAGTTGCGCTACGAAGGCCAGGATCTGAGGCTGGCTATGAAGTTTGATGCCTATACCGGATTGTCCTCCTGGCTGGAGGCCGGACCGGTCATCGGCGTAGGCACCTGGCGCTAGCCCGCCAGAGCCTGAGCGTAGATCCGGCTGCCACAACGGTCTGCAGGGCACCCTGTGCCCCGGACCGGCGCTTCACACGAGGCAAAGAAAAGATCCCCGGCACGGATGCCGGGGATCTTTTTGCTGGAAGCCGCAACGTGGCGGCCTCCGGGCGGTGTACTAGACCAGCGTTACGCCGGTAGCCTGGGGGCCCTTGGCGCCCTGACCGATTTCGAACTGAACGCGCTGGTTCTCGTCGAGAGTCTTGAAGCCACCGGTCTGGATCTCCGAGTAGTGAACGAAGACATCGCCATCGGAGTCATCCGGGGTGATGAAGCCGAAGCCCTTTTCAGCGTTGAACCACTTGACGGTTCCCTGTGCCATTTATTTCTCCTCATTATGGAACTTGTCTAAGTCCGGCACACCTCGTGCTGGACTTGGTCACTCCGCGAGAAGAATCCTTCACTGCCGTCCCGATGGAACCGGCTGTGCAGGAGCTTCGCGCTCGCAACTTGTCTTGCGAGCATGAAAAAACACCTACACAAAGACTGATCTAAGAATTTCATGCCGTCCCCGTCTGGTCAACGGCCAAGCCGGGAAATTTTGGCTAAAAACGGTATGAATCCCCTCGTCAGGGGCTAATTCCCGCCGTCCGGTGCATGCCGCGGCCAGACAGGGCCCGTCAGGGCGTCAGAACAGCCGGGATTCGGAGTCGTCCACGCCGCGCATGGCGTCGTAGTCCAACGTGATGCAGTCGATGCCACGATCGTTGGCCAGCACTTTGGCCTGTGGCTTGATCTGCTGGGCGGCGAAGATCCCGCGGACAGGTGCCAGCAGCGGGTCCCGGTTGAGAAGTTCCAGGTACCGGGTCAGCTGCTCTACGCCGTCGATGTCGCCACGCCGCTTCAGTTCGATCGCCACGGTGGCGCCGTCCGCATCCCGGGCCAGGATGTCCACCGGCCCAATCGCGGTGAAGTACTCACGGCGGATCAGCGAAAAGCCGGTGCCGAGGGTTTCAATCTGGTCAGCGAGCAGTCGCTGCAGGTCCGCTTCGACACCGTCCTTGATCAGGCCGGGATCCACGCCCAGGTCGTGGGAGGACTCATGGATGTGCTCGTGGATGTTGATGATGAGGCGGTCATCGGTTTTGGCGGACTGGACGGTCCACTGCTCGGTGACGCCGAGCTCCAGGTCAACATCGTCCGGTGACGAGACCCGCAGGGTTGCCGGCGGGCTCATCCAGTTCAGCGGTTTGTAGGAACCGCCGTCTGAATGGACCAGCACGGAACCATCGGCCTTGACCAGCAGGAGCCGGGTGGCAAGGGGGAGATGGGCTTTGAGCCGGCCAACATAATCAACTGAACATCGGGCTATGACAAGTCGCACGCCGTACACACTACCGGGGCTAGGGCAGAATGGAGGCATGCCGCGTTCCAACCGCCCCCGCCGCCCTGCCTCCGGTAAAGGTCCGGCCGCCAGGGGGAGCCTTGCCGGCAAGGTGGCAGGCAAGAAGGGCAACGGCGACGTTCCTGAGCTGGATCTGGAGCGTGCGCGGGCAGGAATTGCGCGGCGGGAAAGCGCTCCCGACGGCGAATGGATGGTCAGGACGATGACCGCCAGGAACGCCGAAAAGACCTACATCTGCCCGGGCTGTTCCACCGCTGTAGTTCCCGGCGTTGCCCACCTGGTGGTGTGGAAGGACGACCACCTGTTCGGCGCCGCCGCCGGCCTCGCCGAGCGCCGTCACTGGCACACCAACTGCTGGCTGTCCCGGACGTACCGCTACCGCTGACACGCGGGCACGATTGTGGACTCTGGCGCCCGGCCGCGGGGCGCAGGCCGTCCGCAGTCGCTAAGCTGGCAGGCATGACTTTTGATCCGGCGTCGTACGAATTCAGCCAGCCTTCGGGCCCTTCACCCATCCGCGCTTCCACCGTCCTGCCGGCGAAGCGGGAGAATATCGAACTCCAAACCGAGGACGGCCACAAGCTGGTGGGGGAACTTGCCTTGCCGGAATCCGGTCCCATCACCGCGACGCTGATCACCCTGCATCCACTGCCCACCCACGGCGGGTTTATGGACTCCCATGTCTACCGGAAGGCGTCCTATCGGCTCCCCGCGCTGGCCGGGGTCGCAGTGCTTCGCTTCAACACCCGCGGCACCGCATCGCCGCGGGGCACCAGCGCAGGTTCATTCGAAGAGGGCATCGGTGAACGCCTGGATGTCGAGGCAGCGGTGCATTTCGCGGTCGAACGCGGACTGCCCAACCGCTGGCTGGTGGGGTGGTCCTTTGGTACCGAGCTGGCGCTGATGTACGGGGCAGTGGAACCGGTGGCAAGCCAGGTTGAGGGTGCCGTGCTGCTGTCGCCGCCGCTGCACCGCGCCACCGATGCGCACCTCCGGATGTGGGCCGAGGCTGAGAAGCCCCTGACCGTCCTTGTGCCCGAGCACGACGACTACCTCCAGCCTGCGGCCGCGGCTGAACGCTTCAGCCTGGTGCCGCAGGCCCGGGTAGTGGGGGTCGACGGCGCCAAGCACCTGTGGGTGGGGGAGAAGTACGCTTCCCGGGCCCTGAACGAGATCGTGGATGACGTGACCGAGGCAGGTTCCGGTCCCCACGGCCTGCCCACGGAGTGGAACGGGCCGGTGGCTACGGCGGCTGCCTAGTGGTGTCGCAAGGGCTGGAGCGTGGTGCTAGTGCTTGTCCTGACGGACGATGTAGATCTCTTTGACCAGCAGCAGGATGGCCGCCGCCGTCGGGATGGCGATCAGGGCTCCCAGCACGCCGAGCAGGCTGCCACCGGCAATGACCGAGATGACGGCCACGGCGCCTGGCACCGCCACGGCTTTCTGCATGATGCGCGGGGAGATGAAGTAGGCCTCGAACTGCAGGTACGCGAAGTAGCAGATCCCGTAGATTGCGGCGGTCTGCCAGCCCTCCGTCAGTGAGATCAGGAGGACAACCATGCCTGCGATCAGGCCGCCCACGAGCGGGATGAACGCCAGCAGCGCCACCACGAAGGCCAGCAGGAGGGCGAATGGGACGCCCACGATGGACATCACGATGAACGCGAACGTGGCATTCAACAAGGCCACGCAGGCCTGCCCGATCACGTAGTTGCCCACGGAGCGGGTGATCTCGTCGGAGAGTGCCTCCACGCGGGCGCGGCGCGAGCGGGGCGCCAGCCGGTAGCCCCACTTCTTCATGGCGGGAAGAGCCGCCAGGAAGTACAGGCTCAGCACCAGGACAATCAAGGTGCCGAAGAGCCCGTTGGCCAGCGTGGAGCCGAAGCCCACCACACCGCCGAATATCCCGCCCATGGCCTCGGGGTTATTGACGAACTTGTCGAGCTCCTCGTTGATGCGGTCGCGCACGCCGAACTGGTCATCAACGGTGCGGAAGAATTCAGAATCGATGAAGTCCCGTACCCAGGTGGGTGCCTGCACCACAATTTCGGTGACCTGTTCCACGATGGTGGGGATGAGGGTGGCGAAGAAGCCTGCCACTGCGCTGATCAGGACTGTGACGGCAACCAGGATTCCGGCCGGGCGGGGGATTCGCCGGTTCTCAAGCCAGCCCACGACGGGCTCCAGGCCCAGGGCAATAAAGAGCGCTGCCACAATCCATAGGAGCAGCTGCGTGTTGTTGGAACCGATCCAGTAGACCAGCAGTGCCAGGCCCACTCCTACGGTGCCCATGAATCCGATATAGAGGGGGTGCTGCATGGACATCCGGGGACCGGGCCGGCCGAATTGTGTTGCCTCGTCGCCAGAGTCCGTGGTGGCCTGGTCCTCCGTGTGGATGTATTCCGGTGGTATCTCAAAACGGAGCCTGGGCTGGGCGCCGGGCAGAGGCTGGCGAAGGCGCCGCACTACCAGTCCCAGGGTCTTCACCGCGGACCGCTTCTGCTTCACCGGCGCAGGCGCTTCCGGCAGGGGCTGGGCAGTGCCAGGGTCCGAGTGATTTTCGTGTCCTGTTGAGGACTCTTCCGTCTTGTCAGTCACTGGATTCTGGGGCCTGTTCCGTGCGTGCCGCCGCATTTGCGGGCTGGTGTGATGATCATCGCAAACACTATCAGCCGCCCTGTCAACAGGAGCCAGGGAGCCCGCCCGGAGCGTCAAGGGTCCGCCATCGACGGGGCGTCTGCAGCACCCCAACGGGGGTTCTGGTAACAAAACGGTTACTATTGAAAGCAAACCCCCGCTGATGATAGGTGTTTCCTTTGCGTTTCAAGACTGCAGTCGCACTCGTGCTGCTCGGCCTCCTGACACTTTTGGCCGGCGTCGGCCAGAAAACCATCTGGGCTCCCTCCGCGACCTTCACGGCCTCGGCCCCGTCAGATGCCGCCCAGGCACCCCTGACCGTTATCGACCAGAACCTGCGTACCCAACAGGGCGGAACGGTGAAGATCAACATCGAGGGCGACGGCAACTTCCTGCTGGCGGTGGGCCGGCCCGACGACGTGGATGCCTGGGTAGGCAAGACCGCCCACAACACCGTCTCGGGCGTTTCGGACGATAAAGAAGCACTGGTGGTGAAGCACGCCGACGGCGAGGCCACCGCACCGAATCCTGCCGGATCCGACCTGTGGGTTTCCACCGAGAGCGCGAGCGGCGAACTCGAGTACGCATGGACGCCTCCCGCTGACGGCGAATGGTCGCTGCTGCTGGCCGCAGACGGCACGAAGGCGGCCCCGTCGTCGATCTCCATGACCTTCCCGAATGACACCTCCACCCCGTGGGCCATTCCCCTGATGGTCATCGGCGGACTGCTGATCCTTGCCGGCATCGCCTTGGCGCTCCTCTCCGCACGCAAGCGTGACGGCGAAGGCAACGGCCGTGGCAGCCTGTTCGCACGACGCGCCCGGGCCAAGGCTGAGGCCAAGACCTCCTCCCGTCTGGGCATGGTTTCCGGAGGAATGGTCACCGCGGCCGTGACCGCCGCCGTAGTGGCCGTATCCGGTGCCCCTGCGACCGCTGCCACGACGCCCGCCCCGGCTCCGGCCACAGAATCGGCTGCAGACGCCCCGGCCCAGCCGTCATCGCCCGTTCTCCTGGACGCACAGTTCCGCCGGATCCTCGAGCAGGTCTCGAGTGCAACGGACGCCGGCGACGCCGCAAGGAACGCTGCCAAGCTCGCTGACCGCGTTGGCGGGACCGAACTTGAGGTCCGCACCAAGAACTACAAAATCCGGTCCCAGGTGAGTACGTACGACGCCCGGATGCCTGTCCGTTCCACCAAGCTCCTCACCACGGTGGTCACCAGCGACCGCAGCTGGCCCCGCTCCGTCCTGGCTGTGACGCAGGGTGACGGCAACGTCGTCCCGCAGCTTCTCACCCTGGTTCAGCCCTCGGCGCGTGAGAACTACAAGCTGACGCAGACCACGCCGCTGCAGCCCGGAACAACGTTCCCCGCCATTGGCCGGGACGGCACCCAGACGCTGGCCGCCAAGGACAAGGAGGGCCTGCTGTACAGCGGTGAAGAAGCCCTCGCCGGCCTGGCCGACCGCCTGATCAACCCCAAGTCCAGTTTCAAGGACAAGCTCGTGGAGGGCGCATCATCGCCGTACATCGCCGACACCCTGTCCTACCAGGCTGAGGTGGTCAAGTCCGGCGCGAACGGCAAGTTCTCCTTTACCCACACCGTGGTGCCGGAAAGCACCGTTGTGTTCCGTACCGCCGACGGCGGTGCGCTGGTGATGGGCCGGATCAACTTCGGGTTTGACGGCACTCCCAAGGCCTCCGGCGACAAACTCACCATCGGTGACGACGCCGCCGCGCTCGCCGGCGGTAAGGAGACCACCACAGGAATGGTGCTGAACTTTGCTGAGTCGATGGCCGTCTACGTGCCGCCGGCCGGTTCCACGGATCCCATGAAGCTGGTCGCCGCAACCCGCGGTCTGGTGGGGGCAAGCATCAAGTAGCACCCGAAGCGTTCTTCAGTACTCCTGGCAGCGGCCGGAGTGGCTAGAGTGGAAAGCATGAGTTCGCCAGCTTCCCGCCCAGTCCCTCCAGCCGCTGCCAGCCTGCTTAACCTGCGTGGCGCCGTCGACCTATCAGCCCTGAAGCAGCGCCAGGCGCCTCCGGCGGGTGCCGGCAATCCGCCGGTTCCAGGTGATGCCGGTGCCGCCAACGGACCTGCCGCTGGAACTCCGGCTGCGGGCGCCGCACCGCTGCGGGTCAACGTCACCGAAGGTAACTTCCAGGAACTCGTGGAGCTTTCGGCCCAGGTCCCGGTGGTCTTCGCACTGTGGGCCGCCTACTCGCCGGAGTCCGCCTCGATGGTGGACTCGCTGGAACAGGTGATCAACGGCTATGGCGGCCGCCTTGTGCTGGCCGCCGCGGACATCGACGCCTTCCCCCAGCTGGCCCAGGCCTTCCAGGTCCAGGCCGTTCCCACGGCGGTGGCCGTGGTGAAGGGCCAGCCCGTCCCGCTCTTCCAGGGCGGCGCCGACGACGCCCAGATCCGCCCGCTCCTGGATGAACTGCTGAAGGTGGCCGCCGCGAACGGCGTCACGGGCAGCCTCGGCGGCGGCGCACCGGCGGATGCCGAACCGGCGCCCCTTCCGCCGCTGCACCAGGCGGCATTCGACGCCATCGAAGCAGGGGACTACGAGGCCGCCGCGGTGGCCTACCGCCAGGCCCTGTTGGAGATGCCCGCCGATACCGAGGCGAAGGCAGGCCTGGCGCAAGTGGAGCTGATGGCGCGGCTTCAGCCGCTTTCTGCCCAGGACACCGAAGGCCTGCGCACCCTCGCTGCCAACGAGCCCGACAACCTTGACGCCCAGCTGGGCGTGGCGGATCTGGACGTGGCCGGCGGCCATGTGGAGGACGCCCTGAACCGCGTGGTCAGCTTCATCGGGCGGAACTTCGGTCCCGAACGGGAGACTGCCCGCGTGCGCCTCCTGGAACTCTTTGACGTGGTGGGCACGCACGACGACCGCGTGGCGAAAGCCCGCCAGGCACTGGCCCGGGTGCTCTTCTAGTGTCCGCGCTGTTCCAGCCGCTGAAGCTCCGTTCGCTGGAGCTGACGCACCGCGGCTGGGTGTCGCCGATGTGCCAGTACAGCTGCGATCCCGACGCCGCCCCGGGTGTTCCGAACGACTGGCACCTGATGCATCTCGGTTCCTTCGCCGCCGGCGGCGCTGCCCTGATCCTCACCGAGGCCGCCGCCGTCAACGCGGCCGGCCGGATCAGTCCGCGCGACGCCGGACTGTACAACGACGAACAGGCCGAGGCCTGGGCGCGCATCAATACCTTCGTGCACCGGCATGGCGCCGCCGAAGCGAAGATCGGCGTCCAGCTGGCGCACGCGGGCCGTAAGGCGTCCACCTACTGGCCGTTCTCCGGGCAGCGGGGAAGCGTGCCGGAATCCGACGGCGGCTGGGCAACCGTGGGACCGTCGGCGTCGGCCTTTGACGGCTACGCCGAACCCCGCACGATGACCGAAGAACAGATTCAGGGAGTCATCGCCGATTTCGCTGCGGCCGCAGTACGGGCAGTCGACGCCGGCTTCGACACCGTAGAAATCCATGGCGCGCACGGTTACCTGCTGCACCAGTTCCAAAGCCCGCTGATCAACACCCGGACCGATTCGTGGGGCGGGGATGAGGCCGGGCGGAACCGTCTGACGCTGGCGGTGGTGGATGCTGTCCGTAACGTCATCCCGGAGGGCATGCCGCTGCTGCTGCGGATTTCGGCTACCGACTGGGCAGAGAACGGGATTGATATCGGGGCATCGGTCCGGCTGGCCAGGCAAGCCCACGAACACGGCGTGGACCTCATCGACGTCTCCAGCGGGGGAGCCGTGGCCCATCAGGACATCAAGCCCGGTCCCGGCTACCAGACCGGATTCTCGGCGCGCATCCGGCGCGAAACCGGCGTTCCCACGGGAACCGTGGGCCTCCTGACGTCCGCCGGGCAGGCCGAACACGCTGTTGCGACCGCCCAGGCCGACGGGGTGTTTATTGCCAGGGCTGCCCTTCGTGACCCGCACTGGTGGCTCCGGGCGGCGTTCGAGCTCGGCCACGACATCAAGTGGGCACCCCAGTATGAACGCGCCGTGGCGCGGCATTCGTTCTGACTGCCGCACAGGTGAAGGCTGACTGGCCGTGAGGTCCTACGCCTTTGGCCCTACTCCTGCGGGAGGACCCCGTCAGCGAAGCCGCGGGACTAGGCTGGCGGTATGACTGCTCCGCATCCCGATCCGGTGCCGCACTCCGGCCCGGTTCCTGCCCTGTCCATCCGTGGACTCGCCAAGCGATTCGGCGAAAAAATCGCCGTCGACGGCCTCAGCCTGGACGTTCCGGCCGGTTCGTTCTTTGGCATCGTTGGGCCCAACGGCGCCGGCAAGACCACCACCCTGTCGATGGCCACCGGCCTGCTGCGGCCGGACTTCGGCACAGCCGTTGTGCACGGTGTGGACGTCTGGTCCAGGCCGCTGGAAGCCAAGAAGCTGATGGGCATCCTGCCGGATGGGGTCCGTCTTTTTGACCGGCTCACGGGCGAGCAACTGGTCACCTATGCCGGGCTGTTGCGCGGCATGGACAAGGACGTGGTGGCCTCCCGCGTGGGGGAGCTGTTGTCAGCCCTAGACCTGGCGCAGGACGCCGGGAAGCTGGTGGTGGACTACTCGGCCGGCATGACCAAAAAGATTGCCCTCGCCTCGGCGCTGATCCACGCTCCGCGGCTGCTGGTGCTCGATGAGCCCTTCGAGGCCGTTGACCCCGTCTCCGCGTCCAACATCCGGTCCATTCTGGACAGCTATGTAGGCTCCGGCGGCACGGTCATCGTCTCCAGCCATGTGATGGACCTGGTCCAGAGGATGTGCGACCACGTCGCCGTGGTGGCAGGGGGCAGGCTGCTCGCTGCCGGGACCGTGGACGAAGTCCGCGCCGGTGCTTCCCTCGAGGAAAGGTTCGTCCAGCTGGTGGGCGGACGCAACCATACGGAAGGCCTGGAATGGTTGCGCACCTTCTGAGGCTGAAGCTGACCCTGCTCCGCAACGGCCTCCGCAGGAGCCCGTGGCAGCTGGTGGGGCTGGCCATCGGCGGTCTTTACGCGCTGGGAATTGTGGGTGCCCTGGTAGTGGCGCTGGTGGTGCTGAGGCAGGAAAGCAACGAGTTGGCACAGACCGCCGTGGTGCTGGGCGGTTCGGCCGCCATTCTCGGCTGGGGACTTATTCCGGTTGCAGTCTCTTCCGTCGATATGACCCTGGATCCAGCGCGTTTCACCACATTCGCCGTTCCCATGCGGCAGCTCCTGGCCGGCCTCGCGCTGGGCGGGCTGATTGGAATTCCGGGTGTGGCCACGGCTTTGGTTGCCCTTGCCACGGTGGGGACCTGGTCACGCGGCCTCTTCCCCGCGGCGGCGGCACTGGCCGGCGCCGTTCTGGGTGTCCTGACCTGCGTCGTGCTGTCCAAGGTGGTCACCACCGCGACCGCCAGCCTCGCCGCATCACGCCGGTTCAAGGACGTCAGCGGCGTGGTCTTTATGGTTCCCCTGATCCTGCTGGGACCCATCGTGGCCGGGATCTCCCAAGGCATCACCGCGTCTGCCGCCTTCCTGCCGGACCTTGCCCGGACTCTCGCGTGGACCCCGCTGGGTGCTGCCTGGTCCCTGGGCGGAGACGCCGACGCCGGATTGCCGGGCGAAGCAGGCCTGAAACTGCTGATTGCGGTGGCCACGCTGGCGGGCCTTTCGTGGTGCTGGAAAATTCTCCTCGAACGGGCCCTGGTCAGTCCGCCGTACTCCGGCGGCGGCAGCCGCAAGGGCGGAAAACTGGGGATGTTCGCGATCCTGCCCCCGACGCCGACCGGTGCCGTCACGGCCCGCGCACTCACCTACTGGCTGCGGGATCCGAGGTACGGCGGATCGCTCGTCGTGATTCCGCTGCTGGCCGTGGTGATGTTCTTCCAGGCAAGCCAGGGGGACAGCTTCGGGATCCTGGCGACGCTCGGCCCGCTGACCGCGTTCCTGATGGCATGGTCCATCTCGGCTGACGTCTCCTACGACAACACCGCATTCGCCCTCCATCTGGCCACCGGTGTGCGGGGTATTGCGGACCGGCTGGGCCGGGCCGTGGCCTGCCTCATCCTGTCCGTCCCGGTGGTGCTCGCCTTCACTGTGGTCCCGTTTTTGTTCACCGGCAGTTGGGAGTGGCTGCCGGGCCTCCTGGGACTGTCAGCGGGCATCCTGCTGACCGGCCTTGGGCTGTCCTCGGTGGTGTCTGCCCGTTACAACGTCGCCGTGCCGTTGCCCGGAGACAGCCCGTTCAAGAAGCCGCCTGGCAACGTGGGCCAGACCATGGCCGTGCAGTTCGGCGGCATGGGGCTGCTGGCCGTCCTGGTGCTGCCTGAAGCGGCACTGCTCATCGCACAGGGCGTAACCGGCAACGCTCTCTTCGGATGGCTGAACCTGGTCCTTGGCCCGGCCCTGGGACTGGTGCTTTTTGTGGTGGGCATCAGGGTGGGCGGCCGCTGGCTGGAAGCCCGCGGGCCGGAGATGCTGGCCCAGCTGACCGTAAACCGCTGACTCGCAGGACAATAGAACACAGGACTCCAGAAAGGTGGCCGCCAGTGGAAGTTGTCATCCTCCCAGGCAGCAAGCAGATCGGGAAGCTGGCGGCAGACGCCGTCGAGGCCCTGCTCCGCCGCAAGCCCAACGCTGTCCTGGGACTGGCCACCGGGTCCTCGCCGCTGCCTGTCTACGACGAACTGGCGGCGCGGCACGAGCGCGACGGGCTTGACTTCAGCTCCGCGCACGCCTTTGCCCTGGACGAATATGTGGGACTGGCGCCCGGGCACCCGGAATCGTACCGGGAGGTCATCAGCCGCGAGTTCACCAGCCGGGTGAACATCCTCCCGGAGAACGTCCACACCCCTGACGGGTCCGCCGCGGATCTCCCGGCGGAATGCCTGGCCTACGAGGACCGGATGCGCGCCGCGGGCGGCGTGGACCTCCAGATCCTGGGCGTGGGCACGGACGGCCATATCGGCTTCAACGAGCCGGGCTCCTCGCTTGCCTCGCGGACCCGCATCAAGACATTGATCGAGCAGACCCGCCGGGACAACGCCCGGTTCTTCACCAGCCTCGCGGATGTGCCCCACCATGTGGTGACGCAGGGACTGGGCACCATTCTTGAGGCCCGGCATGTTGTCCTCATCGCCACAGGGGCGCAGAAGGCGCCGGCGGTCCGCGACTTCGTGGAAGGGCCGGTCTCCGCGGTTTGCCCGGCCTCGGTCCTGCAGTTCCATCCGCACGCCACCATCCTGGTGGATGAGGCAGCGGCGTCGTCGCTGAAGCTCGCCGACTTCTACCGGCATACCCATGACCACAAACCTTCGTGGCAGGGGCTGTAACACGTGCCACATTGGGGCAGCCGCCAACCACCGGATTTACAGGGGAAGGCCGACGGCGGCCGGTGCGGTGGGAGCAAAACGGCACCACCGGCGTCGAACGTCCACCGCCCCGGGACGCTAAGATGGATGCCATGACTAGCATGACGGACCCTCTCGAAAACGACCCGATGCGTGAGCTTTCCGGGGCTGGAACGTCCACGGCCACTATTGAGCGCGAAGAGTTGCGCCAGGAAGTGGAGCCCGGTGACCGGGAACGCTTCTCGCACTATGTGCGCAAGGAAAAAATCATGGAGTCCGCGCTGACGGGTGACCCCGTTATTGCCCTCTGCGGCAAGGTGTGGACACCGGGCCGGGATCCCCAGAAGTTCCCGGTCTGCCCCATGTGCAAAGAGGTTTATGAAGGCCTCCGCCCGGGCAACGACGGCGGCAAGGGTCCCGGAGGGGACTCAGGCAACAACAAATAGTGACGGAGACGCTCTTTGGCGGCCCCACCCTGCCCCCGGCTTATCCGGAACGCGCAGCCTGGGGAACCGCTCAGAAACTCCGTGCCTGGCAGCAGGAAGCCCTTGACCTCTACTTCAGGACCGGCCCGCGGGATTTCCTGGCCGTCGCAACGCCGGGCGCCGGTAAAACCACCTTCGCCCTGCGCGTGGCATCCATGCTTATCGAATCCGGAGCGGTCAACCGCGTCACCATCGTGGCGCCCACCGACCACCTGAAGCGGCAGTGGGCCGATGCTGCCGCCAAGGTGGGCATCGCCATCGACCCGAACTTCAAGAATTCCGACGGCCAGCACGGCCGGGGCTTCATAGGCGTGGCTGTCACCTACGCGCAGGTGGCCAGCAAACCCATGCTGCACCGGGCCAAGACCGAGGCCGCCCGCACCCTGGTGATCCTGGACGAGATCCACCACGGCGGCGAGGCCCTGTCCTGGGGTGACGGCCTGCGCGAGGCGTTTGACCCCGCGGCCCGGCGGCTGTCCCTGACGGGTACGCCCTTCCGCTCCGATACCTCACCCATCCCCTTTGTGGAATACGCGGAGGACCGGGACGGCATCCGCCGTTCCAAGGCGGACTACACCTACGGCTACGGCAACGCCCTGCGGGACCACGTGGTGCGCCCGGTCATGTTCATGGCATACTCGGGCCAGATGCGGTGGCGCACCAGCGCCGGTGAAGAGATGGCCGCCTCCCTCGGCGAAGCTGCGGTCACCAAGGACATCACGTCGCACGCCTGGCGGACGGCGCTCAACCCGGCCGGGGAATGGATCCCTGCAGTCCTCGCCGGGGCAGACAAACGCCTCAGCGAGGTGCGCCGGTCCGTGCCGGATGCAGGCGGGCTGGTCATTGCCACGGACCACGAGGATGCCAGGGCCTACGCCGGGCAGCTGAAGAGGATCACCGGCGAGTCGCCCACGGTGATTCTGTCCGATGATGCGAAGGCCTCCAGCAAGATTGAGGAATTCACCGTGAGCGAGAAGCGGTGGATGGTTGCTGTCCGGATGGTGTCTGAAGGCGTTGACGTTCCCCGGTTGTCAGTGGGTGTGTACGCGACGTCCACCTCCACGCCCTTGTTTTTCGCCCAGGCGGTGGGTCGCTTTGTGCGTGCCCGGAAACGGGGTGAAACGGCGTCGGTCTTCCTGCCGTCCGTACCGCAGCTGATGGCACTGGCGAACTCCATGGAGATGGAACGGGACCACGCCCTGGACCGCCCCGAAAAGGAAGACAGCGACGGCCTCTTCAATCCCGAAGATTCCCTGATGGCCGAGGCCAACCGGGAGGACAAAGCATCGGACAGCCTCACCAAGGGCAAGTTCGAGGCCCTCGATTCGCAGGCGTCCTTCGACCGCGTGCTGTTCGACGGCGGCGAGTTCGGGACCGGGGGAGAGGTGGGCTCCGAGGACGAGCTGGACTTCCTGGGCATCCCCGGGCTGCTGGACGCCGAGCAGGTCGGGACGCTCCTGCGGCAGCGGCAGCACGATCAGCTCAACCGGAAGAACCGGCGCGCACCGGCGGCCGAACCGGCCCCGGCGGCTCCGGCGATTCCGGACCACCGGATGCTGATGGACCTGCGCAACGAGCTGGCGAAAAACGTGGCGGCCTGGTCCGCACGGACCGGCACCCCGCACGGTGTGGTGCACACCAAGCTGCGGACGGTCTGCGGCGGACCACCCGTGGCCCAGGCGAACGAGGAGCAGCTGCAGTCGAGGCTGCGGAAGCTGCAGGACTGGTTCATCGGCCGGAAATAGCTGCGGCTGAGCAGCAGAGTCCTAAAGTAGCAGTGGCTCTAAATGGGAGTGGCCCGGCGCACAGCGCCGGGCCACTCCTGCAGTTAAGCGCTCAGGCGACGTCCACGCCGCCGAGCTCCATTTCGGCAACAGCGTCGTCAAGGTCCTCGGCGATGCCCGCCGTCAGTTGCCGCACAACCGTCACGGAGTAGCCGGCCTGGACCGCGTCCAGGGCGGTCGCCATGACGCAGTAGTCAGTGGCGATGCCCACCACCACGACGTCCTCCACATCGTGGCTTTGCAGCCAGTCGTCCAGGCCGATGGCGTCGTCGGCGGGCGCGTAGGCGTCCGCATCCGCGGGCAGGGAACCGGGCTTGCGGTCACCGGTGGGCACTGCGTCCTCAGGGGCCAGCAGGCCTTCGAACCCCGAATAGGCCGCCGTGAACTGGCCCTTCTGGAAATAGGCCTGGATGTACTCGGTGTCCAGGTCCGGGTGGAGCTCCGCGCCGCGGGTGCCGGCAACGCAGTGCGGCGGCCAGCTGTCCTTGAAATCGGGAGTCTCGGAGAAATGCGCCCCGGGATCGATATGCCAGTCCTGGGTTGCCACGATGTGGTCGAACTCGTTGTGATGGGAGTCCACGTACTCGCTGATCGCACCGGCCACGTCGGCACCGCCGGCCACGGCGAGGGGACCGCCCTCACAGAAGTCGTTCTGGACATCGACAATGATCAGGGCGCGGGACATCAGTTCTCCTCGTAGATTGTCGGAATGGCTGCTTCGCCGCGCTGCAGGCGGTTCACCACTGCGGGAAGTTCGGCCATGGTGTCCGCGTGCCGCTGGCGGGCACGCATCACGCCTTCGTGTCCGGTCCAGCCCGGCAGCAGTTCGCCGTTCTTCACAAACTGCTGAAGCAGGGGCCGGTCGTTGCCGTCGTCTTCCGGGCGGTGGCCGATGCCCACGATCTCCTGCGTGGCAATCCCGCGCTCGTTGAGCTTGCGCAGCGCGTACTTGCGGCCGCCCATGCTGGTTTTGTTCTTGGCCGCTTTCGCCACGGAGACGAAGTTGCCGGCGTCGTCCGTGCGGCTCACCAGCTTGTAGACCATGCTGGCCGTGGGAGCCCCGGAACCGGTGACCAGCGAGGTGCCTACGCCGTACGAATCCACCGGGGCGGACTGCAGCGCAGCGATGGCGAACTCGTCCAGGTCCGAGGTGACCATGATCCTGGTGTGCTCATTGCCCAGCTCGTCCAGCAGTTGGCGGACCCACGATGCCTGGGCCACGAGGTCGCCGGAGTCCAGGCGGACGCCGCCCAGCTTGGGCCCTGCCAACTCGACGGCGGCACGGACGGCCGTTTCGACGTCGTACGTATCCACGAGCAGCGAGGTGCCCACCCCCAGCGAGGCGAGTTGCGCCTCGAACGCCTCCCGCTCGGTGTCGTGGAGGAGGGTGAAGGAGTGCGCGGCGGTGCCCACGGTCTTGATGCCGTAGCGGATGCCCGCCTCGAGGTTGGATGTGCTGTGGAACCCGGCGATCACCGCGGCGCGGGCTGCCGCGGCGGCTGCCTCCTCATGAGTGCGCCGGGATCCCATCTCGATGCACGGCCGGGTGCCGGCTGCCGTGATCATGCGTGATGCCGCCGAAGCGATGGCGCTGTCATGGTTCAAAACCGAGAGGAAGTAGGTCTCCAGCATGCAGGCCTCGGCGAATGTGGACTCCACGATCAGGATCGGGGAGTTGGGGAAATAAGCCTCCCCCTCCGGGTAGCCCCAGATGTCGCCGGTGAACCGATAGGTCGCCAGGTAGTCCAGGGTGTCCTGGTTGACCACACCGGTGCGGCCCAGGAAATCGAGTTCGGCTTCACCGAAGCGGAAGTCGGCAAGGCCCTCCAGGAGCCTGCCCGTGCCACCCACAATCCCGTACCGCCGGCCGTCCGGAAGCCGCCGGGCGAAGGCCTCGAAGACCGACCGGCGGTGCGCTGCACCCGAGTGGAGCGACGCCTGCAGCATGGTCAGCTCGTAGTGGTCTGTATACAGGGACGCGCGGGGATGGTCCCAGCCGGCAGAGGTACTCACAAAATTCACTCTAGTCCCCACCGGCTCCCACGTCTCGCTTCGCTTCGCCGCGGGGCCCTCGCCGGCGTGGGCCCACCCACCGGCTCCCACGTCTCGCTTCGCTTCGCCGCGGGGGGCCCACCCACCGGCTCCCACGTCTCGCTTCGCTTCGCCGCGGGGCCCTCGCCAGCGTGGGCCCATCCTCCCCATAGAATGGACAGATGACCTTAAGCGTTGCGCTCGGCCCTGACACACAGGAGGGCACCCGGACCGGGACAGAGGCGTCCACAGACTCCCTGACCGCCCCGGACATCCCCTGGAACCTGGTGATCTGGAACGATCCCGTCAACCTGATGAGCTATGTCAGCTATGTTTTCCAGAGCTACTTCGGCTATTCCGAGCCCAAGGCCAACAAGCTCATGATGGAGGTCCACAAAAAGGGCCGGTCCATCGTTGCCCACGGCAGCAAGGAACAGGTTGAACGCCATGCTGTGGCCATGCACGGCTTTGGGCTGTGGGCCACAGTGGAGAAAGCTACCGGTGGCCCCGGCAATTCAGGGAAGTCCGGCGGGTCCGGGCAGGGCAAGGGGAAACGTGGCTAAGGCATTCAAATACGGGCTCAAGGGCATCACCGGGTTCCTGGAGCCGACCGAGCGCGAACTGCTCCGCAGCCTGATCGACGACGTCATCTCCATGCTCAAGCCGGCCGAACACGCCAGCCAGGATCCGCTGGCCGCCCTGATCGGGCTGGACATGGATGTCCAGGAACCCACGGACCGTGCGGTTAAGCGCCTCCTTCCCAACGTGATGAAGAACGACGACGGCGCGTCCCTGGAATTCCGCCAGCTCACCGAGCGCTCGCTGCGGGAAACCAAGATTGGTGCGCTCCGGGCCGCTGCGCTGGATCTGGACAAGGACGAAATCGTCCTCACCGCCGAGGGGGCCAGGCACTGGTCCATGGCCCTGAACGACGTCCGGCTGGTGCTGGCGGAGCGCCTGGACATCCGTGACGAGGAGGACGCCGAACACGTGCACCTGATGCAGGACTGGTCCCAGGCCGAGGACGTGGAAAGCTACCTCGCGCTGGTGTACAACTTCACCACCTGGCTCCAGGAGTCCCTGGTGCAGGCCATGCTGCAGTCCTTGGATTCACGCGCCTGAACTGCGGTCCTCTTCCGGGATGCAGCCGCAGTGTGACAAATTCGACATGAGTGCAGCGCCACAATGTGATGGCTGCAGCCGCAGGGAAGACCTATCCTCGAATAATCATGACAACAGCCTCGAGCATGGACCCGGCAGCGACAGCAGCAGGGGAGTCCGCAGCCAGCAACAGCGCCGGCCTGGTGGGATCCCGCCCCATTGGCGTCTTTGATTCCGGCGTCGGCGGACTGACGGTGGCCAGATCCATCATCGACCAGCTTCCCAACGAGTCCATCCTCTACGTCGGGGATACCGCCAACGGCCCCTACGGGCCGTTGCCCATCGCCGAAGTCCGGGCAAACGCCCTGGGCGTGATGGACGAACTGGTGGACTCCGGTGTCAAGCTGCTCACCATCGCCTGCAACTCGGCGTCGGCCGCTGTCCTCCGGGACGCCCGCGAGCGGTACACCGCCAAATACGGCATTCCCGTCATTGAAGTGATCCAGCCGGCGGTCCGCCGCGCCGTCGCGGCAACCCGCAGCGGCCGGGTCGGCGTCATCGGAACCTCAGCCACCGTAGGCTCCCGCGCCTACGAGGATACTTTTGCCGCCGCGCCGGACCTCTCCATCACCTCAGTGGCCTGCCCCCGGTTCGTCAGTTACGTGGAAGCCGGCGTCACCACCGGTCCGGAGCTGCTTGCCGTCGCAGAAGAATACCTGGCGCCGCTGAAGGCTGCGGGCGTGGACACCGTGGTCCTGGGCTGCACGCACTATCCGCTGCTGACCGGTGTCATCTCCTATGTGATGGGAGACAACGTGACGCTGGTATCCAGCGCCGAGGAAACGGCCAAGGACGTATACCGGGCGTTGGTCACCCACGACCTGCAGCGCAACATCGCGGCACCGCCGGAGCACCACTTCATTGCCACCGGAGACGCCGCCCAGTTTGAGACGCTGGCCCGCCGGTTCCTGGGCCCGGAGGTCCTGTCCGTCCGGCACGTTGACCACGTGGCTGCCCAGTACCCCACCGGAAGCCTTGCCCGCATCACGCCGGAGATGATCGAGGCCGCCCAGCGTGCCAGTGCCCGTTCCGGCAGGTCAGGGCAACGGATTTCCAACTTCGTGGGTGCCCACCGGGCCGGAGGTCCTGCCCTGTGAAACTGACCATCGTAGGCTGCACCGGTTCCTTTCCGGGCCCCGGCTCCCCGGCATCGTGCTATCTCCTGACCGCCAGCGACGGCGAGCGGACGTGGAAGATCGTGATGGACCTGGGCAGCGGAGCCCTGGGCGCCATCCAGCGGTACACCGACCTCGAGGACATCGACGCGATCTTCCTGACCCACCTGCACCCTGACCATTGCATGGACCTGTGCGGCCTGCACGTGGCGGTCCGCTGGAAGCCCGGCGGCTGGGGACGCGGCCGGATCCCGGTGTGGGGTCCCGCCGCCACCGCGGACCGGATGGCCACTGCCTACGGGCTGGACCTGGATCCGGGAATGCACGAAGAATTCGATTTCACCAACTGGACCGAACGCGAGCCCGTCACCGTGGGGCCGTTCACCGTGACGCCATTCGCCGTGAACCATCCGGTGGAGGAGGCGTACGCCCTGCGGGTGGACGTCACCGAGCCGGACAAGGAAGGCAACCCGGTCAGCCGGGTGCTGACGTATTCGGGCGACACCGATTCCTGTGCCGGGCTGGAGGAGGCCGCCAAGGACGCGGACCTGTTCCTCTGTGAGGCGGCGTTCGAGGAAGGCCGGGACGACGCCATCAAGGACGTGCACCTGACCGGAAAGCGAGCCGGGGAGGCTGCAGCCGCTGCCGGGGCCCGCAGGCTCCTGCTCACGCACATTCCGGTGTGGACCTCGCCGAGCACGGTCATGGCCGAGGCCCGGCCGGTCTTCGCGCGGCGACGTGGCCGTTGCTGTCGCCGGAGTGCATTACACGGTCTAAATGGGTAGCCGTCCGGTCTCCCTGCCTGACGACACCAGCCCCTCCCAGGACCACTGCGGGATGCGCAGGCCGGCCGGCACGTCGTCGGCAGAGCGCTCATACCGGGACATCGTGGTGGTGGCGGCCCAGCTGAAGTAGCCGAGCAGCACCGCGTGCAGCGGAGCGTTTTCGCTGAGGCCGACGTCCCCCAGTGCCTGGTCGAAGCAGGAAATCGCCCGGCGGTCCATCTCCTCGTGCGGGCCGTTGCCGCTGTGCATCCGGACCACCGAGGTTTCGTCGCCATAGGAGTTTGAGTACAGGGCCGGTCCGCCGAGCGCTTCGGCCCAGTACGCGGCGAGCCGCCGGCTGTGCTCGGGATGGAAGCCATGGCTGAAGGCGTGGCTGACCACCTCGTCCGCCATCACCCTTGCGTGCCACGCGTCGGCCAGCCGCAGGAAAAAGCCGGCACCGCCGGCAGCCTCGAACACCGTCTGCATGCTGCAACGATGGCACGCCCCTCCGCCGGGCGGAAGGGCTGCCCGGTGGCAGGGCTGCCCGTCGGGCCGATGAGCCGTGAGTCGATAAGCTTGCAGTATGACTTCTGAAGCCACAACTGTCCCCGTAGTGCGTGCCGATGGCCGCGCCCCCGACCAGCTCCGCCCCATCAGCATCACCCGCGGATGGTCCAAGCAGGCCGAGGGATCGGCCCTCATCGAGTTCGGCAACACCCGGGTCCTGTGCACGGCTTCCCTGACCGCCGGTGTGCCGCGCTGGCTCAAGGGCGAAGGCCGCGGCTGGGTGACGGCCGAATACGCCATGCTTCCGCGCGCCACCAACACCCGTTCCGACCGCGAATCGGTCAAGGGCAAAATCGGCGGCCGGACCCACGAAATCTCCCGCCTGATCGGCCGGTCGCTGCGCTCCATCATCGACACCAAGGCCCTGGGGGAGAACACCATCGTGCTGGACTGCGACGTCCTCCAGGCCGACGGCGGAACCCGCACGGCCGCCATCACGGGCGCCTACGTGGCCCTGGCCGACGCCATCCGCTTCGCCCGTGACAACAAACTGATCGCCAAGAACGCCCAGCCCCTTGTGGACACCATCGCGGCCGTCTCGGTAGGCATCATCGACGGCGTGCCCATGCTGGACCTGCCCTACGTTGAGGACGTCCGCGCCGAGACCGACATGAACGTTGTGGTCACCGGATCCGGGAAGTTCGTCGAAGTCCAGGGCACCGCCGAGGGCGCTCCCTTCGACCGTGACGAGCTCAACCAGCTGCTGGACCTCGCCCTGCTGGGCACCACCCAGCTGGCGGCGATCCAGCGCGAAACCCTCGCGGACGCCCTGTGAGCCTGACCGCCCCCGGCAGCGCGGAACAGGACGGCGCGGAGCAGAACGGCGTTGCGCCGCGGCTCGTCCTCGCGACACATAACAAGGGCAAGCTCCGGGAGCTCCGCGAGCTCCTGCGCGGCCAGGTTCCCGGGCTCGACGTCGACACCCAGGTGGTGGACGCCGCGGCGGCAGGTGCGCCGGACGTCGTCGAAACGGGCGTGACGTTCGCCGAGAATTCGCTCCTGAAGGCCCGGGCCGTCGCGGAGGCCACCGGCCTGGTGGCCATTGCCGACGATTCAGGCCTGGCCGTGGACGTCCTGGGCGGGGCGCCCGGAATCTTTTCGGCCCGGTGGGCCGGCCGGCACGGCGACGACGCCGCCAACCTCAGGCTCCTGCTGGACCAGCTCTCCGATGTACCGGACGCGCACCGCGGTGCGGCGTTCGTCTGTGCCGCGGCGCTTGCAGTGCCTTCTGCTGGCGCCGGCCATGAGGTTGTGGAGTATGGCCAACTGGAGGGCACCCTGCTGCGCGAGCCGCGTGGCGAGGGCGGTTTCGGTTATGACCCCGTCCTGCAGCCTGTCGGCGAGGACCGCAGCTGTGCCGAGCTCTCATCGGATGAGAAGAACGCGATCAGCCACCGCGGCAAGGCATTCCGGGCGCTCCTGCCTGCCATCGTCGAGGCGCTGGCACGGCAGTAGGGCCTGGGCTGTCAGCCCCGCCGGGAAACGACTGAGGGAGCCACACGTTGTGTGGCTCCCTCAGTCTTTGCCGGAGTTTGTACCTGGCGGAGTTAGTCCAGGTTGGTTTTTCGTTCCTCGTGGGGCGCGTGCTCTTCAATGAACTCGTCCACCGGATCTGTGCCGAAGCGGGCGGCCTGGCGCTTGGCTGACAAGCCCCTGAGGACCTCGACGCCGATCGGAATCACGGAGATCAGCACGATGGTGATGAAGATGATGTCGATGTTGTCTCCCACCCAGCTGAACTGGCCCAGCCAGGCGCCCAGGAGGGTGACGCCGCCGCCCCACAGCAGCGCGCCGATGACGTTGTAGAGGAAGAATTTGCGCTTGTCCATCTGGGCCACGCCCACGATCACGGGCACGAAGGTCCTGATGATCGGCACGAAGCGTGCCAGAATCAGCGCTTTGCCGCCGTGCTTCTCGAAGAACGCATGGGCACTTTCGACGTTCTCGCGCTTGAAGAGCCGGGACTCAGGCTTGTTGAAGATGGCCGGGCCGGCTTTGGACCCGATGAGATACCCGGTCTGGTTGCCCACGATCGCGGCGACAATGATCAGCCCGCACATGCCCCACAGGTTGAAGTCGATGGCGCCGGTGGAGACCAGCAGGCCGGCGGTGAACAGCATCGAGTCACCGGGCAGGAAGAAGCCCACCAGGAGGCCGGTTTCGGCGAAGACGATGGCGCAGACCAGCAGGACCACCCACGGTCCGAGCGGGGAATCGCGGAGGAAGACGTCGGGGTTCAGCCAATCGGGCAGGAACGACGCCAGCTGTGGCTGGATGGGTCCTGCACCTCCCAGCATGGGCACGGCAAAGTCGCTGATCGCATGAAAGTTCACCTCCTCAGGGTACTTGACGCACCCCGGCCAACCGGTTGTATGGTTAGTTACATAAGTAACTAACCAGTGAGCCTCGCAGGCCCATGGATCACACAAAGCGGGGTGGTGGCAGTGATTGACGACAGCAGGCCGATCTTCCTGCAGATCGCCGCCCTGATAGAGAACGACATCGTTGACGGGAACCTCCCGGAGGAGACCCAGATACCCTCCACCAACGAATTTGCGGCGTTCCATCGGATCAACCCCGCCACGGCTGCCAAAGGCGTCAACCTGCTGGTGGAAGAGGGAATCCTCTACAAGCGGCGGGGGATAGGCATGTTTGTTTCCACCGGTGCGCGGGCCGCGCTGCTGGCACGGCGCACCGAAGAGTTCTTCGAACAGTATGTGCGGCCGCTGGCTGCGGAGGCCCGCAAGCTGGGAATCCCCGCCGATGAGCTCAGCCGCATGATTATCCGCGGCGCGAACGGTGCGGCGGCGGCAGATGACACCAAGGAAAGGAGCGCGGCACTGTGAATGGAACAGTGGTTGAAGCGAGGAATCTCACAAAACGCTATCGGGATGTCCTCGCCCTCGACGACGTCAGCATCACCCTCTCCGCAGACCGGATCTATGGCCTGCTGGGCCGCAACGGAGCCGGGAAGACCACACTGATGTCCGTGCTCACGGCGCAGGCGTTCGCCAGCTCGGGGGAGGCGCTGGTCTTCGGCGAAGAAGCCTACGAAAACGACAGGGTCCTCTCGCGGCTCTGCTTCATCCGTGAATCGCAGAAGTATCCGGACGACTTCACCGCGGGCCATGCCTTCAAGGCCGCGCGGCTGCTCTTCGGCAACTGGGACCAGGCGTTTGCAGAGCAACTCATCGATGAGTTCCGCCTCCCGGTCAAGCGGCGCATCAAGAAGCTGTCCCGCGGGCAGCTCTCCGCCGTTGGCGTCATCATCGGGCTCGCATCCCGGGCAGAGATAACGTTCTTTGACGAGCCCTATCTGGGGCTGGACGCCGTGGCCCGCCAACTCTTTTATGACCGGCTCCTGGCCGATTTCACCGGGCACCCGCGGACCATCGTCCTGTCCTCACACCTGATCGATGAAGTGGCCAACCTGCTCGATCACGTGATCGTGATCGACGAAGGGAAGATCCTCATCGACGCCGAAGCCGAAGCGCTGCGGGGCTCGGCGGCGACGGTGGTGGGCCCGGCGGCCAGGGTGGACGCGTTCCTCAACGGGAAGAAGCTCCTGCACCGTGAGTCGATCGCCTCGCTGGCCTCCGTCACCATCGAGGAAGCCCTCAGCCCGGCCGAACGGGCCGAGGCGGCCGCCCTGGGGCTGGACGTTATGCCCGTTTCGCTGCAGCAACTCGTTATCCGCAAGACGAGCGGCAACCACGGCGGCCGGCAATTACCGGCCGGCGGCACAGAACTCGATGCATTGGAGGCATCACGATGAGCAGGGTATTGGCAGTGGCCAGGATGCAACTCGTCACCAAATGGACCTACCTGGGTAACCCGCTGATCATCCTCGCGGCGGCCTTCCTGCTGTCCCTCGCCATCTTCGCGCTGATCCCTGTGGACGAGGCCAAATACGGCGGCGGCAGCCAGGCGCCGCTCTGGTACTTCCTGGTGCTGGGCATCCAAAGCATGACGCTGGCCTTTCCGTTTTCGCAGGGCCTGAGCGTCAGCCGCCGGGCCTTTTACCTGGGGACTCTGGGCCTCTTCGCCGTTCTTGCGGCCGGTATGACCGCAATTTACCTTCTGGGCGGGATAGCCGAGCGGGCCACCGGCGGCTGGGGTGTCAACGGATTCTTCTTCCACATTCCCTGGATCTCCGATGGGCCCTGGTACGGCACGGCGGCGTTCTATTTCACGCTGATGATGCTGATGTTCATCCTCGGATTCTGGTTCGCCACGGTCTACAAGCGCTGGGGCACTACGGGCATGCTCATTTCCCTGATCGGTTCGGCCGTGCTGCTGCTCGGCTGGGTGGCGCTGGCCACTGTCAATGGGTGGTGGGGAAGCATTGGGGGCTGGTTTGTCCAGCAGACACCCCTCACGTTGGGTGCCTGGGCTGCTGCCCTGTGCGTGCTGCTGGCCGGCGGCTCCTACCTGACGCTGCGGCGGGCCACGCCCTGACCTGCCCCGGCCCCCTCTGATGGACGAGGGCGGGTGATATCCACGACAGGGCCGCCCCGTTGACACGGGAACGGTCCTGTCCGGCGGTAAAGTATGGGCCGTGGGACTGGACTTTACGGCGATCGACTTCGAGACGGCCAATGGCTTCCGCGGCTCGCCGTGCGCCGTGGGCCTGACAAAAGTGCGCGGCGGGCGCGTTGTGGAGGAAGCCTCCTGGCTGATGCGGCCCCCGGCAAACCACGACCACTTCGAGTACCACAACGTCCGGATCCACGGCATCCGGTCCGAGGACGTGGCCGGCCTGCCCCGGTTCGGGGAACTGTTCCCGGAGATTGGCGCCTTTATTGGCGGGGACATCCTGGCAGCCCACAACGCCGCCTTTGACCTCGGCGTGATCCGGTCCGGCCTTGAAGTCTCAGGCCTGGCGGGGCCCGCCTACGAATACGTCTGCACCGTGATGCTGTCCCGGCGCTGCTATTCGCTGGTCTCCAATTCCCTGCCGTTCGCGGCCGAGGAAGCCGGTGTGCCGCTGGTCAACCACCACGATGCCGCGGAGGACGCCCGTGCCTGCGCCGGCATCCTGATCGACATTGCCGCGCGGAACAACGCCAACAGCATCGCCGAGCTTTACCTCTCCCTGGGCCTGGCGTTGCCCCGCCAGGAATCCTTCGACCCGGCGTAGGACGACCTGTCCAAACCCAGCCTCGCTGCGCTCGCCGGCGCTGCTGCCGGCCGCAGCGGCGCACCGGTGCGGCCGTTCCTCTCCGGCTGGCCGGAGGAGGGGGCCAACCCCCTGCCCAACGCCGACGCCGAGCCGTCCCACCCGCTGTACGGCCAGACTGTGGTCTTCACCGGGGAGCTGGCCATGGGCCGGCCGGAGGCAAAGGTGCGGTCCGCCGAGCTGGGTGCCCGGCCGGAAAGCCGGGTGACCGCCCGCACCACCGTGCTGGTGGTGGGCGACGGGTTTGTGGCCTCGGACCTGCGGTCCGGACGGCTGACGGGCAAGGCGCGGCGCGTCCTGGAGCTCCACGACCGCGGCCAGCCCATCGAGGTTCTCTCCGAAGGCGAGTTCCTGCAGATGGTGGGCGGCTACGCCGGCGCGGCGGCCGTCTAGTCCAGCCGCCCGGTTCATGCGGCGCAACAAATCTTCCCAGCCGTACAGGCGGCTCCTAGCCTTGCAGGATGAGCAAACCGACGCACGGCCCCGGCAGCGGCATCAACTGGTCCGCCGTGTTTGCCTTTCCCAACCCCGTCAATGAGTACGCGGCCCGGATCACCGCCGGCCTGGTGGTGCTCCTGGCAGGTGCCACGCTGCTGGCCGGATCCGGGTGGGGGCTGGTCCTGATCGCCGCTGGATTCTGGCTTCGGGTGCTGTTCGGGCCACGGATTTCGCCGCTGGCCCTGCTGTCGGTGAAGGTCCTCGCGCCCCGGCTGGGCCGCGCACGCCTGGTTCCCGGGCCGCCGAAGCGGTTCGCGCAGGGCATGGGCACAGTGGTCTCCACCACGGCCCTGGTCCTGTTCGCCGCCGGCGCCGCACCGGCCGCCTGGATTGTCGCTTGCGGTCCTCATCGCGGCGGCCTCGCTCGAAGCCTTCGCCGGATTCTGCCTGGGCTGCGTGATCTTCGGCGTCCTGCAGCGCCGCGGCCTGATCCCGGCGGAGATCTGCGAGGCCTGCAACAACGTGGCGCTCAGGCGGTCGTGACACCCACCAGCAGATCGGCCATGCCGCGGATGACGTTCCGGCGCCTCGAGTGCTTCGAGCCATTCCCCGGGCAGGCACTCCTCGCCGTAGAAGGCGCCCAGGATGTTTCCCGCGATGGAACCCGTTGAGTCGCTGTCGCCGCTGTGGTTCACTGCCAGGGCGATGGCTGCCCGGAAGTGGTCTTCCGGAGACAGAGCAGAGTCCGCCGCCCGGCGCAGTGGCCAGTACAGCGTAAAGCCCGACGGCGAACGCTTCCTCCGCGACCCAGCCCTCGCCCAGGTGCCGCACCAGTTCCTCCGGCGACAGGACCCCCGCTGCCGCGTGCCGGAGTGCCGCCTCGAGCCGCTCCGGGAGTTCCGCCGCCACGTCCTTGAGGCCGCGCACCTCGTCCAGGACCGCCGCCGCCGCGTCCTGCAGGCTGTCGCCGGACACCAGGCGGTGGATCAGCAGGCTGAAGCCGCCGGCACTCTGCCGGGCGGAGGGATGGCCGTGGGTCAGGGAGGCGGCGTCGGCACTCAACTTATAGACGGCGTCGGACGCTATGTGGGGAATCAGGCCGAACGGCGCGGACCGCATCACGGTGCCGCAGCCCTTGGAGTCGGGGTTTACCGGCCGGTAAACGGTCCCCATTTCGCCGGTGGCCAGTCCGCTGATGCACGCGTTTCCCGGTGCGCGGCGGTGCCGCAGGACCTCATGGCCGTCGATCCAGCGCTTCGGCTGCACCGGGGACGACGACGGCACAGGCTCGCCCTGGGTGTCCAGCCAACGGAGGTACGCCAGCCAGAGGCAGGCGTTCACATCGGCCCCCACGCCGTCGTTGGCCCATTCCAGCGCCTCCACCAGTCCGTCCACCGTGTACAGCGTCATCTGCGTGTCGTCCGAAAAGTGGCTGCCGCCGTCGAGCATTGCGGGATCCGTCACGCCGGCGGGGCCGAAACGGCCGCGGATCGCCTCGATGGAGTCGAACTCCACCGCGTAGCCCAGCGAGTCACCCAGGGCGCCGCCCAGCAGGCAGCCGTGGATTCGGGACGTCAGCGAGGGCGCGGCGGCGCCCGGATCAATGCTCATACCAGCCAATTTACCGTGACGCGAAGCCGGCCCGCGCCGGGTGCCGCCCCGGCCATCCACTAAGCTCGGACTCAGCGAACGCCCAGAATTCCTTGGCACAATGCAGAGGCCGCCGCGGTCACACCGCCGGCCCCTCAAGACTTTGCCGCGCAGCGACGCTCCAACGATAAGGACTGCCCACCATGACCACGCCTGTTCCCGTCCACCATGATTCCGCCTCCGGGCCGGCAGCAGGCAACAGTGCCGGCGTCCGGCACGGGCTGGTGTCCAGGCTGTCCGCAGAAGCGTTCGGCAGCCTCTTCATTGTGGTGGCCGGCCTGGGCGTGCCGCTGTTCTCCATTCCCCAGTCGAGCCCGCTGCCGGCCGCGCTCGCAGCAGGCCTGGCCGTGACGGCCGCCATGCTGGCTTTCGGTTACGTCTCCGGCGGCCACTTCAACCCCGCCGTGACGGTGGGCCACGCGGTGGCCGGCCGGATCCGCCTGGGGGACGCGGCAGCGTACATCGCCGCGCAGCTGGTGGGCGGGCTGCTGGGTGCCCTGGCATTGTTTGGCATCCTCCGGACCCTGCCGGGCATCCAGGACAGCAGGACCGCGTTCGATACCGTGACCGCCGGCTTCGGCGAGCATTCGATCATCCAGGCGCCGCTGGCCGGTGTGCTGCTGCTGGAGGTCCTCGGCGCCGCCATCCTGGTGGCCGTCTTCCTGGGCACAACCGCCCGCAACAACATGAACAAGGCCGCCGCTGCCCTTTCCGTGGGCCTCGCCTTCGCCGTCCTGCTCCAGCTTGGCCTGTCCGTGGGCAACGCCCCGTTCAACCCGGCGCGCGCCACCGCCTCTGCCGTGTTCAGCTCCAGCTGGTCCCTCGAGCAGCTGTGGCTGTTCTGGGTTGCCCCGGTGGTGGGAGCCGCCATCGCGGGGCTCGTCTTCCGTGGTTTCGCCGCGGGCGAGGCGCCCGCCACAGGGTCTGGTGCCGACGTCAGAAGCTGATGACGCCGCCGATTCTGGCGATGTTGAAGAGAGCGGCGCCGAGGGGCACGACATTGAATTTTCCGACGCCGAGGCCCCCGAGGCACCACCAGCGGCCGCCGGCGCACGAGCCGGCCCGCCGGGACGAGGCCCAGGAATTCTTCGACGGAAAGCGCGGCTAGAAGCACTGGCGCGGACCCAATAGCGGATCCAACAGAGGCGGCCTGCTGCGGCGGTTTCCTAAACTGTCAGTGGCAGCCGATAGCGTAGGAATATGCGGTTATTGCACACATCGGACTGGCATTTGGGCCGGTCGTTCCACGGCGTCGGAATGCTGGACGCCCAACGGTCATTTGTTGATCAGCTCGTCAGCGCCGTCTCGTCGAATGCGGTTGACGTTGTCCTGATCGCCGGTGATGTCTACGACCGCGCACTGCCGGGCGTCGACGTCGTGCGCCTGCTGGATGACGCCCTGGTCCGGCTGACGGCGGCGGGTGCCAAGGTGGTACTGACCAGCGGCAACCACGACTCCGCCATCCGTCTGGGCTTCGCCTCCCGCCTGCTGGAGCGCGGCGGAGTGCACCTGCGGACCAGGCTGGCAGACCTGGACCAGCCACTGGTCCTGCCTCTGGAGCCCCACGCAGACGCTGACCTGGGTTCCAGCGGGAGCAAGGACACAGGCGCCGTTCTGGCCATCTACGGAATCCCCTGGCTGGAACCGCGCCTTGTCGCCGAGCAGCTCGGTGCTGAGCCCGCAAGCCACTTTGCCGTCACCCGTGCCGCTACCGACCGTATCCGGGCGGACCTCGCACTGCGCAGCGCCGGGGGAACCGTGCATTCAGTGGTGCTCGCCCATACGTTCGCCAGCGGCGGCATCAGTTCCGACAGCGAGCGGGACCTCAGCATCGGGGGAGTGGGTGCAGTGCCGCTGGATCTGTTCGACGGCTTCAGCTACACCGCGCTGGGCCACCTGCACGGGCGGCAGACCCTGTCGCCGCAGGTCAGGTATTCAGGCTCACCCCTGGCCTACTCGTTCTCCGAAGCCAAGCACACCAAAGGAAGCTGGCTGATTGACGTTGGCCCTGAGGGCGTCACCGAACGTCGCGGAACTGTCGTGGGAGGCACCCCGGAAGCTGGCGGTGCTTCGCGGCGGAATCACCGAACTCCTCGAGTCCGGGGACCACGCCTGGGCCGAGGACGCCTATTGCCAGATCACGCTGACCGATGCGCAGCGGCCGCAGCAGGCCATGGAGCGGCTCCGGGTGCGCTTCCCGGACACCCTGGTCCTCGGGTTTGACCCGCAGGGTGGCTCCGCCAGGGCATCCACAAGTTACAGCACCCGGCTTGCCGAGGCCCAGGATGACCTTTCGGTCTGCTGCGGTTTCCTGGACCACGTCCGGGGACGGGACGCGGATGATGCCGAGCGGCTGGCTATTGCCGGGGCGCTGGACAATGTGCGGCTCCGGGAGGCATCGCTGTGAGGATCCACCGCCTGACTGTTTCCGCGTTCGGGCCGTTTGCCGGTACCGAAGAGGTGGACTTCGACAGGTTGAGCGCCCACGGGCTTTTCCTGCTGAACGGACCCACCGGAGCCGGCAAGACCAGCGTGCTGGATGCTGTCTGCTTCGCACTGTACGGATCGGTGCCGGGTGCCCGCCAGGAGGGCAAGCGCCTCCGCAGCGACCACGCTGAGCCGGCGCTTGAGCCTTCCGTCACCTGCGAGTTTTCCGCACAGGGACGCCATTTCGAGGTCACCAGGTCTCCGGCTTGGGACAAGCCCAGCGCCCGCGGCAAGAACGGCTTCACCACCCAGCAGGCCAAAACCCTCCTGCGCGAACGCGTCGGCGGGGCCTGGACTGAGAGGTCCGGACGCAACGACGAAGCCGGAGCTGAAATAACTGCCCTGCTGGGCATGGACCGGGAGCAGTTCACCCGGGTGGTGATGCTGCCCCAGGGCGACTTCGCCGCTTTCCTGAGGTCCAAGGCATCCGACCGCCTGGAGTTGCTGCAGAAGCTTTTCGGCACGCAGCGGTTTGAGGCACTGGAGCTGGAACTGTCCGCTCAGGCCCTGGCGGCGCGGAATGATGTTGCAAAGCTCAACGGGGAGCTTGAACTGCTGGCCGCGCGGGCGGAAGCCGAAGCCTCCGCACTGGCGGTTGATGATGCTGCCCTCGACGGCGCAAGCAGCGGCTCAGGCAATGGCTCCCGTGGCGGCGCTGCTGCCCCTGGTCTGGCTGGCGCTTCCCCGGAGGAACCCGGTGCCCGGATCGGCTGGCTCCAGGCAGCGGTTGCACGGCGCGCGGCGGAACTGTCCGCCGCGGCGGAGGCCGCGGCGTTGGTGAGTCAACACGCATCAGGCAGGCTGGAAAGCGAAACGGCGCGGCGGGAACGGCAGCACAGGCTGGCCGCCGCCACGGCCCGGAAGGAAGCTGCGGAGGCAGCTCTTCCGTCCTTGGAGGTGCACGCCGCACGGCTCGAACAGCACCGTCGCGCAGAGGTGCTTACCGGGCAACTGCAGGCCGTGCAGTCGAGCGAAACCCAGGTCCGGAACGCTTCGGGCGCCATGGAATCGGCCATCACGCTGCTGCGGATGGCTGCGGGCGAAGACCCCGAACTCGAACACCTGGACCTTTCTGCCCTGGACCCGAACGGGAACATGAACGCCGACGGGGCTACGGACGCGCAAGGAGCCAGCGCCGGCCTGCCCGCCGTCGGGAACGTTGACACCGTCGTCGCCCTTGACGTCACAGGTGAGCTCAGCCGCATCCGGTCACTGCTGGCAGTCGTTGAGGCCAGGCTGCCGGATGAAGAGCGCCTCCAGCAGATGGGTGCCAGGCGCACTGCGCTCACGGCGCGGCAGCAGGAGCTGACCCAAACCGGCAGCGAACTGGTCGAGCGGCTGGAGAGCCTGCGCGCGGAACAGGCAGACCTGACGGCCGGACTGCCGCCTCTGGAACTGCTGGCATCGGCCGCCGTCCTGCACTCGAAGGAAGCCGCTGCCGCGGAAGAACTCCTGGATATTGTCCGCCGCTACAAGGTGGCAGTCACGGCGCACGAGCAGGCCACACAGCGGCACTCGGCGTCCCGGGAGATCCAGCTCGAGACGAAGGCCCGCTGGCTGGACCTGCGCGAGGAAAGACTTGCCAACGCTGCCGCCGAACTCGCGGCCCAACTGGCCGAAGGGGATGCCTGCCCGGTCTGCGGAAGCGAGGACCACCCGGCTCCGGCGGAGGCGGCAGCGTCCGCGCTGGGGCTCAGCCAGGCTGAAGAGGCCGCCCAACACGCCAATGAGGAAGCGGAGTCGAAGCTGGCAGTGCTCAGCTCCGCGCTGGGCGAAGCGAGCCAGCTGGTGGCCGTCCTGGCCGGCCAGGGCGGTGACACGCCGGAGGACGAGGCCGTCCAGGCCGTGGCGGCCGCCCGCCACACCGCCGGAGAGTCCGAACTCGCCGTGAAGAAGCTCGCGGACCTGCGGAAACAGATCGAAGCCATAGAGGTCCGGATCGCAGCCTCGGAGGCCGCCAAGAACAAGCGGTGCGGCCGAGCTCGCAGAGGTTACTGCCTCGTTGGCGGAGGTGGCGGACAGCCTGGCATCCCTGGACAAGGCATTGTCCGGCCTGCGTGGGGGGCACCGCAGCCTTACGCGCAGGTTGCGGTCGTTGCAGGCTGCCGCGGCAACGCTGGAGAAGGCGGTGGAGGCCCGGGACCTGCTGGACAAGGCCCACGCACGGGCGGAGGAAGCACGTCTCCAGCTTGAGCAGGCCTTGCCCGGGGCGGGCTTCGGGACTGCCGGGGAAGCCAGGGCGCAGCTCCTGGCGGGCGCAGAGGCAACTGCCCTGCAGGCTGAGGTCCGGGCCGGCCACGATGAACAGGCACGGATTGCCGAGCTGTTCGCATCTGAGGAGCTGCAGCTGGCGCTCAGGGAAGCCGCTGCAGATCCGGTGCTGGACGAGGACCTGCTGGCGGAACTGCAGGACGCTGCCGCGAAGGCCGGCCAGGAGGCGCGCGACGCCGACCTCGCCGCTGGCATGGCTGCACGCTGCGTTGGGTCACTGGCCGCTATCGGCAAGGACTATGACCAGCTCGCAGACTCCGGAAGCGGGCCGAGGGAACACGCCCAACTGCTCACAGCGCTGTCCGATACAGCAGCCGGGCGCGGTGACAACACCTACCGCATGAGCCTGAACAGCTACGTCCTTGCAGCACGGCTGGAGCAGGTGGCGTTGGCGGCCTCGGAACGCCTTGTTGCCATGAGCGACGGCCGCTACCTGCTGCAGCATTCGGATGCCAAGGCTGCACGCGGCGCCAAATCCGGCTTGGGCCTGGAAGTGGTGGACCAGTGGACCGGGCACCGCCGGGATACCTCAACGCTCTCCGGCGGCGAATCCTTTATGGCCTCACTCTCCCTCGCGCTGGGCCTGGCGGACGTGGTCCAGCAGGAATCCGGCGGCATCCAGATAGACACGCTCTTTGTGGATGAAGGGTTCGGCAGCCTGGATGAACAGTCACTGGAACAGGTCATGGATGCACTGGAAGGCCTCCGCGACGGCGGGCGTGTGGTTGGCCTCGTCAGTCATGTGGGGGAGATGAAACAGCGCATCGGCACCCAGCTCCAGGTCCTCAAGGGACGCAACGGTTCCACCCTGCGCATTTCCGACACCGCCGAGGTGCTGGTGTGATCCGGCTATAATTGGACAGTTACCGGGTCGCGCGCATCGGGAGGAGGGACGATGCGCATGAGTGAACGAGCCCGGAATCATGAACCCTTCGCCCCTGTCTGTTGACGCCCTGTACGTTAACCCCGGTGCTGCCCCCACTGCGGTTGACGCAGAATCCCTCCTGCCGGATACGCCGCCAGCACCGCCAAGCGGCCGCTTCGCCAGGCTCCCGCACCTCGCCGGCCGCAGTTTCATTCCCATCGGGCTGTTCGCCCGGCTGCCGCTGGCCATGCTCACCGTTGGTGCCCTTACCCTGGTCACGTCGGCCACGGGCTCCTATGCCCTGGGCGGGACCGCCGCCGGGGCTGTGGGGATCGGCTCAGCCCTCGGAGCGCCGGTTGTCGGCGCGCTGGCTGACCGCCACGGGCAGCGTCCCGTGCTTCTGGCAGCCGCGCTGCTCAACGCCCTGTCCGTGCTGGCCCTGATCGTCACCGCCGGGGCTGTTCCTGCAGATGGAGCCTTCCCGATTGCCCTGATCGTGGCAGCTTTCCTCTCGGGTGCAAGCTGCCCGCAGGTGGGCCCGCTTGCCCGCGTCCGCTGGATGGCGCTGACCTCCCGGGGGAAGGGCAGGGACGCGGACCGGGATCTCGACACCGCCTTGTCCTATGAGGGCACCGCCGACGAACTCACCTTTGTCCTCGGCCCGGCACTCGTGGGAGTTCTTGCCAGCCTGGTGGCCCCCTGGCTGCCGCTGGCACTGGCTGTGGTCATGACCATTACGCTTGTTCCCGCCTTTGCCATGCACCCCACTCACAAGGCCGTACCGCGGAAGCGGGCCTCCGGAACCAAGACCACCGGTGCCGGCGCCGCCGGAACCAGTCCCACTAAAACGCGTGCAACGCGGATTCCGCTTGCCGTGGCCCTGCCTGTTCTGGCCATGGTGGCAATGGGCACGTTCTTCGGATCCACGCAGACGGCCCTGAGCTCTTTCTCGGCCAGTTTCGCCACCTCCGAGATCGCCGGACTGCTGTATGCGGTGATGGGGTTGAGCTCCGCCGCGGCCGCGTTGTCCGTGGCTTACTGGCCCCGGAGCTTCAAGCCGGCCGCCCGCTGGATGGCCAGCGCGGTACTGATGGCCGGCCTCGCGCTGCTGCTCCTGGTGCCGGACTCCCTCGGTGGCATGGTTGGCGTGCTGCTGGTCCTGGGACTTCCTGTGGGGCCTGTCATGGTCACCGTGTTTGCCATCGGCGGAATCGTCGCGCCGGCTGAAAGGCTCGGAACGGTGATGACTGCGCTGGCGAGCGGAATCGTGGCGGGCACGGCGTTGGGAGCCTCTGTTGCCGGGCAGCTTGCCCAGCAGAGCGGCTACCAGGCCGCATTCGTGGTGCCGGTTGCTGCCGCCTGTGCCCTGGTTGTCCTCGGTGTGTCCGCTGCCGCCGTGCTCCGAAAACGCCAGCGCTAAGGGGATTGCAGCAGGCTGATGGCGTCCTCGTCGGCAAGTTGCTCGAAATGCCGGTAGAAGCTGCCCACTGCGCGGAACTTGCCCGGCAGGTGCAGGCAGAGCACTGCATCACAGACCTGGGAAACGGCGGTGTAGGCCTCCACCGACCCCACCGGGGCCGCGGCCACCACACTGCCTGCTCCTGCCGACCGGACGGCCTCCACTGCGGCCCGCATGGTGGCGCCGGTGGCGAGGCCGTCGTCGACCAGCAGGACGGTCTTGCCGCTGAGGTCGTTGCTGATTCCCGGATAGGTCTCTGCCCTGCGGAGCAGTTCGGCCCGTTCGCGGTGCTCCACTTCATCCAGCCACTCCTGGCGGACACCATGGTCAAGGACGCGGAGCATCAGAGGGCGGTTGAGCAGCCGGACTATCCGGCCGGCTGACCATGCCAGCGCGCCGTACGCCGTTTCGTCGTGGCCCGGGATGCCGAGCTTCCGGACCAGGACGGCACCGAGGGGCAGATAAAGGGCCTTGGCAGCTGCAGCCGCCACGGGGATCCCGCCGCGGGCCAGTCCCAGCACCATGACGTCAGGGCGTTCCCGGAACTGCGTGAGTACCGCCGCCAGCTGCTCACCGGCATCGGTGCGGTCTTCAAAACGCGTGTTCATTGGCACCTCTCCGGCATCTCGCCCCCGCAACCCAGCCTACCGCCCGGTGCGTTGGCGAGATACTGCTGCGGCGCCGTTGTTGTCAGACGCCGAGGAAAGCGATGGCTCCCTGTTTGAACGCCCGGCTGGTGATGGCGTTGGTGTGGTTCCGGCCCGGCAGCACCAGCTGTTCCGCCATGGACCCGGCGCCGATGCCGAGCTCGGCAAGCTGGGCCATGGTGGTGGCGCGTTCGTCCTTGTCGCCGGCCACCAGGAGCATCGGCATGTGCGGCACGGCTTCGGCCGGGTCGAACGGCTCGGCCTTGATGGCCTCCACCAGCGAAAGCAGCGCGAAGATGTTGTTGCTGGGCAGCAGCATGGCCATCTTCAACAGACCTGCTGTGGACTGGTCCGCGATGGGAGTGCCGTCGGCGAGATAGCGCTGGGCCGCGATGAGATCGAACTCAGCCAGCGGATCGGCGATGTTCGGTCCGCCCAACACCAGCCGGTGGACCAGCTCGGGCTGGGTGGCGCCGAACTCCCACGCAAGCCGGGAACCCAGCGAATACCCCACCAGGTCAACCCCGCTGGCGGGGTCACCTTCGTGCACAGGCCGCACGCCGGCGTCGAACACTATCTGCAGCAGATCCGCGCGGATCCGGCTTGGAGTATAGGAGTCAAGGTCCTCCGGGGCACCGCTGCGGCCGTGCCCCGGCAGGTCCACGGTGATGACCCGGCGCCCCGCTTCCAAGAAGGGCAGCCAGCCAGCCGGTGTCCTCCCAATTCAGCTTGCTGGAGGAGGAGAAGCCGTGGATCAGCAGGACGGGCCGGAGCCCCGCATCAGTGGCCGGATCATGCACCTCCACGTACAGCTGGGGGTCGGTGCCCTCAACAGTGTGCGAATGCATCTCGCCGGTGTGCCTGCCGCTCATAGTGTCAGTCCTCGTCAAGTACGGCGCTCAGGCGGACCCGGCGCGTCGGTGCGTCATCCTCCGGAACCGTGCCCATCATCGGCGGTGTTGCCGGCGCTTCGGACACGATCAGCGGCTCGCCGACATGGATCCTGTCGCCTGCCCCCGTAGGTACGCACCACTTTACCTGCCTGTGGACCGGGCAGTTCAACTGCGGATTTACTGGTTCCGCTCTCTTCAAATGAGGTGCAGCTGATGCCGTGATGAGAGCTCATAACGGCATCAACTGCTGACTACTTGGGGTGGCGCTCGCGGGCGGTAAACCGTGCGCCGGCCCAGCAGGCAGCGGCGAGGCCTGCAACCAGGGCGAACGTGGAAAGCAGCTGGATACGGCTGCTTTCGGCGCTGAAGCCGACGGCGAAGATCAGCGCCAGCAGCACCAGGCCGAAAATTGTCAGGCCCGGGAAGCCCTTCATCCGCAGCGGCAGCGCAGTACCGTCCCGGTCCGCGCGGCGCCGGAGAATCAGCTGGGACACCAGGGCCGTGCCCCACACCACCAGGCAGGTGGAGCCCACCAGCTGGAACAAGGCCGGCAGGATCCGGTCCGGAAACAGCAGCTCAAGGACGGTGGCGAAGAAGCCGAAGGCCACCGAGACGCCCACCGCAATCATGGGTACGCTGGCGCCGCTCAGGCGCGAGAGGAAGCGGGGTGCCTCGCCGCGTTCGGCGAGCGAGTACACCATGCGGGACGCGCCGTAGAGGTTCGCGTTCAGTGCGGAGAGAAGTGCGACGACGGCGACAAGGGTGATTGCCGTGCCGGCACCCGGGATCCGGGCTGCGTCGAGCACACCGGCAAAAGGCGAGGCGAGGCCTTCGGAGCTGACCGGCAGGACGGCGGCGATGACAAAGACTGACCCGATGTAGAAGACCAGGATGCGCCACAGCACGGTCCGCACGGCCCTGCCCACGCTGTGCTCAGGATCCTCGGTTTCCGCCGCGGCAACGGCCACGATCTCCGTCCCGCCAAAGGCGAAGATCACCACAAACAGCGCCGTAGCGACGCCGCCGAGTCCGGCGGGAGCGAAATCGGAGGTGATGTTTGCCAGGCCAGGCGAGGCAACGTCGGGAAGGAGGCCAAGCAGCAGCGCGGCGCCGACGCCGAGGAACAGGACGATCGCGAGAACCTTGAGGATGGCGAACCAGAATTCGAACTCGCCGAAGTTCCTGACGCCGGTCAGGTTGATGGCGGTAAACACCACCATAAAGATCAGTGCCAGCGCCCAGATGGGGATCACCGGCCACACGGTGAACAGGAGGCCTGCGGCGCCAAGGGCTTCGGCGGCGATGACCACCACAAGCTGGAGCCACCACAGCCAGCCCACCGTGGCGCCTGCCGTTTTGCCCAGTGCCCGCTCGGCGTACACGGAGAAGGCGCCGCTGGTGGGATTGGCCGCAGCCATCTCGCCCAGCGCCCACATCACCAGGATGATGAGCGTTCCGGCCACCAGGTAGGACACCAGGACGGCCGGGCCGGCGGCCTGTACGCCGGCCCCTGAACCCAGGAACAGGCCGGCGCCGATCGCGCTGCCCAGACCCATCATGGTGAGCTGCCGGGGTTTCATGCTGTGGCCGAGATGGGACTTCCGGACGCACTGCCGTGGACTTCGCTGTCATGCCTGTGAACCTTCTTGGGTAGGGGGTGGCCCTCGAAAGGGACCACTTGAATTTACCCCCTCGGCCGGGGTCATGCGCAGCAGGCGTGCGACCAGGGTGCCGTTTGCACGGCCAAAGGGCTTGACGCCTGGCTGCCTGTCCACTGCAGCCGCCATGGCCGCTCCGCAGGCGAAACATTTTGAATCACGGGAAAGTGCCCGTAGAATCAGTTCTAGTCAAAATGACTATAACTAAGCTCAGGTGAAGAGGCCGTGAAGCGGGAAGCGGGTGAGTGGCCATGTACAGCAGTTCAGCAAACGTTTCCGAACGCGCCGTCGCGGCACCGACGCTCGCCATCTCCACCGTCATCTTCGCCCTGCGTCCGAGTGAATCCTCGGGCCGTCCCACACTCTGGATTCCGCTGGTCCGCAGAATCCGGGAGCCTTTCAAGGACCTGTGGGCGCTTCCGGGCGGCCCGCTGACGCACAAGGAATCCCTGCAGGATGCGGCGTCGCGGAACCTCCGGGAAACCACCGGGCTGGCCCCGAGCTACGTGGAGCAGCTCTACGCTTTTGGCGGCCTGCACCGTTCGCCCACGCCAGCGCGTGGTGTCGATCGTCTACTGGGCCCTGGTCCAGCCCACCGAAGCCGCCCTGGCCGACGAATCGGAAAACGTGAAGTGGTTCCGGGCAGACAAGGTGGGCGAGCTGGCTTTCGACCACAACGCCATCGTGGACTACGCGCTCTGGCGGCTGCGGAACAAGCTGGCCTACGGCTCGGTGGCCTACCACTTCCTGGGGGAGTACTTCACGCTCGCCCAGGTCCGGGAAGTCTACGAGGCCGTCCTGGACACCCGGCTGGACCCGGCCAACTTCCGCCGCCAGCTCAAATCCACGCCGGAAATCGAAGAAACCGGCGAATACCTCCAGGGCGGCAAGCACCGCCCGCCGCGTCTTTACCGCTTCACCGGCCGCCCCGGCCTTGACCCCGATAACAGGAGCACACCATGAGCAGCGTCAACACAGCCATCCAGCTGATCACGCGCGAACAGGCCGAAAGCGCGGCACGGCGCGCGGCTGCAGGCGAAACAGCCGGCACGTGCAGCCCGGCACTGGCCAAGGGCCCGTGGGAGTATGACCTTGCCGAGGCGCTCGCGGGCGCCCCCGCCTACGGCCCGGGTGCCTCCAGCGCGGACGTTGCCCCGGCCGCCACCCCCCGCCAGGGCCAGCTGCCCGAGGAGTACAAGCTCGCCAGCGATGCCGAGCTGGACGTACGGATCCGCGCCGCCAAGGAAAAGCTGGGCGACCGGGCAGTGGTCCTGGGCCACTTCTACCAGCGCGACGAGGTCATCCAGTACGCCGACTTCGTGGGCGACTCCTTCCAGCTGGCCAACGCCGCCCTCACCCGGCCGGACGCCGAGGCCATCATCTTCTGCGGCGTGCACTTCATGGCCGAGACCGCAGACATCCTCTCCACGCCGGACCAGGCCGTCATCCTGCCCAACCTGGCCGCCGGCTGCTCCATGGCGGACATGGCGGACACGGACTCCGTGGAGGAGTGCTGGGAACAGCTTGAGGAGATCTTCGGTACCGAAGCCCGACGCCGAGGGGCGGGTACCGGTCATCCCGGTCACCTACATGAACTCCTCCGCCGCCCTGAAGGCTTTCTGCGGCCGCCACGGCGGCATCGTCTGCACGTCCTCCAACGCCAAGCTGGTCCTGGAATGGGCCTTCGAGCGGGGCCAGCGCGTCCTGTTCTTCCCCGACCAGCACCTGGGCCGCAACACCGCCAAGGCCATGGGCGTGCCGCTGGAGCAGATGCCCATGTGGAACCCGCGCAAGGAACTGGGCGGCAACGACGAACAGGCCCTGCTCGATTCCCGCGTCATCCTGTGGCACGGCTTCTGCTCGGTCCACAAGCGCTTCAACGTGGGCCAGATCGAGAAGGCCCGCGCCGATTTCCCCGGCGTCAACGTGATCGTGCACCCCGAGTGCCCCATGGAGGTGGTGGACGCGGCCGATTCGGCCGGTTCCACCGACTTCATCAAGAAGGCCATCGCCGCGGCCACCGAACCCACCACGTTCGCGATCGGCACCGAAATCAACATGGTCAACCGGCTCGCCGCCGAATACCCGCAGCACACCATCTTCTGCCTGGACCCGGTGATCTGCCCCTGCTCCACGATGTACCGGATCCACCCCGGCTACCTCGCCTGGGTCCTGGAGGAGCTCGTCGAAGGACGCATCGTCAACCGCATCACGGTGGACGACGCCGTCCAGGACAACGCCAAGACTGCGCTCGAGCGCATGCTCGCCGCCCGCCCCCTGTAATCCCGCCGAAAAACCGGAACCGAAACGAGCCCGCCATGACAGCAGAGAGCCCAGCCCCCCGGCCGCGTGCCCGGCGGCTGATCGTCGTCGGCAGCGGCATCGCGGGGCTCTACGCCGCGCTGCTCGCCGCCGAAGCCGGTGCGGAGGTGGTGCTGCTGACCAAGGGTGCGCTCGCGGACAGCAACACCTACTACGCCCAGGGCGGCATTTCCGCGGTGCTGGACGAGCCGGCGCCCGGGGACACCGTGGCCGCGCACATCGCGGACACGCTCAAGGCCGGGGCCGGGCACTGCAACGAGGAGGCCGTCCGCGTGCTCTGCACCGAGGCGCGCCTCGACATTGCCGGGCTGCAGCGGTTCGGCGTGCGATTTGACCTGGACGACGACGGCGACCCCGCCTTGGGACTCGAAGCCGCCCACTCCGCGCCGCGGATCCTGCATGCCGGCGGCGACGCCACCGGCGCCGGTATGGCCCGGGCACTGATCCGCGCCGTCCTGGACGCCCAGGCCGCCGGGCGGATCCAGGTGATCGGGCACGCCCAGGCGACGTCCCTGCTGCAGGGCGGCGGCCGCGTGACCGGCGTCAATTTCCTCCATGACGGCCGCGAACTGGGCGTCCACGGCGACGCCGTCCTCCTGGCCACCGGGGGAGCGGGGCAGCTGTTCGCCCAGACCACCAACCCCGCCGTCGCCACCGCCGACGGCCTGGCCCTGGCCTGGCGGGCCGGTGCCGCCGTGGCGGACCTCGAATTCTTCCAGTTCCACCCCACCTGCATGGTCCGGCCCGACGAGGCCCGCGAAGCCGAAGGCAACCCGGACCCGCTGCTGATCTCCGAGGCCGTCCGCGGCGAAGGCGCCATCCTGGTGGACGCCCACGGCGACCGCTTTATGCCCGCCTACCACCCCGACGCCGAACTCGCCCCCCGGGACGTCGTCTCCCGGAGCATCGCCCTGCACCTTGCCGCGCTCGGCGACCCCAACGGCCACGTCTACCTCGACGCACGCGTGATCGAGGCCAGCCGGGGCAAGGGCTTCCTCGCCAAGCGGTTCCCCACCATCAGCGCCCGCACCCGCGAGGCCGGCATCGACTGGACCCGCGAACCCGTCCCCGTCGCTCCCGCCGCGCACTACTGGATGGGCGGGGTCGTCACCGACCTCTACGGCCGGACCTCTGTGCCCGGGTTGTTGGCTGCGGGGGAAGTTGCTTGCACCGGCGTACAGGGCGCTAACCGGTTGGCCAGCAACTCTTTGCTCGAAGGACTCGTCTTCGGGCGCCGGGCGGTTGAAGCGTTCCTGTCTGCGGACAGAGGCGCCGCGCACCCCTCGGCGCCTGCGCTCCCGTCTCGTGCCGGCGAGCGCCTCGCAAGCTCGGCGGCCGGCACGGCGGATCACGCAACAACGGCGCTTTCGGGGCCCCCAACGCCTCTGCGGTGGGACACTGAAAATGAACCTCCCGCGCCCATTTCCTGGCTGTTTGAAACTGTTCCTGCTCCTGGGCCTCGGGAGATGTCCTTTATTGCGGCCGGGGAGTTTTCTCGGGGGGCTCTTCGGCGGTTGATGACTGCCAATGCCGGGGTGATTCGGGATGGGGGGTTGTTGCGGGAGGCGTCTGGGGTGCTGGGGGCCTGGGCTGCTGATGTTGTTCCTTTGCAGGCGCCGGACTCGCTGGAGGTGCGGGAGCATGAGGATGCCAATCTTTTGCTGGCTGCCCAACTGTTGGTGCATGCCGCGCGGGAGCGGCGGGAATCCCTTGGCGCGCACTACCGCAGCGACGGCACGACGCCGGCCGCCGCCGTCGAACCTTTTGACCAGCGTTACACCATGAGCCGGAAAGCGAGCCTCGTCAATGACTAGCCTGACCCTCCCCGCAGCACCCGTCCGGGACATCCTGGAACGTGCCTTCGCCGAGGACGCGCCCAGCGGCGACATCACCTCCCAGCTGCTGATCCCGGCAGACGCCCGCGCCACGGCCGTGCTCAACGCCCGGGTGCCCGGTGTGTTCAGCGGCGGCACCGTGTTCCGCGACGCCATGAAGCTCGTGGACCCGGACACGGAAGTGGAGCTGCTGCTCGCCGACGGAGAGGCGTTCGACGCCGGCACGCACCTTGCGCGCGTCATCGGCAGTGCCCGTTCGGTGCTGCTTGCTGAACGCGTCGGGCTCAACCTGGTCCAGCGCATGAGCGCCATCGCCACCAAGACCGCCGAATTCGTGGAACTCGTAGGCGGCACCAAGGCCCGCATCACGGACACCCGCAAGACCACCCCCGGCCTGCGGGTCCTGGAGCGGTACGCCGTGCGCTGCGGCGGGGGAGCGAACCACCGCTACAGCCTGTCCGACGCCGTACTGGCCAAGGACAACCACCTCGCCGTGATGACCGGGGGAGATCCCGCCAAGCTCACCGCCCTGCTGGCCGCGGCGAAGGCCCAGCTGGGGCACACCACGCACTTCGAGGTGGAAGTGGACAGCGCCGAGCAGATCGAACCGGTCCTTGCCGCCGGGGTGGACACCATCATGCTGGACAACTTCACCCTCGATGAGCTCCGCGCCGGCGTGAAGCAGGTCGACGGGCGGGCCATCGTGGAGGCCAGCGGCAACGTCAACCTGGGCACCGTCGCAGAAATTGCCGCCGCCGGCGTGGACGTCATCTCCATCGGCGGACTCACCCACAGCGTCGCCGCACTGGACCTGGGCCTGGACGTCGAGCTGAGGGCCGGCTGAGCACGGCCATGATCTTCCTCGACGCCGCCGCCACCACGCCCGTCCGCCGCGAAGTCCTGGAGGCCATGTGGCCCTACCTGAGCGGCGAGTTCGGCAACCCGTCCAGCCACCACTCCCTGGGCGAGGCCGCTGCGTCCGCGCTCGCGGACGCCCGCGCAGCCGTTGCCAGGGTGCTGGGCTGCCGTTCCGGCGAGGTCACGTTCACCTCCGGCGGCACGGAGGCAGACAACCTTGCGGTCAAGGGCATCGCCCTGGCCCGGCAGGCTGCGGACCCGGCGCTCAACCGCGTGGTGATCAGCGCCGTCGAACATCCCGCGGTGGAGGAGTCGGCACGGTACCTGGCACGGTTCCACGGGTTCGCCGTGGACGTGGTTCCGGTGGACAGCACCGGGCTGGTGACGCCCGAGGCGCTCGCCGCCGTGCTCCGGCCGGAGACGGCACTGGTCAGCATCATGTACGCCAACAATGAAGTGGGCACCGTCCAGCCCGTTGCGGAGCTGGCGGAACTGGCACGCGCGCAGGGCATCCCCTTCCATACCGACGCCGTGCAGGCCGCAGGCTGGCTGCCCCTGGATGTCAAGGCGCTCGGCGTGGACGCCCTCAGCATTTCCGGCCACAAACTGGGTGCTCCCAAAGGCTGCGGCGTGCTGTACGTCCGCGGCCGGACCCGCATCGAACCGCTGCTGCACGGCGGCGGCCAGGAACGCGGCAGGCGGTCCGGAACCGAGAATGTGGCCGGCGCAGTGGGCCTGGCCACCGCCCTGACCCTGGCGCAGCCGGCGCAGCTGGAGACCGCGGACCGCGTGACGGCGCTGCGTGACGGCTTCATCCGGGACGTCCTCGACGCCGTTCCCGGCGCCGTCCTGACCGGCCATCCCGCCGAGCGGCTGCCGTCCGTGGCGTCCTTCTGCTTCCCCGGCACCAGCGGGGAATCAGTCCTGCTGGAGCTGGAGCGGCAGGGCGTGGTGTGCTCAAGCGGCTCGGCATGCGCTGCCGGCTCCGATGCGCCGTCGCCGGTCCTGACGGCGCTGGGATTCGAGGCCGAGGTGGCCCAGACGGCGGTGCGGTTCAGCTTTGAGTCCTCCGTGACCGGCAGCTGATCTGGAGGCGGCCGCCGAAGCCGTGGGCACCGCCGTCGGGAGCGTCCGGACCCTCGGCCGCGGCTAACGTTCCCGCCAGCCCAACTGAGCTAGCGCTATGTGTAACGTTTTGAACCCTCGAATAACGACAGATAAGCGCTAGCTCACTTGGGAGCGGGGGCTCAGATGTGGCGGGCGCGGCGGAAGATCCAGTGCCGCAGCAGCGTGAACCGCACGGCCGTGGCAACAAAGCCGGAGAGCGTGGTGGTCCAGGAGTTCATCGGCCACGGTGGCCTGCCGGGTGGAGCCAGTGCAGGACCCCCAGGCTGCCGCCGGTAATGACCAGCGCAATGACGATCACGATCAGCCCGTTCAGGTGGTCCTGCGCCCGCTTCCGGTTGGCCGTGATTTTGAACGTCAGCCGGCGGTTCAGGGCGGTGTTCATGACCGATGTAGAATCAGCGCCGCCGCATTGGCGAGCTGCGGATCAATCCACTGGCGGAGCAACGCGTACAGCGCAAGCGAGGTGGCCGTGCAGATGACGCCCACACCGGTGAAGCGGATCAGCTGCCGCACCACCGGAAACCGGAAGATCCGCGGGTAATGCCTGGTGGCCGGGACGCCACGGGTGGGCTGCTGCGCCAGCTGGGCGGCGGGCGCAGCAGGGGATTCCATGGGTCAAGCCTGACACATCAGGCCGCTGTTCCCTCCCAGGACGCGGCCTTGACCGGGTTGGTGAGTTCGCCGATGCCCTCCACGCGGCACAGCCACGGTGTCGCCCGGGTGGATGCGGGCGCACTCGGCCGGGAAGCCGGTGAGTACCAGGTCGCCTGCGCGCAGGGTCATAAAGGAGCTGAGGTAGACCAGGATTTCGTCGACCTTCCAGCCGAGGTCGGCGCTGCTGGCGGGCTTCAGTTCCCTGCCGTTGTGGACGATGCCGATGGACAGGTCTGCGTCATCGAGTCCGGTGACAATCCAGGGGCCAACAGGCGTGAAGGTGTCCTGGCTCTTGGCGCTGATCCAGAGTTCGTCCGATTTCTGCAGGTCGCGGGCGGAGACGTCATTGCCGATGGTGAAGCCCAGGACGGCGCTCCGGGCAGTTTCAGGAGTCAGCCCGCGGACCGTGCGGCCGACGACGATAGTCAGTTCAGCTTCCGGATCCACGTACCCCACGGTGGAGCTCAGTTCGATGGCGTCGCCCGGGCCAATAACGCTGGAGGCGGCCTTGTGGAACGCCTGCGGCGGGAGGTCGCGGCCGGGCTGGCCGGTGTTGTGGGCCATGCCCAGGACATTGACCGGGACCGATGGCGCCAGGAAGGTGAAGGAGTCCTGCTCCACCAGGTCGCCGACGGCCCAGCCGGTCCGTGCCGGGCTGTTGGCGTTTGCCCGGGACGCCGCGAAAGGGGATTCGATAACAGTCCATGACCGGCCGGCCCGGGAATCGAAGTCGGGGGCATCATTGGCGACGAAGAAATGCTCATCAGAAGCAGCCGCGGAGAGCGGACGGACACGGGCAATGCGGCGGGAAGCGCTGGCAGTCATGATGACATCCTACGTCCTGCCGGCCGGGCGCACCGGAATCTCGACAGGCTTGGTCACCGGGTCGCCAGGCTCAGTACAGCTCGCCCACGGGAATCTCCACGGCCAGGCGGTTCGACGGCCCGGGCAGCGGGCAGGCCCAGGCCTCGTTGTAGGCGCAGGACGGGTTGTAGGCGAAGTTGAAGTCCAGGACGTACTCTGCGCCGGGTCCGGAGCCGTGGACCCCGTGGAACGCACCCTTGATGGTGTCCAGGAGATATCGTCCGGCCCCGTAGGTTCCGCCGGGCTGGCCGGCCGTGGCGTCCCGGAAAGGCACAAAAATGCCGCCGCCGTAGCCCTGGAGCTTCCAGACGGCGAGCTGCCCCAGTTCGGGAAGGTCGAACGTGCCCAGCCGGACAAAGTGCACCACACCGTCGGTGGCCGTCTCCACGCTCATTTCGCGGCCGGCACCCTGCAGGGTCAGCGGCACGTAAAAGCGGTAGATGGGGTCGTAGTCGGCCGTTTTCAGGCCGGAGAACCGGGCCTTGTCCTGCGGAGTGAGAGCCGACGCCGGATGGGTCGCGAACATTCGGTCGCGTTCGTGCCGCCAGTGGGAATGGGCTTCTTCGGCGCTTTCCGCGGCAATCTTCCGGACGGTGTCGTACAGGGCAAACGTGCGCAGCCGCCAGTCAGCAATGTCGAGGGCAGAGATGTCCGCCAAGGTCCCTTGGTCCGCGCCATGCTGATCTTCCGACATAGCCACCAGCCTAGCCCCAAGTTGGGCCGGGAAGTCCGACGGCGACACGCGGCTCCGCCCCGCGACACCGTAGTCCGCCGATAGGCTGGCTGCATGAGATGCATGGCGACATCGTGGGGACTGCGGACCGCGGCGCTTCTGGTGGCCGGCACCCTCGCGACGGGGTGCAGTTCCCCCGACGGCACCGGCCCGGCGTGGACGGCGCAGCCAGGCGCTACCACTGGCCCCGGCCCGTCAGCTCCCGACGGTTCTGCACCGGCGACGGATCCTGCGGCCACGCCTGCTGCCCCTGCCACGTCGTCCTCCGCGGCCCCCAGCCAGGCCGCCACAGCGGCTGCCTGGAAAACCTTCGCCGATCCGGCCCGGACGGTGAGTTTTGACTTGCCCGAGGAATGGATTGCCCAGTCCGTCACCCCCGACAAGGGGACGGTGCCGGGTGCGCTGAAAATCGAGGTGAAAAAGCAGGACGGCACTTTTATGGCTGCACTGCGGACAGGACTGCCGCCGTCGGAGTCCGCTTGCCCGGATGCCGGGCAGGAAGCCTTATACCGTCGTCAGCAGCGTACCGGTGGAGCTTCCCGGCGCGACGGGAGAAAACACCATCGCGCCGCACGCGGTGTTCCGCGTGATCCAGGGCTACCGGTACTTCGGCTCGTATGGCATCACCAACATTGTGGGCGGAGCGGACGGGAAGGCCTGCGAGTTGCGCAACGTGGTCCGCGGTCCGGCCGGAAAAGGTGACTATTCGTTCGGCGACGTGGGTGTTCTCAAGGCCTATGCCCCGGATGAAAAAGTGGCGCCGGCCAAGGCGTTTGACACCCTTGGCCAGGCCGCAAAGTACGTTGACGAGAGCTCGGACTTCGCGAACGTGCAGCGGATGCTAATGTCTCTGGAGATCAAAAACTAGTCCCGCCCCCGGCTCCATCAATGCCGGGCCAGAGCGGGGAAGTTCTGCCACTACCTCACACCCCGGAGATACATGGAACGCACCGTTGCCGCCCGCATCGTTTTTAGGACCGTGGCTGACACCAAGGCAGCCCTGGCCATCGCCGTGGCCAAGAATCCCGGCTACAGCTCGTTTGAAGAGTCGCTGACGGTCACAGCCGGCGGGGACCCGGTTCCGGTGCGTGAACTTGCAGACCATCACGGCGGCCGCCTCCATTACATGGAGTTTTCCGAGCCTGCCGAGGTGACGGTCGAGTACACGGCGACGGTGGCGGGTAAGGCCGAGCCCGAGGAGGTCACGCTGGCGGACCTCATCCGCTACGTCCGGCCGAGCCGCTACGCGGAGTCCGACAGGCTTCTTCCCACGGCATACGCCGAATTTGGCGGCCTGCACGGTGTGGAACTGCTCCAGGCCGTGCGGAGCTGGGTCTTTGGCGAGCTGAGGTACGTCAGCGGGTCCTCCCGGGGCACGGACGGTGCGGTGGAGACGCTCCTGCACCGCCGCGGAGTCTGCCGGGACTTCGCTCACCTGGCCATCGCGCTGCTCCGCTCCAAGGACATCCCGGCACGGCTCAGCGCGGTCTACGCGCCGGGACTGACGCCGATGGATTTCCACGCTGTGGCAGAGGCGTATGTCAACGGCGCCTGGCACATCATCGACCCCACGGGGCTGGCCCCGCGGGAGTCGATGCTGCGGATCACTGCCGGGCGGGACTCATCCGACACGGCGTTCCTGTCCACCGTGGGCGGACGGCTGACCCTCAACGAGCTTCGCGTCACCGCTGTGGTCAACGGCCAGCTGCCGTCCGAGGATCCCGCCCGGCTGGTGGTCCTGGGCTAAGCGTCCAGAGACTCCCGGGGGCCAGTCACTTTCCCGGCCTGGATCCCACAGAACTGCGGAGCTTGTCCGTCAGCCGCTGCAGCTCCTTTTGCTCGGCTGCTGTCAGGGCGGGCCCCACCAGGCTGGAGATGTCCCGGACGTGCTCCCTGCCGATCTCCTTCTGGAGCGCGGCGCCTTCCTCGGTGAGCTTCAGCAGCACACCGCGGCCATCGTCCGGGGCGGGCTGCCGGACCACGAGTCCGCGCTTTTCAAGCCGCTCCACCAGCCTGCTCAGGCTCGACTGGCTCAGCAGGACGTGGTCATTGAGTTCGTTGAGCCGCAGCCAGCCGGACGGGCACCGGGAGAGCGTGAACAGGACGTCGTACTCGTTGATGGCCACATTCTTGAAGGCCTTGCCTGCCTGGAGTTTCCGCATGACCGCAACCTGGGCCCGGAACAGCGATTCCCAGGTTTCCGCCGCCAGCCGGCTCGGAGATTCCTTCCCTTCGGCAGCCATTTACGCCTCCGAAGAAGCTTTGTCGTTGGCCTGGGCTGCCATCTGGGCAGCCACGCGGCCGGCGTGGGTGGGGGGATCCGGCACGTGGGCCGGCTTCTTGGCGGCATACTCCTTGCGCAGGACCGGGAGGACTTCCTCGCCGAAGAGGTCCAGCTGCTCCAGGACAGTCTTCAGCGGCAGGCCTGCGTGGTCGATCAGGAACAGCTGGCGCTGGTAATCGCCGAAGTACTCACGGAACGTCAGCGTCTTTTCGATGACTTCCTGCGGGCTGCCCACGGTGAGGGGAGTCTGCGAGGTGAAGTCCTCCAGCGACGGGCCGTGGCCGTAAACGGGAGCGTTATCGAAGTAGGGGCGGAATTCCTTGACGGCATCCTGGGAGTTCTTGCGCATGAAGAACTGGCCGCCGAGACCCACGATTGCCTGGTCCGCCGTGCCGTGGCCGTAGTGCTCGTAGCGCTCACGGTAGAGGCCGATCAGCTGCTGGTAGTGCTCCTTCGGCCAGAAGATGTTGTTCGCAAAGAAGCCGTCGCCGTAGTAGGCGGCCACTTCGGCGATCTGCGGCGTGCGGATGGAACCATGCCACACAAAGGGGGCCACGCCGTCGAGCGGCCGCGGGGTGGAGGTGAAGTTCTGCAGCGGGGTACGGAACTTGCCGGACCAGTTGACGGTGTCCTCGTCCCAGAGCCGGCGCAGCAGGCTGTAGTTCTCGATGGCCAGTTCCACACCGTCCTGGATGTTCTTGCCGAACCACGGGTACACGGGCGCCGTGTTGCCGCGGCCCAGGACCAGGTCCACACGGCCGTCGGCCAGGTGCTGCAGCATGGCGAAGTCTTCGGCGATCTTGACCGGATCGTTGGTGGTGATCAGCGTGGTGGCCGTCGAGAGAGTGATGCGCTCGGTCTGCGCGGCGATGTACGCCAGTGTGGTGGTGGGCGAGGAGGAGAAGAACGGGCGGTTGTGGTGCTCGCCGATGGCGTACACATCCATGCCGATTTCTTCGACCTTTTTCGCGATCGCCACGGACGCCTTGATGCGTTCGTTCTCCGTGGGCGTCCGGCCGGTGGTGGGGTCAGTGGTGATGTCGCTGACGCTGAATACGCCGATCTGCATGGTGTGCCTTCCGTTCCTGGACTTCTCGGGGATTACTTCCACTATACCCGATCTTCATGCATTTGCATGTATCGCACGATATAACGAACCCAGGCGGGGATTATTCCCTGTTATTCGGGGCCGCTTATTCGGGGTCGCCTGAGGCGGCGCGGCGTCCGCTGGCCTTGGGGGTGGAGGCCGCTGGTCAAGTCGCTGAACTCGGCGTCGACGTCGTCTGCTTCTGAAAATTCCGGGCGCTCGTGCATGGCGCGGAGCAGCTGCTTTGCGTTCCCGACGCCCCTCGACGAGCCTGTACAGCACGGGAACCAGCACCAGCGTCAGGGCGGTGGAGGACACGAGGCCGCCGATCACCACCACTGCCAGCGGCTGGGAGATGAAGCCGCCGCCGCCGGTCAGCCCCAGCGCCATGGGAGTCAGGGCGAAAACGGTGGCCAGGGCCGTCATCAGGATGGGGCGGAGGCGCTGCCGGGCACCGTGGGTGATGGCGTCCGCCACGGACATGGCCGGGCGGCCCTCGCCCGGTTTCCGGTACTGGTTGATCAGGTCGATGAGCACAATGGCGTTGGTCACCACGATCCCCACCAGCATCAGCATGCCAATCAGCGACGGCAGGCCCAGCGGCACACCGGTCGCCAGCAGCAGCGCGACGGCCCCGGTGGCAGCGAACGGGACCGAAACCAGCAGGATCAGCGGCTGGATCAGCGACTTGAAGGTGGCCACCATGATGACGTACACAATGGCGATGGCGGCCAGCAAGGCCAGGCCCAGCTGCCGGAAGGACTCAGCCTGCTGGGTTGTGGCGCCGCCCAGGGTGGCCGTGACGCCCGCCGGGAGGCTGGACGTCCGCGAGGCGCTTCTGCACTTCGGCGCTCACCGCGCCCAGGTTGGCGCCCGACGGCGTGAGGGAGACTTTCGCCGTCCGCTGTCCGTTGCTGGCGGTAATGGAGATCGGGATCTCCACCTGCTCGACGGCGGCGATGCTGCCCAGGGTGGCGCGTCCGCGCCGGCAGCGGGATGTTGCGGACGGCCTCGATGCTGGTGAAGCGGGTGCCCTCGCCGATCTGCACGGGGAAGTCGTCGGTTTCGATCCGCACCGTCCCGGCCGGGACGGGGCTGATGGTGGCGGCGAGGAGGCCGGCCACCTGTTGTTCGTTCAGTCCGGCCGCCACGGCCTTCGCGCGGTCCACCTTGACCTGGACAACGTTTTGGCTGGCTGCCAGGTTGGTGGCCACCTCGCTGGTGCCCGGAACGCCGCTCATGGCCTGCACCATGGCGTCGCTGGCCGCCTGGAGGTCGGACGACGTGGCGGCGCTGCAGGGTGATGTCCACCGTGGAGGACGTGCCGAAGCCGCCCTGCTGCGTGCCCACGGAGATCTTGCCGGCGTCGGGGATGTTGGCCAGTTCCGCGCGGACGTTGTCCTGGAGCTCCGCCTGGTCAGCTTTCTCGTCCGTCACCACGGTGAACGTCGAGTTGGAGGAGCCGGAGGAGACCAGCGCGGCGAAGCCAGCCTGGGCGTTGCCGGACGTCACGGTCACGGTCTTGATGCCGTCCATGCCCCGCAGCACACCTTCCACCCGGACAGCGGCGGCAGCTTGTCTCGGCCAGGCTGGTGCCACGCCGGCAGGACCTGGCGGACGGTGAGGCTGTTCTGCCCGGACTGGCCCAGCAGGTCGGTGGCCAGCAGCGGGGTCATTGCGCCGGTGGCCGCGAGGACCAGCACGGCGGCAATGAGTGTCACCACCGGGTGTTTCTGGGTCTTGGTCAGGACCGGCAGGTAGCCCGCGCTGCAGCCTGCTCTTCTGCTCGGCTTCTGCGCCCTGGCCCGGACGGCCGCGGCGGCCTCGCGGGCGGCGGCGGAGCCGGTGCGGCGGCGGGTCTTCAGGAACCAGTAGGCCAGGACCGGAACGATGGTCAGCGACACCAGCAGGGAGGCCAGCAGTGCCATGGTGACAGTCAGGGCAAACGGACGGAAAAGCTCACCCGCGAGTTCGCCAACGAACGCGATGGGAAGGAACACGGCCACGGTGGTCAGGGTGGAGGCGGTGATGGCGCCGGCCACTTCCCGGATGGCCGTCAGGATCGCGGTGACCTTGTCCTCGCCGTAGGCCAGGTGCCGTTTGATGTTCTCGATGACCACGATGGAGTCATCCACCACGCGGCCGATGGCGATGGTGAGCGCGCCCAGGGTCAGGATGTTCAGGGAGTAGCCGGTCGCGGACAGCCCGATAAACGTGATGAGGAGCGACAGGGGGATGGAAACCGCCGTCACCAGCGTGGAGCGGGTGGACATCAGGAACACCAGGATCACGGCGACGGCGAAGCCCAGGCCCAGCAGGCCCTCCGTGGTCAGGTCCTTGATGGACTTCTCGATGAACGGTGCCTGGTCGAAGACGGGCGTGAACTTGGCGTTGGAGCCCAGCTCAGCCTCAAGGTCGCCGATGATGCCGGCAACAGCGTGGGAGATGGCAACGGTGTCGCCTTCGGGCTTCTTGGTGACGGAAACCGCCAGGGTTTCCTTGCCGTTTGTGCGGGAGATGGAGGTGCGTTCGTCGTCCTCAAGCGAACCTCCGCCACGGAGCCGATGGTGGCAGGCGCCTTGGTGCCGGCGAGCGGCAGGGCTTTGATCGCGTCGAGGGAGTCCACCGGACTGCCGATCTGGAGCGAGAGGGTCTTGCCCTCCTCCTCGATGGTTCCGGCAGGAATCAGCGAGCCGTTGTTGGACAGCGCATCGCGGATCGACCGCGATGGTTGCCCCGCTGGCGGCCATGGCGCCTCGGCCGTGGCAGGATCTTGATGTGCTGGGTGGCGCCGCCGGTTACATCGGCGCTGCGGACGCCGTCGATCTTCTGCAGCCGGGGGACGCAGAGCCGCTGCAGGTCGGCATTCAGCTCGCTGAGCGGATTTGTCCGAGGAGACCGCCAGCAGCACGATGGGGAAATCGCTGATGCTGCCGGCGACAGCCTGCGGCTGGACATCCTCCGGCAGCTGGACGCTTGGCGTTGGAGATGGCCCGGTCGATCTGGTTCCGCGCCCGGTCCAGGTTGGTGCCGTAGGTGAATGATCATCGGAGATCTGTGAGACCCCCGTTGCGGGACGTCGACGACGTCGACTCCAGGCCCTTCGACGCCGTTGAGGGCCGTTCTCGAGCGGCTCGCTGACCTGCTTGTCCACCACCTCCGGGGAGGCGCCGGGCATGGCGGTCAGGACCGTGATCTGCGGGAACTCGATGGAGGGGATGAGTTCCTGCTTCAGCGATGACATGGTGATCACGCCGAACACCGAGGCGAAGACGGTGATCAGCGCGATCAGTGCCCGGTTTGCCAGTGAAAGTTGTGCCAGCCGGAACATCGCGTGGTCTCCTGTGGGGTTGACGGACTGCTACGGACCGGACGTGCGTGCCCGCCCGGCCTGACTGCCCGCCAGGCCGGGCGACGCATCAGTAGTTGGCGGGAATGCTTTCCAGCTGGAGTGCTTTGGCGGTTGAGGTCTCAAGCTCTGCAGCCAGGTCCGGGTTGTCATCGAGCTTCACGCCGTAGCCGGGCATCATGTCCTTGAGCTTGCCCTGCCAGCCCTTGAAGCTCTTGGGGAAGGCCTTCTGCAGCAGTTCGATCATGATGGGCACCGCAGTGGAAGCGCCGGGCGAGGCGCCCAGGAGCGCACCGATCGAGCCGTCGCGGCCGGCGATGACCTCAGTGCCGAACTGCAGCACGCCGCCCTTCTTCGGATCCTTCTTGATGATCTGGACACGCTGGCCGGCGGTGATCAGTTCCCAGTCGCCATCCTTGGCCTCGGGGTAGTACTCGCGGAGCGCTTCAACCTTGTCGCCATGGCGCTTGGCCACCTCTTTGACGAGGTAGGCCGTGAGGTCCATGTTGTCCTTTGCCACGGCAAGCATCGGGATGATGTTGCTGGGGCGGATGGACAGCGGCAGGTCCAGGTACGAACCGTTCTTGAGGAAGTTGGTGGAGAAGCCGGCGTACGGGCCGAACAGGAGGGAGCGCTTCCCGTTGACGTAGCGGGTGTCCAGGTGCGGCACGGACATGGGCGGGGCGCCAACGGAAGCCTGGCCATAAACCTTGGCGCTGTGCTGGGCCGCGAGGGACTCATCGGTGCAGCGGAAGAACTGGCCGGACACGGGGAATCCGCCGTAGCCCTTGCTCTCCGGGATTCCGGAGGCCTGCAGGAGGTGCAGCGCGCCGCCGCCTGCACCGACAAAAACAAACTTGGCGTGGATCTTGCCGTGCTCGCCGGAATTCGGATGCTTCAGCGAAAGGTCCCAGCCGCCGTCGGACGCCTTCGAAATGCCCGTGACGTCGTGGCCGTAATTAACTTCGACGCCGTTGTTCCCGAGGTACGTGGTCAGCTCGCGGGTCAGTGCCCCGAAGTCGACGTCGGTGCCTTCGGCTGCGCGCGTGGCGGCGATGCGCTGCTTCGGGTCGCGGCCCTTGACGATCAGCGGCGCCCACTTGGCGATCTGCGCGTGGTCCTCGGAGTATTCCATGCTGCGGAACAGCGTGTGGGACTTCAGCGCTTCGTAGCGGGTCTTGAGGAAGTTGGTGTTGTTCTCGCCGATCACAAAACTCATGTGCGGGACCGTGTTGATAAAGCCCTTCGGCGAACCGATCAGCTGCTCCTCGACCAGGTGGGACCAGAACTGCCGGGACAGCTGGAACTGTTCGTTGATCAGCAGGGCCTTGGCGGGGTTCACCGAGCCGTCTTTGGCTGCGGGGGAGTAGTTGAGCTCGCACAGTGCGGCGTGGCCGGTTCCGGCGTTGTTCCAGGGGTCGGAGCTTTCCAGCCCTGGCTGGTCAAGGCGCTCGAACAGGGAAATGGTCCAGTTCGGCTCAAGCTGCTTGATGAACGCCCCCAGCGTGGCGCTCATGATGCCGCCGCCAATCAGGACGACGTCGGCATGTTGGGTCTTTGATATGAAGGTCACAATCAGTCTCCGATAGCAGCGGCTCTGGCTGTCAAAGAATATCCCTGCCCAGCCCGCATACTGAAATTGGGCCCGGCCGTCAAGGCTTTAGCTGCACCTTCGTGAAAACTTCATTCAAGACCGGCGACGCCGGATAGCTGCTGACGCGGTCGGACAATGCAAGGGCGGAGATGGGGAAGGCGATGGGAACAGCCGGGACCGTGGCAGCGATCTGGGCGTTGATGGTGTGGTACTGCTCGTCCCGCTCCTTGCCCGACTGGCAGGCCGCGCGCCCGGTTGATCTTCGAGAAGACCTGCGGGTCCTGGTACCCGAACTCACCGTTCTTCTCGCCGAACAGCGGGCCCACAAAGTTGTCGGCGTCGGAATAGGAGCCGTTCCAGCCGAGCAGGTGCAGGGCATGGTCGCCGGGGGACTGAACCTTCTGGAGGTAGCCGTCGGACCAGTCCACGGGGACGGGCTTGATGTTAAGCCCGACGGCGGTCAGTTGCCGGCTGATCTCCGCGTAGATTTTCTCCGGCGTGGGGAGGTAGGGGCGGGTGGCGTTGAGCGGGTAGTAGAACTTGAGGACTTCGCCCTTGTAGCCAGCCTCGGCCAGGTAGGCCTTGGCCTTGGCCGGATCGTGGCCCAGCGCGGGGGCGTCATTGTTGAAGCCGCTGATCTTGGGCGGGACGAACTGTGTTGCCTTGGCCGTGTTGTCGATGAAGAACTTGCGGATCAGGGTGTCTTTATCGATGGCCAGCTCGATGGCTTGCCGCACTTTTTCGTTCTGCAGGACCGGGATTTCCTGGTTGATGCCCAGGTACATCACCGAGAACGGATCACGCTGGACAATCTGCATGCCGCGCTTGACCAGCTGATCGAAGTTGCCCACCGTGACGGCGTCATAGCCGTCGATCTTGCCGTCCAGCAGGGCCTGAAGCCGCGTCTGCGGGTGGTCGTACGTGACGAAATTGATGGTGGCGATCTGTCCGCGGTCGCCCCAGTAGCCCTTGTGGCTGACCAGACGGACGCTGGTTTCGTCCCAGGCCGCCAGGCTGAACGGTCCGGTTCCCACCGGGTTGGCGGCGAACGCGGAGACGGGGTTGCCGTACCGCTTCTGGTTCAGGACATCCGCGGTGCCCGCGGCGAGGGCCGTGGGGGACGCGATGGCAAATGCCGGCAACGTGAGTGCTTGGAGGAATGCGGTGAAAGGCTGGGTGAGGTCGATCCGGACAGTGTCCGGGGACAGGACGGTGCAGCTCTTGAAAATGGACAGCGCGGCGTCGTCGGAGTGCGCCTTGAAGACGCTCTTGAAGGAAATTCCCGGCGCCTGCTTCCGCAGTTCTGCGGAGAAAGCGAACCAGCGGTTGAAGTTGTGGCGCACGGCGTCGGCATTAAAGGGCGTGCCGTCCTGGAAGGAGACACCGCTGCGGAGCTTGAAAGTGTAGCTGCGGCCTTCGTTGGACTCGGTCCACTCCGTAGCCAGCAGCGGTGTGGGTTTGCCGGTGGTCTGGTCCACGCCCACCAGGCCTTCGAGGATTTGCCGGGTGACCCGGTAGCTTTCAACATCGCTCGAGAGTGCCGGGTCCAGTCCCAGGGGCTGGGACGCCGTGCCGAAGGTGAAGGTTTGGGTGGGCTCCGCGCCGGCCGGAGGCGTTGAGGGAGCCGTTGAAGAAGGTGCAGGCGACGGGGTGCCGGTACAGGCGGTCAGGCCTAACGCCATAAAAACGGCGCCGGTCTTGATGACCGTTCGCCGCGATGTACTGCTGGGCACTCGTCTATCACCTCTGGGCTGTTTCTGGCCGGCACCGCCGACTGCGGGCCAAGGACACAGTCTAATTGACCCGTCTTGGTGTTCCCTGTAACCCGCGCAGGCGGCGGCACATAGCAGCGGCCCGTTCCTGCAGGAACGGGCCGCTGCTTTCCGTGGTGCCTCCGGGTGCCGGCCCGAAGGTTTCCGGTGGCCGGCCTACTTGGGCATCAGCACGGAGTCGATCAGGTAGACCGTGGCGTTCTTGGTCTGCACGCCGCCGCAAATGACGCTGGCGCCGTCAACCTTGAGCGCATCCCCGCTGCCGGTCACCGTGACCGAACCGCCCTGGACCGTGGCGTGGGTGCCGGCGATCTTGTCAGGGGTGATCTGGCCGGGAACAACGTGGTAGGTCAGGATCTTGCTCAGGAGGGCGTCGTCGGTCTTGAGAGTCTCGATGGTGGCCTTATCGATTTTGGCAAACGCGTCGTCCACCGGTGCGAAGACCGTGAATTCGGCACCGTTGAGCGTGTCCACCAGGTCAACCTTCGGGTTCAGCTTCCCGGAGACAGCCGCCGTGAGGGTGGTCAGGATGGGGTTGTTGGACGCCGCGACTGCTACCGGGTCCAGCGCCATGCCGGCCACCGAACCGGCGCCAGTGGGGACCTTCTCGGCGTAGCCGGCGCAGCCTGCACCAACCAGGTTCGCCGCGGGATCCATAGCGCCTGCGCTGGCGGACGGGTGAGGGCGCCATGCTGGAGGGTGCCGCTGAGGGAGCGGAGGAGCTGGGCGTCGTGGTGGCCGATCCACCGCAAGCGGTAAGGCCCAGCAGGGCTGCAGCTGCAACGCCTGCGACGGTGAAGGATGTGCGCTTGAATGACTGCATTTCGGTTCTCCTTGGTTGTGCCGATTTATTGCCTGCCGCAGGCTTGATGCCTGCTGCCTGGCCTGTTCCGACTGTCGGGCACCTGCCCTTGGCTGGTGTCTCATGGGGTATTCGGGCGGAGCGCCGAAATGGATGGGTGGATCGCAAAGTCTTTTACAAACCCGACTTTTTGTCCTCACGTCTTGGGGTTAACGGCAGAGATCCCGGGCCGTGGGGCCGGGATCTCTGCATATGTGTGCGCAAGGGGGGACTTGAACCCCCACGCCCGAAGGCACAGGAACCTAAATCCTGCGTGTCTGCCAATTTCACCACTCGCGCTTGGCAGTTGCTGAGGCACGTTTCCTCCCGGCCAACTTGGTTGGGGCCAGGAAGAAAAACGTACGACGGCGGATGCCAGTTTCCATTGTAGCGTCGGGCGGGCAGGGAACCTGTCAGCCCCTGCCGCCTCTGTGTCGCCGCAGCGGCGGCTGCGCTACCCGTCCAGTTTGAGGTCGCGCCGCAGTTTTGCCACGTGCCCTGTGGCGCGGACGTTGTACTGGGCCAACGCCACCTTGCCGTCGGGATCGATCACGATGGTGGAACGGATCAGTCCTTCGTAGGTTCGTCCGTAGTTCTTCTTTCTCGCCCCAGGCCCCGTAAGCCTCCGCCACAGCATGGTCCTCGTCAGAGAGCAACGGGAAACTGAGATCTTCCTTGGCGGCAAAAGCGGCAAGCTTCTCGCACGGAATCGGGGGAGACCCCCAGGACGCGGTAACCGGCCGACGCGAAGGACGCCAGGTTGTCGCGGAAGTCGCAGGCCTGCTTGGTGCAGCCGGGCGTGGAAGCGGCGGGGTAGAAGTAGACGATGGTGCTGGTGCCGCGGCCGGAGGCCAGGCTCACGTCCTGACCCGATGAGTCCTTCAGGGTGAAGCCGGGCGCCACGGCACCGGTCAAGAGTCTGTCAGCCAATGTTGATCTCCTCGTTGCAGGCGGGACACACCACTCTAGTAAGCATCCAGAATCCGGTGCGAACCAGCGCTTGGCTATACTTGCAGGTATGCCTGACATGGATCGCTGGCCCACGGGGCGCTTATTGTCCACTGCGGCGCGCCTTGTGGAACATTCCTGGAATGAAAAGCTCAGCGCTATCGGCCTGACACATGCCGGTGTGATCGCCATCGAAGTGCTCGCGGCCCAGGGTCCCCTGACCCAGGCCCAGTTGGCACAGTTTGTGCGTGTCCAGGCCCAGACCATGGGAAAGACGCTCACGCAGGCTGGAGTCCCACGGGCACATCGCCCGTGTGCGCAGCACGTCTGACCGCCGCAGCCAAGTGGTTTCACTCACCGACAGTGGCCGTGAAGCTGCAGCCGCCGCCGTGGAAATGGAGCGGGCAGTCCTCGCCGCGGCCACCATCGATCCCGACGTCCTCCGCCAGGAACTTCAGGCCGTGGTCCGCGAGCTCGCCAGCCAGTTCGCATCGCCGGCCACCCGTTCCCTCGTGGACGGCGCGCCGCTCGGCTAGGAAATCAAGCCTCCTCTGAGAGGGTTGCGGCAGGACCGGGCAGCGTCGAAAAGCGGGGCGGCTGATGCCTTGATGGTAAATTTGCCCGGTGATGTCTCGCCTAACTAGCCCTAGCCCTGTCCAGAGCCAGCAGCAAGAACGACTGCACTGGGTAGACACCGCGAAAGCCGCCGCCATACTTCTCGTAGTGCTCTACCACGTGGCCGGTACCGGCGTCAGCATGTTGTTTCCGGGCGCCACCAGTATCGCCATGACCGCATGGAATGAACTCAGCCGCATGCTGTTGCCCGTGCGGATGCCCTTGTTCTTTTTGGCGGCTGGCATGTTGGCTTCGAAAGCTGTTCACCGGCCGTGGGGGGCGGCCTGGCGTTCCCGGTTCGCGGACATTCTCTGGCCGTACGTCCTGTGGAGCGTGGTGTTTGGCCTGGTGGCGGGCTTCGCCTACAAGCCTGCTGATCCCTGGGGGTACACGGAGTTCAGTCTGGGAACGATCCTTCAGGGCGGCACGGCGTACTGGTTCCTGCCTGTGCTCGTAGTGTTCTTTGTCACCGCCAAGCTGTTTCGCGGGCATCCACACCTCACCACATTGGTGGCATTCCTGTTGTTGGTTTTGCAGCCGGCCGTGGCGCGTCTGATCCCTGAGTTGGTCCCTGACGCACTGGCAACCAACATCGGCAGGCTCGTCACTTTTGCACTCTGGTACTTCATCGGGTGTTATGCGGCAACGTATGTGAAGCGCCTGGCTGTCACCGGGACGCGTGCCCTGATGGTGGGATCAGTTGTCATCTACGGCGGGATGGCTTATTTGGTTTATGTCCGGGGCACTGAGCTGCCGGTGCTGACCCTGGTGACTGTTACCGGATTGATGGCGGCGATCACCCTTTCGGTATGGGCGTCCCGTTTCGCCCCTGTGCGGGCAGCGTCAAAGTACTTGGCGGCGCGGACCTTGCCTATCTATTTGGTCCACCCCGTGCTGCTGAGTGTGCTGGGTGGGCTTGCAATCTTCCTGGGTGGTGGGAGAAGCCCTATCCCCAAGGATCTGGTCATACTCAATGTGTTGGCTGTGCCAGTCTTGGTTGTGGTTATCACGGCCGGATCCCTCGTGGCGTATGACTTGGCTGTTGGTTCGCGGCTCCGGTGGTTGTTCAAAGCGCCGCAGCGGGCAGTGAAAGCGGACGTGAGGGAGGTTGCCGAACTTGGCAGCGACGACAAAGAGGCCCACCAAGCCCTGCTGACTGGTCCCAAGAAGTCGGACTGACGCCACGTTGGATGCAAGGCCGCGAGGGCCTGAGAACGGCATTCCACCGGGCTCAGGCCCTCGAGCTATGTCGAGATCCTTTTTTGCGTGTTGTACCAGCCGCCGTATCGATCACTCGCCTTTTGGTCGGGCCCGGTCGAGCCAGTCGCTGAACAGCGCGGCGAGTAGTTCGGGCCGCTCGTGCATCAGCGCATGGCCGGCGTCCTCGATGACAGCCAGGGTGGCGTGCGGGTAGCGTTCGAGCAGTTCGGCCGCGTCGGCATACCCGGCGACCGAATCGCTTCGTCCCGCCACGACCAAGGTCGGCGCAGGGAACGTGGTCGACCCGACGTCGACCGTCCATCCGGCGAAGATGCGCCCCAGCGCGGCCTCGTCAACAAGCGCCGCGCTCGGCGCAACGCGTCGCGGTACCTGCGGGCCGTGGCCTGTGTGCGCAGGACAAAGTAGTCCTCGAACCCCGCCCGCAGTGCAGGTTCGAGTTCGTCGTACGCGTCGGCGTCCTGGCGAACCACGTCGTGGTCAGGAACGTTTCGCGCCCGCTCGGCGACCGGGCACAACAACGCCAGGCCCAGCACGGTGCCGGGTCGCCGGGCGGCCACTCCACGAGCCAGGTAGGCGCCGTAAGAGTGCCCGAGCAGCATCACCGGTCCCGCGCCCAGGTGATCGATGAAATCGCCGAGCAGCATCACAACATCGTCGTTGCAGTTCAAGCCATCGGCCGTCGAGAGGCCCATCCCCGGCAGATCCGGATAGATCCGCCGGTATTGCGTGCCGGGAACGATGGCCTCGATCGCCGCCTCGATCTCGCGATGATCGACACCGGCGCCGTGGAGCGCAACGAGCGGCACGCCGACGCCATGCTCGACGTAGTGGACCAGGACTTCGTTGATCCGGCACTCCATACGCACACCCTAATCCATGCCGACGACCCGAACCGCGCGAGGAGATGCCGGTTGAGGCCCACTTGACGGGCGGCACTATCCCGGCTGGAACCAAATGGTCCGTGACTGCTCCGAGAACATCTCCAAGGCCGAGTCTGCGATTGCCCAAACCTTCGGGAACTTCCGCATGCTTGAAGAGGACCAGAAGCGCAACGTTGGCGACGCCAAGGAACGGGGCTGCAAGGCTCCGGACGCGGCTCTGAAGGCTGACGGGTACCGCAGGGCCGGGCGTTACGCCGTAAGACCGCGTACCGTTGACAGGGTCATCTAGCAGGGGGACCACATGACATTTCCGCCGTACTACCCAACACCTTCGCCGCCCATGGTTACCCGTGGGACGGAGCTTCCGCAGTGGGCGAAGGGCTATCGGATCACGCTGTTGGTCTGCCATGCGCTGGGGATGATCTGCGTCATCGTCCTCATCCTGGCATTAGTTGTGCCAACCGAGCCGGGAATGGGCGGTACCGCCCAGAAGGCCTGGACGCTCCTGTTCCTCTGGTTCTGGTTCATGATCACCGTGATTCCCTACGCCATTGGCAACATTGTGTATGGGATCCTCTGGTTAACCAGCATCCGCGGCAAAGGCTATCGGGTAAACAAAGCCAGCACGGTCTTCCTGATAGCCCCGCCGGCGATCATCGCCGCAGTTGTCCTGGGCTCGCTCATCCAGGCATTCAGCTGACAGGAAGCACCGCCCAGCAGGGTCCGGCAACTTTGGTCAGTGGGCTTGAACGGAACAGGTGCTACCAACAAAGCGCTTGTTCCATATGAGGCGGTTTGAATTCGGATCGCCCCGTGTCAGGAGCACGCTGGCTGAAAGAAATAGCCCGTAAATATTTACTGGAGTGATTTTCGGACAAAGCGAAACCCCGCCTTCAGGCTTGTGGCCTATGAAGACGGGGTTTCTGTGGTGCACCCCCCGGGACTTGAACCCGGAACCCATTGATTAAGAGTCAATTGCTCTGCCAATTGAGCTAGAGGTGCATCTCTTTGCGGTGATCTTCGTGGCTTTTTCTTTCCCCGTTGATCTCCGCAACGACATGAAACTCTACACGAACTTCCGGTGCATGTGAAATCGACGCGGTCGGGGCCCGTCCCGATCAGGCCGGAGGGGCCAGAATCAGCACAAAATCAGGGTTTTGGTTGTTGCTGAGCAGCCAAAAACCGCCTTCGGGTGTTCGGATAACGTCCCGGATCCGCCCGTACTCGCCTGTGAAATAGGCCACAGGTGCGTGGGCTTCTTCGCCACTGAGGGCAACTGTCCAGAGACGCTGGCCCCGCAGGGCACCGAGGAAGGCTGTCGATCCCACGATCTCCAGACCGCTGGGGGAGGAGTCCGCCGTCGACGGCCAGACGACTTTCGCGTCGCGGTACTCCTCCCGGCGCGGCGCGCCCGTCACCGCCGGCCAACCATAATTGCCGCCCGGCACGATCAGGTTGAGCTCGTCGTTGACGTTCGGACCGAATTCGCTCGCCCACAGCCTGCCCTCGCTGTCCCAGGCCAGCCCTTGCACGTTTCTGTGGCCAAGGCTGTACACGGCATTGCCGAAAGGGTTGCCCGGTGCCGGGGCGCCGTCCGCCGTCAGCCTCAGAATCTTCCCGCCCAGCGCATTTGGGTCCTGCGGCTGGTCCTGGCGCTGGGAGTCACCCGTACCTACGTACAGGAAACCGTCCGGGCCAAACCGGATCCGGCCGCCATTGTGCGTCCCTGCCTTCGGTATGCCGGTAAACACGACGTCCGGATCTCCAAACGCCATGGACCCATCGGGTTCTTCCGTCAGCTTGACCCGGGCAATGCGGTTGTCCTGGGCGGACGTGAAGTACAGGTAGAGGTACTTGTCGGTGGGAAAATCGGGGGAGAGCGCGAGCCCCAGGAGGCCGCCTTCGCCTCCGTGGGTGACGCCAGGGACCTGCCCGATCGAGGTTGCGCGGCCATCCTTGACTGCCTTGAGAAGCCCCGAATCACGCTCGGAGATGACGGCCGTGCCGTTCGGCAGGAATACGGCCGCCCACGGAATATTGAGCTGCAGGTCGAGCCGGCCCTGAATTTCCGGAGCGGCGGTGCTTCCGGTCCCAGGAGTGTTCACCGGCGTCCCGGAACCAGGCCCTGTGGTCCCGGAGCCCGTGCCCGTAATGCTGCCGGTTGGCGCGTCGTTGCCGTCCGCCGTGCACCCGGAAAGCACCATTGCCACGCAAAGTGCCAAGGCGCCCGCTCGGGGACTGGCGGACAGCGCGAACCGGCTGGTCGTGCCGGTGCGGTCAGAGCCGGGTTCGCCGGGGCGCCCGGAAGCCGGCGGCCTCGGCATGGGCCGCTGACTCGAACCAGACGTCGGCCGTGGTCTGCTCATAGTCCGGGTGCCCTTCCTCGTAATAGACCATTGCGCCGGCGTCACCCTTGACATCAAAGTCGGCCGGACCGCTGCCATCCGGGCCGGGCGACGCAGAGCCGGCGCCGTAGGGCTGGTCCGCGGCCAGGTGGCCGAGCGGTTCCGCCGCCGGTTCGTAGCCTGTGGTGGGAGCGGCCGGTTCGGCCATCGCCTCGTCGCCTGTCAGCGGCGTCACCAAGGCATCCTTTGCGGCATCGTCCATGGTGAGGGCGTCCGCGGCGGCTGTTTCAGCGCCGGGAAGTGTCGGGGCGTGCGGGTCGGTGTACTCAGCGTGATGAACGTAGCCACTGTTTGGGCCGGCGGCCTGAGTGGCTCCGTGGACCTCCGGCGCGTTCGTGTTCAGTGATGCTGCCGAGCCGGCAGCTGCGTCTGAGGCAGGCCTGTGGCTGGCTGCCGGGGTTGACCCGCTTGCCTCTGACCACTGCGTTTCCCACTCGTCTTCCGCCTTCCGGGCCGCAGTCTCTCCGGTCCCTCCGGTGATGCCGGCGTCCTCGCGGGCCGAGTCCTCGCGGGGAGTTGTGGGTTCCAGTGGCGCGACTGGCTCCGCCGAAACCTCGGCCTGCCCAGGGGCAAGCGGCTCCTCAACTGTTGTGGCTCTTTCGTCCGCCGGGGCCCCCGGTGCCGCCGCTGTCCCCTGGGGACTGACGGCATCCTCTTCAGCAGTGGTCTCCCGCTGGGGATCGATCCCGCCCACTTCCGGCGCGGCCGAAAAGACCGGACGGGCATCTGTTTCGTGGGGAGCCGCAAAACCCTGTTGGCTGGCTGCTGTGGGCCGCTCGGTTTCATCGTCCGCCGTCGTGGGGGGTGTTGGTTCCGCTGCGTTGCCGAAGCCGGCCGCGCTGGGGAGGCCGGCAGTTCCGGCAGCTTCCGCCGAGGCTGCCGCACTTCCGCCAGCCGAGCCGCTGTCCGTCCTGACGGGGGCTGAACCGCCAGTGTTGGTGGAGCTGTTTCGGTTCAGTAGCCACCACACAATGCCCACAATCAACACAATCGCAATGATCCAGAAGACAAAATCCATAACAGGGCCTTTCAGTCCGGATGGCATGGTTGCCGTTCCCTGACGGTACGTCGGCGTGAACAGGACTGTCTAGGTCGCAGCAGGTCAGGACGCTTGGTGGCGGCAGGCAGGGGGCTGTTGAGTTGACGTTGGCCCGCCCTCAGGTTCTGACGGCGGCTGGCATATGGAGGTTCCCGGTCTAGCCGCATCTCAATATTTGAGACGGATGTCCACTATTTGATCGGGATTTCCCCGAATTGGACGTTGGCAGCGGTTCCTGGTCGTTCCATTGCGATCGGAGTCATAGACTTTGACACATGAGTGCCGACAGCCAAACAACCACCGAGAACCAGATTGACATCAAGCCCCGCAGCCGCGTCGTCACCGACGGGATCCACGCCGCCCCCGCGCGCGGCATGTTCCGTGCGGTGGGCATGGGCGACGACGACTTCGCCAAGCCGCAGATTGGCGTGGCCAGCTCGTGGAACGAGATCACTCCCTGCAACCTTTCCCTGAACCGGCTGGCCCAGGGCGCCAAAGAAGGCGTCCACGCCGGTGGCGGCTTCCCCATGCAATTCGGCACTATCTCCGTTTCAGACGGCATCTCCATGGGCCACGAAGGCATGCACTTTTCCCTGGTATCCCGCGAAGTCATCGCCGACTCCGTGGAAACCGTGATGCAGGCTGAGCGCATTGATGGCTCTGTCCTGTTGGCCGGGTGCGACAAGTCACTGCCCGGCATGCTGATGGCTGCAGCCCGTCTGGACCTGGCCAGCGTGTTCCTCTACGCCGGCTCCATCATGCCTGGCTGGGTCAAGCTCGAGGACGGTTCCGAAAAGGAAGTCACCCTCATTGACGCTTTCGAGGCTGTGGGCGCCTGCGCCGCAGGCAAGATGAGCCTCGGCGACCTGGAACGCATCGAAAAGGCCATCTGTCCCGGCGAAGGTGCCTGCGGCGGCATGTACACGGCCAACACCATGGCCTGCATCGGCGAAGCCCTCGGCATGTCCCTTCCCGGCTCCGCCGCTCCGCCCTCGGCAGACCGCCGTCGTGATGAATTCGCCCGCAAGTCCGGCGAAGCGGTGGTGAACCTGCTCCGCAAGGGCATCACCGCCCGCGACATCATGACCAAAAAGGCGTTCGAAAACGCCATCGCCGTCACCATGGCCTTCGGCGGCTCCACCAACGCCGTGCTGCACCTGCTCGCCATCGCCCGCGAGGCCGAAGTGGAGCTCAACCTGGAGGACTTCAACCGGATCGGCGACAAGATCCCGCACCTGGGCGACCTGAAGCCGTTCGGCCGCTACGTGATGACCGACGTCGACAAGATCGGCGGCGTGCCGGTCATCATGCGCGCACTGCTCGACGCCGGCCTGCTGCACGGCGACTGCCTCACCGTTACCGGCAAAACGGTCGCCGAAAACCTCGCCGCGATCAACCCGCCGGACCTGGACGGCAAGATCCTGCGCGCCCTGGACAACCCCATCCACAAGACCGGCGGCATCACCATCCTGCACGGCACGATGGCCCCGGAAGGCGCCGTCGTAAAAAGCGCCGGCTTCGACGCCGACGTCTTCGAAGGCACCGCCCGCGTCTTCGAGCGCGAGCAGGGAGCCCTGGACGCGCTGGACAACGGCAGGATCGCGGCCGGCGACGTTGTGGTCATCCGCTATGAAGGCCCCAAGGGCGGCCCCGGCATGCGCGAAATGCTCGCCATCACCGGCGCCATCAAGGGGGCCGGGCTGGGCAAGGACGTGCTGCTCCTCACCGACGGCCGCTTCTCCGGCGGGACCACGGGCCTGTGCATCGGCCACGTTGCGCCGGAAGCGGTCGATGGCGGCCCCATCGCCTTTGTCCAGGACGGTGACCGCATCCGCGTGGACATCGCCGCCCGCAGCTTCGACCTGCTGGTGGACGAGGCCGAGCTCGAAGCCCGCAAGGTCGGCTGGGAGCCGCTCCCGGCCAGGTACACCAAGGGTGTGCTCGCCAAGTACGCCAAGCTGGTGCACAGCGCTTCTACGGGCGCGTACTGCGGGTAGTACCTTCCAGTGGGCTCACCCCGGCCGCTGGGCAGCCCAGCTAGGCAGCAGTGACGTCGTTATGAGCGATCTAACGACATTACTGCTACCCAGTTGGGGGAAGTGGCCAATTGGTGGACAATGAAGTCCACATGGTGAGATGTGCACTACCCTCGTTGACAGGCATCTCACCAAGAGGGAAAACTGAACGCATGATCGCTTACGTTACTAACTGCGCCGCTGCAGATGCAGTCGTCGTCCTTACCAAGCGCGTGGCAGATTAGCCCGACTGGTAACGTACCGTCACGCGCAACCCCTCGAAGAGCCGCCAGGCTGAGGGGTTTTTTTATTTTCCGCAGTTTCGAGATAACAAATGATCCACAAGGAAGAGTCCGATGAGCAAAGGATCGCCGATCAGCCCCTCGCTGATGGCTACTAAGTCCGCTGGAGCCCCCAAGGCTCCGGAACGTGCCGACCGAACGGCTGACCATGCCGCTGTCGTCACTGATCTTGCCGCTGTCTCTCCTGTCCTTGGGCCGAACACCGTTGTACCCCCAACGGTGATGACCGGCTCAGAAGCTATTGTCCGCTCGCTCGAAGAACTCGGCGTGGACGATATTTTTGGTTTGCCTGGTGGCGCGATCCTGCCTACCTATGACCCCTTGATGGCCTCCAGGATGAATCACGTCCTGGTCCGTCACGAACAGGGAGCCGGCCACGCCGCGCAAGGCTACGCAATGGTTACCGGCCGGGTGGGCGTCTGCATCGCCACCTCCGGCCCCGGTGCCACCAACCTCGTTACCGCCATCATGGACGCCCACATGGACTCCGTGCCGCTGGTGGCCATCACCGGCCAGGTATCCAGCGGTGTTATTGGCACCGATGCCTTCCAGGAAGCCGACATTGTTGGCATCACCATGCCGATCACCAAGCACTCCTTCCTGGTGACGGACCCCAACGACATCCCGCATGTCATGGCCGAAGCGTTCCACCTCGCCTCCACAGGCCGTCCCGGCCCGGTGCTGGTGGACGTGGCCAAGGATGCCCAGCAGGGCCAGATGACGTTCTCCTGGCCGCCGAAGATCGACCTCCCCGGCTACCGTCCGGTGACCCGCGGCCACAACAAGCAGGTTCGCGAAGCAGCCAAGCTGATCGCTGCTGCCAGCAAGCCTGTCCTGTACGTGGGCGGCGGCGTGGTCAAGGCCCACGCTGCTGCCGAACTCCGGGAGCTGGCCGAACTGACGGGCGCCCCGGTAGTGACCACGCTGATGGCCCGCGGAGTGTTCCCCGACTCCCACCCCCAGCACGTGGGCATGCCGGGCATGCACGGCACGGTTTCGGCCGTGACGGCGCTGCAGCAGTCTGACCTCCTGATCACCCTCGGGGCACGGTTCGACGACCGTGTCACAGGCGTGCTGAAGACGTTCGCCCCGAACGCCAAGATCATCCACGCGGACATCGACCCCGCGGAGATCTCGAAGAACCGCGCGGCCGACGTGCCCATCGTGGGATCGGTCAAGGAGATCATCCCCGAGCTCACCGAGGCCGTCCGTTCACAGTTCGAAGCGTCCGGCACCCCGGACCTCACCACGTGGTGGGCCTTCCTGAACAACCTCAAGGAAACCTACCCGCTGGGCTGGACCGAGCCGGAGGACGGGCTCACCGCCCCGCAGCGCGTCATCGAACGCATCGGCGCACTGACCGGCCCCGAAGGCATCTACGTTGCCGGCGTGGGCCAGCACCAGATGTGGGCCGCGCAGTTCATCAAGTACGAGCGCCCGCATGCCTGGCTGAACTCGGGCGGTGCCGGCACCATGGGCTACGCCGTACCGGCCGCCATGGGTGCCAAGGTGGGGGAGCCGGACCGTGTGGTCTGGGCGATCGACGGCGACGGCTGCTTCCAGATGACCAACCAGGAACTGGCCACCTGCGCGATCAACAAGATTCCCATCAAGGTTGCCGTCATCAACAACTCCTCACTGGGCATGGTCCGCCAGTGGCAGACCCTGTTCTACGAGGGCCGCTACTCCAACACGGACCTGAACACAGGCCACGAAACCGTCCGCATCCCGGACTTCGTCAAGCTGGGCGAGGCCTACGGCTGTGCCTCGTTCCGCTGCGAACGGGACGAGGACATTGACGCGACCATCCAGAAGGCCCTCGAAATCAATGACCGCCCCGTGGTCATCGATTTTGTGGTGAGCCCCGACTCCATGGTGTGGCCGATGGTGCCCGCCGGCGTGAGCAACGACCAGATCCAGGTTGCCCGCAACATGACCCCGGAATGGGAAGAGGAGGACTGATCATGACCCGCCACACACTGTCCGTTCTGGTTGAAGACAAGCCCGGTGTACTGACGCGCGTTGCGAGCCTGTTCGCCCGCCGCGCCTTTAACATCAATTCCCTGGCCGTTGGCCCGACGGAAGTCCCGGGCATGTCCCGGATGACCGTCGTCGTCGACGCCGATGGTGACCTCATTGAACAGGTCACCAAGCAGCTCAATAAACTGGTCAACGTGATCAAGATTGTTGAGCTCACCTCCGAATCTTCCGTACAGCGAGACCACATCCTGGTCAAGGTACGTGCGGATGCCGCAACTCGTCTGCAGGTGACCCAGGCTGCAGACCTGTTCCGTGCTTCAGTGGTTGACGTCTCCACAGACTCCGTGGTCATTGAAGCAACAGGCCACCCCGAAAAGCTCACTGCACTGCTCTCAGTGCTTGAGCCCTTCGGCATCCGCGAAATTGTGCAGTCCGGCACCCTGGCCGTTGGACGGGGATCCCGCTCCATGAGTGACAGGGCATTGCGCAGCGCTTAATACGCAGGCGGGGTTTCGGCCCCGCCGGCGGCGCAACGCCCGTGCAGTACCGCAGCACCACATTTACACCAGAGAATCCACTCAAAAGGAGTTACGCAAGTGACTGAAATGTTCTACGACGACGACGCCGACCTCTCCATCATCCAGGGCCGCAAGGTTGCGATCGTTGGCTATGGCTCCCAGGGCCACGCCCACGCACTGAACCTGCGCGATTCCGGCGTTGAGGTTGTTATCGCCCTCAAGGAAGGTTCCTCCTCGATCGCCAAGGCACAGGACGCCGGCTTTACGGTCAAGACCGTGGCTGACGCTGCCGAATGGGCCGACGTCATCATGATCCTGGCGCCGGACCAGCACCAGCGCGCCATCTACAACGACTCCATCAAGGACAAGCTGACCGCCGGCAAGGCCCTGGCCTTCGCCCACGGCTTCAACATCCGCTTCGGCTACATCGAGGCGCCTGAAGGCGTTGACGTCATCCTGATCGCTCCGAAGGCTCCGGGCCACACCGTCCGCCGCGAATTCGAAGCCGGCCGTGGCATCCCGGACATCATCGCAGTGGAGCAGGACGCCACCGGTTCCGCCTGGGACCTGGCCAAGTCCTACGCCAAGGCCATCGGCGGCACCCGTGCGGGCGTCATCAAGACCACCTTCACCGAAGAGACCGAAACCGACCTCTTCGGCGAGCAGTCAGTCCTGTGCGGCGGCGTGTCCCAGCTGGTCCAGTACGGCTTCGAAACCCTGACCGAGGCCGGCTACCAGCCGCAGATCGCCTACTTCGAGGTGCTCCACGAGCTCAAGCTCATCGTTGACCTCATGTGGGAAGGCGGCATCGCCAAGCAGCGCTGGAGCGTTTCTGACACCGCCGAGTACGGCGACTACGTCTCCGGCCCGCGGGTCATCACCCCCGAGGTGAAGGAAAACATGAAGGCTGTCCTCGCGGACATCCAGAACGGTGCCTTCGCCAAGCGCTTCATCGATGACCAGGACAACGGCGGCGCCGAGTTCAAGGCACTGCGCGCCAAGGCTGAGCAGCACCCGATTGAGGGCGTCGGCCGCGAGCTGCGCTCCCTCTTCGCCTGGCAGCAGCAGGACGCGGACTACGTAGAGGGCTCAGCAGCCCGCTAAGGCTGCTGTCCCGGTACCCTGCGGGGTGCCATCGTGAGGCCGGGTTCACTTAACAATGTGAGCCCGGCCTTTCCGTCCGCCTAGACTTGTTACATCCCAAGGACTGCAACGCAGAGGATCACCCGTGTCAAAACCCGTAGTACTGCTCGCCGAAGAACTTTCGCCCGCCACGATCGAGGCCCTGGGCCCGGACTTCGAAATCCGCCAGACTGACGGTTCCGACCGCTCCCAGCTGCTCGCTGCCATCGTCGACGTGGACGCCATCCTGGTCCGCTCCGCCACGCAGGTGGACGCCGAGGCCATCGCCGCGGCCAAGAACCTCAAAGTCATTGCCCGCGCAGGCGTCGGCCTGGACAACGTAGACATCAAGGCCGCCACGCAGGCCGGTGTGATGGTGGTCAATGCGCCGACCTCGAACATCATTTCGGCAGCGGAACTGACGGTAGGCCACATTCTGAGCCTGGCACGCCACATCCCGCAGGCCAGCTCGGCGTTGAAAGACGGTGAATGGAAGCGCTCCAAGTACACCGGCATCGAACTCTTCGAGAAGAAGATCGGCATCATCGGCCTGGGCCGCATCGGCGCCCTCGTTGCTGCCCGCCTTCAGGGCTTCGACACCGAGATCCTCGCCTATGACCCGTACATCACCTCAGCCCGGGCCGCGCAGCTCGGCGTCAAGCTCGTCACCCTCGATGAACTGCTGAGCCAGTCGGACTTCGTCACCATCCACATGCCCAAAACGCCGGAAACCGTAGGCATGCTGGGTGCAGACGCCTTCACAAAGATGAAGTCCACGGCCTACGTGGTCAACGTCGCACGTGGCGGACTCGTGGATGAGGAAGCCCTCTACGCTGCCCTGCAGGACCGCCAGATCGCCGGTGCGGCCGTTGACGTCTTTGTGAAGGAACCGAGCACGAACCTGCCGTTCTTCGCCCTGGACAACGTCGTGGTGACCCCGCACCTCGGTGCCTCCACCGACGAAGCCCAGGAGAAGGCCGGCGTTTCGGTTGCCAAGTCCGTGCGGCTCGCACTGGCCGGGGAACTCGTTCCGGATGCAGTCAACGTTGCCGGCGGCGTCATCGCCCCCGACGTCCGCCCGGGCATTCCGCTGATCGAGAAGCTGGGCCGGATCTTCACCGCGCTGACCCATGCCTCGCTGACCCAGATCGACGTCGAGGTTGCCGGCGAAATCGCCGCGCTGGATGTCAAGGTCCTCGAGCTCGCAGCGCTCAAGGGCATCTTCGCCGACGTGGTGACCGAGCAGGTCTCGTACGTCAATGCCCCCGTCATTGCGGAGCAGCGCGGCATCAACACGCGCCTCATCACCACCTCGGAAGCCGAGGATTACCGCAACGTCCTGACCCTCCGCGGCGCCCTCAGCGACGGCTCACAGATCTCCGTGGCGGGCACCCTGACCGGACCCAAGCAGGTTGAGAAGCTCGTGGGCGTCAACGGCTACGACGTTGAGATTCCCATCAGCGAGCACCTTGTGGTGGTCTCCTACGCCGACCGGCCGGGTGTGATCGGAACGATCGGGCACATCCTGGGCATGAACAACATCAACATCGCCGGCATGCAGGTGGCACGCCAGGCCGAGGGCGGCCAGGTGCTTGCCCTGCTCACCATCGACACGTCCGTGCCGCAGCAGGTGCTCGACGCCATCAAGGCAGGCATCGGCGCCGAGATGGTCCGCGAGGTCGATCTCGAAGACTGAGATCCGCACCACCGTGAACAACGCGTGACCGCAGCTTAGCCTCGGCCACGTATGATTGGCCGGTCTGCTTACAATGGCTAGGTCCTGTTTAAGGACAGCGCCGGCAGACCGGCCAATACTTTTTGCACACCCAGCAGGAAATCCATGATGTCCGCCGCCCGCGGACCGTGGTGTGCGCACGCAATCCAGGTTTCAGGGAGCCCAATGAACGCCGTCCAGAGGTTCATCAGAAGCAAAGTGCTGCTGCTGACCGCGGCCATCTTGATCGCAGCTATGTGCTTGTCGGTCCTCGTCCAAGGCCAGTCGCAAGCAGCGCTTAACCGAACGGTGGATGAGAATTCGCGGGGGCTCTACGACGTCCTCGTCCAGGCCAAGGCAGGATCCTCGGCGCTGATGCAGCCCGAGATCGCCAACGGCGGCGGAGGCATCAGCTTCGAACAGCTTGAAGCGATCCGCAAGCTTTCCGAAACTTCGGTTGCCGCCCCCATCAGCCTGGTGTCCCGCGTGACGCAAAACCTGGAAGCTCCACGGCTCGATGCCATGGACTTCCTGGGCTATAACGCAGGGCTGGCCGGCACCGCCACTACCGACCAGGCGGCCGGCGCCACTGAGCCCGCCAAATGGCCGGCGGCCGAGTCAGTGCTGAGCGACACACCGAAGAAGTACCGGCTGACCGCCAGCGCAGTCAGCTCCGACGGAGTCTCGGACCAGGTCCTGTTCAAGTCCACCGCCGAGGGCACGCTAGGCAAGGCCCGGCTCGTGGAGGAACAGACAGAAGGCGGCACCAGCATCCGGATCGCCCCGCCGGAGGGCGAGACGGGCATCAAGTTTCCCGCCCCGGCCGGCGGTTCCGAACACAACCTCTTCAACCTCTCTGTTTCCCTGCCACTCTCACCTGAGGTAACCGAGTCCGTGGTCGCCGTCGACCCTGTCTCCGAGCGGGCACTGTTGGGTTCCGCAGGCGACTTCCTGGCTCCGCTGGAGAAGGCACCGCCCGCCGACGCCCGCAACGCGGGGGCCATCGGACGCCACTTCGAAAGCCTCTTCACCAACGGCATCAGCACAGAAGAGTTGGAAGAAGGCCCCGACTTCCTGGGCGTCAAGCTCAAGTACTGGGCGCCGTTGATGACCCAGTACCAGCAGGCCAAGCGCAGCGGCCAGCTCACCGCCGACTCCCAGGGCATCCCGCTGATCGTGCGTTCCGGCACGTCCCTGGACCTGAAATACAACGTCAAGATCGAGGAAGTCGACGACTCCGGCAAGGTAGTCAAGGAAGTCGGCACGGCCTCGCGCTCCTTGGACAAGGATTATCTCCCCTTCGTTTCCAAGGACCCGTTCGCGCTGTCCTGGCCCGGGTCCACCGACCACTCGTCGCTGCTCGGCGCCCAAGGAAACTTCAACCAGGGCCTCTACACGCCGGCCACATGGAGCACCGACTTTGCTGCCGCGCCGAAGTACGCTGACGGCGAGGCCGCTGCCAACGGGGCTGTCCAGAAAACAGCCACCCCGGGGGACTGGGTCACGGTGAACCGGCTGCCGGAAAAGGCCGCCAACGGGACCCCGGTGGACCAGACCCAGCGCGAACCCGTGGATGAAAGGTCCTACCGGGAGGACCTGGCAACGGGGGAGACGCTCGCCGCTCCGCTGGCCATGGTCTACGGAACGTTCGACCCCGCGGCCGTTGAAGCGGCCGCCGGCGACGTCAACCGGCTTCCCCTGGGCGGCTACGATCCGACGCCGCTGACGCTCACCAAGGATGCCGACGGCAAGGCCGTGGCCGCCACGGACCTCAAGCCCTCGCTCAGCGCCACCGGACTGGCCAGCCAGTCGGCCGGAGCCATCACCGACTACTACGGCCTGGCTGCTGCCCGCGGCTACAAGGACAACGCAGCCGTGATCGATGCTGTCCGCGTCCGGGCGAAGGCGCCCGGCAGCTGGAAGGAAGCCCAGCCCGACGTCGAAAAACTCGCCGGTGAGATCCGTGCGATGGGCCTCGAAGCCACTGTGGTGGCCGGTTCGGCACGCGAGGACGCCAGCATCTTCGTCCCCGGATACTCAAAGGACGACGCCGGCAAGGAGTCAGCGCTGGGCACCGTCCAGCAGTCCTGGGTCCGGCAGAATGCGGCCGACGCCGTCACGGGCTCACTGACCGGTACAAACGTCACGCTGCTCTTCCTTACCCTGTGCGGGGCCGCGCTGCTCACCGGCGCCTCCACTGTCAGCTACATCCGGAAACGCAAACGCGAAGCAGGGACCCTGCGCGCCATGGGCTGGACCCAGCGGCGGATCCGCACCTGGGTGCTGGAGGAATTCGGCGTCGGCGCGGCACTGCTCGCGGTGGCCGGGATCGTGCTGAGCCTGGTGAGCTGGAGCCTGACCACAGCCATCGTTTCCGCCGCCGTCCTGGCCCTCTACGCGGCAGCGGCCTTCTTCGCGGCACAGCAGCTGCGGCACCGCGACGAGGTGGACCAGGAACCGCAGCACGATGAGCGGCTGATCCCGGTGGATTCACCGCTGACCTTTGCCAACCGCCAGCTCAGCACCAACAAGTTCAACACCTTGTCCCTGGCAGTCGCAGTGGGCGTCTTCGGCGCCGCGGTGGGTGGGCTGGTGGCCCTGCTGATCGACATTCCCCGTGCTGCCGGCGCGAGCGCGCTCAGCGGGCTGGCCGCGGCCAGCGTCGCGCTGCCGAGCATGATGCTGGCCCTCGCCGGCGTCGCTGGTGGGCCTGGTCCTGACCCTGGTCACCGGCCGGTTTGAGCTCAACGCCAAACGCCAGTACCTGGGCATCCTCGAAGCGATGGGCTGGAACCCGGACATGCTCCGCCAGGTCCGACTCTTCGAAAATGCGCTGGTGGGAACCGTCGCCCTGCCACTGGGCGTCCTGGGCGCACTGGGCATCGGGCTTCTCCTTGCCCCGTATGCCGCGCTGTGGGCCGGCGTCGCCGGTCTCGTGGCTGTACTTTGCTGGATACCGATTGCAACGAAAGTGGTCCAATGACAAACCAGACGAATGTTCACCGGAGCCGGAGGTCCGGCTCCGCGGAGGCGCCCCTGCAGACCCGCGCCAACACCATCGTCAAGGCCGCGGACCACGAGACCCCGCTGGAACTGAGCGATATCACCATCCGCTACGGCGGCGGCAAGGGCGGTGCCGAAGCCGTCAGCGTGGTGGAGGGCTTCGACCTCACCCTGCACGCCGGCGAGATGCACTGCGTCGCCGGCCGAAGCGGCTCCGGCAAGACCAGCATCCTGACTGTCGGCGCCGGGCTGACGCTGCCGACGTCGGGCCGCGTCTTCTGGGAAGGCGATTCGCTCGAGAGCATGGGCGACGACGAAATCGCGGACCGCCGTCGTGCCCTGATCGGTTACGTGGACCAGGGCGGCGCCCTGATCGACGGCATGAGCGCCCTGGAGAACGTCCTGCTGCCCGCAGTGCCCGACGGCGAGGTGGACCAGCGCCGCGACATGGCCAAGGACCTCCTGGACCTGGTGGGCCTGGGCCGCCGCATGCGGCACCGCCCCGCGCAGCTCTCCGGCGGTGAACGCCAGCGTGTGGCGATCGCCCGGGCGCTGATCCTGGGCACCCGCGTGCTGGTGGTGGATGAGCCCACGGCCAGCCTGGACCGGGCCTCGGCCAACCGCATCATCAGCATCCTCAAGGACACCACCTCGGACGGAATCGCAGTGCTGGTCGCTTCACACGACCACGAACTGGTCCGGCTGAGCGATACGCTGACTGAACTGATCTAGCCCCACCCCTTCGCACCAAAGGTAACGTCCGCACGTGACTGCAACAGACAAAACCCCGTTCTACATCACCACGGCCATCACTTACCCGAACGGCGTGCCGCACATCGGGCACGCCTACGAGTACATCGCCACCGACGCCATGGCCCGCTTCAAGCGGCTTGACGGTTTCGACGTGATGTTCCTGACGGGCACGGATGAGCACGGCATGAAGATTGCGCAGGCGGCCGAGAAGGAAGGCGTCACGCCCAAGGAGCTGGTGGACCGCAACGCGGAAGTTTACAAGGCCGCGCACGCCGCCCTGGGCATCACGTACGACCGGTTCATCCGGACCACGGACGCTGACCACTACGAGGCGTCGCAGGCCATCTGGAAGAAGATGGAAGCCAACGGCGACATCTACCTGTCCAAGTACGAAGGCTGGTACTCCGTCCGGGACGAGGCGTTCTACGTGGAGGACGACACCGTGGTCAAGGACGACGGCGTGCGCTACTCGAAGGAGACCGACACCGAGGTGACATGGACGGCTGAGGAGAGCTACTTCTTCCGGCTGTCCGCCTACCAGGACAAACTGCTGGCCCTCTACGAGGCCCAGCCGGAATTCGGCGCCCCGCAGTCCCGGTTCAACGAGGTCATCAGCTTCGTCAGGCGCGGCCTGGAGGACCTGTCCATCAGCCGCACCACCTTTGACTGGGGCGTCCCCGTGCCCGGCAACGACAAGCACGTGATGTACGTGTGGGTGGACGCGCTGACCAACTACCTGACCGGTGTTGGCTACCCGGACGTCGAGTCGGAGTCGTTCAGGAAGTTCTGGCCGGCCGACGTGCACGTGATCGGCAAGGACATCTCCCGGTTCCATGCCATCTACTGGCCGGCGTTCCTGATGAGCGCCGGCATCGAACTGCCCAAGCGCGTCATGATCCACGGCTTCCTGCACAACAACGGCGTGAAGATGTCCAAGTCCCTGGGCAACGTGGTGGCCCCGGCCGACTTCGTGGCGCAGTACGGCCTGGACCAGGTGCGCTTCTTCTTCCTCCGCGAGGTGCCGTTCGGCGCCGACGGCAGCTACAACCACGAGGCCATCGTGGGGCGGATGAACTCGGACCTGGCCAACAACTTCGGCAACCTGGCGCAGCGTTCGCTGTCCATGGTGGCGAAGAACTGCGAGGGCCGGGTCCCGGTCCCGGGCGCCTTCACCGCCGAGGACACCGCGATCCTGGCACAGGCCAACGGGCTCCTCGAGACGGCCAGGGCCGCCTTCGAGAAGCAGGAATTCAGCCGCGCGCTCGAAGCCATCTGGGGCGTCCTGGGGGACACCAACGCCTACTTCGCCGAGCAGGCCCCGTGGGTGCTGCGGAAGACCGACGTCGAACGCATGAACACTGTCCTTTACGTCACCCTGGAAGTGCTGCGGATTGTGTCCATCCTGGCGCAGCCTGTCATGCCTGGCGCCACGGCGGCACTGCTGGACACCCTGGGCCAGCCTGAGGGCGAAGCACGCCAGTTCGCCGCGCTGACCACGCCGATCGCGGCCGGAACGGTGTTACCTGCGCCCACGCCCGTGTTCCCCAAGTATGAGGAACCCGCCGAAGCCTAGGTAATTCCGGGCGGGCTACTTGTTTGTACCTGGACTGAGTAGGGTTCGGGAAAAGCCAGTACGGACAGTCCCGGAAAGTGGGTAATGAGTACTGGAGACACGCCGGTAGCCGTTTGCATAGCCTTATCTGGTTAGCAAACTGATGATTCGCATCTGGGAGAACCGTCGCCTCCGATGCTGTCTGTTTGCCATTTTCGCCCTTGCGTCGGGGCGCCGTTTTTCCACACGTCTGATCAGTTAAAACCAGACAATGGATGGAGACGGAAATGAAACGGATCCTTGCCGCCTTAGGTGTCACCGGCCTCGCGTTACTCGGTGCCACGGCTCCGGCTGCAGCAAATGACAATGCAAAATCCGATCACAAGATCACTATTTGCCACGCCACCGGCTCGGCGACCAACCCCTACGTATCGGTGACAATCGACGTGCACGCGCTCAAAGCACATGTTGGCCACCAGCACGAAGGAGACATCATTCCGGCCAACGACGGAAAGGTTCTCAAGGGTGGGCAGAACCTTGACAAGGTGGACTTGATTGCGGCCGGCTGCCGGGTACCCGATAAGCCGGGCAACGGCGATGATGATGACGATGACGACGACAATGGCAACGGCCATGGCAACCGCAAGATCACCATCTGCCACGCCACCGGGTCCGACAGGAACCCGTACGTGCAGATCACAGTTAACCTTCACGCGGTGAAGGGCCATGCCCACCACCAGGACGGCGATGACATCATTCCTCCGAACGATAAGTTGGAGGACGGCAACAACTGGACGCACGAGGGTCGGGAAACTTACCACAACGATTGCGAGCCCGTCGACGAGCATTCGGTCAAACCGCCGGTAGAGAAGCCGGAGAAGCCGGGCAAGAAGCCCGTCGGAGCGGTCGTCGAGAAGCCTGCAGGCGCAGGCGCCGTGGTTGTCAACAACCCGGGCTTTAACGTCCAGACCGCCGTGGCAGCGTCTGACACGGCACTTGCTCCCTGGGCAGGTGGCCTGATCGTGATGTTGCTCGCAGCGGCGGCAGTGGCAGCCCGCAAGGTGCTGCCGGAGGCCGGCGTGTCCCGGCATCGCAAGGACTGACCCCGTTGCCTGACGCCCGCAAGGGCGTCAGGCAACACCTCGGCAGGCGCCGTGGCCGGAAGGGCACGGCGCCTGCCGCCAACCAAGCAGATTTCCCACCAATGTGCGAGGGGGAACCATGGACGAAGGCAGCCAGTACTCCGCCGATCCGCCACCAAGTGCAGATTCGGAACAGTCGGATCCGCCCGAACCGGCCCCGGACCTCGCGCGGCGCAGGACCTTCACCCCCAGGAGCATCCTGTTCGTGCTCCTCTGCGGACTCCTTGGCTATTTCGCCTTCGCTGCGCTTCCCCTCCTCAACGGGCAGGGGACACCCAATGCGGAGTCCGGAATTGTCCAGCAGGCACCGGCGACCACCGCGGCCGCCACTCCGATGCCGGAACCACGTGAGGCACCTACGTTGGCAGCCCCGGCCGTTCCCGCAGGTCCGGCCGCGGCGCCGCCCCAGCGGCTGAGCTACCCCGCGGCGGGCATCGATGTGGTGATCCATCCGCTGAAACCCAGCGGCACGGACCAGACCACCCAGACCATCGTGCCGCCGCCGACCATGGACGGCTACTGGCTCACCCCTTACGGAATTCCCGGCGCGGGCTCCCGCAACACCACTTATGTGGCGGGCCACAGTTGGGTGGACAGGGATGCACCCTTCAACCGGCTGAGCACCAAGGCAGCGGTAGGCGACAAGTTCACTGTGACCACTGCCACCGGCAAATTGGCCTACCGGGTGGATTCCGTCAAAACGTACGTCAAGGCGGGCCTGAAGGACAGCCCCATCTGGCGGGTGGCACCCAACCGGCTTGTGCTCATCTCCTGCTACACGGGCGACTTCTGGGGTACCAACGTTGTGGTGGTGGCTTCACCTGTCCCGGCTGTCCCGTCGAAGTGACTTCCTCTTCGTCACCTTCATCTCAATAAGTGAGACTGATTGTCCGGCATGCGGATTCAGTTAATATTCTTGGACCATGAGCGCATCCACGATCAATCTCGCAGTTATTCCCGGTGACGGCATTGGCCCCGAGGTCATCGCCGAGGCCCTGAAGGTCCTCGAGAAGGCTGTGGCCGCCGAAGGCGTGGACCTCCAGCAGACCCACTACAAGCTCGGTGCCGAGCACTGGCTGGCCACCGGCGAGACCCTGCCGGACGAGGTCCTGGCGGACCTGCGCACGCGGGACGCCATCCTGTTCGGTGCAGTGGGCGCCGCCCCCGGCGACACCAGGATTCCGTCGGGGATCATCGAGCGTGAAATGCTCCTCAAGCTCCGCTTTAGCCTGGACCACTACGTCAACCTGCGGCCCTCGCGGCTGTACGGCACGGTGGGCAGTCCGCTGGCCAATCCTGGCATCATCGATTTCATCGTGGTGCGCGAGGGTACCGAAGGGCCCTACGTGGGCAACGGCGGCGTACTGCGCGCCGGCACTCCGCACGAGGTGGCCACCGAAGTTTCGCTGAACACGGCCCACGGCGTGGAACGCGTAGTCCGCGACGCCTTCCGCCGCGCCAGCGTCCGGGAACGCAAGCACGTGACCCTCGTACACAAGCACAACGTGCTGGTCTATGCGGGCCACCTCTGGAAGCGCACCGTCGAAGCCGTGGCCCAGGAATTCCCTGAGGTCACACACGATTACCTGCACGTCGATGCGGCCACAATATTTATGGTCACCGACCCGTCCCGTTTCGATGTCATAGTCACCGACAACCTGTTCGGCGATATCCTCACCGACCTCGCCGCTGCCATCACCGGCGGCATCGGGCTGGCCGCCTCCGGCAACATCAACATGGACCGGACCGCCCCGTCCATGTTCGAACCGGTCCACGGTTCCGCCCCTGACATCGCCGGCCAGCAGAAGGCCGATCCCACCGCGGCCATCCTGTCGGCAGCGCTCCTGCTGGACCACCTCGGCTACACCGCCGCGGCCCGCAAGATCGAGGCCGCGGTGGTGGCCGACGTTGAAACGCGCGACGGCGGCGCCCGCAGCACCAGCGCTGTTGGAGACGCCATCGCCGCAGCGCTCTGAGCCGTGCCCAAGAGGTTCGGTTAACGGGCGTAAGCTTATTTCGAATTACCAACTGCTGCCCGGCGGTTCAATGCTGAATTTTCGTCCCAAGGCAGCCGATCGTGGAGGAACCATGACTCAGACTGCCCATGGCGTCGAATTTACCCAGCAGCTCTCGGATACCCCGAAGTCAGCTGAGGAGCGTGCAGCCATCCTGGCGAACCCGGGATTCGGCAACTACTTCACCGACCACACAGCCGTCGTGGACTACGCGGTGGACGAACAGGGCGCCGGTGGATGGCACAACCCGCGCATTGAGGCGTACGGACCCATCTCCCTGGACCCGTCGGCGGCGGTGCTCCACTACGGCCAGGAGATCTTCGAAGGACTCAAGGCCTACCGCCATGCCGATGGATCAGTCTGGACGTTCCGTCCCGAGGCAAACGCCGCACGGCTGAACAAGTCCGCGCGCCGGCTGGCACTGCCAGAACTCCCTGTTGAGTACTTCCTGGGCGCCATCCGCGAGCTCGTGGCAGCAGACAAGGAATGGGTCCCTGCCGGGGACGGCGAAGCCCTGTACCTGCGCCCGTTCATGATCGCCACCGAGGCGTTCCTGGGTGTCCGGGCCGCGCGTGAAGTTTCCTTCCGCGTGATCGCATCGCCCGCCGGCAACTATTTCGGCGGCGAACTCAAGCCCGTATCCATCTGGATCTCGCGCGAATATGCCCGTGCCGGCCGCGGCGGTACCGGGGCAGCGAAGTGCGGCGGCAACTACGCCGCATCCCTGATCGCGCAGCAGGAAGCTGAAGCAAACGGCTGCAAGCAGGTGCTTTTCCTGGACCACTTCAATGACGACGCCGTGGAAGAACTCGGCGGCATGAACGTGTTCTTCGTGATGAAAGACGGCTCGCTGGTCACTCCCGCGCTTACCGGCACCATCCTGGAGGGCGTCACGCGTTCTTCCGTGATTCAGGTGGCCAAGGACATGGGCCGTGAAGTCACCGAGCGCAAGATCACGCTGGCCGAATGGCGCGACGGCGTCGCTTCGGGCGAGATCACCGAGGTCTTTGCCTGCGGCACGGCGGCAGTAATCACGCCCATCGGAGTCCTGAAGGACACTACCGAGTTCATCGGATCCGAGGACGCGAAGGCGGGGGAGGCCACCATGGCCATCCGCGAGCAGCTCCTGGGCATCCAGACCGGAACCGTGCCGGACCGCCACGGCTGGATGACCCGGCTCGCGTAAGCAAGACATTCGCGCCCCCACCATCACAACGCGGGGTCACTAAACGCCCGATATCCTCATCGGAACGGGCGTTAAGTCGACTCCGCGTTGCTGTTTCCGGGCGGCTCAGCGCCGGGAGGCTTTGCGCGCAGCGTTTTTGAGTGCCTTGCGGGAGACGGGCTTCAGGGCCTTGCGTGCGGCTTCGTCGGCGAGGGCCTGGTTGCGGCGGGCATCGATGATGTCGTTCCACAGCGTTGTTGCGAAGGCGCCGCCGTCCTGGGCGTAGACGTCGTAGGGGTAGCCGGCAAAGACGGCCGGCGTGCTGGTGCCGGTGGGCAGATCCTTCCCTGTTGCCTTCGCCACGGCGTCGCCCAGAGCCCAGGTTCGGGTCAGGTGGTGGATGAGGTTCTCCTGGACAAAAATATTGGCATCGCTGGAGGCTGCCGCGCGTTTCAGCAGGATGTCGAGGTCATCCGCCAGGAACTTGGCAGCCCATTCTTCGACAGGTGCGGACCCTGACTTGAAGTCTTCGGCGACACCATCCACCGCCTCACTCCAGTCGGTGGTCTCGCGGAACTTCCGCCACGTGGGAAACCAGACAATGCTGCCCGTGGCGTGGTTGTGGATGTGCTGGAGCCCGCTGTTCTTCTCCGTCGCGGCATGGTCGTGGCCGGCGGCGTCGGCCTCCGCCAGGAGGTCTGCAAGGGTGGTGGATGTGGCGCTCATGGTGTCTGGTTTCGGCTTCCTGCTGGAGATCGTGTGGCCTTCACTGGTGGTCAACCCCGCCCGTGCTCCGTTCTATTCCGGCAGCAGGGCGGAGGCTTCGCTGCTCTCGATGCAATGAGTCGATGCAAAGATGGGACGGTGACTTCAGCTTCCAGCCCCATCCTGCAGCGCAGTTCCCCGCTGACGCAGTTCATCCTGGCGCCCAACCCCGGACCGATGAGCCTCGACGGCACCAATTCCTACGTGATCTCTGCACCCGGTGCCAGTGCTTCGGTGGTGGTGGACCCGGGCCCCGCCGATGAAGGACACCTCGACCGGCTGGCGGACCTCGGCCGGGTGGAATTGATCCTGGTGACGCACCGCCACGCGGACCATACGGCGGGCTCGCTGCGGCTCCACGAGCTCACCGGCGCCCCCGTCCGGGCGGCAGATCCCCAGCACTGCCACGGCGGCGAACCGCTGCGAGGGCGGTGAAGACCATCCAGGCGGCCGGCGTGTCCATCCAGGTCATCGCGACGCCGGGCCACACCTCGGATTCGGTGTGCTTCCACCTTCCCGACGACGGTCCTGGCGGCTCGGTGCTGACCGGCGACACCATCCTGGGCCGCGGGACCACGATGCTGGACTACCCGGATGGCACACTGGGCGATTACCTTCGGTCCCTGGACCGGCTCGAAGCCTTCGGCGACGCCACGGTCCTGCCGGCGCACGGTCCCGGGCTTCCCTCCCTGGCGGCCATCGCCCGTGACTACCGGGCCCACCGCCTCGAGAGGCTGGGGCAGATCCGGGAGGCACTGGAACGGCTTGGCCAGGACGCCACGGTGACGTCGGTGGCCGATGCCGTGTACGCCGACGTCGAACCCTCCGTCAGGAGGGCAGCCGAAATGTCTGTTGCCGCGCAGCTTGATTACCTGCGCGGAGAGTCACGTAGCTGACCTGAGTCAGGGGCAGTGTGGCAAGACTGTAGGCTAGGAACCATGCGTATTGCCCGGTTTGTAGTCGATTCTGATCCCCTCTACGGCGTTGTTGAAGGAGAGTCCGGCAGTGAGGAAATCACTGTCATCAACGGCGACCCCTTCTTTAACGGAGTGGAGCGGACCCATGTCAAGCACAAGCTCGAGGACGTCCGGCTGCTGGCTCCCATCATTCCCCGCAGCAAGGTGATCGGCGTCGGCCGCAACTTCGTGGAGCACGCGGCCGAACTCGGCAACGAAGTGCCGGCCCAGCCCCTGCTGTTCCTGAAGCCCAACACCGCTGTGGTGGGGCCGAACGATCCCATCGTGCTGCCGGACTTTTCCGAGGAAATCTCCTTCGAAGCCGAGCTGTGCGTGGTTATCGGCCGGATCTGCAAGGACGTGCCGGAAGAGCGCGTTGATGACGTGATCTTTGGTTACACCTGCGGCAACGATCTCACGGCCCGCGACGTCCAAAAGACGGACCTGCAGTGGGCCCGTGCCAAAGGCTTCGATACCTCAGCGCCGCTGGGCCCGTGGATCGAAACCGAACTGGACACCGAGGACCTGGCCATCCAGGGCCGGCTCAACGGCGAACTGCGGCAGGACGGCAGCACCAGCCAGATGATCCGCGGCGTCCGCGAACTCGTCTCCATCGTCTCGCAGGCCTTCACGCTGCTGCCCGGCGATGTCATCATGACCGGAACTCCGGCGGGCGTGGGACTTGTCCAGGCGGGCGACCGCTACGAAGTCGAGATCGAAGGCATCGGACGCCTGTCCAACCCGGTGGTCCGCCGCTGAAGCGCCGCGCCTGAACCGGACGGGGACAGTCCGCGGCAAGCGGTAAAGTTGGAGCCACTATGACTACTGCTTCTGCCCCGAACGCCGCCTCTGTCCCGTCCGTCACTGCCGATACCCCGGTGCGCGTCAGGTTCTGCCCATCGCCCACAGGAACACCGCACGTAGGCCTCATCCGGACGGCCCTGTTCAACTGGGCCCACGCCAAGCACACCAAGGGCACGTTCGTGTTCCGGATCGAGGATACGGACGCGGCACGTGACTCGGAAGAGAGCTACCAGCAGTTGCTGGAGGCTCTCAAGTGGCTGGGAATCACGTGGGAAGAGGGCGTGGAGGTTGGCGGCCCGCACGAGCCGTACCGGCAGTCGCAGCGGCTGGACCTCTACAAGGACGTCGTCGGGAAGCTCCTTGAGGCCGGCTACGCCTACGAATGCTATTCCTCCCCGGAGGAAGTCGAAGCGCGCCACCGTGCCGCCGGCCGCGACCCCAAGCTCGGCTATGACAACTTCGACCGCGAACTTACCGAAGAGCAGCTCGCGGCTTTCAAAGCCGAAGGACGCAAGCCTGTCCTGCGCGTCCGGATGCCGGACGAGGACGTGGTCTTCACCGACCTGGTCCGGGGTGACATCACGTTCAAAGCCGGCAGCATCCCCGACTACGTCATTGTCCGCGCCGACGGCTCACCCCTGTACACGCTGGTTAATCCCGTGGACGACGCCCTGATGGGGATCACCCACGTACTGCGCGGTGAGGACCTCCTTTCTTCCACGCCCCGGCAGGTGGTGCTGATCCGCTACCTCATCGAAATCGGCGTCGCCAGCTACCTTCCCCTCTTCGGCCACCTCCCGTACGTCATGGGGGAGGGCAACAAGAAGCTCTCCAAGCGTGACCCGCAGTCCAACCTTTTCCTGCTGCGCGACCGCGGGTTCATTCCCGAGGGCCTGTTGAACTACCTCTCGCTGCTGGGTTGGAGCCTGTCCGCCGATGAGGACATCTTCACCGTGGACCAGCTGATTGAATACTTTGATGTCAAGGATGTGCTGGCAAACCCGGCGCGGTTCGACATCAAAAAGGCGGAAGCCATCAACGGCACGCACATCCGCATGCTCAACCCCGAAGACTTCCGTGCCCGGCTGGTCCCGTACCTGCGGACCGCCGGCTTCGTGGGGGAGGAGCTCACGGCACGGCAGGAGGAGATCCTCACGGAAGCCGCACCCCTTATCCAGGAACGCGTCACCCTGCTGGGCGAAGCACCGGAAATGCTCGGGTTCCTGTTCAAAGCCGATGACGCAATCGACGTCGCCGACGACGCCCGCAAGGGACTGCCGGCGAACCTGGCCGAAGTCCTGGACGCCGCCCTGGCCGCCCTGGAGCCCGTTGAGGACTGGACTCCGGAAAACATCCAGGCGGCCCTGAAGCAGGCGCTCGTGGAGGACCTCGGCATCAAGCCCCGGCTGGCTTTCGGGCCGGTGCGCACGGCCATCTCCGGACGCCGCATCTCACCGCCGTTGTTTGAATCCATGGTGATCCTGGGCAAGGACTCGTCCCTGAGCCGGCTCCGTACCTTCCGCGGCTGATGACGGTGACAGGCACGGCAGTGGGCGGCGTCCTGAAGACACGGTTCGGGACCATCCGGGGTGTCCTTTTCGATATTGATGACACCCTGGTTGACCTCGAATACGCCATGACCACCGCACTCCGCGAGGTCAGCGAACACCTGCTGCCCGGCCTCGACCAGCCCGGGTGGGAGCGATTCGGCAGGATTTTCACGCACGAAACGACGCACTACTACGACAGGTACCTGGCGGGCGAGCTGACCTTCAACGACCAGCGCCTGCTCCGGGGCCGGGCCGCACTGGGGCACTTCGGGGTGGACCTTGCCGACGGCGAAGAGGCACACAAGTGGCTGACCGCTTACAGCCAGCTGCAGCCGTCATACGTGCGGGCCTTTGAGGACGTGCAGCCCCTCCTTGACCAGCTGGAAGCCGCCGGCGTCCCGTACGGTGCCGTCAGCAACAACGTCCACGACTACCAGCGGGCAAAGCTGGACAGCGCGGGGCTGGAGCGTGTGAGCCGGCTGGTGGGCACGGACACCGTTGGGGTAGCCAAACCCGAACCCGCGATCTACCTCGAAGGCGTCCGCCTCCTGGGGACCGCCCCGGCGGAAACGCTGTACGTGGGGGACAACAGGCTGCTGGATGCTGAAGGGTCGACGGCGGCAGGACTGGTGGGCGTCTGGCTCAACAGGGCGGGGGAGACTGCCGCGGGGTTTGAAGGTCACGAGATCGGCTCGCTGGCGCAGTTGCTGACCTGACGCCGCCCACTGGATTGACACAAGACTCACCGGATTGACGAAAGAAAGGAGTCCGTCAGCGTTTGCTGACGGACTCCTTTCCGTATGCGCCGTTCCTGGCGGTTAGCGGCCCTACTTGACCGCGGCTGTTGCCACCGAGGTTTTTGCCGCGGTGGTGTAACCGGCCTTGGTTCCGGTCACCGTGACCGTGATGGTCTTACCGATGGTGGCCGCTGCCAGGGTGTAGGTGCGGGCCGTGGCTCCGGTGATGGCGATGCCGTTGGCCTTCCACTGGTAGGCCAGGGTTACCGGTGACGGTCCCCAGGTGCCGGGAGCCGCCGTCAGCAATGAGCCGACCTTGGCCGTCCCGGTGACGGTGGGCACCGGTGCGGTGAGTACCGGGTTGAGGGCCATGACCGTGCGCGTTGCCACCGAGGTTTTCGCCGCGGTGGTGTAGCCGGCTTTGGATCCGGTCACCGTGACCGTGATGGTCTTACCTGTGGCGGCCGCAACCAGCTTGTAAGTGCGGGCTGTGGCACCGGTGATGGCGATGCCGTTGGCCTTCCACTGGTAGGCCAGGGTTACCGGTGACGGTCCCCAGGTACCCGGAGCTGCCGTCAGTAGCTGGCCGACCTTGGCGGTGCCCGTGATGGTGGGCACCGGTGCGGTCAGCGTTCCCTTGGCCACCGCCGCTGTTGCCACCGAGGTCTTTGCCGCGGCGGTGTAGCCGGTTTTGGATCCGGTGACGGTGACGGTCATGGTTTTGCCGACGTTGGCGGCGGCCGGCCTGTAGGTGCTGGCTGTGGCGCCGGTGATGGCGATGCCGCTGGCCTTCCACTGGTAGGCCAGGGTTACCGGTGACGGTCCCCAAGTGCCCGGGAGCTGCTGTCAGTAGCTGGCCGACCTTGGCGGTGCCCGTGATGGTGGGCACCGGTGCGGTCAGCGTTCCCTTGGCCACCGCCGCGGTTGCCACCGAGGTTTTTGCCGCGCTGGTGTAGCCGGTTTTGGATCCGGTGACGGTGACGGTGATGGTCTTGCCGACGTTGGCGGCGGCCGGCCTGTAGGTGCTGGCTGTGGCGCCGGTGATGGCGATGCCGCCGGTCTTCCACTGGTAGGCCAGGGTTACCGGTGACGGTCCCCAGGTGCCCGGAACTGCCGTCAGGACCGAGCCGACCTTGACGGTGCCCGTGATGGTGGGCGCCGGTGCGGTCAGGGTTCCGCGGGCAACCGCGGCTGTGGCCACCGAGGTTTTTGCCGCGGTGGTGTAGCCGGCCTTGGTTCCCGTCACCGTGACCGTGATGGCCTTGCCGGCATCGGCCGCAACCGGCTTGTACGTGCTGGCTGTGGCGCCGGTAATAGCGATGCCGCTGGCCTTCCACTGGTAGGCCAGGGTGACCGGACTGGGTCCCCAGGTGCCCGGAACCGCCGTCAGGACCGAGCCGACCTTGACGGTGCCCGTGATGGTGGGCGCCGGTGCGGTAAGGACCGGGTTGAGGGCCATCACCGTGCCCGTTGCGGCCGATGTTTTCACCGCACCTGTGTAGCCGGCCTTTGTGCCGGTCACCGACACCGTGATGGCCTTGCCGGTGTCGGCAGCAACAGGCTTGTACGTGCTGGCCGTGGCGCCGGTTATAGCGATGCCGCTGGCCTTCCACTGGTAGACCAGGGTCACTGGAGACGGTCCCCAGGTGCCTGGAACCGCCGTCAGGACCGAGCCGACCTTCGCGGTGCCTGTAATGGTGGGCACTGCCGTGGTGAGCGACGCCGTTGCGTAATCAAGGTTCAGCGCGGTGGACTTGCCGACGGCGACGGCCACCGGAGTGGCTGCTGCTTCGGAGGTGGAGTTGCCGGAGTAAAGGTCGCCGAGGAGGGGAGTGCTTCCCCGCAGTCTCACCACGTATTGACCCGTGCTCAGGCCCGGGATTGTGTACTTGCCCGCGGCATCCGTGACGCCCGTTCGGGCTACCAGTGACCCGTTCAAGGTGAAGGCCTCGACTCCTGCACCGCTGACGGGTTTGCCGGCCTGATCCGTTGCGGTACCAGTAATGGACCCGCCCTGAACCAGCGTGGCATTGACGTTGGGAATAGACTGCCCGGCGCCAACAACAATGGACTGGGCCTGGGCGACGCCTGCCGACTCCGGTTTGTTGTTGTAGAACTGGGCTTCCTCGGTGGTGTAGCCGCTGGAACGGTTAAAGGCCACCTTGTAGGATCCTGCGGCCAGGCCCTGGACGCTGAAGGTTCCGTCGCTGTTTGTATACCGGTTCATGATGGTGTTGCCGGCCGAATCGAGGATGTCAACGGGATAGCCGTAGGTCGACGCTGCCGCCGCTGACTTTGCCGGTGAGCGTGGCGCCCGCAACGGTTGACATGTTCACCGCGGACCGGGTCTGGCTCGTGGCAAGCGTCAGGGATGTTGCGCTCGACTCGCTGGAGCCGCCGTACCAGGTTTGGGCCGCGCCGCTCCCACCGCCGTCGAACTTCACCTTGAAGTCTCCGGCGGGGAGTCCCGTAATGCTGTACTCCCCGTTGGAGTTGACGAGGCTGTTGAACTGTCCGTTAGGGATTGATCCCGCCAGGTAGGCGAAGACGCGGGCGGAGGAAAAGTCAGTTCCCGCTGGTGCCGTGATCTTCCCGGTGATGATGGCACCCTTGACCAGCGTCGTATCCGCTATGGTCAGCTTTTGGCCGGCGGCCACGGCAATCGTTGCGGCCGCGGCAAAGGTGTCGCTTCCGCCGTACCAGCGGTTAACTGCTCCAGTGTTAGAGGACGAAAAAAGGATTTTGTAATTTCCAGCCGGAAGGCCCCGCACGGTGAAGGTGCCGTCCGGCGCAACACTTGGATTCGCGACGTCGGGGGTGCCGGTTTCTGCGCCGAAAATTGTCATGTAGGTGTAGCCACTGGACAGGTTGACACCGGCTCCGGCGACTACCTTTCCGCTGATGGTTCCGCCCTCGGCCAGGGTGGCGTTAACTCCGGTGCGCTGTTGTGCCGTTGTGAGGACGATGGTTGTGGCCGCAGCAGCATCGGCTGCATTGTCGAACCATTCACTGAGGGCACCGGACCCGTTGCCCTCGAACTGGATCTTATATTTGCCGGCGGCCAGGCCACCAATTTTGTAAGTCCCATCCGGAGCGACGGAGCCCTGCGAGGCGTAGGTCCTGCCGTCCTCCAGATAGGCGTTAGCCCTGACTGTGGTGACGTCCACGCCGGTGGAAACGGTGAGCTTGCCACTGATGGCAGCCCCTGTCGCCATGGTGGTGTTGACCCCGGTCATGTCCTGCCCTGCCGCGAGGACGATGGCTTTGCCGTCCGTCCCCTGCTGGGTAAGAAGTCCGGTTCCATTGCCGAAGAATTCAACGCTATATGTTCCCGCGGAGAGTCCAAGAAATTTGTAGGTTCCGTCGACGTTTATGGATGTTGACGTCCCATACGCCCGTGGAACGTCAGTGCGCCTGATTTGGACCGTCAACGCGGTCATGTCGGTGCCGGCAGGAGCGGTGATCTTGCCGGCGACTGACGATCCCTTCACCAGCGTGGCATCCACTCCGGTGAGGTCCTGGCCGTCCGAAAGGCTGACAGTTGCGGCAGCATCCTGCGATGTAGCGGCGGGATACCACTGGTTCAGGGCACCCGACCCAAAGGAGTTAAACATGACGGTGTAGCTTCCCGCCGGGAAGCCAGTGACCTTATACGAGCCGTCGGGCGCGATGCTTGCGGACTTCATGCTGAGGCCGGAGTTGTCTACCGGACTGACAGAACTGTTACCCGGTTCCTGTCCACACCTGTGGGGATGGTGACCACTCCACTGATGGATGCGGACTTGACCAGCGTGGCATCTATCCCGCCGAGGGCCTGGCCGGCAGTGACCTGCACCTCCGTGGCGGTTTCGAAGGACGTACCGTTCGCGTACCACCGGTCCAGGGCGCCACTGTTACTTGAGCCGAAATCGATTTTGTAGGTTCCCGTGGTGAGACCCGGAATGGTGTAGTTGCCATCGGCGTCGACCTGCCCATAACGTGAGCTTGCCCTGTCGGCCGAGTGGGCGGCGACATAGACCGAGGCCAGGTCAACTCCGCTGGGAGCGGTGAGTTTGCCGCTGATTGACGCGCCATTGACAAGCGCAGCGTTGATTGCTGCCACATCCTGGCCGGCGGACACTGTCAGTACCGTAGCGCTCTCAAAGGACTCAGCGTCTTTGTACCATGTGTCCAGAAGTCCGGAATTCGACGAGGAAAACTGCACTTTGTAGTTTCCAGACGGCAGGCCTTGGATCGAATAGTCGCCGGTTTCGTTGGCGTAGCCATATCCGGTGAACGACATGCTTTCCGCACCGCGGATGGACACATTGATGTTCGAAAGGTCAACGCCGGGCGGGGCTGTCACGCGGCCGCTGATGGACGCGCCTTTGACCAGCGTGACGTCGATGCCAGGAAGGTCCTGGCCCGCAATGAGCGTGAGCGGGGTAGGCGGCTTCGAAAGTCGCGGCGCCCCCGCTCCATTGGTCCATGGCGCCGGAGTTTGAACCGAAGAAGTCGACTTTGTAGACGCCGGCCGGAAGTCCCACGATTTTGATATGTACCGTCAGATTCGACTCGACCGTAACTGGCAACTGGACCACTTTCACGTCGTGGGCGGCGACGTTGACGTACGTTATGTCCACTCCGGCCGGGAAACTGATTTTTCCGGCAATCGACGCCCCTTTGACCAGCGCGATATTGATGCCGGTGACACTCTGGCCGGCCGAAACGATGACTTCCGTGGCGGTCTCGTGTGATGTGCCGCCGTACCATTGCTCCAGGGCGCCGCTGGCATAGCCTTCGACTTGCACCCTGTAACTGCCGGCCGGGAGATCGGTGACGACAAAGGTTCCGTCATCGTTGAGTTGTCCCCAGATGTGATGGCCTTCGGGGGACTGCGCAATGATGCTCAGATTGCCCCGCTCGACGCCGGCAGGCACGGTGACAGTGCCGCTAATAGTTGCATTGTTCAGGTCAGCGGCATTAGCCGGCGTTAACCCGAAGAAAAATAAACTCGAAAGTACCGCAAGCGCAGTCAAAAACCGCGCGCGGAAACGTATGCCCTGTTCGAGCATTTCTATCCCCCCAAATAAAAGTGCCTCCAGCAGCGCATGCGCCGTGCCAGCATTCAGTTGTCAAATAACGCCTCAGTCTAACTATCCGGTAGCTTTTGAAACGAAGGTAATCCGCAATTTTGGCTCAAGATTGGGAAAGCCCTAATTGATAGTGCTGTGCCAAATACGGTGTGGTTTATTGAATTTCAGGATTGGGGCTCACTTGGGGACAAATTCACGCGGGGCTGCCGGGCGGCACACCCGGTGGGCAGCAGGGTTGCCAGCGGTGTCCATCGCCCTGGTTGCCGCTTCCGTAGTGGCATTCCAGCCCGGAGGGCTGTTCCGGTTTGTCTGGGTCAAACTGTTGATCCTGCTGGCGGCGCTGGTTTGTGCGGCCCTTTCGCCCGCTGCCGCGCGCCTGCCCAGAGGGGTGACTTTGACCGTTGGAGCGGGGGCTGCCTGGATCGCCGTAACCATGCTGTTGTCGGCGGCGCCGCTGGCAAGCATCGCAGGCCGGTGGCCCAGGTATGAGGGGATCCTCACAATCGGCGTCTACATCGCGCTCTTTGCGGCAGGAGCAGGGCTTCTTGGTGGAGGCGGTGCCGGCGGAGCGTGGGGCCGTCTGCGCCTGTCCCTCGCAATCGTGGCAATAGTCCTGGCGGTCATCAGCGGGCTGGAAGCCGGCGGCCTCCGCCCGTTGGGTGGCGTGGAGGGCGCCCGCCCAGGAGCCACGCTCGGCAACGCGACTGAACAAGGACTCGTCGGATTGGTGATCGCTGGTGTCCTCTCGGCCTTCCCAAGGGAATCCGGCCGGCCCCAGCGATGGATCGCGCGCGCCGGGTTTCTTGCTGCCCTGTTGGTGGTGGTCCTTTCCGGTTCGCGGGCTGCGCTGATGGGAGCTGCGATCGTTGTTGTTGTCGCCTCGGTCCTGTGGCTGGGGAACCGGCCGGGCAGGGTGCGCTGGTCACTCGGTGCGGCCATCGCTGTTGTGGCCCTCGCAGCATTCGCAGGTTCAGCCATGCTGATTCCGGCGACCCGGGCGAGGCTCTTCTCAGCAGAAACCGTTGATGGCCGATGGATGCTGTGGGAGCGGACCTGGGTGCTGGTCCAGGAGCGTTTATGGTTCGGGGCAGGCCCCAGCGGCTTTGTCGATGTTTTGCCGGGCTACCTGGACAGATTATGGGCTGAACGAACAGGCGATGACTTTCCGACAGATTCGCCCCACACCCTGCCACTTCAGCTTCTCGCAGCTGGAGGAGTGCCGCTGCTCCTTATCGCCGCTGTTTTTGCCTGCCTGTTCTTCAAAGCGGCGTTGGCGAAGATCCGGGAGTGCCAGGAGGTGCAGCAGCGTCGGCAGCTCATCGTCGCGCTGGCGGCAGTGACGGCATATGCTCTCGCGGTCCTGACACATTTCACGTCCCCGGGGACCACCGGACTGGTTGCGTTTATTTGTGGCGGACTCGTGGGAGTGGAACTGCAGCGAAGGGCACAGCCCGGGGTGCCGCCGGTTGCCCGGGCGGCGGGGCAGCGCGCAGCGGCGTTGGTGCTGGCAGCGGCAGCGCTCGCCGTGGTGGTGCCGGCCGCCGCAGCTGAGTGGCCCATGGCTAACGGCGCCCGGGCCGCCCGCCTGGGCGATATCGCCGGCGCAGAGGCCTCGTTCCAAACGGCAGTCCGCCTCCGCCCGTGGGATAGTGACGTCAGCCTCCTGGCGGCGCAGGCTTTCGCGGGCCCGGCCACAGACGGAAGCGCGGCGGCTGCGCTTGCGGCCGTGAAATGGGGCGACCAGGCACTGGAAGCGACCCCCCATTCGCTGGAAGCGGGTATTGCGGCCGCCATCGGCTGCATCTACGGCGGGAGGCTGCCGGAAGCCAAAACCCGCCTGGACGGGCTTGCGGAACTGGCACCGTTTTCGGCCGGGGTCTACATCCATCGTGGGGTGGCGAACTTTGGACTCGGCAATGCAGGCGAAGGCATTGCCGATCTCCACCTCGCCGCGTCACTGGAACCGTCCTCGGACACTCCGTGGCTTCTCTTGGCTGGAATCTACGAACGGCTGGGGGATGGGGAGAATTCCCGGCAGGCCCTTCTGCGGGCCCGCGAACTCGCTGCCGGCTAAGCGCGGCCCGACCGGGGTTGCCCGAAGCCTGGGCACGCAGCCTACGCTTCGCATGGCAACTCAACACAGGTCCGGCCGGGCCGATTTGTGCCAACGAAAAGTCTCGGGTAGAGTAATTTCTCGTGCTGAGGCGCACGGAGCGCAGGTTGAGGCCTGAAACTCCGGCCCGAAAGTATCCATTGGGATATGGTGTAATTGGCAACACTACGGTTTCTGGTACCGTCATTCTAGGTTCGAGTCCTGGTATCCCAGCTCTGGTTCAGGCGCTAAAAATGTGTTGGAAATCAGGGAGTTTCAAGCCGGTCCGCCGATTTGAAACACGTGCTGAGTGTATGAAATACTCACTGAGCACACCGGCTAAAACCGGTTGGAAGCGCAAGCTTCCTGGAAGTACGCGGCCCCATCGTATAGCGGCCTAGTACGCTGCCCTCTCACGGCGGTAACGCGGGTTCGAATCCCGCTGGGGTCACAATATGACGGTCCCGGGCAACAGCCCGGGGCCGTTTTTGTTTGTGCAGCCACAGAATACCCGGACCGCATCCCGGCCTGAACTGGCATGATGATGCTGTGACCTCATCTGACGGTTTTGCATCACCACCGCCTCCGCCGCGGCCACCCCGCGCACCAGGCAGTCAGCCTGCCCGCCCGCAGACCAGTCGCAGGCTGCCGTGGACCTGCTGGAGGTGGTCCGGGAGGAACTTTCCACCGTGTCCCTGCCGCTCGCCCTGGCCGGCGCCGGGCAGGCCCGGACGGAGGTCCGGAACGCCGTAGCCCAACTCGACGACTACATCCTGCCCCGGTACCGCAGCCTGGACGCACCGCTGCTCGCCGTCGTCGGGGGTTCCACAGGCGCCGGCAAGTCAACACTGGTCAACGCCCTGGTAGGGCACCCCGTCACCCGCTCCGGCGCCATCCGGCCCACTACCCGGCAGCCTATCCTGCTGCACCATCCGGCCGATGCCGGCTGGTTCGAGGGCCAGCGGGTGCTTCCCACGCCTGAGCCGGATCCGGGGCACGGTTTCCGCGGAACCCGTCCCGGCCAGCCGGGCCGGCGCAACACCGGACGCGGAGGCCATTTCCTCACTCGTCCTTGTGGCGGATCAGGCGGTCCCGCAGGGCATCGCATTGCTGGACGCCCCCGACGTCGATTCCATCTCTGACGACAACCGCAGGCTCGCCGGACAGCTGCTGGCCGCCGCGGACCTCTGGGTCTTCGTCACCACGGCCAACCGTTACGCAGACGCTGTGCCGTGGAAGCTTCTCCTGGACGCGGCCTCAAGGGACATCATGGTGGCCGTTGTGCTGGACCGGGTTCCGGCGGACGCTGAAGCCGAAGTCAGCGCGGATCTCCGCGCGTTGCTGCAGAAAGAGGGACTCGGGGCTGCCGGGCTGTTCATTGTGCCCGAGGCGGACCTGGACAGCCTGGGTATGCTGCCGCCGCGCTCCGTGGAGCCGCTGCGCGATTGGCTGCGGGACCTGGCAGCTGATGCCGCGGGCCGGTCTGAGATAGCCCGCAGGACGCTCAATGGGACCGTCAAGGCGCTTGGCTGGCCGGGTGGGCGCCGTGGCGGAAGCTGCCCAGGAGCAGGAGCGTGCTGCCGGCCTCGCTCAGATCCGACGCCGAGGCGGCCTACCGCGACGCGCGTGGCCCGGATTCTCGACGCCACCAAGGACGGCGCACTGCTTCGCGGCGAAGTGCTGGCGCGCTGGCAGGACTTTGTGGGTACGGGAGAGTTCTTCCGGACACTGGAACAGAACATCGGGCGGTTGCGGGACCGGGTGGGCGCATTTTTCCGCGGCGAGCCAACACCGGCCGTCCGGGTGGAAGTGGCCATCGAAACGGGCCTGCAGGCCGTCATCCTTGATGAGGCCGCCAACGCCGGTGAAGAGACGGACCAGCGCTGGCGCTCGGACCCCGCCGGCCGGCAGCTGCTGGGCACCGATGATTTGTCCGGAACCAGCCCCGGATTCGCTGACCGTGGCTGCTGCCGAGATCAGGGCCTGGCAGGCCGGCCTGATGGAGCTGATCCGCACCGAGGGGCAGGGCAAACGCACCCAGGCCAGATGGCTCTCCTTCGGCATCAACGGGCTCGGCGCCGCGCTGATGATCGTGGTGTTTTCCATGACTGCGGGCCTCACGGGCCTGGAGATCGGCGTAGCAGGCGGCACCGCCGTCGTGGGCCAGAGACTGCTCGAGGCAGTATTCGGTGAGGACGCCGTCCGCAGGCTTGCCCAGACGGCCCGGGACGATCTCCACGCGCGCTGCCAGCGGTTGCTGGAGGCGGAGCAGCAGAGGTTCCTCGAGCGCCTCCCGGCCGGCGCCGCCGATGCCTCCCGTGTCCTGGCTGACCATGCCGCCGCCCTCGCCCGGCTGGCGGGCCGCGCATGAGCCGCCACGGCGCTGCCCGTGAAGCGTCGCAGCTGGACCGCAGGCTGGCGGCCCTCAACGACGCCCGTGAACTGGCGGAGGGTGTCCTGCCCGATGCTGCCCTGGAGGACGTGTTCCAGCTCCTCGAACGGGCAAGCTCCCGGCGCTCCCTGTCCGCCGGCCACACCGTGGTGGGCTTCTTCGGTGCCACCGGCAGCGGGAAGTCGTCACTCTTCAACGCGGTCAGCGGCGCTGAAATCGCGACGGCGGCGGCCCGGCGGCCCACCACGTCGGAGCCTTTGGCAGGTGTCTGGGGAGCGGACGGCAGCGAGCCCTTGCTGGACTGGCTGGAGGTGCGCAACCGGCACCATGCCGTTCCCGTTCCGGGTTTCGCGGACGAGGGTACGGGGCTGATCCTGCTGGACCTGCCCGACTTCGACTCCACCAGGGCGGCCAACCGCGCGATTGTGGAGCGGATGGTGGGCCTCGTGGACGTTCTGGTCTGGGTGCTGGATCCGCAGAAATACGCCGACGCCGCCGTGCACAACGACTTCCTCAAGCCAATGGCCGCACATGGCGCCGTGACGCTTGTAGTGCTGAACCAGGTAGACAGGCTGCCCGAACGGGACGTCGAGCCGGTGCTCGAATCCCTCAGGGGGATCCTCGCCCGCGACGGCCTGGGCAAGGTGCAGGTCCTGGGCGCATCTGCGCTTAAGGGCACCGGCGTGGACAAGGTCCGGGGCGCGATCAGGGGCGTCGTGACGCAGCGGCGGGCCCTGTCGCAACGGCTCGCCGCGGACGTTTCCCGGGCCTCACAACAGCTCAGGGACGTCTCAGGCGTTGGAGAAGCAGCCGGCGTCAGGCCCGCGTCAACGTCGCGGCTCACCGATGAACTGGCCACGGCAGCCAATGTTCCCTTGGTGGTGGACGCTGTCGCCACGTCCTACCGGCTGGAATCGACGCGCCGCACCGGCTGGCCGGCCACCCGGTGGCTGCTGCGCTTCAAGTCCGGATCCGTTGCGCCGGCTCAACCTGAAAAGTTCCTCCCCCTCCCAGCTCAACCGCACCTCGCTCCCGCCCGCCGGCGCCCCGGAACGCGCCCGGACGGATGCGGCCGTCCGGGAATTCGCGGACGCTGCCAGCGATGGCGCCCCGGGACCGTGGCGGGCTGCCATCCGCGGCGCCGCCCGTGAAGGGCGGGACGCACTGCCTGACGCCCTGGACCAGGCCATCGCCGGAACAGACCTGATGACCTTCCGGAAGTCGTGGTGGTGGGGGATATTCAACGTGGTCCAATGGCTGGCGCTGGCCACCGTGGTGGGTGGCCTGGGCTGGCTTGGCGTGCTCGCGGGGCTCGCCTACCTCCAACTGCCGGTCCCCGAGGTGCCGCGGGTGGAAGGCTGGCCCGTCCCCACATTGATGATCGCCGGCGGCGTGGTGCTGGGTATCTTCCTGGCGCTGACCGGAAAATTCATCGGCGCGGGGGCCGCGAGGGCACGGGCGGCCAAGGCACGGAAACGCCTGAGGGCGGCCGTGGGCGGGGTGGCCAGGGATCTGGTGGTGGAGCCGGTGGAAGTTGAAGTGAGCAGGCTCGGGTCCTTCAATACCGCGCTGAAGACGGCCAGCGGAACCGCATGACACCTACGCCAGGGCGGCTGCGGCGTCCCGGACTTTGATCAGGGTCCGCAGGTTCCGGGTGGTGGTGCTCGCCTTGAACTTCGGCTTGGCCGAGATCTTGCTGAACGGGCTGTCGAGGGTTCCGCCCGCCGGAGCGAGCCAGGCCAGGGCCTCCGGGCCGAGCCGCTGTCTGTTCTGATCCTTCAAGCGCCGCCCCGGCCGCGTCCAGCTCATCGAGCCTGGCGGTGTCCGAGGCCACGGTGATGTACGTGTGCGTTGCTTTGTCGTCCTCCGGGTAGGGGCAGGCCTCCACCAGCTCGGCCACCCGCTGTGCGGTCAGGACAACAACCCAGGCGTCGTAGCCGAAAGCATCGCGCAGGCATTTCTCGAACTTCTGCTTGACCGCGGCCGGTTTTTCGTCGCTGGCAAGCACAACGTTGCCGCTGGCAAGGAGGGTCTTAACGCCCTCGAACCCGGCAGACGCAAGGGCGTCCCTGAGCTCCGCCATTTTGATGTTGATCCCGCCCACGTTGATGCCGCGGAGAAAGACTGCGTAGCTGTTCATGCCGACAGCTTAGCCATGGCGGGCCGAAGCAGATGCGTGCTGGTGCTGAGGCCAGCGAGTCCTGACGCCGGCGGCGGTGTGTCAGTCGTTGGTCTTGCGCAGCGCCTCGGTCAGGAGCCGCCCGGCGTTGCAGACCACCTCGGCGTGGAGGCGGCCCGGCTGGCGGGTCAGGCGTTCGATTGGCCCGGAGATCGAGACGGCGGCGATGACGCGGCCGGAGGGTCCCCGCACAGGGGCCGAGACTGACGCAACCCCGGGCTCCCGTTCGCCGAGGCTCTGACCCCAGCCCCGGCGTCGTACGCCCGCCAATACCGTTGGCGTGAATCGTGCGGACTGCAGGCCCTCAAGGAGCCGGTCGTGGTCTTCCCAGGCCAGCAGCACCTGCGCGGCGGAGCCGGCCTTCATGGACAGCTGCGTGCCGACGGGGATGGTGTCGCGCAGGCCGATGGGGCGTTCGGCGGAGGCGACGCAGACGCGCCATTCGCCCTGGCGGCGGAAGATCTGGGAGCTTTCGCCGGTGGCGTCGCGCAGCTGCATCAGGATGGGCCCGGCAGAGGCAATGAGCCGGTCCTCGCCCGCGGCGGAGGCCAGTTCCACCAGGCGGCTGCCCAGGACGAACCTGCCCTGGATGTCCCGGCTGACCAGGCGGTGGTGGATCAGCGCAAGGGCAAGCCGGTGGACTGTGGGCCGGGCCAGCCCTGTGGCCGCCACCAGCTGTGCCAGCGTGGTGGGCCCGGCCTCCAATGCGTCAAGCACATGGGCCGCTTTATCAATGACACCGACTCCACTAGAATTGTCCATGTAATGATATTGCCGTCTCATTATCTGAGATGCAAATCTTTTGAGTGGCACATTCCACAGCCCTGCTGGTTCAGTGGAGCGTAACAGCCAAAAACATGCAGTGAAGGGAGATGGTCGTGGCACAAACACTGGCCGAGAAAGTCTGGGACGCACATGTGGTGCGCAAAGGCGACGGCGAGGGAGCCAATGCCCAGCCCGATCTTCTCTTCATCGATCTCCACCTCGTCCATGAGGTGACCTCTCCGCAGGCTTTCGAAGGTCTGCGCCTTGCCGGCCGTAAGCTGCGCCGCCCCGACCTCACCATCGCCACCGAGGACCACAACACGCCCACGCTGGACATCGACAAGCCCATTGCCGACCTCACCAGCCGTACCCAGATCCAGACCCTGCGGAACAACTGCGCGGAGTTCGGCGTCCGGCTGCATTCGCTCGGTGATGCCGAGCAGGGCATCGTGCACGTGGTGGGCCCGCAGCTGGGCCTGACCCAGCCCGGCATGACCGTGGTCTGCGGCGACTCCCACACCTCCACCCACGGGGCGTTCGGCGCCCTGGCCATGGGCATCGGCACCTCCGAGGTGGAACACGTCATGGCCACCCAGACGCTGTCCCTGAAGCCGTTCAAAACCATGGCCATCAACGTTGAAGGCACGCTGCGCCCCGGCGTCACAGCCAAGGACATCATCCTCGCGGTCATTGCCAAGATCGGTACCGGCGGCGGCCAGGGCTACGTCCTGGAATACCGCGGCTCCGCCATCCGCGCGCTGTCCATGGAAGCCCGGATGACCATCTGCAACATGTCCATCGAGGCCGGCGCCCGTGCCGGCCTGGTGGCCCCGGACCAGACCACCTACGACTACATGTTCGGCCGCCCGCACGCTCCCCAGGGAGCCGACTGGGATGCCGCCGTCGAGTACTGGAACACGCTGCGCACCGACGATGACGCGACGTTCGACGTCGAGGTGGACCTGGACGCCGACACGCTGGAGCCGTTTGTCACCTGGGGCACGAATCCCGGCCAGGGCGTTTCGCTCTCTTCTTCAGTTCCGTCTCCGGAGGACTTCGGCGACGAGAACGCCAAGGCTGCCGCCGAGCGTGCCCTGCAGTACATGGGCCTGACGGCCGGCACGCCGATGAAGGACATCCGCGTGGACACCGTCTTCCTGGGCTCCTGCACCAACTCGCGCATGGAGGACCTCCGGGCCGCTGCGGACATCATCCGCGGGCGCCAGAAGGATCCCAACATCCGGATGCTGGTGGTCCCCGGCTCGGCCCGCGTGCGGCTTGAAGCCGAAGCTGAAGGCCTGGACAAGGTCTTCAAGGACTTCGGTGCCGAGTGGCGCTTCGCCGGCTGCTCCATGTGCCTGGGCATGAACCCGGACCAGCTGGAGGTGGGGGAGCGCTGCGCGTCGACCTCAAACCGCAACTTCGAAGGCCGGCAGGGAAAGGGTGGCCGCACGCACCTCGTATCGCCGGTGGTGGCAGCCGCCACCGCCATCCGCGGGACGCTGAGCTCGCCGTCGGACCTTGATCCTGCTCCCGAGTCCGCCGCAATCCGTACCGACGCAGCCTAGGAGACCGCCATGGAAAAGTTCACCACCCACACCGGCATCGGCGTCCCGCTGCGCCAGAGCAACGTTGACACGGACCAGATCATCCCCGCCGTCTACCTCAAGCGGATCACCCGTACCGGCTTTGAAGACGCGCTCTTCTCGGCCTGGCGCAAGGATCCTTCCTTCATCCTCAACCAGGCCCCGTTCAACGCCGGCTCTGTCCTGGTTGCAGGTCCGGACTTCGGTACCGGGTCCTCCCGTGAGCACGCCGTCTGGGCCCTGAAGGACTACGGCTTCAAGACCGTCCTGTCGTCGCGGTTTGCGGATATCTTCCGCGGCAATTCCGGCAAGCAGGGCCTGCTGGCCGCCGAACTTGCCCAGGACGACATCGAGCTGATCTGGAAAGAGCTCGAGAACGCCCCGGGCACCGAAGTCACCGTTGACCTGGTCTCCAAAACGGTCAGCTGCGGCAACATTGTGGCGCCGTTCGAAATCGACGATTACACGCGCTGGCGGCTCCTCGAAGGCCTCGATGACATCGGCCTGACGCTCCAGCACGAAGAGGACATCACCGCCTTCGAGGCCACCCGGCCCGCCTTCAAACCAAAGACGCTTCCGGCCCGGCTTTCCTAAGGCCAGCTCAAGGCAACGCGGGGTCATTTACTGCCCATCCCAAGCCCTGGGAGGGGCCTTAAATGACCCCGCGTTGCTTCTGTCGTGACGGGCAGGACGGACCAAGCAAAGAACGGCGCCGGGCACGCCGTATTTCGGTTCGGTAACGCAACCTCCTATGCTTAGCTGGAGCCTTTGCAAGTATTTGGGGGCGAGTAATCGTAAGGAAACCGGTATATGAGTAGTGTTCTGACAATCCGCGGCGGAGTCCCGCTTACAGGCCGCGTCAGCGTCCGGGGGGCCAAGAACCTGGTCCCGAAGGCGATGGTGGCAGCGTTGCTGGGCAACGAACCGTCGGTGTTGCGGAACGTTCCGGAAATCAAGGACGTGGAGGTTGTCACGTCCCTGCTGCAGCTGCACGGAGTGACGGTGGTCAAGGATCCCGTCACCGGCGATCTCACCCTGGATCCGAAGGGGGCCAAGACCGCCCCGAGCACGGCGATCGATGCGCATGCGGGGGATTCGCGGATCCCGATCCTGCTGTGCGGACCGCTCATCCATGCGATCGGCGAGGCCTTCATCCCGGACCTTGGCGGCTGCAAGATCGGCGACAGGCCCATCGACTACCACCTCAACGTGCTGCGCCAGTTCGGCGCCGTCGTCGAGAAGCGCCCGGGCGGCATCCATATCTCAGCCCCGAAGGGCCTGCACGGGGCCAAGATCTCCCTGCCGTATCCCTCGGTGGGTGCCACGGAGCAGGTATTGCTCAGTGCGACCCGCGCCGAAGGAATCACGGAGCTCGCCGGCGCTGCCACTGAGCCCGAGATCATCGACCTCATTGCCGTGTTGCAGAAGATGGGCGCCATCATCAGCGTCCAGACGGACCGCACCATCCGCATCGAAGGCGTCCGGGACCTGGGCGGCTACAACCACCGCGCCCTCTCGGACCGCAACGAATCGGCGTCGTGGGCCTCGGCGGCGTTGGTCACCCGCGGTGACATCTTTGTTGAGGGCGCCTCGCAGCGGGACATGATGACGTTCCTGAACACCTACCGCAAAGTGGGCGGCGGAATGGACATTGGCGAGGACGGCATCCGTTTTTACCACCGCGGCGGCAAACTCAATCCGCTGGTCCTGGAAACCGACGTGCACCCCGGGTTCATGACCGACTGGCAGCAACCCCTGGTGGTGGCCCTGACCCAGGCGGAGGGCGTGTCGATCGTGCACGAGACCGTGTATGAAAACAGGTTCGGCTTCACCGACGCACTCATCCGGATGGGCGCCAGCATCCAGGTGCACCGCGAGTGCCTGGGCAGCGTACCGTGCCGGTTCGGCCAGCGGAATTTCCTCCACTCAGCTGTCATCTCCGGCCCCACCCAGCTCAAGGGCGCCGACATCGACGTCCCGGACCTGCGTGGCGGCTTCAGCCACCTGATCGCTGCGCTGGCCGCCACCGGCACGTCCCGCGTGACCGGGATCGACATCATCAACCGCGGGTACGAACGGTTTACCGAAAAGCTGGCCGGCCTCGGCGCCGATTTCGACATCTCCTCGACAAAGTAGCGGTGGGCACGTGAAGGAAACGGCCAAGAGCCAGGCCACATTCGTTGTGGTCGCAGCCATTGTGCGCACCCTGCTCAACGGCATGATGAACAAAAAGTGGGAAGGCCTGGAAAACCTCCCGGCCGGCGGTTTCATTGCCGCGCCCAACCACTGCACGGAAATTGACCCGCTCATCGTGGGCCACCTGCTCTACAACAACAAGCGGGCGCCCCACTTCCTGGCCAAATCCGGGCTTTTCAAGGTTCCGGTGGTGGGTGCGGTCCTGCGGGCCACCCGCCAGATCCCGGTGGAACGTTCGACGGCGGGCGCGAACCGCTCGCTGCAGCTCGCCCAGGAGATCGTGGCCGACGGCGGGGCCATCATCATCTACCCCGAAGGCACACTTACCCGCGATCCGGAGCTGTGGCCGATGAAGGGCCACACCGGTGCCGCCCGCCTGGCGCTCGAAGGGGGAATTCCCGTGGTGCCCATCGCGCACTGGGGCGCCCATGAGGTGTTCCCGCGCTATGCGAAACGGTTCCACCTGTTCCCGCGCAAGACCTCGCGCGTTGTGGTGGGCAAACCCGTGGACCTCAGTCCTTATATGGGCGGACCGCTGGACAAAGCAACCCTGACAGCCGCCACTGATGCCATTATGGATGCCGTGACTGAACTGCTGGCCGGTATCCGGGGCGAAGAACCTCCGGCAGAGCGCTGGGATCCCGCCAAACACAACCAGGCCACGCATGGCCGCTTCGTGGACCGGAAACGGCCCGATGGCGCGGCGGATGCCACGTGACCGCTGACGGAAGCCGTCCCGGTTCGGCCCGGTCTGTTGCCGTCCTGGGAGCCGGTTCCTGGGGAACCACGTTCGCCAAGATCCTCGCGGATGCTGCCGGCGCTGCCGGTGTAGAGCGAAGCATCCGGCTGTGGGGCCGGCGCAGCGAAGTGGTGGAGCAGATCAACACCTCCCACCGCAACGTCCAGTATTTGAAGGACACTGTGCTGCCGGCCAGCATCACGTCGTCCGTGGACGTGCGGGACGTGTTGGCCGGCGCGGACCTGGTGGTCCTGGCGGTCCCCGCGCAGTCACTGCGCCTCCAGCTCCGCGAATGGAAAGCCGCTGATCGCCCCGGACGCCGTGGTGGTGTCCCTGATGAAGGGCCTCGAGCTCGGCACCGATGCCCGCATGAGCGAGGTCATCGGCGACGAACTGGGGATTCCGGATAGCCGGATTGCCGTGGTTTCCGGTCCCAACCTTGCCATGGAGATCGCCCGTGAGGAACCAACGGCCTCCGTGGTGGCGTGTACCGATGAGGCGACTGCGGGCTGGATCGCCCGGAGCTGCACGGCACCCTACTTCCGCCCGTACACGACCGGGGATGTCGTGGGCGTCGAGATCGGTGGCATCGTCAAGAACGTCATCGCGCTGGCCGTTGGTATCTGCGAAGGCAAGCAGATGGGCGACAACACCAAGGCCTCCGTCATCACCAGGGGCCTGGCCGAAACGTCCAGGCTGGCGCTGGCCCTCGGCGGTGAAGCCCGGACCATGGCCGGACTGGCCGGCCTCGGCGATCTGGTGGCCACCTGCTCCTCGCCGCTGTCGCGAAACCACACTGCCGGCCGGCTGCTGGGTGAGGGCCTCACCCTTGATGAGCTGGCCTTGAAAATGACGCAGACCGCCGAAGGCATCAAATCGGGCCAGGCCGTGCATGAACTCGCGGGGAAGCTGGGTGTCGAAATGCCCATTACCGCCGCCGTTGTAGCCGTCCTCGCCGGCAAACTTTCCGTTGACCAACTGGGGCCCCTGCTGCTGTCCCGGGACCTGAAACCTGAAGGCGATTACTGACGATGTCTGACCAAAACCTGGCCGCTGAGAACTCGGCCCCCCGCGCCAAACCCCGCGTGGCGGTGCTTTTTGGCGGCCGGTCCAGCGAACACGCGGTGAGCTGCGTGACGGCTGCCGGCGTGCTGGGCGCCATCAACAAAGACAAGTACGACGTCATTCCCATCGGCATCGCCAAGTCCGGGCAATGGGTGCTGGCCGCGGCGGACACAGCCCAGTGGTCCCTGTCCGCGGCGTCGCTGCCGGAAGTGCCGGCGTCGTCCGAAACAGTGACGCTGGCCGAAATCGGCGGGGAACACCAGCTGATCGTGGCGTCCCCGGACGCCGTTCCGCGCGAACTCGGCACCGTTGATGTGGTGTTCCCGCTGCTCCACGGGCCGTTCGGTGAGGACGGGACCATCCAGGGCCTCCTGGAGCTGTCCGACACCCGGTACGTGGGCGCCGGTGTGCTTGCCTCGGCTGTCGGCATGGACAAGCACTACATGAAGGTTGTCTTCGAGGCCGCTGGCCTGCGGGTCGGGCCCTATGTTGCCGTCACGGACCGCCAGTGGCTCAACGACGCCGGAAGCGGTCCGCAAGCAGGTGGACCGGCTCGGCTTCCCCGTGTTCGTCAAGCCTGCGCGGGCCGGGTCATCCATGGGCATCTCCAAAGTGGATTCACTGGACGAACTGGATGCCGCCATCGAGGAAGCCCGCCGCCACGACCGCAAACTGGTCATCGAGGCCGGCATCGTGGGCCGGGAAATTGAGTGTGCGGTCCTCGAAGGCCGCGGCACCTCGGCGCCGCGCACCTCCATGCCCGGCGAGATTTCAGTGGCAGGGGGTGGGCATGAATTCTACGACTTCAACGCGAAGTACGTTGAGGACGACGCCGCCTCGCTCAGCTGCCCGGCCGACATCCCCGAGGAAGCAATTGCCCGGGTACGTGAGCTCGCTGCTGCCGCGTTTGACGCCGTAGGGGCCGAAGGCCTCAGCCGGGTGGATTTCTTCTACACTCCGGACGGCGAACTGATCATCAACGAGATCAACACCATGCCGGGGTTCACGCCCAAGAGCATGTACCCGCAGATGTGGGCTGCGTCCGGCCTGGAATACGCGGACCTCATTGACGAGCTGATCTACCTGGCGCTGAACCGGAAGACCGGCCTGCGCTGAGCGGCACCCTGAGCGCTGTCGTGGGCAGGTTCTGCAGTTCTTCCTGGCCCACGCAGTTCCGGGTAGCCGGGACCTTCGCGGCGGAGGCGGAGAGGTCAGCCAGAACAGTCGCGGAACTGATCTTCTCCGGGTCCAGCAGGATTTCGGTGGCGGGCTCGCGGCCGAAGGTTGTCAGCGTCCACACCGGGTCGCCTTCCTTGATGACCCAGTCGACGTCGTTGACGCTCACGCAGCGGTCCGTCGTGGGGCCCGGAACATTTACGCCGCACCGCAGGATCACTTTGGAAGGGTCCCCCCAGGCCGCCGTCGCCTGGCTGTTTGTCTTCCGCAGCGCGGCATCCCCAATGGCATCCGGAAGGGCAACCATCATGGGGGCGCAGGCGGGATTGGCAGCATCAGCTGCGGGAGCAACATCCACGGCGGCTGCGCAGCCGGACAGCGCAGCGCCGGACAAAGCGGCGGCCAGCAGGCCCACGGACACACGGACAGGCAAAGGCAAACGGGGATGGTGCATCCTTCAAGCCTAGCCCGGGCGCGACGTGCCCCGGGACGAGAGGCCGGACAGCGCCGGACCGGCATTGTCGGTGCCGCGCTGTAGCGTAGGGGCGTGCCTGAAAATCCGCTGACCGAAGAAACACTCACTGTCGCTGCGCTGTCTGAATCCGAGCTGCTGGCCCGGATCTTTCCCCGGCTGGCCCTGGGCGGTGCCCACGGCTCGGCCACACTTCTCGGCCCGGGAGACGACGCCGCGCTCGTGGCGTCCCCGGACGGCAGGACCCTGATCAGTATCGACACCCAGGTCCAGGACCAGGACTTCCGGCTCCAGTGGGCCAACGGCTACCGAACCACGGGGTTTGATGTCGGGTGGAAGGCGGCGGCCCAGAATCTCAGCGACATCAACGCCATGGGCGGCAAGGCCACGTCAATGGTGGTCAGCCTCACGCTTCCGCCGGGGACGCCTGTCAGCTGGGTGGTGGACCTCGCGGACGGACTGACCGCGGCCATCAGGGAGCTCGGGGCCACGGACTGTGCTGTGGCCGGCGGCGATCTTGGCCGCGGCAGGGAAATTTCCGTGTCTGTGGCTGTGCTGGGAACCCTGGCCGGCGGAAGTGCTGTGTTGCGCTCCGGCGCCCGCGCCGGCGACGTCCTCGCCCTGGCCGGAACAGTGGGCAGGGCAGCGGCCGGACTTGCGCTCTTGGAATCGGAGACGTCCGTCCACGCCCTGGCAGCGGCACAGCGCGCACTCGTGGAAACACAGTGCCGCCCGCGTCCGCCCTTGTCCGCCGGCCCCCTTGCCAGGGCCGCAGGCGCCACCGCCATGATGGATATCTCGGACGGACTGGTGCGCGACGGCCGCCGCCTTGCCGCCGCCAGCGGCGTGGTGCTGGACCTCGACCCGCTGGAACTGAAGCGGCACGCGGAAGGACTCAGCCCGGCGTCGGACATCCTCGCACGGGATCCCATGGAGTGGGTGCTGGGCGGGGGAGAGGACCATGGACTGCTGGCCACATTCCCTGCCGGCATTCAGCTGCCTGCCGGATTCACTGCGATAGGCTCAGTACAAGCCCCCGGAGACGACACTGACCCGGGCGTCACAATTGCAGGCCGCGTCGCTGGCGCAACGGGATGGGATCACTTTGCAGACTAAGGTTGCCGCCAATGCGCAAGCGATGAAGCGGTGGTTGGACAAGGCTGAAACGGCCATCGGCAACCACAGCGACCGCATCAACGCCATCAACATTTTCCCCGTCGCTGACGGCGACACCGGCACCAACCTCTACCTCACTGTCCGCGCAGCAGCACGTGCCCTGCAGGGCACAGCCCAGGGCAACACCGAAGCCGGACAGGCGGATGTGGGCGCGGGCCTCGCAGCGGCCGGCCAGGCCGCCATGGAGCAGGCACGGGGCAACTCGGGCACACTGTTTTCCGTTTTCCTGTGCGCCGCCGCCGAGCCGCTGACAGGCCATACCCGGCTCACGTCCGGCCTCCTCGCCGCAGCCCTGAACCGGGCGCAGATCCGCGCCTGGTCCGCCTTGAGCGACCCCGTCCCGGGCACCATGCTGTCCGTGATGGAAGCGGCAGCCCGCGCCGCCGCCGCAGTGGACGCCGGGAAGAATGGCGACGACAGCAACCACGCCCTGGGCCTTGCACTTGATGCGGTGGTGGAGGGCGCCCTGGCGGCGGTTGTCCGCACCGAGGACCAGCTGGACGCCCTGCAGGCAGCGCACGTTGTGGATGCAGGAGGAGTAGGCATGCTCCTGATCCTCGATTGCCTCCGCTCGGCGGTCCTGGGAGTAGAGCTGCAGAGCGAACTCCTGGACGGGCTGCACGGCTATGACGTCCAGGACCCGCACATCCACACCAGCCTGCCCGACGACGACGGCGTCGAGGTGATGTGCACCATCAGCCTCTCGCCATTGCACGCAGCCACCCTCCGTCAACGGCTGGACGAGATCGGGGACTCCGTCATCATGAGCCAGGTGGGCAACGCCGCTGATCCGGACGGAAGCTACCGCTGGCGTGTCCATGTCCACGTGGCTGAGGCCGAACCTGCAGTCCGGCTTATCCGCTCGTTGGGGGAACCCTCGCACATTACGGTCAGCGAGCTGGCCCTGCCGCGTGACCCTGAAGCAGATCCAGTGGGCTCCAACGGGCATGAGCGCTGAACTTGAACTCGGCCTGGAACGGCTGATCGGAAAACGGTCAGCCTCGGCCATTGAGAAACACCTGAAGATCAGCACCGTCGGCGGGCTGCTGAACTACTTCCCCCGCCGCTACCTGAACCGGGGCGAGCTGACGCCCATCGATGAGCTGCCCGTGGACGAGGAAGTCACCCTCATTGCGCGGGTCCTGTCCAACAGCACCCGCAAGATGCACTCGCGCCGCGGCTCCATTACCGACGTCATCGTTACCGACGACGCCGCATCCCATGGCCGTCCCCGGCTTGCCTCCGTGGGCCCTGGCAGCGGGCACGGCACGCTCAAGATCACCTTCTTCAGCGGCTACCGGGCACAGGCCGAACTCCTGCCCGGCCGGCGCGTGATGTTCTCCGGCAAGGTGACCCGGTACGGCGCCTCCCTGGGCCTGACCAACCCTGACTTCAACCTCCTGGACGAGGACCCGGACATGCCCGGTGTGGACCCCGAAAAGCTGGCTGCCATGCCCGTCCCGGTGTACCCGGCCACGGCCAAGCTGACCAGCTGGTCGATCCAGAAAGTGATCGACACGCTGCTCCAAACGGTCGATCTGGAGGCGCTGCCCGATCCGCTGCCCGAGGCCGTGGCCCGCCGGGAAAAGTTCCTGCCGGTCGCGGAGGCCTACCGGCTCATCCACCGGCCCGAAACGCAGGCCGACTGGAAGCGCGCCCAAGACCGTCTTCGCTACCAGGAAGCGCTCGTGCTGCAGGCGGCACTGGCACGGCGCCGTGCCCAGCTTGCGGCCGAAGAAGCCACTGCCCGGCGCCCTGCCGCCGATGGGTTGCTGACGGCCTTCGACCGGCACCTGCCGTTCACGCTGACTGCCGGACAGGCGGCTGTGGGAAAAACCCTTGCAGCCGAACTCGCGCAGGACACCCCCATGAACAGGCTCCTGCAGGGCGAAGTTGGCTCCGGCAAGACCCTGGTGGCGCTCCGCGCCATGCTGCAGGTGGTGGACGCCGGCGGGCAGGCCGCACTCCTGGCGCCCACCGAGGTCCTCGCGGCCCAGCACTTCGAATCCATCCGCCGGACCCTGGGCACACTGTCCCGGGACCCCATGCTGTCCCCGGACGGGCTGCTGGGCAGCCTCGCCGAAGGTGCAGTCCAGGTCAGCCTCCTCACCGGCTCCATGCCCGCTGCCGCCCGCAAACGCGCGCTGCTTGGACGCCGCCTCAGGCACGGCCGGGATCGTGATCGGCACCCACGCCCTGCTCAGCGACAACGTCGCGTTTTACGACCTCGGCCTGATCGTGGTGGACGAACAGCACCGGTTCGGCGTGGAGCAGCGCGACGTTCTTCGGTCGAAGGCCAACAAGCCGCCGCACCTGCTGGTCATGACGGCCACCCCGATTCCCCGGACCGTTGCCATGACCGTCTTCGGCGATCTGGAAACCTCCGTCCTGGACGAGCTTCCTGCAGGCCGGGCGCCTATTTCCACCCATGTGGTGGGCCTCGCCGAAAACCCGGGCTGGGCCGGCCGCATCTGGTCCCGGTCACGGGAAGAGATCGACGCCGGGCACCAGGTGTTTGTTGTGTGCCCCAGGATCGGGACGGACGACGACGGCGATTTCAGTCCGGGGGAGGCGGAACCTTCCGCGGCTGACCTGGCCGGCGACGACGCCGCACGCGAACTCGCGTCGGTAACCGCCGTCGTCGAACAGCTCCAGCAGGAACCCGCCCTGGCCGGAGTGCCGCTGGGGCCGATGCACGGCCGCCTGGACCCCGCGGTGAAGTCTGCTGCGATGGCTGATTTCACGGCCAACCGGACCAAGCTCCTGGTCTCCACCACCGTCATTGAAGTCGGAGTCGACGTCCACAATGCATCCCTGATGGTGATCCTCGACGCCGACCGCTTCGGTATTTCGCAGCTGCACCAGCTGCGTGGGCGGGTGGGCCGCGGGGGCTTCCCCGGCACGTGCCTGCTCGTCACCAGCCTGGAACCCGGACACCCGAGCCGGCGCAGGCTGGACGCCGTGGCGTCAACCACCGACGGCTTCGAACTGTCCCAGGAGGACCTCAAGCTCAGGCGCGAGGGCGACATCCTGGGTGCGTCGCAGTCCGGCGGCCGTTCCACCTTGAAATTGCTGCGCGTGCTGGAACATGAAGACATCATTGCCCGCGCCAGGCAGGACGCCCAGGACGTGGTGGGCAAAGACCCGTCCCTGGCGCGGCATCCCCGCTTGGCTGAGGCCATCGACGAATACCTGAACCCCGAGAAGGAGGCGTTCCTTGAACGCGGATAGTAGGCGGGCATGAGCCGCATCATTGCGGGCGCCGCAGGCGGGACTCCGCTCATCAGCGTCCCCGGTTCCCTCACCAGGCCCACCACGGACCGTGTCAAGGAGGCGTTGTTCTCCCGGCTGGATGCCTTCGGGATCATTGCCGGTGCCCGCGTCCTGGACCTCTACGCCGGCTCCGGAGCCCTGGGGGTGGAGAGCGGCAGCAGGGGCGCCGACGCCGTTGACCTGGTGGAATTCGATGCCAAGGCAAGCGCTGTGTGCCAGCGCAACGCCGACCTCATCAACGGCGTGCTGGCACGCAAGGCCGTGACGGTACACCGCTCCAAAGTGGAATCCTTCCTGGAGCGGGCAGCGGCGGAGTCCCGCTGGGACCTCGTTTTCCTGGACCCGCCCTATCCGCTGGATGAGGCTGCGGTTGCCGCGGTGCTGGCCAAACTTGCAGACCACCTTACTCCGGCGGCACTGGTGGTGGTGGAACGGTCCTCGCGTTCGCCCGAACCCGGCTGGCCGGCGGCCCTCGAGCGGTTTGCGGAGAAGAAGTACGGCGAAACCCGGCTCTGGTTCGCCGAGCCCGCCGTGCCGGACGCCATCACCCCGGACGTTCTCGTTGAGGGGCAGGCCGCAGGCGGGGCCTGAGACGCGGGCTGCAGGAAGACTGAGGCGCGGACCGCGACTCGCCCGCGGCTCAGTCTGCGAGGGCGTCCAGGTCCACGCCCGCCAGAACCCTGGCAGGGTGGGGGCCGCGGGCTGTCAGTTCGGCGGTCCAGCCCTCAGGCCACGCTGTCTGCGTGCCGGTGAGGATGATGTTGCCGGGGTAGCGGCCGGCGAACATGCCGGTTTCTGCGAACGCCGCCACGTCGGTCATGGCGCCGCGCATGGCGGCCACCTGGCTGCGGACCAGCGTGAGGCCAGGTTCATCGCCGACGTTGACGATCAGCAGGCCTTCAGGTTTGAGGCGTGCGCGGGCCTCCTCGTAGAACTCCGTGCAGGCGATGTGCGCCGGGGCTTCGGGCCCGGAAAAGATGTCCAGGATGACGACGTCGAACTCGAGGTCCGGATCCAGCTCCGCCAGCGCGTCGCGGGCATCGCCGATGATGGTGTGCAGGTCTGTTCCCTCCGGCAGGGGGAGCTGACGCAGGACGAAATCGAGGAGCTCCCGTTCCAGCTCGACTGCGTACTGGACAGAGCCAGGCCGCGTCGCCTGGATGTACCGTGCAAGTGTCAGCGCCCCGGCGCCAAGGTGCAGCGCTGCGATGGGCCGGCCCGCTGGAGCCGCAAGATCAACCAGGTGGCCGATCCGCCGCAGGTACTCGTAGAAGATCTCGTCCGGGTGGGCCACGTTGACATGGGATTGTTCGGCGCCGCCGATCCGGAGGACGTAGGCGCCGTTGGTGAAGGCATCGGGCTCGATGTCTGCGTGCTGTCCAGTGGCCCTCAGGAACCGGCTGGACCGGCTGCTGCCGCTATCCGCCATCACAGCTTTCCACTGAGTGTGGCCAGCCGGGCAGCAGCCTCTTCGAGGACGTCCACCTTTTTGCAGAACGCGAACCTGAGCAGGCTGCGGGTCCGTTCCGCCCCTTCCGGATGACAGAACACAGGGACGGGGATGGCGGCCACTCCCACCAGTGCGGGAAGCCGGCGGGCCAGGTCCACGGAGTCGGCGATGCCAAGGGGCGCGGTGTCCACGTTGACGAAGTACGTGCCCTGCGGGGTAAAAACGTCGAAGCCGGCGGCGCGGAGGCCTTCGCTCAAGATGTCCCGCTTGTTCTGCAGGGTGGCTGAAATGCCGTGGTAGAACTCATCCGGCAGTGCCAGGCCCGACGCAATCGCGGCCTGGAACGGTGTGCCGGAGCTGTACGTCAGGAATTGCTTGACGGTGCGGACGGCGGCCACCAGCTCTTCGGGGCCGGTCAGCCAGCCGATCTTCCAGCCGGTGAAGGAGAAGGTTTTTCCTGCCGAGGAGATGGTGATGGTCCTGTCGGCGGCGCCGGCCAGCGTGGCCACTGGAATGTGCCGGGCGCCGAAGGTCAGATGCTCGTACACCTCATCGGTGATGATCAGGCAGTCATGCTTGCGGGCGAGTTCGACGACGCGCTGAAGAACGTGCTGCGGAAAGACCGCACCGGTGGGATTGTGCGGGTTGTTCACCAAAACCACCCGCGTGCGGTCGGTGAACGCCGCTTCCAGGGCCGCCAGGTCCGGGAAAAAGTCGGGCGCCAGCAGGGGTGCCGTGATGTGCGTGGCGCCGGACAACCCGATGACAGCGCCGTACGAGTCATAAAACGGCTCGAACGTCAGCACCTCGTCACCCGGCCCGACGAACGCCAGCAGGGCAGCCGCGATGGCCTCGGTGGCGCCCGTAGTGACGATGACCTCGGTTTGCGGGTCCGGAGCCAGTCCATAGAACCGTTCCTGGTGGACAGCAACGGCCTCGCGCAGTTCCAGGATGCCCTTGCCCGGTGCGTACTGGTTGGCCCCTGCTCCTATGGCGGCCACGGCCGCAGCCTTGATTTCCGCCGGGTCCGTCCTCATCCGGAAATCCCTGTCCCAGGTTGATGGCGCCGGTCTGCGCCGCCAGGGTGGTCATCTCCTCGAAAATGGTGACGCCCAGTTGGCCGGCAGGGCCCAGGAGGTTGGCGCCGGCCGCGGTGCGCTGCCACGGAGCCGGTGCGGCGGGCATGGAAAGTTCCCGTGGTGGATGCATCCAGTCATGGTATCCCGGCCGCCCCATGGGGTAGGTTCGGTGCATGAGACGCGCTGTCTGCCCCGGATCCTTTGACCCCATCCACAACGGTCATCTCGAGGTCATCGCCCGTGCTGCGGGCCTTTTTGATGAAGTGATTGTGGCTGTTTCCACTAACTATGCCAAGAAGTACAGGTTCAGCCTGGGGGACCGCATCGACATGGCGCGCGAAACCCTGGCATCCCTTAAAGGCATTGTGGTGGAGCCTGTGGGGGAGGGCCTCCTGGCGGAATATTGCCGCCAGCGCGGGGTGTCAGCGATCGTTAAGGGCCTCCGCTCGTCGTCGGACTTCGACTACGAACTCCCGATGGCCACCATGAACCGTCAGCTCAGCGGGGTGGAAACCGTGTTTCTGCCGGCAGAGGCGCATTACCTCCACCTGTCGTCCACGCTCATCAAGGAAGTGGCGGGCCTTGGCGGCAGCGTCTCCGACTATGTGCCCCGGTCGGTGCAAAAAAGGCTGCTCGCGGGCGAGCCGCCACCAGGTCAGCTCCCGAAGGGGTAGGCTAGTCCGGTACTTCGACGGCTGTCCGCCGCCTGGTTTGAGTCCCCGCGGCTCTTCAGGCTAAGATGGTACGTCGGTCATATGTTCAACAGGAGTTCTCATTAAACGAGAATGCTAGTTCGCCCTTGGCGTTCGACGTCAAGGATCTCGGGCGCAGCCCGGGCAGCATGCGGACACTGAAAGAACATGTACCCGCACCAGGTGATCTTGGTGTGGCACTTATTGGCGTTCAGGAAGGCTCGGATATCGAGCTGGATCTGAGGCTTGAGGCCGTACACGAAGGAATTCTGGTATCAGGAACCGCGATTGCCGAAGTAACTGGCGAATGCGGCCGATGCCTGGATCCCCTTGCGTATGACCTTGAGGTCAATGTGCAAGAACTTTTCTTCTACGAGGGCGTTCTGCTTTCGGATGAAGAAGACGAAGAAGAGCAACGTCGAGTCGAGCACGATCTGATCGATCTTGAGCCGGTGTTGCGGGACGCAGTTGTAACCATGCTGCCGTTCCAGCCGGTGTGCCGGGAAGACTGCCAGGGCCTTTGTTCCGAATGCGGAATACGCCTGGAAGACGAGCCGGGGCATCACCACGAGATCGTAGATCCTCGCTGGGCTGCCCTAGCCGACTTGGCTAAGCCTGACCGGCAAAACTGATTTGTACGTGTTTGTCTAGAGAGAAATGAGTTAGCCGTGGCTGTCCCGAAGCGGAAAATGTCTCGCTCGAATACCCGCGCCCGCCGCTCCCAGTGGAAGGCAACTGCCCCCCACCTGGTGAAGACCGTCGAGAACGGCCAGGTTGTTTACAGCCTGCCCCACCAGGCAAAGGTCGTTACCGACTCGGCTGGCACTGCGCTGTTCCTTGAGTACAAGGGCCGCAAGGTCGCAGACGTCTAATCGGCCCTTAGGCTGACATGATGTCTTCAACTGAAGAGCTTCTGAAGCGTCTCGGTGTCACTATTGACGCCGGGACGCTTCGTCTTGCTCTGACGCACCGTTCCTACGCCTACGAAAACGGCGGCATCCCCACCAACGAGCGGCTCGAGTTCCTCGGGGACTCCATCCTGGGCTTCTCCGTGACCGATGCCCTGTACCGGGACAACCCCACATTGCCCGAAGGCGACTTGGCCAAACGGCGTTCTGCCGTGGTCAGCACGCGCGCGCTCGCCGGCATCGGCCGAAGCCTCGGCATCGGGGAGTATATCTACCTTGGACAGGGAGAAAAGCTCACCGAGGGCAAGAACAAGGCTTCCATCCTGGCGGACACCATGGAAGCACTCATCGGTGCCACCTACGTGTCCAACGACATCGAGACCGCCCGCCAGCTGGTCATGCGCCTGATTGGCCCGCTCCTGAAGGACGCGGCCGCCCTCGGCGCAGGAACCGACTGGAAGACCAGCATCCAGGAGCTGGCCGCCAGCCGGCAGCTCGGCACCATCTTCTATGCAGTTGAGGGAGCCGGTCCCGATCATGCCCGTACCTTCAAGGCTGTCCTGAACATCGGCGGCAAGCCGTACGGCAATGGCTCGGGCCACTCCAAGAAGGAAGCCGAGCAGGAAGCTGCAGCGGACGCCTGGCGCGTGCTTTCCGGAACCAAGGAATCAGCCGCGGCGGGCGACTCATCCGACGCCGCTCCCGGCGTCTAGGCCAAGCTTTGCCCGAACTGCCTGAAGTTGAAGTGGTCCGCCGCGGGCTGGTGAGCTGGCTCCGTGGCCGGACCATCTTGTCAGTGGATGTACTGGACCCACGTTCCCTCCGTCGTCATGCATTGGGCACTGAGGATTTCGTGGGCAACCTCCAAGGCGCCACGGTTGTCGATGTGGTGCGGCGCGGAAAGTTCCTGTGGATGCCCCTGCGGGAAGCCGCAGATACGGCCACGGCTTCCCGTGCACCCACCGTCGCCCTCATGGCGCACCTGGGTATGAGCGGCCAGCTGCTGATGCAGGGACCGTCGGTACCGGACGAAAAGCACCTGAAAGTCCGCCTTCGGCTGAGCCCAAGCGCGGGCATGCCGGATGAGCTCCGCTTTGTGGACCAGCGCATTTTCGGCGGACTGTTCGTGACGGACCTGGTCCCTACGGACGACGGTGGCCCCGGCGGCCTCGCCGAGTCTCCGCTTCCCCTCATTGCCGCAGAGGCAGCCCATATCGCCCGCGACCCGCTGGATCCGGCGTTTTCCTTCGACGTATTCTATAGCCGGCTCAAAAAGCGCAGGACAGGCCTCAAGCGCGCCCTCCTGGATCAGGGACTGGTCTCGGGAATCGGCAACATCTACGCCGACGAGGCACTCTGGCGGGCCCGCCTGCATTACGCCCGCCCCACAGATAAACTGCGCCGGGCCGACGCTGAACGCATTCTCACGTCCGCCCGTGAGGTCATGCTTGATGCGCTCGCCGCCGGCGGGACCAGCTTCGATTCGCTGTACGTCAACGTGAACGGAGCCTCTGGCTACTTCGACCGCTCCCTGAATGCATACGGCAGGGAAGGGCAGCCCTGCCACCGGTGCGCCGCCGTCGGAATCAACTCCACGATCCGCCGCGAGCAGTTCATGAACCGTTCCTCCTACACCTGCCCGGTGTGCCAGCCGCGCCCGCGCAACGGACGCTGGTAGGGGCGCGGACAAAAGTCTGCGGATTCTGCGGTTCCGCAATGTGGATTCCGTTGGCAGACTGAGCCCATGAAAGTCTGGGGCGTTCTCACCGCGGTGGCTGTGGCGGAGCCATGATCGCGAAGAAACTGGTACTCGCCGGAATTATTGCAGCTGTCGCCTTAGGCGGTACGGCCGTGGTGCTTGATCAGGTGACCCCGGCAAGCGAGGCACCACCCGCGGCGGGCCCCGGTGCAAGCCCATTGGACAGTGGCACGCCGCATCCTTCCGAGACGGCTGCCGGCAGCACCGCCGGAGCTGGAAAGGGCAAAGAATCGCCGTCCGGTGTGGACGCGGGAGGGACTTCTTCGCCAGCCGCGTCGGATCCGGCGGGACCCCGGGTCCTGGAAGTTCCGCCCCCGGCCAGTGCCGCACCAACCGGCCTGCCGATGCCTTCAAAACCAGCCGCCCTGATCAGAGCACCGTTGCCTGCCTCGGGGTCGGCCCAGGGCAAGGTGGTCGATGGCTTCCCGGTCAACGTGGTCACCTTCCCCGAGCGGACGGTAGTGGTGTCTACGAGCGTGAGCTCCACGGAGCGCACGCTTCAGATCACTGCCGATGGTGTGGTGGAGCTGAGCGCTGCACAGGTGAAGGGTCATTTCCAGCAGAGCCTCCTGGCGCTGGGCTTTCAGTCCGAAGCGGCGACGGCAGCGGACGGCCGGCAGTCGCTTCGGCTGTCACGCGGGACTGACACCGTGACGGTCGCGATTACGACGACGGGGACCGGAAGTACGCGGTTCACACTTTTAGGCAGCCTCCATGCGTAACAGGAGCAGCTGATGTACATCTCCGTATCGGACCGCAATGGCGGCAAGAAGGACGAGCAAGTGGCCGACGGCGGCAGTACCCGCCAGCCCGTAGCGCGGTTCAGACTCTCGCGCACCATCCTCTGGCTCGGCGTTGTCAGTATGTTCACCGACATCTCCTCCGAATCAGTTGCCGCAATCCTTCCCCTGTACATCACGGGGTTCCTGGGCCTCTCCGTTGTCGCCTTTGGTGTTCTGGACGGCATCAATCAGGGAGCAAGTGCGCTGGTCAGGATTGCGGCGGGGTGGGCCTCGGACCGGATGGGCCATCCCAAGCGTGTTGCCCTCGCGGGTTACGGGCTCTCGATGGCTGCCCGGATTGGCTTCCTGTTTGCCGGAGGCTTTTGGTCGCTGACGGCGATCATCACCGGCGACCGGATCGGCAAGGGCATCCGCACAGCTCCCCGTGACGCGCTGATCACGGTGTCGGCGCAGCCTGAGCATCTGGCAAGGCATTTTGGGGTCCACAGGATGCTCGACAATATCGGCGCCGCCAGCGGGCCCCTGTTGGCGTTCTTCATCCTTATGCTCATGCCCAACGGTTACTTGACGGTCTTTGTGGTGTCGCTGGCATTCGCAGTCATTGGCGTGGCCGTGCTGGCGTTGCTCGTTCCCGATCTGCGTGCCGGAAGGATTCGTTCGGATACGGGCATGCCGAAACTTCCGGCATTTACTTTCCGCTGGCGCATGCTCCGGGAGCCGGGCCTTGGGCGGCTGCTTGTGGTTGCCGGGCTCCTGGGGCTGCTTACTGTGGGAGACGGCTTTATCTATCTCGTGCTGCAGGACAAGAACTCATTCGCCGTCCAGTGGTTCCCGCTCCTGTATGTGGGCACAAACGTCGTGTTCCTTGCACTGGCCATACCGCTGGGCAGGCTCGCCGACCGGTGGGGCAAGGCCAAAGTGTTTATCGCAGGTCACGGGGCACTTCTCGCCTGCTACCTGCTCACCGCTATGCCGTTTGCGGGAATCGGCCCGACCCTCGTCTGCCTTGTCCTACTTGGCGGCTTCTACGCGGCTACGGATGGGGTCCTGGCTGCACTCGCCAGCCAGCTCACGCCACCAGAAAGGCTCGCCACGGGGATCGGTGCGGCGCAGACCGTGGTGGCGGTGAGCCGCATGACCGCTTCCGCCGGATTCGGTGTTCTGTGGTTCGCTGTAGGTCCCACGACGGCGATGATTGTGGTTGGCTGCCTGTTGACGGCCGCCGTTGTAGCGTCTCCGTTCATCCTTCGCGGGATCGGGCACCAGAAGCGCGCGGCATGAGTCAGCGCGGATGGGGGGCTGAGGGCAAACTCCGTTGGGTCATCCTGCTGGTGGTAACCGTCATCGTGGTTGCCGGCGCCGGAATATATGCAGCTCAAGCCTTCCAACGGTTCCAGGATGCCAGCCTCGCGGCATCCGCGGCTGACATTGCGACCGGCCGTTCGGCCCTTCCGGAAGAGCCGTTTGTCCTCTTCCGCAATACCGCCTCCGGCCAGGGCTATGGCCATGCCGCGACAGTCCTCCTGTCCGCCCCCGAAGGAGACAGGACGGTGGGCGGCGCGGCCTGCGACCGCGTCTACGGGACATCCGGGCAAGTGATCTGCCTAAGGACCAACCGCGGCCTCGTGACGAGCTTCGAGGCGGCCACTTATGACAGGAACTGGACAGAGATTCGGAGCTGGGCGCTGCCCGGGATCCCGAGCCGTACAAGGCTTGATGAAACCGGAACTGTCGCCTCAACAACCGTATTTGTGAGCGGGCACTCGTATGCCGGAACGGGATTTTCCACTGAGACGGTGATCAATCCCATGGACGGTGGCCCCGGTACGGGCAGCCTCGAGGACTTCGCCCTGTGGATCAACGGAGCGCAGGTCACTCCCGCGGACAGGAATATCTGGGGAGTGACTTTTCTGCCGGGTCAATCAGATTCCTTCTATGCCACCGCGGCATCGAACGGCCGAACCTGGCTGGTCAAGGGAAGCGTCTCCTCCCGCAAGCTCACGGCCGTCCACGACGGTGTCGAATGTCCGTCTGTCTCTCCTGACGGAAAACGGATTGCCTTCAAGAAGAACATGGCCGGCAGTATGACACCGCACTGGAACATCGCCGTCCTGGACATCTCCACGGGCAACGAGCTTCTCCTTACCGAGACACGGAATGTTGATGACCAGGTTGAATGGCTGGACGACAACACGCTCCTGTATGGACTGCCGCGGGAAGGGGCTGCCGGCGACAGCGACGTCTGGCAACTCGCGGTCAACCAGGATTCCCGGCCGTCACTCTTCATCGAACACGCCTGGTCTCCGTCGGTGGTTCGCTAACACCGTCCCTTGTCCCTGCGTTGGCTACTTGTGAACCCCACCGTTGTGGTCGCACTGGTGTGGACTGGCTGTCTGGCTGACCGGCTGGCAGTGGTCAGCGGTCGTCGAAGACGGAGCGAAATCACCGGCGTCGCAATAGCTCAGCTTCGAGCGTGTTACCGACACTGCCATGGAGCGGCAGGCACCGCCCGCAGTTATGGAGCCGGTCTTCGCACAGGTCCTGCTCCACCGCGGAGGTCCACTTCACAGTGCCCGACATCAACTCGTGCGGGGTGGATCCGCAACGCACAGGTAAGGCCGGCAGCAAGGGAACATCCCTGCTGCCGGCCTGTGAACCACGTCAGATGGCCGGGTCCGGCGCGAACACCACGTCGACGAAGTAGTTGGTGGCCCTGTCTGTCCGGTTAGGGACTGCTGTTCCTGACCCAAACCGGTAGAGCCCGTTCCTGGTGGGAGCTCGGAGGACGCCGCTCGACCAGACCTGGGTGAAGAAGTTGGCCGTGTACGAGTAGCGTCCCACCGGCGCGTTGTAGGAAACAACGTAGGTGGCACCAACCGTTAACCGGATGGGGGTGGCCAGCACCGCAGTCTGCCACCCGCTGGCGGTTTCGTTGGTGAAGGTCACCCGGACAAGCCGGGCGCCGGCCGGATCCCAGAGAGATCCGGTATGGACGCCTGTGTTGCTGGGGCCCTTGTAGAAGCGAAGTGCACTGACCACGCCTGCGGCAGTTGTCTGGAAGGCGGTGCCCAGTTCGATGGCGCGGGTTTCCGTTGCGGTGGCGACTTGGGGGACCGAAGACGGAAACAGGGTCTGGGTGGGCGGCGCCGCCGTGACGGTCGTGAACTGCCACGACGTGGGAGCGAGCGCGGCGCCGGTTGTGGAAACGACATTGCTGGCGCTCGCGGTCAGTTGGGTATTCGAAGGGAGCGGCTGCGCAGGGCTAAAGGTAATGGTGCGGGCATCCGCGGAAAGCGCCGACGAACCGGCCACGTTCGTCCCTCCCGCGGAAAGCACCAGGGAGTATCCGGGCTGGACAGCTGAGGACAGTGTCAGGCCCGGCTTTGCGCTCAGTGCAACACCGGTGGCGTTCGGCGCCGGCGACTGGGCTGTGACAGTCAGGGGCTCCGGGGATGGCGCCGGCGCGGGCGGCGGCGGCGGCGTACCGCCGGCCTGGTCAAACACCAGATCAACCAGATAGCTGGCAGTTGGATTCCGACGACGGGAAGTCGCCGCTGTAGGAGAATGAGCCGGAGCCGCCGGCTGTACGGAGCGGCCCGCTGGTGAATCCTGAAGCGAAACCTCCGGGCGTGGCCGAGTACTTGCCCGTTGGTGATCTGTAAGCGGCAACATATTCTGTGTCGGCCGCGATGGCCACCGGTTGGCTGAAGGTCGCAGTCTGCCAGCCCGCTGAGGTTTCCCCGGTGAAGGTTACGGTGGCGAGCTGCTGCCCTGTTACGGTGAAGAGGGTGCCGGTGTGTGTGCCGGTGTTCCCGGCTGCCTTGTAGAAGCGGACGCCGGTGATGGTGCCGGCGGCAGAGCTCGCGAACCTGACGCCAAGGACCAGCGGAATTCCGTCGTTGTACTCCATCACGGTTGGTGTCACCGTGTCCTGGTAGAGCGTGCAGGGGCAGGTTCCTTCGGTCCGCGGCGGCGGGACGGTGGTGAAGGTCCAGGAGCCGCCTGCGCTGAGTTGTTGGCCGGTTGTGGAGGTGGCCGTCACGGTTGCCGTGTAAGTGGTGCCGGCAGCCAACGGCGCGGATGGCGTAAACGTCACTTTGGCAGTCGCGGCGTCAAAGGCCGTGGTTCCCGGCACAGGGGTGGTGCCCGGTCCGGTGAGGGTGGCCTTCACGGTGGACGCGGTTACCGGCTTGGAGAGGACAGCCGACACCGTGCTGTTCAGGGCCACGCTTGAGGAGCCGGGAAGCGGCGACTGGGCGGCGGCGGTGAATGGCGGATCCGGGTACTGGACTACAACATCCACCAAGTAGCTTGCCGATGAACGGACGTTCGGGAAGTCGTTGGAGTACGAGTAGGCGCCGGCGTCGGAAGATGCCCTCAGGTTACCTGCGCTGAGGCCTGACCCAAATCCATTGACTGTCGCTGAATACGTGCCGGTAGTGGTCTTGTAGGCCATGATGTACTCCGTGTTGGCGGTCATGCCCACAGGCTGGTTGAAGTACGCGGTCTGCCAACCGGAGGTGCTTTCATTAGCGAACGTCACAGTGGCCAGCTGTTGGCCTGAGGCCGTAAACAGTGTTCCCGTGTGCGTACCCGTATTTCCTGCCGACTTGTAGAAGCGAACGCCGGTCACCGTGCCTTCGCTGGTGCTGGAGAACCGAATGCCAAGGGTCAGCGGTACGCCGTCCCTGATTTCCTGGATGCCCGGGAGTACGGAGTCGTCATAGAAGCTGCACGGGCACGTTCCCGGCACCGGCGGATAGGCGACTGTGGTGAAGGACCACGTTCCACCCGCGGTCACGGCACCGCCGCTGGAGGCAGTGGCACTAAGAGTGGCCGTGTAAGTGGTGGCCAATTCCAGGCTGGCTGTGGGAGTAAACGTCACTTTCCGGGTGACGGCGTCGTAACTGGTCGCTCCTGGGACGTCGGCCCCGCCGTTGGCAGTGAGCTTCAGCTGGACGCTCGAAGCTGTCACTGGTTTGGAGAAGACAGCTCCCACTGTGGTGGACTGCGGAACGCTCGACGACCCGCCCAGGGGCCAATGCCCCGAGGCAGTCAGCGGCGTGCTGTCGGTTGTGTCAAAGACGGCATCGACGAAGTAGTTTCCGTTGCCGTAGCTGCTTGTCGGGTAGTAGTCCGGGCTGCCGTAGACCCCGGCGGGTGGGCTGCCGAAGCCTCCGGCAACGGTCAGGGGTGGATCGGTGAAGCCAAAGCTGTCCCATTGGTAGTCCTTGCTGGCGTAGTGTCCCCGGGGCGCCGTGTAGGACACTGTGTAGGTTTGGCCGGCGACAACGGCAACCGGCTGGGGAAAGAGGACCTTCTGCCAGCCGGAGGCCGTTTCCGCCGTGAACGTTGCACTCGCCATACGCGTGCCGGTGGAATTCCACAGCGACCCAACATGGGTTCCGGTGTTTGCGGTGCTCTTATAGAACCGCACCCCGGTGATGAAGCCATCCACCGTGGGCGTGATCTTCATGCCGAGCTCATACGCTCCGCCATCCCCGGAATCGGCCACGGCGGGAACCTGGGTCCGAAGACTGTGTAGGGGCCGGTCAGCGTGAGGCTGCGCGTTGACGGGGCGCCGATATTGGCGCTGTCGTCAATGGCGCGGACCTGAATGCTGGCGGACGTCAGGCCTTTTTGGATATAGGTATGTGTCCAGTTCTGCTTTCCCTGGGCGGGGTGCCATGTGGTTCCGCCGTCGGTTGACACTTCGACACCGGAAACGATGCCGCCGGCGTCAGCGGCACTTCCGGTGACCGTGACGCTGGCGCCATGCGGAACAGTTGCTCCCTGGGCGGGCGAGGAGATGGTGACAGTCGGACCTGTCAGATCGGTGCTGGCGGTGGCAGGCGCAAGCGCAGGGTCACGGGTCCCCGGCTGGGCACCCATGTCGGCCAGCAGATTCACTTGTGCCTGCTGCATCCTGGGATCCGCTGGTGCTCCCGGGCCGTCATGCTCTTGGTCAAGGCCCCAGGTCCACTGGACGGTGCCGGCGGAAAACACCAGGGCCCCGCTGGGCGCACGGTACAGCGTGGTGTTATGGGTAGTTGTTCCGGCTTTGACCGTGTTCCCGTAGTCCTGGAGGTACTGCTCGACGGGGCCTGTCGTTGTTGACAGGCGGATGAGCCCGGCGGGCCGGAACCCGTTATCCAGGTCTTCGTTGGATTCATAGCCCACTGTGTGGGGAGCAAGCTGGGCAGTTGCTCCAGCCGCGAGCGTGGCGAGTGGCGTGTTGCGCCATAGCCGCGACTTGCCTTCCGCGGCGCTGACCGTAATGGGCAGATCAGTGAAATTCGACATGTACAGGGTGCCGGTCAGGCCGTTTTCAGGTAGACCGCCGCCATTGGCTTGCGAGGCAAATCGCGGGTCCCGCCAGGTGCCGGTCCATTCATTGCTGGGATCGATTTTGCTGCCGGCCCAGGTCTCCTTATACGAGGTGATGGTTCGGTACGCAGCTCCGTCCACGGCGGACGGCTCGTAGCGGGTGCGCCAGTACATCTCGTTCCCGGAGAGGAACTGGAGGTTCACGCCGGCGTCACGGGCCGCTTTCACATTGGCGCGCTGAGCACCCGACCAGTATTCATCGTGCCCCACCGACAGGAATACTTTGTGGTTGAGCAGAAGGCCGCCACTGCGATCGGTGTCCAGTCCGCTGATGTAGCTGACGTCGTAGCCGTTCTTCTCGAGGAAACGCACGAGCGGGTATTCGTTGCTGAAGTAGAAGTCCCGGCCGTCCGGTCCGCCCCTGGTGTTGAAGGGCCGGTTGTAGCTGATCTTGTAGGCGCGGCCGTTGGCGGCCCCTTCGTAGAAGTTGGACCCGCCGTAGCTGTTGTAGGCCTGCCATGTGGTGTCAGATGTTTGGTAGACGATATCCGAGTGGCTCGCATCATTCCGGACAATGAACGTGATGTGGCTTTGGCCTCCATTGTCCGGTCGTGTCAGGAGGGCAATGTACACGCCCGAGACTGCGGTCGCGGGAACCTGCCATGTGGCTGAGACAGCCCAGGTGCCGCAGTCATAGAGCTCAGTGCTGACGTCGGTGCGGCACTGTGGCTGGGTCTGCCGCAAGGCGGACGGGGTCACATCGGCGATTTTGCGGGCGCCCAAGCCCTGGTACCAGCCGGTCCGGTAGATGCCAATGGTGTAGTTGGCGGCGTTGGTGTCCACCTTGAACCGGATAGGCTGCCCTGCATTGACACTCATTTCGGTGGCGAAGCCCTGTATGTCGGAATCGCCCGGTCCGGAAATGTCCCACTCCGAGGCGGGGCTTCCGGGCTTCGAGTTCTCGCACGCGATGGCGTTAATCAAGGGAGCACACGGGTCCGCAGCCCACGCACTGGTGAGAAAATTCGCAGGGAGACCGGCAGGCAACAGCGCAGCTACAAGCGCGAGAGTCACCACCACGACGATCCGCCGCAGGGGCTTCAGGGAACGCTCGGCTGGGTATGCGGGCATATGAACTCCTGGATTGAGTACGCTGTTGCGAAGCAGGCCCGCAGCGAGTTGCTTCGGGCCATTGCTGCTCCCCCCTGGGGCAGCCAAACCAAGACATTCAGTTGTCCGCAGGGCTGATAAGCCTGTGCTGCCTCCGCACCGTCTGCACCGGTGATGGATTTAGCTTTGGCTGGAACCGGTCCGAAGACCCGTGAGAGACCACCAAGCTAAGCAACACATAGCAACCCTGATGCAGCGATTCTAGGGTCCCCACAAACACGCAACAAGGCGATTGGCGCGCCTGCGCCGAAGTCTGTGGAAACCCGCAGAACGCTCATGAACCGCCAGTCCTGCACCCGCCCGGTGTGTCAGCCGCGCCCGCGGAACGGACCCTGGTAGGGGAGCCCGAGCGCCGCGAAACCACAATTTGTGGCCAGGACGATCATCACTGTGACGTTCACAACCTGGGCGAAACCCGGCCCGTTGACGCCGTACCGTAGTGTTCCGCCAGCCTCGCCAGGCCCTCGTCAAGCGAGACGGCGGGGGTCCAGTCAAGGAGTTCACGGGTCTCGCGCTGGTCGAACCAGTGGGCGGTGGAGAGCTGCTCGGCGAGGAATCTGGTCATCGGCGGCTCGTCTTCCCGGCCGGCCCGGGTCCAGAGCTTCTCCACCACCGATCCCGCCGCCCGCGCCAGCCTGCCCGGCACCGTCCACGACGGCGCGGGCACGCCGCCCGCGGCGCAGATGCCCGCCAGCAGCTCGCCGACAGGGCGGGGTTCGCCGTTGGTGACCACAAGCGCCCGGCCGTGGATGTGCTCCATGCGGTCCAGCGCGGCGACGATGGCCGAGGCGGCGTTGTCCACGTAGGTGGTGTCGATCAGGGCGGCGCCGGCATCGAGCAGCGGCAGGCGGCCGACGGCCGGCACGCGCCAGGACCCGTTCCACCAGCTGCGTGTCACCGGGGCCCCAGACGATGTGCGGGCGCACCGCCGCGACCCGGAATTCCGGCGAGTCCGCGGCCAGCGCCAGCAGTTCGGCCTCGGCCTTGGTGCGGGAGTAGTCGCCGTGCGCGCGGGCCGGGTCTGCCGGCTCGGCGCCCAGACCGGCGATGGCGGCGCCGGAGTTGGCCACGGACGGGGAGGAGACGAACACCAGGTCCCGCACCCCGGCCGCGCGGGCGGCACGGAGCAGGCGGCGCGTCCCTTCGACGTTGACCTGCGTCGAAATCCGCGGCGCGGCCGGTGAAGGAGACCTTCGCGGCCAGGTGGATGACGCCCTCGGCGCCGGCGACGGCGCTGCGGACGGCGTCGTCGTCCGCAACGGACCCGGAGAGGTCCCTGGCGCCGTCGACACCCGAGGGACGGCGCTGGAACGTGGTGACGTCGTGGCCCTGCCGCACCAGCAGCCGGGCGACTTCCCCGCCGAGCAGGCCGCTGGCGCCGGTGACGAGGACCCTCACGGCGTGCCCGGCCGGCCGCCGGCCAGCACCGCCGTACGCCCAGCGGGACAGGCGGGTCCTGTCGATCTTGGCGTTGTGGCGGATGTCGGTGGGCTGGGCGGGGACGACGAGCACGGCGGAGACGCTGACGCCGGCCTGACGGGCCGCTTCGCGGACACGCCCGGCGAGCTGTGGCGCGGCGGGTCCGGCCCGGCGGGCACGAGGCACGGTCTCGACGACGGCGACGACGGCCTGGGTCCCGGCCGGACCGACCCCGACGACTGCGGCCAGCCCGACGTCGTCCAGGCGTTCGATGGCCTGCTCGGCGCCCACGGGCGTCACCACAGAACCCGGCGCCGTGACGATGTGCGCGAGGCGTCCCTCCACCCACAGCCGGCCGGCGGCGTCGAAGTGCCCAACGTCGCCGGTGCGGTGCCAGCCGGCCGTGCGGGCGCTCTCCCGCTGGGTCAGCCAGAGCCTGTCGTAGGCGTCCTTCACGTGCGGGGCGCTGACGAGGATCTCACCGGTCACTCCGGTGTCCGTGACAGGGTTGTTCCCGGGTGCGCTGCCGTCGGGTCGAAGCGGGATCGACGGCGACCCGCGCGCCAGGGCACCGGGCAGGCCCACGCACACGCCGTTGCCGGCACCCGCCACTGCCCCTGCGCCGGCGTCCGCCTCGGCGGCACGGATCTCTTCGAGGCTGATGTCGGTGACGGGCAGCGCCTCGGTCATCCCGTACGGGGTGTGCAGCGAGGCCCGGGGCAGCAGCTGCTGCACGTCCGCGAGGAGGGCTTCGGGGACGGGCGCGCCGGCGGAGAGCAGCAGCTCCACGCGCCCCAGGGCGTGGTGCCCGGCGCGGCTCAGGCCGCCCTGGGTCGCAAGGACGTTGCGCAGCGCCGCGGGCGAGGCGAAGACCACGGTGGCGTCAATGGCCGCGGCGGCGTCCGCCAGCGCGCTGGCCGTCAGGGTGCGGGGCGCGGTGACGTCCATGGCGGGCGTCACCGAAACCGCTCCGAGCGCCGGTCCCAGCAGGGCGAACGGCGCGAAACCCGCCACCAGGCGTGCGCCCGGACGGATCCCGAGCGTCGCGGCCACCGTATCCCGCATCGCGGCCAGCTGCCGGTGGGTGTACAGCACGCCCTTGGCAGGACCGGTGGAGCCGGAGGTGAAGAGCACCGCGGCGGCGGCGTCCGGGTCCGGGGCCGGTCCGGACCCGGCGTGCGAGCTCCGGGTCCTGCGAGGCTGCGTCCGCGGCGGGCCAGGGCGGCGAGGGAGGTTTCGACCGCCAGGAGGCGGCGGCGGGCGGCCGGCAGGTCCCGCACACTGATGCGCCGTCCCGGCCAGCCGAGCACCGAGGCAGCCGCCAGCGCTTTGTCGATTCCGATGAGGAAATCGGGGGTGGCGCCCTTCACGGCGCGGCTCAGGCCACGCGGTGCCCAGGCCGGCGTCGGCCACAACAACCACCGCGCCGAGCCGCAGGCAGGCATAGAGGACCACGGTCAGGTCCACACCCGGCGGCACCATCAGGCTCACCCGGCTGCCATGGCCTACGCCGGCTTCCCGTCAGCCCCGCCGCGAGGGCGGCGACGTTCTGTTCCAGCTCCCGCCAGTTGAGCGAGCGGGAGACGCTGCCGTCCGCGCCCATTTCCGCGACGGCGGTGTCCCCTCCGGCCGGTCCGCTGCCAGCTCGGTGAGCGGTGCCCACAGGGGCGGGATCACTGGTGCCGGCCTGCGGCAGCCCCGGCCAGCCTGGCCCGGCGGGTCCAGAGCCGTCGGTCGGGGCGTCTGTCCGCTGATGGCCAGGTGCCGCTGTCTCGGCCGAGCCCGGCAAGCCACTCGAAGACGGGGGAGGCGATGTCCCGGTCTTCAGCGACCAGATGGCCGGCCCCTTCGAAGCGGTGCACTTTCGCGTGCGGCAGCCGGCCGATGAGGTCCTTGAGGTACCGGTCAGAAAAGATCGGGTCCCGCGGGCCCCACAGCATCAGGGCCGGAACCCTCAGCCCGCGCAGCCCTTCGGCGACGCGGCTGAGTGCCGGGAAGCTGGGATGGGACGGGTCCGCCGGAATGTCAGCGACGAAGTTCCCCACGCCGGCCCGGCGGTCGGCACTGCGGTACGGGGCCATGAAGGCGCTGCGGACCTCCGCGGCCAGCGGCGGGTGGGCCAGGGCGTGCGTCACCCGCAGGAAGGTGTCCGACGTCGTGGTTCCCCAGCGGTGCACGGCAGGGTGCAGGGCAAGCCGCAGCGCCGGCGGGATGCGGGAGCCGGCGGGCTGGTGGACGGCGGTGTTGGTCAGCACCACCCCGGCGAGCTGCTGCGGATGCGCCAGGGCCCAGCCGAGGCTGATCACGCCGCCCCAGTCGTGGCCGACGGTGATGACCGGCCCATCCAGGTCCAGGGCGGCGGTGAGGTCGCCCAGATCGTTGATCCGGTCCGCCAGGCGGCGGAAGGTGCCGGTGCGTTCGGAGAAACCCATGTCCAGCTGGTCCACCGCCACCACACGCCACGGATGGGCGGGGTCGGATCCGGCGGCCAGCAGGGTCCGCCACAGGAAGGACCAGGTCGGGTTGCCGTGCACGCACAGCAGGGTGCCGGCAGGAGTCAGGCCACGGCGTGAGAGCTGTGGCCCGTTGTCGAGCAGGTGCCAGCGGCGCACGGTTCCGGGCTCATCCGCTGGCGGAGGTGGAAGCCACGTCGATTTCGCGCGACCACTCGGGGTCCACGCCGGGCCAGTCGGCGGCTACCAAACGATTTCCATCAGGGCGGTGTTCAGGCCGGAGCCGACGCCCATGCACAGCACGCGGTCCCCGGCCACGAGAGTCTGCGCTTCGGCAGCGAGGGTCATGGGGAGGGACGCGGGGCCCACGTTGCCCCAGTGCGGGAACGTGATGGGCACTTTGTCCGGATCGAGGTCGATTGCCTCGATGATGGCCTGGGTATAGGCATTGCTGACCTGGTGCGTGACGTAGCGGTCCATGGAGCCCCAGTCCCACTCCGGCTTGGCCTCCCGCCAGGCGTCGACCACGAGCTGGAGGCCGCCGTCGAGCAGGCCCTTGGTGTCGGTGGCCATGCCGTCGATGCCGCCCACGCACAGCTCGTGGTGTTCAGTGCCGGCGCGCATCACACCGCCGACGATCCGGTGCCCCCCGGGGTGCTGGTCCGCCGGGCCGAGAACGGCAGCGGCGGCGCCCGACCCCAGGGTGAGCGTGGCGAACTCGCGGCCAAAGTCCTCGCGGGTGGTTTCAGGCCGCTGCAGCCGGGCCAGTGTTGCCTCCTGCGTGGCCTGGGCGTCCTCGCCGTTGACGATCATCGCGTACTTGATCTGGCCGGAGTCGATCATGTTCGCCGCCAGTGTCATGCCGTTGACGAAGCCCAGGCACGCGTTGGCCAGGTCGAAGTTCATGGCCGACGACGGCAGGCTCAGTCCGTGATGGATCTTCACCGCGACAGACGGTTCGAGGCTGCGCCGCGTGACCGACGTGTTGATCAGCAGGCCCACCTCCGACGCTTCGACGCCGGACTCGGCCAGGGCCTTCGCCCCGGCCTCGATGGCGGCGTCGTCGAACGAGGTCCCCGGGGCCCACCACCGCCGGTGCGTGATGCCCGCGACCCGTTCAAGCAGCTTGGGCGGAAACTTCAGCCGCCGCAGGGTTGGAGCCAGCCTCCGGTCGAAATCCGCGGAACTGACGATCTTCGGAGCTTCGACGCTGCTCACCGCCAGCAATGCGGTGTTCCCGTGCCGGAATGTTGCATTCCCTGTCAAAACAAGCCCCTGTTCGTGTCCGTCCTGCGCTCCGGAGGTTGACCGCATCATCCGGCACAAGCCCAAGTGCTTAACTATGCCCGGTGCGGGCCAGTTCCCGCACATGCTGCCAGCGGTGTCTGCGGCAGCTTCGAAAGGATCTGCGCGGAATTGTCGCAGCCCCGCAGTAGATTGTATGTAGCCGGGACCGTCCCCCGGACACCGGGCCTGCATGAAACCAGGCCGTCAAACACCCGAGCCCGTCCGAATCATATTTCCGATGAACAGCGGGCCCGGTCCGCCGAGCAGGAGATCCGAACCACCTTGCACCTCAAGAGCCTTACCGTCCGGGGATTCAAGTCGTTCGCGTCGGCAACGACGTTCGACTTCGAGCCCGGAGTCACGGCCGTGGTGGGACCAAACGGTTCCGGGAAGTCCAATGTGGTGGACGCACTGTCCTGGGTGATGGGGGAGCAGGGAGCCAAAACCCTGCGGGGCGGCAAGATGGAAGACGTCATCTTTGCCGGGACGTCCGGAAGGCCGCCGCTGGGCCGGGCCCACGTTTCCCTGACCATCGACAACGCTGACGGGGCCCTGCCCATTGAGTACAGCGAAGTCACCATCTCACGGACCCTGTTCCGCACCGGCGGATCCGAATACGCCATCAACGGGGCAAGCTGCCGCCTGCTCGACATCCAGGAGCTGCTCTCCGATTCGGGCCTGGGCCGGGAAATGCATGTCATTGTGGGCCAGGGACAGCTCGACAAGGTCCTGCATGCCACGCCGGAGGACCGCCGCGGTTTCATCGAGGAAGCCGCCGGGATCCTCAAACACCGCCGCCGCAAGGAAAAGACAGTCCGCAAGCTGGAGGCCATGCAGGCGAACCTGCAGCGCCTGAGCGACCTGACGGGCGAGATCAGGCGGCAGCTCACGCCGCTTGGCAAGCAGGCTGACGTGGCGCGCCGTGCCCAGCGGGTCCAGTTCGATGTCCGCGACGCCCGCGCACGGCTGTTGGCCGATGATCTGGTCCGTGAGCAGAGCTCACTGGAGCAGGACGTGGCGGATGAGGCGGCCCTCAAGGCCCGCCGGGCGGTGGTGGAGCAGGAACTGGAAGCCGGGCGCCGGCAGCAGGCAGCACTGGAACAACTCGCCGCCGAGGCCACGCCCAGGCTTAATGCGGCGAGGGACTCCTGGTACAGGCTGACCGCTGCCAGGGAACGCCTCCGGTCCCTCGGCTCGCTGGCCCAGGAACGCGGCCGGCTGCTCGGCGCGGTTGACGCCGAACCGTACTCCGGACGGGATCCCGAACAGCTCGAACGGCAGGCCGCCCGGGTCCGGGACGAAGTGACGGAGCTCGAGCGCCACATCCTTGACCGGCGCAGCGCACTTGAGTCGGCCACGGCCGCGAAATCGGAGGCCGAACACGCCGCCGCAGCCGAGGACAAACGGCTGACGGCTGTCCTCCGCGCCGCAGCGGACCGCCGCGAAGGGCTCGCGAAGCTCGCCGGGCAGGTAGGCGCGGCAAGATCGCGCGTAGAGTCCGCCCAGGCGGAACTGGGCAGGCTCCGTGAGTCCCTCGCCGCCGGGCAGGAACGCCGGCGCCAGGCCCAGATCGAATTCACTGCCTTGGAAACCCAGGTGGCGGGAGTCGAGGAGGGGGAGGAAAGCCTCGACGCCGACTACGAGGACGCCAGCGCAGAACTCGACGCCGTTGTCCAGGAGATTGCCGATCTGAAGTCGGCCGGGGGCGAGGCTGTCCGCGAACGCGATGCCCTGGTGGCCCGCCGCGATGCCCTGCAGCTGGGCCTCAACCGCAAAGACGGCGCGGCCCACGTGCTCAGCTCGGGCCTCGACGGCGATCGCCGGAACCCTGGCCTCTGCGCTCGCTGTTGAACCGGGCTACGAGACTGCCATCGCTGCAGCATTGGGCGGATGCTGCGGAAGCAATCGTGGTCCGGGACCCCGAAGTGGCCGCCTCCGTGGTGCAGCTCCTGAAGGACGACGACGCCGGGCGGGCGGCCCTGCTGCTGGGGTCTGCGCTGCCGTTGACGCACGCAAAGCTCCTCGCCGGGCGGGCCTTTGCCCCCGGGTGCCCGCTGGGCTGTTGACTTCGTCACCGCCGACGACGGCCGCGGCCCGGCGGTGGCAGCACTGCTGGCCGGTTTCGCCGTCGTGGATGACCTGCCCGGCGCCGGCAGGCTGGTGGCCGAACGTCCGGAGCTCACGGCGGTGACCGGTGCAGGGGATGTCCTGACGGTACTGACAGTCACCGGAGGATCCGCGAAGGCGCCGTCGCTGCTCGAAGTGCAGGCCGCCGTCGACGACGCCGAAACCCGGCTCGCCAGCTGTGACCGCCGATCTCGAGCGGAACCGGTTTGCCCTGGCCGGCGCTGAAGCGCGGCGCACCAAAGCCCAGGCGAGAGCCGAGGCCGCCCTGGACAGGCTCCATGACTCAGACGCCAGGCTGGCAGCCGTCGCGGAACGGCTGGGGCACCTGAACTCGGTCCTGCGCAGTGCTGTGGGCGAAAGCGACAGGCTCGCCGCCTCGCTGGCCAAGGCTGAGGTCAATGTGGGCACAGAGGAAGAGGCGCTGGCCGCCATCGCAGCCCGGCTCGGCGCAGCGCAGGAAGCGCCCGCCGAAGAGGAACCGTCCACAGAGCAGCGCGATGCCCTGGCGCTGGCCGCATCCCTGGCCAGATCCGGGGAGATGGACGCCCGGCTGTCGCTCCGCAGCACCGAAGAACAGCTGACAGCCACCCGGAACAGGGCCGTTTCGCTGGAGCGGGCCGCCGCCACTGAACGCAAGGCCAGGGAAGAGGCTGCGGAACGGGCCCGTCGCCGCCGGCTCCAGGCGCGGCGCGCGGCTGCCGTCCTGGCAGGCGTGGAGCTGGCCATCCGTTTCATCGACGTGTCCGTGGAGCTGGCACGCGAGGAGCGCGATCTCGCCGAAGAGAACCGGGAGCGGCGGGACCGTGAACTGCAGGCGATCAGGACCGGTAACGATTCGTTGGCCCGCGAACTGGCGGAGCTCACCGACTCGGTCCACCGCGACGAACTGGCCCGCGCCCAGCACCGGGCACGGATCGAGGCCCTGGAAACGCGATCCATCGACGAACTCGGCATCACCCCGGACGTGCTGGTGGCAGACTACGGGCCCGACGTGCCGGTCCCCGTCCCGGCGGAGGACAGCGGGGACAAATGGGCTGCCCTGCGGACACCGGTGGATGAGAGCGGAGCCCCCGTGATTCAGGGCAAGCCCTTCGTGCGGGAGGAACAGGAGAAGCGCCTGCGGAAAGCCGAGCGGGACCTGTCCGCCCTGGGCAAGGTCAACCCGCTGGCACTGGAGGAATTTGCGGCCCTCGAGGAGCGGCACCAGTTCCTCAGCACCCAGCTCGAGGACCTGAGGTCCAGCCGCAAGGACCTGCTGGACATCATCAAGGAAGTGGATGACCGGGTCCAGCGGGTCTTTGCCGAGGCCTTTGAGGACACCCAGGCACAGTTCGTCCGCGTTTTTGGCCGGCTCTTCCCCGGCGGGGAAGGCCGTCTGGTCCTCACCGACCCCTCAGACATGCTCACCACAGGCATCGAGGTGGAGGCGCGGCCGGCCGGCAAGAAGATCAAGCGGCTCTCACTGCTCTCCGGCGGGGAACGCTCCCTCACCGCAGTCGCCCTGCTGGTGGCCATCTTCAAGGCCCGCCCCTCGCCGTTCTACGTGATGGATGAGGTGGAGGCGGCCCTCGATGACACCAACCTCGGCCGGCTCATCACCATCTTCGAGGAACTCCGGGAGTCCAGCCAGCTGATCGTGATCACGCACCAAAAGCGGACCATGGAAGTGGCTGACGCGCTGTACGGCGTCACAATGCGCGGCGACGGCGTATCCACCGTCATCAGCCAGCGCCTGGGGGCTGACGTCTAGAGTCGCCGCAGGTGGCGGCCGCAAGTGTGGCACTCGCCGCGTGTGTGAGAAGCTAGGGGAGTGAATGACATCCTCCCCATTATTCTGTCCATTGTTGCTGCCCTGGCGGTTATTGGCGGGCTGATCCCGGTCCTGATGAAGACGCGGAAGAACATCAACCAGTACCCCGGGACGCGCGACGCCAACGACCCGGTCGCCGGCGGCGGTGGCGGAACGCTGCTGGAGGACGCCCCCGTGGTTCCGGCCGAGCGGCATGCCCCGGCCGGCGTCGACCTCGAAGACCTCGAAACCACTGACGTTCCCGACGACGCGGCGGGCCTTGAAACCATCCAGGTGGAAACGCCCCTGCCGGTGGCCGGCCGCCTCACCCGGCTGCGCGAACGCCTGGTCCGGTCCAACAACATCCTGGGCAAGGGCCTGCTCGCCCTGCTCTCCAGCGACAAGATCGACGAAAATGTCTGGGACGAAGTTGAGGAAACCCTCCTCCTGGCAGACCTGGGCACCGAGCCGACCATGCAGCTGGTTGACGCCCTGCGGGAACGCGTGAAGGTCCTCGGCACCCGGACCCCCGAGCAGGTCAAGGCATTGCTCCGCGAGGAACTCATCAAGCTCGTGGATCCCACCATGGACCGCAGCCTCAACACCCAGAGGCACGGGGACAAGCCGGCCATCGTGCTGGTGGTGGGCGTCAACGGCGTGGGCAAGACCACCACCGTGGGCAAGCTCGCCCGCGTGCTCGTGGCCGAGGACAAGGACGTGCTGCTGGGCGCGGCGGACACGTTCCGCGCTGCCGCGGCCGAGCAGCTGGCCACGTGGGGACAGCGTGTGGGCGTCCCCACGGTGAAGTCCGACGTCGACGGTGCGGACCCCGCGTCAGTCGCCTATGAGGCGGTCAAGGCGGGCATCGACCAGGAAGTCGACGTGGTCATGATCGACACCGCGGGCCGCCTGCAGAACAAGACCGGCCTGATGGACGAGCTCGGCAAGGTCAAGCGCGTCATCGAAAAGCTCGCCGAAGTGGACGAGGTCCTGCTGGTGCTGGATGCCACCACCGGCCAGAACGGGCTCAACCAGGCCAGGGTCTTCGCCGAGGTCGTGAACATCACCGGCATCGTCCTCACGAAGCTGGATGGCACGGCCAAGGGCGGCATTGTGGTTGCCATCCAGAAGTCGCTTGGTGTGCCGGTCAAGCTGATCGGACTTGGCGAAGGTGCCGATGACCTCGCTCCCTTCGACGCCGAAGGCTTTGTGGACGCCCTGCTCAACTAAGGGCCGGCTCCCAAATCGAGGGGTGGGATACCGCCGCTAAGCACACGCTATAGCGGTGGGATCTCACCCCTCGATGCGTTTTAACGGCTCCCGCGTCACTGACCAGCAGGCAGCAGCCACCACCAGGACCCCGCCGGTGACGCCAAAGGCCCAGCCGTACCCCAGCTGATCCGCGAGGAAGCCCACCAGCACCGGCCCCGCAATCGCCCCGATGTCAGAGGTCATTTGATAGGCAGCCAGGACCTTACCTCCTGACCGTTCGTTACCGATGACATCTGCCACGGCTGCCTGCTGGGCGGGGCCAAGGAGGCCCGACCCCACACCGGCGACTGCAGAGGCCGCCAGGAACCAGCCCAGGTGCGAAGTGAAGCCGATGGCTGCCGTGGCGAGCCCGGCCACAAGAAGCCCGGCAATCAGCATCGGTTTGCGGCCCAGGCTGTCGGCCAGCCGCCCGGAAAAGGTCAGCGCGGCGGCGTTCCCCGCGGCAAATGCGGCAAGTGCCAGGCCGGCAGCTTCAGGACCGGCACCGAGCGCGGCAACAGCGAAGAGCGGCACGGTGGCCATCCGCACGCCGAACGTTGCCCAGCCGTTGGCGAAGCTGGACACCAGCGTCGAACGGTACGCACCGTCTCCGAAGGCCTCCGCAAAACGCATGGCCGGAGCGTGGCCCCCGGAGGCCCGCGCGGAAGAGGGTGTATGGCTGAGCTGGGTCTGCACCACGATGGCAGCAAGGACAAGGGCAGCGGCGTAGCAGAGGAACGGCACCCGCAGCCCGAAGCCCGCGAGCAGGCCGCCCACCACGGGGCCCAGGACGCTGCCGATGAGGAAGGCGGACGCGTAGGCTCCGGACACCCGGCCCCGGCTTTCCGGCGGGGCCAGCCGGACCACCAGCGCCATGGAGGCCACGGTGAACATCACTGAGCCCACCCCGCCGAGCCCGCGGAAGACCAGGAGTTGCACGTAGTCCTGTGCAAAGGCGCACGCCGCCGTGGACACTGCCACGATGAGCAGCCCGGCAACATAGACAGGCCGTTCCCCGAGCCGGCCTATGAGGGCACCGCCGGCCGGCGCGAACACCAGGCGCATGAACGCGAAGATGCTCACGATCACCGCGGCGGCTGTGGCCCCCACGTCGAAGGTTGTTGCGAATTGCGGAAGCACGGGCGCAACGAGTCCGAAACCGAGCGCAATCAGGAAGGCAGCCGCCAGCATCACCTTCACGTCGCGCGGGAGTCCGGGCCGTTGGGGGCGGATGACGGACAGAATCCGCATTGTGGCGCGGCTCACAGGGGAGGGTGCCGTCATGGGGCGGGGTTCCTTGCGTAGTTGGTGGCCGGGAGGCGGCGACAGTGGTGAAACATAACCGTAACAAGCCAGATATGCACCATTTACTTCCAAGAGGTTCTTGTAACAAAGCAGCAATGTAAATCCTCTGCGGGCGAAACACTGCACGGACAGACTCTTTTCAGGACGCAAAAGGCGTTGGCAGGCGGAACCAATCCGCAGCATCGATAAGAGGGAGGACGTGCACCATGGAACTTACTGCAGGTCACGTATGGCTCATGGTGGCGGCAGCACTCGTGCTGTTCATGACACCGGGTCTGGCATTTTTCTACGGCGGCATGACGCGCGCCAAGGCCGCACTGAACATGATGATGATGAGCTTCATCTCCATCGGCATGGTCGGCGTGGTCTGGGTGCTCTGGGGTGCGTCGATGAGCTCCGGCGAAGGATTCCTCCAAATCGTCGGAAACCCGTTCGCCACCTTCGGCCTTGAAGGCATCGACACGCCGGACGGTCTGATCAAGGTGGGCTACGCAGCCACCTTCGCCATCATCACGGTCGCCCTGATCAGCGGTGCCATCGCTGACCGCGCCAAGTTCGGTGCCTGGAGCGTCTTTGTGCCCGTCTGGGTCACGCTCGTCTACTGCCCGCTGGCTTACATGGTGTGGGGCGGTGGCTTGTTCGGTCCCGAAGGCGCGATCGGCCAGGCACTCGGCCCGGCCATCGACTTCGCCGGCGGCACCGTGGTCCACATCAATGCCGGTGTTGCGGCCCTCATCCTCGTCCTGATCATCGGCAACCGCCGCGGATTCGGCAAGGACCCCAACCACCGTCCGCACAACGTTCCGTTCGTGATGCTCGGCGCGGCCATCCTGTGGTTCGGCTGGTTCGGCTTCAACGGTGGCGCCGCCACCACTGCTGAGCAGGGCGGCCTGATCTGGGTCAACACCCTCGCAGCCCCGGCCGCGGCCATGCTCGGCTGGCTCGTCACCGAACGCATCCGCGACGGCCACCCCACCTCCCTCGGTGCTGCCTCCGGTGTGGTCGCCGGCCTGGTTGCCATCACTCCGGCCTGCGCCAACGTCAGCCCGGTGGGTGCTCTCGGCCTCGGCGTCATCGCCGGTGTCGCCTCCGCACTGGCTGTCGGCCTCAAGTTCCGCTGGGGCTTCGATGACTCCCTGGACGTTGTGGGCGTGCACCTGGTGTCCGGCATCATCGGCACCGTTGCCCTCGGCTTCATCGCCCTCCCCGCAGACGGTGTGGGCGGCGGCCTCTTCTACGGCGGCGGACTCGCCCAGCTCTGGGCACAGCTCGCAGCAGCCGGCATCGCCATCGCCTACTCCGCAATCCTGACGGCGATCATCGCCTTCGCCATCCACAAGACCATGGGCTTCCGCGTCTCGCAGGAGCAGGAAACAGTTGGCGTGGACCTCAGCCTGCACGCTGAAACCGCGTACGAGTTCGGTGTGGGCGGCCACGGCGGAAGCTTCCAGCCGCTCCACGAACTGATCACCGGCAAGACGTCATCCACGGAGAGCGCCACGGCCGAAGTCTCCGGGGCCAAGAAGACTGAGCCGGCTGCCGGCAAGGAAAGCGTGGAAGCATGAAACTGATCACAGCCATCGTCCGTCCGGAGAAGCTCGAAGCCATCCGCGAAGGCCTGGAGTCCTACGGCGTCCAGGGGCTGACGGTCAGCGCAGCCAGCGGCTACGGCCGCCAGCGCGGCTACACGGAGGTCTACCGCGGCGCGGAGTACAACGTGGACCTCCTGCCCAAGATCCGGGTGGAAGTGCTCGCCACGGACGAACAGGCGGACGACATCCTCGATGTCATCATCGCCAGCTCCAACACCGGACGCGCAGGCGACGGGAAGGTGTGGACCGTGGATGTCTTCGAGGCAGTCCGGGTACGCACCGGCGAACGCGGCGTAGCAGCGATCTAGCAGCCGGACACGTCAGGCACTGACGATAACGACAGAGGGCGGGCAGGGAACCAGGTTCCCTGCCCGCCCTCTGTCGTTGGTGCCACTTACTCTGCCCGCGCCGAACCTGACCAGCCTGCGGGACCCGACGAGCCGGCGTCGTACTCCTCCAGCGGCACCGTGCCCCGCTGCCAGGCCTTCAGCACAGGTTCAACGATCCGCCAGCAGTCCTCCGCGGTGTCCCCGCGGACGGACAGCAGGGGATCACCGTTCAGCACTCCCTCCAACACTTCCCCATAGGGCAGCAGCTCCGACGCGCTGAGCTCGGCATCCAGGGTCACGCGGCTGAGGCTGAAGATGCTGCCGGGGCCGTTGACGTCGACGTCGAACTGGAGCGTGTCCGGCCCGAAACCGATCCGCAGCTGGTTGGGGGAGTCCACCCCGGTAAACCCGGCCGGCAGGTGGGGGACCGGGAGGAATGTGATCACGGCCTCTTTGCGCTTCAGGCCCAAAGCCTTGCCGGACCGAAGGATGAAGGGCACGCCCTGCCAGCGCCAGTTGTTGATGTCCACCCGGACCTCGGCCAGGGTTTCCGTGCCGAGGTCCGGGTCCACGCCGTCCTCCTTGGCATAGTCCGGGACCTTCCTGCCCTCGATCGAACCCGCCGTGTAGCGGGCCCGGCGGGTGGATTTGGCGTAGGGCGCGCTGATGCTGCTGGCGCGCAGGACCGTTGCCACCGCGTCGCGCAGGTCGCGCTCGCCGATGGTGGCCGGCGGCTCCATGGCCACCAGCGCCATGATTTGCAGCAGGTGGCTCTGGATCATGTCCCGCAGCGCGCCGGCGCGGTCGTAATAGCGGGCGCGCCCTTCCAGCGCGAGGTCCTCGTCGAAGATGATCTCCACTTTCGCCACGTGCTCGCGGTTCCAGACCGGTTCCAGGAAATTGTTTGCGAACCGCAGCCCGAGGATGTTCAGGACGGTGGCTTTGCCAAGGAAATGGTCCACCCGGTGGATGTGGTCCTCCGGCACGAGGGCCGCCAGCGTCCGGTTAAGGGACCGGGCCGACTCTTCGCTGGAGCCGAACGGCTTTTCCATCACCAGCCGGGTCCCCGCCGGCACCTGGTCAGGCCGCAGGGACTCGCAGGCCAACTGGCTGATCCGGGGCGGCAGGGCAAAGTAGATGGCGGTGGGGCCTTCGAGTCCTGCCAGCAGTGAGGCCAATGCTCCCTCGGCGGTGACATCGAGCTGGTGATAGACCGTGGCTTTTTCGACGCCGGTGAGCTCCGTGCGTCCGGCCGCATCCGCCGACTCCGCCGCCGCCGCGAAGGCTTCGTGGACCCGGGCCTGCCACTGGTCCGGGGTCCAGGCATCGGAGCCGGCGCCCACCAGGTTCAGGTCTCGGGCCCGGCCTTTCGCCACCAGCCGGGCCAGGCCCGGGAGGAGCAGGCGGCCGGTCAGGTCGCCGGAGGCTCCCAGGATGAGCAGGGTTTTTACACTCGTTTGGCTCGTCACCTTGCCAGCATGCCATCTTGCATGCCCGACTTGGTACCCTAGATAGTCGAGTCCCCCCTGTAACTCCACTGAAAGAAGTGCGCGGCGCGTGTTCAATTCACTCTCTGACCGGTTGACAGCAACCTTCAAGAATCTCCGTGGCAAGGGCCGCCTCACCGAGGCAGATGTTGATGCCACAGTCCGGGAGATCCGCCGCGCCCTCCTGGATGCCGACGTCGCTGTTCCCGTGGTGCGCGAGTTCACGGCCAGGGTCCGGGAACGTTCCCTGGGTGCCGAGGTCTCCGGGGCGCTGAACCCCAGCCAGCAGATCGTCAAGATCGTCAATGAGGAACTGGTTGAGATCCTCGGTGGCGAGACGCGCCGCATCCGCCTGGCCAAGACCGGCCCCACCATCATCATGCTTGCCGGCCTCCAGGGCGCCGGTAAGACCACCCTCGCCGGCAAGCTGTCCAAGTGGCTCAAGGCGCAGGGCCACAGCCCCATCCTCGTGGCGTGCGACCTCCAGCGCCCCAACGCAGTCACCCAGCTCCAGGTTGTGGGCAAGCGCGCCGGTGTGCCCGTCTTCGCGCCGCACCCGGGGGCCACCTCGGAACTGGAGCACCCGGCCGGTGACCCTGTCGCCGTCGCCCGCGCCGGCGTCGAGGAAGCGCGCCAGAAGCTGCACGACGTCGTGATTGTCGATACGGCCGGCCGCCTCGGTGTGGATGCCGAGATGATGGAGCAGGCGAGCCAGATCCGCCGGGCCATTGTCCCGAACGAAGTGCTGTTCGTGATCGATGCCATGATCGGCCAGGACGCCGTGAACACGGCGATGGCCTTCGATGAGGGTGTGAACTTCACCGGCATCGTGCTGTCAAAGCTCGACGGCGACGCCCGCGGCGGTGCCGCGCTTTCCGTTGCGTCGGTCACCGGCAAGCCCGTGATGTTCGCGTCCACCGGTGAAGGCCTGGACGACTTTGAGCTGTTCCACCCGGACCGCATGGCCTCCCGCATCCTGGACATGGGTGACGTCCTCACCCTGATCGAGCAGGCCGAGAAGAACTGGGACAAGGACGAAGCGGCCCGGATGGCGAAGAAGTTCGCCGACCAGGAAGACTTCACCCTGGACGACTTCCTGGCCCAGATGCAGCAGATCCGCAACATGGGCTCCATGAAGAAGATGCTCATGATGATGCCGGGCGCGCAGAACATCCGCCAGCAGCTGGAAAACTTTGACGAGCGCGAGATCGACCGCGTTGAGGCGATCGTCCGCTCCATGACGCCGCACGAGCGCGTGGCACCGAAGATCATCAACGGCTCCCGCCGCGCGCGCATCGCCCGTGGCTCCGGCGTCCACGTGTCCGAGGTCAACGGCCTGCTGGAGCGTTTTGCCCAGGCCCAGAAGATGATGAAAAAGATGGCCCAGGGCGGCGGCATGCCGGGAATGCCCGGGATGCCCGGCATGGGTGGCCCCGGAGGCGCACGGAAGGGCGGCAAGAACGCCCCGAAGAAGAAGGCACGTTCAGGCAACCCGGCCAAGGCTGCCCAGGAGCTCAAGGACGCCGAAGCCCGCCGCGCGGGCGCGGCCAAGGCGCTTCCGACTGGCGCCGCTTTCGGCCAGCAGTCCGGTGACTTCGATCCCTCGCAGCTGAACCTGCCCAAGGGCTTCGACAAGTTCCTCGGCAATTAATCACCGCCCCCAACTAGCTCGCATTTAACGTACCCAAACCCGCGTTTGGGTACGTTAAATGCCAGTCAGTTGGGGTGGTGCGGCAAGTGTGTCGGCGCCGTCGAATAGGGTTGGGTCATGTTCAAGCAAAGGGTAGTTTTCGTGCACGGCGCCGGCCCGTTCGGCGCGGCGGCGTGGCCGCGGCAGCACGGAATGGCGCTGAACTACGATGCCCTGTTCCTGCGGCGGCATGGGTTTGATCCCGTGGCCGAACCGGTGGAATCATCCTTTGACGAGGACACCGCCATTGTCCTGAGGTCCCTGGCGGATGACGGCCGCGGTGCCGCGGGCGGCCATGTGGTGGCGCACGCCCAGGGCGCTATTGCAGCCATGATGGCCGCCGTCGAACGCCCTGACCTCGTGTATTCGCTGACCCTGGTGGAGCCGGCGTGTCTGTCACTTACCGCCGAACTGCCGGCCACTGCCGCGCATTGTGCCCTGATGCAGCCACTTTTCGATGTCCGGCATCAACTGGGCGATGAGGATTTCCAGCGTGAATACGTCCGGCGTATGTTCGCCGTTGACCTCCATGAGCCGGTCTCCCAGGAGGAAATGCGTTCGGCGAGAAGGCTCAGGCTGCAGGCGCCGGCATGGGAAGCCCCGCTGCACATCGTTCCGGGCGTCCCCACCATGGTCCTGACGGGCGGCTGGGAACCGCTCTACGAGGAAATTGCCGGATACCTGCGTGAGACCGGCGCCCTGCACCGCATTGCTGCGGGCGGGCACCGGCCTCAGGATTCAGCTCGAAGGTGACCGCGCCATCCGGTCCTTCATTGCCGACGTCGGCCGGTCCCGCTCAGTCCAGGCCTCCTGAGGTCGCTGCATCTGGCCGGCGCCGGGAGCGTCAGTTCCGGGAGGTAAACCTTCCCGCCGTTCGCCAGGAACTCCTCGCTTTTTTCGCGCATCCCGCTGTAGATTCCGGCAATGGCTGCCTGCGCCTCGGCGGAACCGTACTCATCCCGGATGTCCTGGCTGATCTTCATCGAGCAGAACTTCGGGCCGCACATGGAGCAGAAGTGGGCGGTCTTGGCGGGTTCCGCCGGCAGCGTCTCGTCGTGGAACGCTTCCGCGGTCACCGGATCCAGGGACAGTGCGAACTGATCGCGCCAGCGGAACTCGAACCTCGCCTTGGACAAGGCATCGTCCCGTTCATGGGCGCCGGGGTGGCCTTTGGCGAGGTCGGCGGCGTGTGCGGCGATCTTGTAGGTGATCACGCCGGTTTTGACGTCGTCCTTGTTGGGCAGGCCCAAATGTTCCTTGGGCGTCACGTAACAGAGCATGGCTGTGCCATAGCGGGCGATCTCCGTGGCCCCGATCGCCGAGGTGATGTGGTCATAACCCGGGGCGATGTCAGTGACCAGTGGGCCCAGAGTATAGAAGGGGGCGCCCTTGCAGAGCTCTTGCTGGCGCTCGACGTTCTCCCGGACAAGGTGGAACGGGATGTGGCCGGGACCTTCCACCATGACCTGCACATCGAATTCCCAGGCCCGCTGGGTCAGTTCTGCCAGGGTGTCCAGTTCGGCGAACTGGGCGGCGTCGTTGGCGTCTGCAGTGGCCCCCGGACGCAGTCCGTCACCCAAGGAAAACGCGACGTCGTACTTGGCGAAGATCTCGCACAGCTCGTCGAAGTGCGTGTACAGGAAGTTCTCCTGGTGATGGGCGAGGCACCAGCCGGCCATGATGGATCCGCCGCGCGACACGATGCCCGTGACCCGGTTGGCGGTCAGCGGCACATAACGCAGCAGGACCCCGGCGTGGATGGTCATGTAATCCACGCCCTGCTCGCACTGTTCGATCACGGTGTCGCGGAAGATCTCCCAGGTCAGCTTGTTGGCCTCGCCGTTGACCTTTTCCAACGCCTGGTAGATGGGCACTGTGCCGATCGGGACGGGGGAGTTGCGGATGAGCCATTCACGGGTGGTGTGGATGTCGTCGCCGGTGGACAGGTCCATCACCGTGTCTGCGCCCCACTGTGTGGCCCACTGGAGCTTGTCGACTTCCTCGGCGATGGAGCTGGTGACGGCCGAGTTGCCGATGTTGGCGTTGATCTTCACCAGGAATGCCTTGCCGATGATCATGGGTTCGGATTCGGGGTGGTTGATGTTGTTGGGAATGATGGCACGCCCGGCGGCCACTTCGCTGCGGACCAGTTCCACGTCGCAGTTTTCGCGTAGGGCTACGAACTGCATCTCCGGAGTCACCACACCGCGCCGGGCATAGTGCATCTGCGTGACGGATTTACCGTCGACGGCGCGGCGGGGCACCGGCTGTGCGCCCTTCCACTCAGCGGAGGCGGCGCCGCGGCGCACGGCCGACTTGCCGTCGTCGAGCAGGTTCCGCTCCCGGCCGCTGTACGGTTCGGTGTCGCGGCGGGCAGCGATCCACTCCGACCGGAACGGATTGAGGCCAACCACCGGATCACTGCCGGGACCGGCAGTGCGGTAGGTCCGGAACGGCCCGTTCGCTTCGCCGTTCGGCGAAGCTTCCAGCGCGATTTCAGTCACGGGCACACTGATTCCGGAACCTTCATCGGTGATATACGCCAGTGAATGGGACTTCAGCGACTGGGTTTCAGGCTGGAGCGTTTGATCCACGTCGGCTTCATTTTGGGCATGGAGCAGCTGTGTTTCTTGTGTATTCAATGAATACTCACTTCCTTCGCCGGCATTACCCGGACAGGTTCGACGGTCGCAGGCTGCGTCAGCCCGATCTCAGCCCCTGCAAGGGCCCCCGTGTGGTCAAGTCGAAGCTACCACAGGGCGAGGGTGGCTGGGTGACAGCAATCACGGGAGGCAGTCACAATCGGAGCTCCACCGACGCTTGAATAAAATTGAAGCTTCAAGTAAATTGGATGCATAGCGGCCCTCAATACTGAAGGCCAGCGGACCGGGAGTGTTCACATGACTGCAGAAACCACCAGCCAGGATCTTCTACCTGCCGATCTCTCGATGGGCACTGTGATGCTCAAGGTGGGCGACATGAAGCTGATGACCGACTACTACCAGCGCGCGCTCGGCCTTGAGGTTGTCGCCGAAGAGGATGGCGGCGTCTACCTCGGCCGCCTCCGCCGCCCCCTGGTCCATCTGGCGCCGGCCCCTGCCTTGCACCTGCCGGGCAGGGGAGAGGCGGGGCTGTTCCACACGGCACTGCTCTTCGATGACCAGGCTGCACTGGCTGCCACCGTGGCAACCGCCGCCCAGTTCGACCCCCGGCTCTTCACCGGCAGTGCCGACCACCTCGTCAGCGAGGCCTTCTACTTCAATGACCCCGAGGGTAACGGCATCGAGCTCTACTGGGACCGCCCCCGCAAGAACTGGTCCTGGAACGGCACCGAAGTGGTCATGGACAGTCTGGCGCTGCCGCCGCAGCGCTACCTCGAGCAGCACCTGTCCCAGGAATCCCTGGACGGCCAGCTGGGCACCGGGGCGGGCGTGGGCCACGTCCACCTCCAGGTGGGGGACGTCCATTCGGCGCACGATTTCTACGTGGGCACCCTGGGCTTCGAAAAGACCGCCGGCTGGCATGGGCAGGCCCTGTTCGTTTCGGCCGGCCGGTACCACCACCACATGGCCATGAACGTCTGGAACAGCCGCGGCGCGGGCCCCCGCAAGGACACTTTGGGCCTGGGTGAGGTGCTCATCGAGGTCGCCTCCGGGGATGACGTCGGCGCGCTCGCTGACCGCCTGAAAGTCGCCGGCGTGGCCTCCCATCACACCGGTGCCGAGCTGCGGTTCGAGGATCCTTGGCGAAACAACATTCGGGTTGCTGTCCGCTGAGTACGCGTGGCCGGAAGTCCGGCCCGCCATGCACTAGGCTGATTTCGAACGGCCGGGGCGGCACCCTAAGCTGCCCGTCTGGGCCGCACCGTCGACGGAATGAGGGCTGTTCCCATGGGCTTCACTGAAATCTTTGTAGCTACCCACGACGCCGCGCTGAAACGCGCCGGGGTCCTTGATGCAGGCGGCTCGCCGTCGGGACCCGCGCTGCGGATCCCGGGGGTCAGTGATTTCGAGATCGAGCAGCTTGGCGATCTCGCCGGGGCTGCGGTCCACGCCGGTGGCGAGGGCTATGAGCTTGCCATGGTCGATGTTTCCAGCGACTCCCTCCTCGGCGTCCCGCCGGCCATGGTGCGTGCGCTGGCTGACCTCCTCAGCTATGAAACCGAGGGTGAGGGCAACGTCCTGGATGATGTCGCTGAACAGTGGGCTGGCCAGGACGACATGCCTTTCGGCGCGGCGGACGCCCGGAACTATGTCAAACAGCTTGCCGAGCTGGCCAGTGGAATCGATGACACCGAGCGCACCGGCGTGTACGTCTGGTCGTCCTAGGCCGGCAGCGGCCTTCCGGGTTTCCCTGTCTGCCGCTTCCAAACGTGTCAAGTCGAAATCCTGACGCTGATCTGGCACAATAAACAGGTACTCGATCTGCGTGGCCCCTCTCTCCGCGTCCGGATCCTGTCCTTCGAACCCTCAAGTATGGCCCGCCCCACGGGTGCAGAACGTCGGTTCAACCCTTTTCTGAAACAGGAGTGACCACAAAAGTGGCCGTAAAGATTCGCCTTAAGCGCTTTGGTAAAATGCGCGCACCGTACTACCGCATCGTCGTCATGGACGCACGCTCCAAGCGTGATGGCCGTGCCATCGAAGAGATCGGCAAGTACCACCCCACCGAAGAGCCCTCATACATCGAGGTCGACACGGACCGTGCCCAGTACTGGCTCGGCGTCGGTGCACAGCCGTCCGAGCAGGTTGCCGCGATCCTCAAGATCACCGGTGACTGGCAGAAGTTCAAGGGCCTGCCGGGCCAGGAAGGCACCCTGAAGACCAAGGCTCCCAAGGCTGCCTTTGTTACCCCGGAAAAGGGTTCCGTGATCATCCCGGAAGCCATCACCAAGAAGGCAAAGCAGTCTGACGCAGCCGAGGCTCCGGCCGAAGCAGAAGCCACCGAGGCTGAGTAGATTGCTGGCAGAAGCGCTCGAACACCTGGTCCGGGGAATCGTTGATTCGCCGGAAGATGTCAAAGTCAGCTCGAAGAACAACCGCCGCGGGGACACCCTCGAGGTTCGCGTTCATCAGGATGACCTGGGACGGGTGATCGGCCGCCAGGGCCGCACCGCACGTGCACTGCGCACCGTTGTGGCGGCACTGGCAGACGGCGAACCGGTTAGGGTCGACGTCGTCGATACCGACCGCCGCCGCTAAGCGCTCGGCAATATCAGTTTTTTGCTCCGGCCCTTCCACCCGTCAAGGTGGAGGGGCCGGAGTGCTTTCATCACAACACTGTGGATACTCCCACAACCGGAACAGAGGAACAGATGCAGCTTCAGGTGGCACGAATCGGCAAACCGCACGGAATCCGCGGGGAAGTGACGGTCCAGGTTCTGACCGATGCTCCGGCGGACCGGTTTGTGCCGGGCACCAAGTTTGTGGTGGACCCGGTTTCGGCCGGGCCCCTGACCGTCGAGAGTGCCCGCTGGAACAAGGACATCCTCCTGCTCGCGTTCGAGGGAATCGAAACCCGCAACCAGGCCGAGACGCTCCGCGGCGCCAAGCTGTTCATCGAAACCGAAGAGCTGGAAGCCGACGACGACGAAGGCTGGTACGAGCACGAACTGGTGGGACTCGAAGCGCGGGTGGGCTCACGGGTGGTGGGCAAGATCGCCGCCCTGCACACCATGCCGGTCCAGGACCTGCTGGTGGTCGAGGACGCTGAGGGCAAGGAAATCCTCATCCCCTTCGTGGAGCAGATCGTGCCGGAAGTCAACGTTGCCGAGGGCTTCGTCCTGCTCACGCCGCCGGACGGACTTTTTGACATCAACTCCGACGACGCTGCTGCCGGCGGACCCGAGGGCAACGCGTAAATGAGAATCGACGTCGTCAGCATCTTCCCGGAGTACCTGGCGCCCCTGGAGCTGTCCCTCATTGGCAAAGCCCGGCAGGACGGCCTGCTGGACCTGCAGGTCCACGATTTGCGCGAATTCACCACAGACAAGCACCGCTCCGTGGACGACACACCCTACGGCGGCGGTGCCGGCATGGTGATGAAGGCGGAGCCGTGGGCCCAGGCACTGGCCTCCGTGGCCGGCACCGGCGAAGGCAGCGCAACCAAGCCGGTCCTCATTGTGCCGTCGCCGGCGGGGGAGCGCTTCACCCAGGCGCTGGCACATGAGCTCGCCGAAGAGGAGCAGCTGGTTTTTGCCTGCGGACGCTATGAAGGCATCGACGAGCGCGTCATCGAATGGGCGGCGGAACACTTCACCGTGCGGCCCATGAGCCTGGGCGACTATGTGCTCAACGGCGGTGAAGTGGCGGTCCTGGCCATGGTCGAGGCCATCGGCAGGCTGTTGCCCGGCGTTGTGGGCAACCCCGAGTCCCTGGTGGAGGAGTCGCACTCCGACGGACTGTTGGAGTATCCGGTATACACCAAGCCCTCCAGCTGGCGTGACCGGGACGTGCCGGCGGTCCTGCTGAGCGGCAACCACGGGAAGATCGCACAGTGGCGGCGCCACCAGCAGTACCAGCGGACTGCGGAGCGGCGCCCGGACCTGCTGGAAACGTTCGACGCCGGTAAGCTGCCACGTGCCGACCGGAACGCTCTCTACGACCTCGGGTACGACGTCGTCGATGGTCGCCTCCGTGTCCGGCCTGGTGTTAATGGTCAAAGCGTTGCCGATAGCAAGAACGCCGGAAACGGCGCCTCCGCCTGAGGCGGCAGGCCGACTGGTTGCGGCAATTGGCTGAAGGCCTGTCAGTGTGGCAAAATTAGTCTTTGTGTCTGCTGGGTCCGCACCTGCCACAGGGGGAGCGCAACCAACAGTTGGACACCCCGGTACTTTCAAACATTGAACGAGCCGGACCACTTAACTTTCGGCGGTAATTTCCGGGCGCGTCCTGCGCTCCCGGGCTTGGCCGCCGTGACCCAAAGTGAATGACCCGTGGCGTTCACCAGGAGTGCAATAATGCATATTCTCGATTCCGTAGATGCAGCCTCGCTGCGCACCGATGTTCCCGAGTTCCGCGCGGGTGACACCCTCAAGGTTCACGTGAACATCATCGAAGGCAAGAACTCCCGTGTCCAGGTGTTCCAGGGCTTCGTCCTGGGCCGCCACGGCGATGGCCTTCGCGAAACCTTCACCGTCCGCAAGGTCTCCTTCGGCGTCGGTGTGGAGCGTACCTTCCCGGTACACTCCCCGATCATTGAAAAGATCGAGGTCGTCTCCAAGGGTGACGTGCGCCGCGCGAAGCTGTACTACATGCGCGATCTGCGCGGCAAGGCTGCAAAGATCAAGGAAAAGCGCGACTTCCAGACCAAGAAGTAAGTCCCCCGGGACCTACAACGCAGGCCCCAGCCGTACCAGGCCAGCGCCGGAGCCTTCAGCAACAGCGCCCCAGGAATACGGATCATGGACCAGACAAAACGCCAGCCCAGAAAAATGGGCTGGCGTTTTGTGTTCCTGGCACTTCTTCTTGCCGTTGCGGTGAGCGGCCTGATCCGTTCGCTGTGGCTGGATGTGTATTTCATCCCGTCCAACTCCATGGAGCCCGTCCTTGAAGGCGGGGACCGCATCCTGGTCTCCCGGACCGACTTCAAAAGCGAGCCGGTCCGCCGGGGCGACATCGTGGTCTTTGACGGCAGGGGATCCTTTGCCCCGCTGAACAGCGGGAAGGGTCCCTTGCTGGATTCAGTCGCTGCGGCCGGCCAATGGCTCGGCCTGGCCGGCAGCGACACGACATACGTCAAGCGGGTCATCGGACTTCCGGGAGATACTGTGGTCTGCTGCGATACGGACGGAAAGGTCACCGTGAACGGGACGGCGCTTGAGGAGTCCTACCTCTTCGACGGGGACAGGCCAAGCACGCAGGCCTTTACCGCCGTGGTTCCCGACGGGCGGCTGTGGCTGATGGGTGACCACCGCTCGGTGTCCGCTGATTCGCGCAGCCTCCTCGGTGCTCCGGGCGGCGGCATGGTGCCGCTTGCCAGGGTGATCGGCAGGCCGGTTCAAATCGTCTGGCCACTTGATAGATTTGCTGCAATACCACGGCCGCACGCGGCAGGACCAACAACACAGGACGGACCGTAGATGCCCGAGAACCAAGCCCGGACTCCCGAGCCGCCCCGTGATGGTGCCACCGGCTTTTCCGCGGACCCTGCGGCAGCCGACCCTGCAGCAGCCGACGCAGCGGGTTCCGGCCGCGCCAGTTCCGACGCCGGCGCTGCCGCCCACATAACGTCCCACAGCGGCCCAACCGCGCCCGAGCCGGCCGAGGACGGCAACGCTGACGTCAGGCCGGCAGTGCCGGAACCCGGGCGCCGCTCCGCCGCGCCGAAGTCCGAGGCCGGAGCGCCCAGCCCGATCTTCATCTGGCTGAAGGAAGTTGCCACGGTTGTGGTGATCGCCGTGGTGCTGTCCTTCCTGATCAAGACCTTCCTGTTCAGGGCGTTCTATATTCCGTCGGAGTCCATGGTCAGCACCCTGGACGTCAATGACCGGATCTTTGTGAATCTCCTGGTGCCCGAACCTTTCGCACTCTCACACGGCGACGTGGTGGTATTCCGGGATACCCAGGGCTGGCTGGCCGAAGCGCCGGAGAAAGAGGCCGGGCCCTTCACCTGGGTTCAGGACGGCCTGACTTTCGTGGGACTGCTGCCCGACAACTCCGAACAGCACCTGGTCAAGCGGGTCGTCGGGCTCCCGGGAGACCACGTGATCTGCTGTGACGACGGCGGTAAACTGACAGTCAACGGATCTCCCCTTGATGAGACCTACGTCAACGCGGCTGAGACACCGCAGATCCGTGCCTTCGACGTCGTCGTTCCGGAAGGGAAGGTCTGGGTGATGGGCGATAACCGCAACCATTCCGCTGACTCCCGCTCCCACCTCGACTCCAACGGCGGATTCGTCGATCTGGTGGATGTGGAGGGCAAAGCAGCCGTCATCGCGTGGCCACTCAATCGGATCACCGTTCTGGACAACTACCCCGACGTTTTCCGGAACGTGCCTGCAGGGAAATAGCAGTGCCGACAGTCACGCCAGCCCCCCGTGCCACGGCACCTGCGCGCCAAACTGCAGGTCCGCGTTCCAAGGCTCCCACTCTCCGGCACGAGCGGACGTTCAAGGCGCTGGGCGCCCGCTACCTGGCCGGCGTCGATGAGGTGGGGCGTGGCGCCCTGGCCGGACCTGTGAGCGTCGGCATCGCCGTCGTGGACCTCCACACCCAGAAGCCCCTGTCCGGGGTGCGTGACAGCAAGCTGCTTAGCCCCTCGGAGAGGGAGCGCCTGGAACCCCTGGTACGGAGCTGGAGCGTGGCATCCGCAGTGGGGCATGCTTCCGCCCATGAGATCGACGCGCTGGGCATCATTGCCGCGCTGCGGCTGGCCGGGACCCGCGCCTGGCTGGAGATCCTCGCCGCAGGAGTCAGCCCGGATGTGGTGCTGCTCGATGGCAGCCACAACTGGCTCTCGCCGCCGGGCCAGCTTTCCCTGTTCGACGAGCCGGCGGTGGAGCCCGGCTGCGCTGCCCCCGTCCATACGAAGGTCAAGGCGGACATGCAGTGCCTCAGTGTGGCAGCCGCCAGCGTGATCGCCAAGGTGGAACGCGATCAGCAGATGCGGGGCCTGCACATCGAGTATCCGGATTTTGGCTGGGACATCAATAAGGGCTATGCCACCCCGGTCCACCGCGACGCACTTCGCGCCGCCGGTCCCACCCCTTACCATCGGGTGAGCTGGAACCTGCTGGGCGGCGACCTCTGATGCCCGGCACCGGCCCGTAGCGCTGATGCTGTGCTGCTGCTGCGCCGGTGGCGGCTTGGATGGTGCAAGATGGAAGCATGAGTGCTGAGGATCTTGAGAATTATGAAACCGACATGGAGCTGCAGCTCTACCGTGAATACCGCGACGTCGTCGGGCTCTTCAGCTACGTGGTGGAGACGGAACGCCGTTTCTACCTCGCCAACCACGTGGACCTCCAGGCCCGCAGCGCCGACGGCGAGGTCTACTTCGACCTGACGCTGCAGGACGCCTGGGTGTGGGATGTCTACCGCTCGGCACGCTTCGTCAAGACGGTCCGGGTGCTGACGTTCAAGGACGTCAACGTCGAAGAGCTGCCGCGCAACGAGGAACTCGCGTTGCCCAAGGACGTTGACCTCGGCAACTGATGCATTCGGGGCGCCCACTACTCCTCCACAACGCCGCACCGAAGCGATTCTTCTGAGGTTACCCACATAGGCCAACAGCTTTCCGCCCTCCGCGGCCCTGCCACTGCAGGCTTATTGCGGAGGTAGAAATGAAAGCCAAAGACCTGTTGGGCCAGCGCGGCGAGGAGCTCGCGGCCGGCTATCTTGAATCGTTGGGCATGCTGGTGGTGGAGCGGAACTGGCGCTGCGCCGAAGGCGAAATAGACATCGTTGCCCTGGACGGGGATGCCCTGGTGATCGCCGAGGTGAAGACCCGGCGCAGCCTGGACTACGGCCACCCGTTTGAGGCTGTGGGTACGGCCAAACTCGCCCGCCTGCATAGGCTAGGGTCGGCGTGGTGCCGGGACCACGAGCTGCGGATGCCGCTGCGGCGCGTGGACGTCGTCGCCGTAGTGGACGACGGCGGCGGCGACCCCCTGGTGGAACACCTCAAAGGGGTGGGGTAGATGGCCTTGGGCCGGACCTACTCAGTGGCGCTGGTGGGCTTGAACGGGTACATCGTTGAGGTTGAGGCTGACATCGGCCAGACGTTGCCGGCATTTGTGATCCTTGGGCTGCCGGACGCAGCCCTCAACGAAGCCAAAGAGCGGATACGGTCGGCGGCCAAAAATTCGGGGATTCCACTGAGCCGGCGAAAGATCACTGCCAACCTCATCCCGGCTTCGCTGCCCAAGCGCGGCTCCGGCTTCGATCTCGCCGTCACCATGGCGGTTCTGCGTGCCGCGAACGACATCAAGCCGACCGAGCGGACCGTCTTCATCGCCGAGCTGGGTTTGGACGGCCGGCTGCGGCCAGTACGCGGCATCCTGCCTGCGGTGATGGCGGCCGTCCAAGCAGGGTATCCGGACATTGTGGTGGCGTGGGCCAACCTCGCCGAAGCTTCGCTGGTACCCGGTGCCACTGTCAGGGGGTACCGCACCCTGGCACGGCTGGCCTTCGATTTCGGGGCGGACCCGCAGGAACTCGCGCTGGATTTTGAGCCGGAGGATGAAGCCGGTCACGGGGATTCCGCTCCGGGCGCCCTTCCAGTTCCGGACATGGCCGACGTCTCCGGCCAGAGTGATGCGCGGCGTGCCCTGGAGGTGGCGGCGGCCGGCGCCCACCATCTCCTGCTGACAGGACCGCCGGGCGCCGGGAAGACGATGCTGGCGGAGAGACTGCCCGGGCTCCTGCCGGATTTGGCCGACAACGAGGCCATGGAAGTCACTGCCATCCACTCGCTGTGCGGGCTTCCTTCGTCCGCGGTTCAACTCCTGCGTCGGCCGCCGTTCGAAAACCCACACCATTCAGCAACGGCGGCCGCGATCATCGGTGGTGGTTCCGGGCTGCCGCGGCCTGGAGCTGCCTCGCGCGCCCACCGCGGGGTCCTGTTTCTGGACGAGGCCCCTGAATACGAACGCCGGGTCCTGGACGCCCTTCGACAACCCCTGGAGAGCGGGGAGTTGGTCATTCATCGTTCTGCGGGGACGGCTGCCTATCCCGCCCGCTTCCAGCTGGTCCTCGCCGCCAATCCCTGTCCCTGCGGCAAAGCCTCCGGAAAGGGCCTGGAATGCACTTGCACGCCGATGATGCGGCGACGCTACGTGGCGAGGATGTCAGGGCCGCTCCTGGACCGGGTAGACATCCAATTGCAGGTGGAACGGGTGTCCCTGGCTGACTTTGGCCAGGCGGGGGCGGAGGAGGACACCGCCGCCGTAGCCGGTCGCGTGGGCGCCGCCCGGAACCGGCAGGCGGAACGGCTGGGGCCGCTGGGCCTGGAAACGAACTCTCAGGTGCCCGGCCGGATTTTGCGCGGTGCACTGCGGCTGCCGGCCACGGCCACCCGGATCCTGGACCATTCCCTGGAGCGGGGCGTGCTGACGGCAAGGGGTTATGACAGGGTCCTGCGGCTCGCGTGGACCCTGGCGGACCTGTCGCACCGCGACACTCCCGACACCAACGACATCGGACAGGCCCTGGGCCTGCGGCAGGCCGCCTCAGCGGCTGCGTGAAGGACGGTACTGATGGATCACGAACGGATTGCCCGCGCCGCACTGTCGCGGCTCATGGAACCCCAGGACGCAGCCGGACTTGCGCTCGTACAGGCCACAGGCGCCCGGGACGCCCTTCAAATCGCCACCGGTCAAGCTGTGGCCGGTCCGGCGCTGGAGCAGGAGATCACCGGCCTCCTGGCTGAGAGCGGCGCCGGGACCGGCTGGGGCGGCATGGCCGCGGCCCTCAAACGCTGGGCGCCACGAATTCCTGACCTGGCGCCCGAGCGTGACCTGGCCACTATGTCCCGGCTGGGTGGCCGGGTGATCGTCCCCTCCGATGATCTCTGGCCGGCCCAGCTTGGGGACCTCGGGATCCAGGAGCCCATCTGCCTGTGGTGGCGCGGAGTGGAACAGGAGTTGCCCGGCCCGGCGCGGAGCGTGGCGCTGGTGGGTTCCCGCGACAGCACCAGCTACGGTGCCTCCGTTACCGGCGATCTTGCCTACACCCTGGCGCAGCGCGGGTTCACGATAGTTTCCGGCGGTGCGTACGGCATTGACGCGCACGCACACAGGGCGGCGTTGGCCGGCGCATCAGGGGTGATGCCCACCATAGCTGTCATGGCGGGCGGCGTTGACCGGTTCTACCCGTCCGGCAACGAGGATCTCCTCCGTGCGGTCTGCAACCAAGGAGCGGTCCTGGCTGAGGTCCCGCCGGGATCGGCGCCAACCCGGTACCGCTTTCTTCAACGAAACAGGCTAATCGCTGCATTGGCAGCCGTGACGGTGGTGGTGGAAGCCCGGTGGCGGTCGGGGGCGCTGAACACCGCCCATCATGCGGAGACCCTGGGCCGGGCGGTCGGGGCAGTGCCCGGTTCTGTCCACAGTGCAAACTCCGCCGGCTGTCATCGTCTGCTCCGGGACGGTGGCGCGGTCTGCGTGACGGATGCCGCCGAGATCGCCGAGCTGGCATCGCCCAGCGGTGAAGGGCTCTCCGAGCCGGGAACGGCGCATACGGCCGAGCACGACGGCCTGACGCTGGAGGATCTGATCCTCCTCGATGCCCTGCCGCTCCGGTCCACCACATCAGTGGACAAACTCTGCGTCGTCGCCGGTCTCAGCGTCGAATCTGTACGGGCCGGGTTGGGCAGGCTCGGGTTGCTGGGGCTTGCCGTCTCGGAACGGGGCGGCTGGAAGCGGGCCAAGGATTCCGGCTAGTTTCCTGTGTCCCGGGAGGGATTCACCGCGGAATTCTGGGACAGTGGAACGGTGGAGAATCAGGAACTGCCCCGGGCGTTTGAGCTGGCACTCGCCGGCTTTGGCCGCTACCTTGAAGCGGAGCGGGCGCGGTCCGCGCACACCCGCCGGGCGTACCTCTCCGATCTTCGAAGCCTCCTGGAATACGCCGTGTCCGAGGGCCTCACGGATCTGCCGGCACTGGACCTGGGGACTTTCCGCGGCTGGTTGGGGGCGCAGAGCCAGGCCGGGATGTCCCGTTCCACCCTCGCCCGGAGATCGGCCACTGCAAGGTCTTTCACCACCTGGGCCCTGCGGGAGGAACTTATTGACGTCGACCCCGCCCTCCGCCTGAGGGCACCTAAGGCGGAAAAGTCGCTGCCGGGCGTGCTGCAGTCCCAGCAGCTGGTCCGGCTGCTGACAAGCCTGGAGGAAGCCGCCGCCGAGGGCTCGCCTCTTCCGGTGCGTAACCGTGCCATGGTGGAAGTCCTTTACGCTACCGGGCTGCGCGTGGGGGAGTTGGCTGGCCTGGATGTGGATGATCTCAACCCGGACCGCCGCACTCTCCGTGTGGTTGGCAAGGGCAACAAAGAGCGCACGGTCCCATACGGCGTCCCGGCGGCAGTCGCCGTCGACGACTGGCTACGCCGGGGCCGGCCGCTCCTGGCGACAGGGCACAGCGGCCCGGCACTGTTCCTGGGCTCCAGAGGCAACCGGGTTGACCAGCGGCAGGTCCGGACCGTGGTGAAGGACCTCTTCGATGCCTTGGGCGATACCTCAGCAACCGGCCCCCACGCCCTCAGGCATTCCGCGGCCACACACCTGCTGGACGGCGGGGCAGACCTGCGTGCGGTCCAGGAAATCCTGGGCCACAGCAGCCTGGCCACTACCCAGATCTACACACACGTTTCGGTGGAACGCCTCCGGCGGAGCTACCAGCAGGCGCATCCGAGGGCCTGAACGCCGCCGGACTCCCACACGGAAAAGGCGCAGCACGGTTCATGTCAGCCGTTGCGAATCGCACTGGCGTAATTACCCGGTGTACGGCACAATAAGAGTCACGTCCGGCAACTTTCAAGTTTCGCTTGAAGCTCTTTGGCTTCGCGCGTTACGGCAAGTCCGGACACAGCTTAATAATTTGTAAAGGAACACCCGCCGCTGGACAGACAGCACGGACAGTTTCATCCAGGCAGAGGTCGTTGGGGAAGACGTACCTACAGCTATGGAGGATGGAATGTCTGTTGCAATGACCCGCGGTGTGCTGTTCGTTCACTCGGCCCCTACGGCACTGTGCCCGCATGTTGAGTGGGCCATTGGATCCGTCGTGGACAAACGAACGGATCTTGAGTGGACCCCTCAGCCTGCCGCGCCCGGAATGTTTCGGGCCGAGCTTTCCTGGACGGGAACCCCCGGCACCGGGTCCCTGCTGGCGTCCTCGCTTCGTGGCTGGGCGCATCTGCGCTACGAGGTGACGGAGGAGCCGAGCCAGGGCGTTGATGGTGGCCGCTGGTCGCACACGCCCGAACTGGGGATCTTCCACGCCACCACGGACGTCCACGGCAACATCATGGTCTCAGAGGACAGGATCCGCTACGCCTACGAATCGGGCGCCGGTGATCCTTCCGCCGTTTACCACGAACTCTCTTTGGCCCTTGGTGAGGCCTGGGACGAGGAACTCGAGCCCTTCCGCCACGCAGCCGAGGGCGCCCCGGTCCGCTGGCTGCACCAGGTGGGCTGACCGCCGCAGAACGTCAACGTCCGGAGGTTGCGCCGTCGCCGTCCCAACTTCCCGGCGCAATATTTGGACGCTCCATAGCAAAGAGGAGGCCCCGCCCTTGTGCAGTGCACAAGGGCGGGGCCTCCTCTGGTTTCAGCGGTGACTGCCGCTAGACGCTGCGGATGGCGATGACGGCATTGTGGCCGCCAAAACCGAACGAGTTGCTGAGCGCCACAATGTCGCCGGCCGGCAGGTCGCGGGGCGAGGTGACGACGTCGAGCGGGATCTCCGGATCCTGGTTCTCAAGGTTGATGGTCAGCGGGGCCTTGCGTTCGTAGACCGCCAGCACGGTCAGTACTGCCTCCACTGCGCCGGACGCGCCAAGCAGGTGGCCCATCTGCGACTTGGTGGCGGAGACCGCAACATTGTCGATGTGGGTCCCCAGGGCGGCGCGGAGTGCCGTGTACTCTGGCTTGTCACCAACCGGAGTTGAGGTGGCGTGCGCGTTGACGTGGACCACGTCCTCGGCCTGGATTCGGCCGTCGAACATGGCTGCCTTGAGCGCACGGGTGGCGCCCAGGCCCTGGGGGTCCGGAGCCGTGATGTGGTAGGCGTCCGCGGTCACAGACGTGCCGGCCAGTTCACCGTAGATACGCGCACCCCGGGCGAGGGCGTGCTCCTCGGCCTCCAGGACCAGCGCACCCGCGCCTTCGCCCATGACAAAGCCGTCGCGGCCCATGTCGTAGGGGCGGGAGGCGCCCTGGGGGTCGTCATTGCGGCGGGAGAGCGCCTGCATGGAGGCGAATGCGGCCAGCGGCATGGGGTGGATGGCCGCCTCGGCGCCGCCACACATGACCACGTCGGCCTTGCCGGAACGGATCAAATCCAGGCCGAGGTGGAGCGCCTCGGTGCCCGAAGCGCAGGCGGAAACGGGCGTGTGGGCGCCGGCACGGGCGCCCAGGTCAAGGCTGACGGCTGCAGCGACGCCGTTGGGCATCAGCATGGGCACGGTCATGGGAAGGACACGGCGGGGGCCCTTTTCCTTCAGGGTGTCCCACGCGTCCAGCAGGGTCCAGACGCCGCCGATGCCGGTGGCGAAGGCCACGGCGAGGCGGTCGTGGTCAATTTCCGTGATGCCGGAATCGGCCCACGCCTCGCGGGAGGCGATGACGCCGAACTGTGTTGAGGGGTCCATACGCTTGGCTTCAACACGGCTCAGGACCTCCAGGGCCGGAGTGGTGCACCGGGCGGCGAAGTGGACGGGCAGCTCGTATTTGGCAACCCACTCGTCTTCGAGGGTGCGGGCACCGGAGACGCCCTTCAGCGCGTTGTTCCACATGGTTGGTACGTCGCCGCCGATGGGCGTGGTGGCACCCAGACCGGTAATGACTACTTTGCGTGTCATTGGATCACTCTCTGTCGCTGGGCAGGCCGTATCCGGTAACTCCGGCGGGGTCCCGCTTGGTGGGCAGCTGGCTGCCGGGAAAAATGTGGGGGACTGCCGGCCCGGCCAAAGGCGGGCCGGCAGTCCTGTCAGCCGTAAGTGGCTGAAGCCTTGACTAGGCCTGTGCGCCGGCGATGAAGCTGACGGCGTCGCCCACGGTCTTGAGGTTCTTGACTTCTTCGTCCGGGATACGCACGCCGAACTTTTCTTCGGCATTGACCACAATGGTCATCATGGAGATGGAGTCGATGTCCAGGTCCTCGGTGAAGGACTTGTCCAGCTCCACGGCCTCGGGGGCGAGGCCGGTCTCTTCGTTGACGATTTCAGCCAAGCCGGCCAGGATCTCTTCGTTGCTAGCCATTGACGGCTCCTTTTCTTGTTATTGCCGGCAGGGGGTGCCGGAAACGGTTCAGCCAGCGGGTGCGGGCTGTGTGGGACGTTCCTAAGGAAGGACGATTACCTGGGCACCGAAGACCAGGCCGGCTCCGAAGCCGATCTGGAGGGCGAGGCCGCCGCTGAGCTCAGGGTTTTCCTGGAGCAGGCGGTGGGTGGCCAGGGGGATGGAGGCCGCCGAGGTGTTGCCGGCATCGGCGATGTCCCGGGCCACGGTGACGGATTCGGGGAGCTTGAGTTTCTTGACCATCTCGTCGATGATCCGCATGTTGGCCTGGTGGGGGATGAACGCGACCAGGTCTTCAGCCTTGACACCGGCGGCTTCCAGGGCCTTCTCGGCCATTTTGGCCATTTCCCAGACCGCCCAGCGGAAGACCGTCTGCCCGTCCTGGCGCAGCGTGGGATAGAGTTCCTGCGCTTCTTCCAGGAGGGCGAAGTCGCCGGACTCATCGGACTGGCGGGCCGCCATGCTCAGGTCGCGGACGTCCAGCATGGAACGCGTCATACCGATGGCGTCCCACTTGCTGCCGTCCGAACCCCAGACGGAGGGGCCGATGCCGGGGGTGTCCGAGGGGCCGACGACAACTGCGCCCGCGCCATCACCGAGCAGGAAGGAGATGGTCCGTTCGCGGTTGTCGATGACGTCCGAGAGCTTTTCTGCCCCGACCACCAGGACGTAGGTAGCGATGCCGGACCGGACCAGGGCGTCAGCCTGGGCGATTCCGTAGCAGTAACCGGCGCAGGCGGCCGAGATATCGAAGGCGGGCGCCGGCGTCGCACCGATGCGGTCAGCCACGGCGGCGGCAGCCGACGGCGTGGCGTACGGGTGCGTCACGGTGGAAACGATCACGGCACCCAGCTGTGAGGCTTCGATACCCGCCTTCTGCAGGGCCTCCCGGGCTGCGCCTTCGGCCATGTCAATGACGCTGACATCGGCGGCGGCGCGGTGGCGGGTGACGATGCCGGTCCGCTGCCGGATCCATTCGTCCGAGGAGTCAATCCACTGGCAGACGTCGTCGTTGGTGACGATGACATCGGGCCGGAACGCGCCCAGGCCGAGGATACGGCTGTACTGGTTGACCGGAGCCTGATTCAGCGTGGGAACGCTCATGCATTTCCCTCCAATTCTGCGAAGAGTGCCAGTGCGGCCGTGAGGTCGTCCGGGGTTTTGACTGCAACGGTCTTGACGCCGGGCATGCCGCGCTTGGCGAGCCCGGCCAGAGTGCCGGCCGGTGCCAGTTCAATGACGCCGGTGACGCCGCGCTGCACGAGGGTTTCCATGCACAGGTCCCAGCGGACCGGCCGGGATACCTGGGCGATGAGGCTCTCGACGGCGGCATCGCCGTCGGTCACTTCGCGGCCGTCGAAGTTGGACAGCAACGGCACCAGTGGCTTCTGCGGCTTGAGGTCAGGTTTCAGCGCCTCGAGGGCGCTCACTGCGGGGGACATATGGGAGGTGTGGAATGCCCCGGCCACCTTCAGGGGGATGACGCGTGCTTTGGCCGGCGGGTTGTCCGCAAGGGCCTTGAGCTGTTCGAAGGTTCCTGCGGCTACGGTCTGTCCTGCACCGTTGACGTTGGCGGGGGTTGCGCCCGCAGCCTCAATGGCGGCCAGGACCTCGGCCGGGTCCCCGCCCACCACGGCACTCATGCCGGTGGGTGTTACAGCAGCGGCAGCGGCCATGCTGTTGGCACGCTCCCGGACGAACGTCATGGCCTCCTGCTCGGTGAGCACGCCGGCCAGGGCCGAGGCGGTGATCTCACCAACAGAGTGGCCCGCCAGAATCACCGGCAGCGAGCCGAGTTCGACGTCGAAGAGGGACGAGGCGGCTACCAGGCCCGCGGCAACAATCAGGGGCTGCGCAACGGCGGTGTCCTTGATGGTCTCCTCATCGGAGGTGGTCCCGTGAGCCGTCAGGTCGATGCCTGCGATCTCGCTCAGGGAGGCCAGCTGGCCTGCTACCGAAGGCAGTTCCAGCCAAGGGGCCAGAAAACCCGGGGTCTGTGAGCCCTGTCCAGGGCAGACTATTGCAAGCACGTATCCAGCTTTCCAAATTACTGTGTCATCCAGCGGTGTTTCTCTGCACCAAGCTCATGGGGTCAGATTGTAGGAAGTCTACAACGACTCAGACCTGATTCCGCGCCGGATGACGTTCGGTGGGGGCTTTTGGCGGCGCTGAAAGCCGCCCGACCACAAGGGCCGCCTGCAGCACAAACGCCTCGCGGGGAAGGAGCGGATCCCAGCCCGTCACGTCGCAGACCCGCTTGAGCCGGTACCTGACGGTGTTGGCGTGGACAAACAGTTCCCGCGCCGTCGCCTCAAGGGAATGGCCCAATTCAAGGTACGTCCCCAATGTCTCCACCAGCCCGTTTGAGGCGGCTACCAGTGGACGGTAGATGTTCTTGACCAGTGAACGCCGTGCCGCTTCGTCACCGGAGATGACGCGTTCAGGCAGCAGGTCGTCGGCCGCCACGGGCCGCGGTGCGGACGGCCAGGCCCGCGCAGCGGTGAGGCCGGCGAAGGCAGACTGGGCGGACCCGCTGGCTTCCAGCAGGGAGCCGGCTTCCGGGCCGTAGACCACCGGACCCGGGGCGAACATTTCGCTCAGCTTCTGGTAGGCGGTCTCGCGGTCCTGGACACCGCCCAGGATCAGGATCAGCCGGTCGCCCTGGATGCCCACCAAAGCGTCCTCGGCGTAGCGGCCCTGCCAGGCGGCGGAGTTCGCTGACGTAGCTGGCGCTCGGTTCCGACGGCGAATTGCCCACCATGACAGTGAACCGCTCCTGGGCTTTCCAGCCCAGCGCGGCAATCCGGGACCGCAGCGCGTCGGTGTTTTCACCGCGCAGGATGGCGTCCACGATGAGCGCTTCCAGCCTGGTGTCCCAGGAGCCGCGGGATTCGGCGGCCCTCGCGTAGACGTCCGCGGCGGCGAAAGCCACCTCCCGCGAATACCGGAGTACCGCTTCGCGGAGAGAAGGCTGGTCCGCTTCGGGGGCGATGACCGGCACCTGGTCCTCCACCACTTCCACGACGATCCGGATGAGCTGGAGGGCCTTCTGCAGGCTGATGGACCTGGTCAGCTCTGTGGGGGCTGTTCCGAAGACGTCGGACAGGATCCAGGACGGCGAGCTGGGGCGCTCGTACCAGGTAACAAACGCGGCGATGCCGTTCTGCGCCACCATGCCCAGGGCCGAGCGCTCGTCCGAGCTGAGCCGGGAATACCAGGGGAGCGACTTCTCCAGCTGGCGAAGCGTGGTGGTGGACAGCTGGCCTACACTCGCCCGGAGTTTTTTCAGGGTTTCAGACTTCTCCGGCGTGGTGCTGCGCGAACTGGGCTTGCGCTTCGCAGTCGGGGTGGTTGGCTCAGGCATCTTCTGAGCATACGGGGCCCGCCGCCCAAGCTCCATTTGTGCAAAGGCTACAACAGGGGTGGAGCTGCGTCACAGCCTGGCGCCGCGCGGGCGAAGGCAGCAGACGACGACGGCGGCCCTCACCTTTCGGTGGGGGCCGCCGTCGTCGTGAAATCCCTGGAAGAGTTTTGTCCAGATAAGATGCCGATCAGTGCCTTTTGGCCTCGTTATCTGGACAAAAACTCAAGGGGCGTGGATCAGGACTCGCCGCCTGCTCCGCCGGTGGTGCCGGCGTTGACGTTGTGCAGTTTGTACTTCTCGATTGCCTGGGCCGGGGCCTGGGCATCAACTTCCCCGCGGCGCGCCAGCATCTCCAGGGAACGGACCACGATGGAGTGGGTGTCGTTCTTGAAGAAGCGGCGGGCTGCTGCCCGGGTGTCGGAGAAGCCGAAGCCGTCCGCGCCGAGCGTGGCGAATTCGTTCGGCACAAACTGGCGGATCTGGTCCGGGACGGCCTTCATGTAGTCCGAGACGGCAACGACGGGACCGGTGGCACCCGCGAGCTGCTGGGTCACGAACGGAACACGGGCGGGCTGGCCGGGGTTCAGGAAGGCTTCTTCCTCGGCGGCCATGCCGTCGCGGCGCAGTTCGTTCCAGGAGGTGACGGACCAGACGTCCGCGGAAACGCCCCACTCCTCGGCCAGGATGCCGCTGGGCTTCGATGGCCCAGGGCACGGAAACGCCGGAGGCCAGGATCTGGGTCCGGGGACCGTCGATCTTCGCCGGCGCCACCAGGTAGATGCCCTTCAGGACGCCTTCCACATCGAGGTCCTCGGGCTCTGCGGGCTGCGTGATGGGCTCGTTGTAGACCGTGAGGTAATACATGAGGTTCCGGTCAGCAGAATCCGGCCCGTACATCCGCTCGATGCCGTCCCGCATGATGTGGCCCATTTCGTACCCGTAGGCGGGGTCGTAGGTGACCACTGCGGGGTTGGTGGAGGCCAGGAGCGGGGAGTGGCCGTCGGCGTGCTGGAGGCCTTCGCCGGTGAGGGTGGTCCGTCCGGCGGTGGCGCCGATGATGAAGCCGCGGGCCATCTGGTCCCCGGCGGCCCAGAAGGCGTCGCCGGTGCGCTGGAAGCCGAACATGGAGTAGAACACGTAGATCGGGATCAGCGGCACGCCGTGGGTGGCGTAGGCGGTGCCGGCGGCGGTGAAGGCTGCCACGGCGCCGGCTTCGTTGATGCCGGGGTGGATCAGCTGGCCCTGGGCGGATTCCTTGTAGGCCAGGACCAGGTCCCGGTCCACGGACAGGTAGTTCTGGCCCTTGGGGTTGTAGATCTTCGCCGTCGGGAAGAACGCATCCATGCCGAACGTGCGGGCTTCATCGGGAATGATCGGGGCGATGTGCTTGCCGAAGTTCTTGTCCCGCATGAGGTCCTTGAGGAGCCGGACAAACGCCATGGTGGTCGCGGCCTGCTGCTTGCCGGAGCCGCGCTTGGCGACCTCATACGTTTTGGCGTCGGGCAGGGCGATGTCCTGGTGCTTGGAGCGGCGCTCCGGCACGGCACCGCCGAGCTCGGCCCGGCGGTCCATCATGTACTTGATTTCCGGCGCATCGCTGCCCGGGTGGAAGTACGGCGGCTGGTACAGATCCTTCTCCAGCTGCTCATCGGTGACCGGGATCCGCAGGTGGTCGCGGAACTTCTTCAGGTCATCCAGGGTGAGCTTTTTCATCTGGTGGGTCGCGTTGCGGCCCTCGAAGTGCGGTCCGAGGCCGTAGCCCTTGACGGTTTTGGCGAGGATGACGGTGGGTTTGCCCTTGAATTCGGTGGCTGCCTTGTAGGCGGCGTAGACCTTGCGGTAGTCGTGGCCGCCGCGTTTGAGGTTCCAGATCTCGTCATCGGTCAGGTCCGCGACGAGGTCTTTGGTCCGCGGGGTCCTTGCCGAAGAAGTGTTCGCGGACGAACCCGCCGGATTCGGCCTTGTAGGTCTGGTAGTCACCGTCCGGGGTTTCGTTCATGATCTTCACCAGCGAACCGTCGGTGTCCTTGGTGAGCAGGTCATCCCACTCCCGGCCCCAGACGACCTTGATGACGTTCCAGCCCGCGCCGCGGAAGAACGCTTCGAGTTCCTGCATGATCTTGCCGTTGCCGCGCACCGGCCCGTCCAGGCGCTGGAGGTTGCAGTTGATCACGAAGTTCAGGTTGTCCAGGTTCTCGTTCGCGGCGAGCTGGAGCAGGCCGCGGGATTCGGGCTCGTCCATTTCGCCGTCGCCCAGGAACGCCCAGACCTGCTGGTCCGAGGTGTCTTTGAGGCCGCGGTTGTGCAGGTACCGGTTGGACTGGGCCTGGTAGATCGCGTTCATCGGGCCGATGCCCATGGACACGGTGGGGAATTCCCAGAACTCCGGCATCAGCCTCGGGTGCGGGTAGGAGGAGAGCGCGTGGCCTTCCTTGGACTTTTCCTGCCGGAACCCGTCCAGGTCCTCCTCGGTGAGCCGGCCTTCCATGAACGCCCGGGCGTACATGCCGGGGGAGGCGTGGCCCTGGAAGAAGACCTGGTCACCGCCGCCGGGGTGGTCCTTGCCGCGGAAGAAGTGGTTGAAGCCCACCTCGTACAGGGTCGCGGCGCCGGCGTAGGTGGAGATGTGCCCGCCCACGCCGATGTTGGCCCGCTGGGCCCGGTGCACCATGATCGCGGCGTTCCAGCGCATGTAGGCGCGGTAGCGGCGTTCGTATTCCTCGTTGCCGGGGAACGGTGCTTCCTGGTCCACCGGGATGGTGTTCACGTAGTCCGTGGTGGTCACCATCGGCACGCCCACGCTTTGCGCGCCGGCACGCTGCAGCAGGCTCCGCATGATGTATTGGGCACGCTCGGTGCCCTGTTCCCTGATCAGCGCGTCCAGGGACTCAACCCATTCGGCGGTCTCTTCCGGATCACGATCAGGCAGCTGGTTAGTCAACCCGCTGAGGATATGGGAGGTATCTTCTCCTGCAGCCACGTCCAACCTCTCTTTGCGCGCATGCATCGGCGCCCTCACGCCGGGCAGGGTGACTGTCCGGGATGAATGCGACGTGTGCGACGTATCGGTTACAACAGCCCGGTCATGTGCGCCGGGCAGGGTCCTATCACGCCTATGTCTGCATTCAATTCCAGGCGGTCGCCCCGCAGGCATAGTTGTCACCAGCCACTCTAGCTGTGACTCCAGCGCGATGCGTAGCCGCGTCCGTGGCACTGTGGTTGTATTTCGCCGTCATACTGGTTGTGTGACGAAAGCCGCTGCAATGCAGGCTGACGGCCCCGGATGTGACGCAGAATATGGCGGATCGCGGGGTGGGCAGCTTGAAGCGCAGGCACAAAGGGTGTTGGCTTGGAGTAATGGAAATCACTATGCGTATTGCATGTATTAGGCATTGGAGGAACACGTGAGCGAGGCCGACGCCGCCACTTCGGTAAATGTGGCGGAAAAATTGGGTTTCAAAAACGGGGATCTGATTCAGGAGTTCGGTTACGACGATGATGTCGATTTCGACTTACGTGATGATATTGAGGACCTGACCGGGTCCGAGCTCCTGGATGAAGACGACCACGACGTTGTAGACGCCGTTATTTTCTGGTGGCGTGACGGCGACGGTGATCTTATAGATACCCTCATGGACTCGCTGACAACGCTCAGCGAAGGCGGTGTTGTCTGGGTCCTGACTCCGAAGTCAGGGCGGCCGGGTTACGTGTCTCCGGCAGAAATCCAGGAAGCGGCGCCAACGGCAGGACTGCACCTCACTACCTCAGCCGGTGTCTCCAAGGACTGGAGCGCAACCCGGCTGGTCAGCAAGAAGAACAAGTGACGGCAGCGCTTTCCGTCGCCGCCGGGCCCGTCCCCGCGGTAGGGGAGTCCGCCCCGGATTTCGAGCTGGTTAACCAGTTCGGGGAGCCGGTGAGGCTGTCCTCTTTCCGCGGGCAGAACGTTGTAGTGGTGTTTTATCCGTTCGCTTTTTCGGGCATCTGCACCGGCGAACTGTGTGAAATCCGCGACAACCTGGCAACTTTCGAGGATGCCCGGGCCACGGTTTTGGCAGTGTCCGTAGACAGCAAGTTCAGTCTGCGGGCCTATGCCGAAAAGGAAGCCTACGGCTTCGATTTGCTGGCCGACTTCTGGCCGCACGGGGCAGTGGCAAGCACCTACGGCGTCTTCGATCAGGAGACCGGGATGGCCGGGCGCGGAACGTTCATCATCGACGCAGCTGGAATCATCCGCTATGTTGTGGTGAATCCGCGGGGCCAAGCCCGCGACCTCTCTGAATACCGCGATGTTCTGGCGGGTCTGGAACAGGCCTGAGGCCCGATGGACCAGCAGCGGCGGGGCGTTGGCGTTGGCCTGACGGGCTTCGCCAGCCTGCCCGCCGCCAACCCCGCCGCGCTGTCCGTTGAACATCTGCAGGGTCTGGAAAGCGTGCGGGAGCTCCTGTCCGGCCATCGCCTGGCGCTGCTGACGGGCGCTGGGCTGAGCACGGATTCCGGCATACCTGATTACCGCGGCCCGGACTCTGTGCCACGTTCTCCCATGACGTACCAGGAGTTTGTGCGCGATCCTGCCAACCGGCAGCGGTATTGGGCACGGAACCACATCGGCTGGTCGCATCTCGGCATGCCGATCCCAACCAGGGGCACCATGCTGTGGCGGAACTTGAACGGCGGGGGCTGTTGACCGGCCTCATCACGCAGAATGTTGACCGGCTGCATGAAGACGCCGGCAGTATCAATGTCATCGACCTCCACGGCCGTTATGACCAGGTGGTGTGCCTGGACTGCAGGCGGACGTATAGCCGGCGCCTGCTGGCGGGGGTGCTGTCGGAACTGAACCCTGGATTCCTTGAGCGTGCCACCGGGTCGGGCCTGGTCGAAATGGCCCCCGACGCCGACGCGACCGTTGATGATGCGGCCCTCATCTCCAGTTTTGTCGTAGCTGCCTGCCCCGCCTGCGGTGGAACGCTCAAGCCGGACTTCGTCTACTTCGGCGAGAACGTGCCCAAGGATCGGGTGGATGCCGCCTACGCCATGGTGGACGACGCCGCCGCCCTCCTGGTTGCCGGATCCTCACTGACCGTGATGAGCGGGCTGCGGTTCGTCCGGCACGCGGCGAAGGCCGGAAAGCCGGTGGTGATCATCAACCGCGGCGAGACCAGGGGCGACTCCCATGCCACCATCAAGCTCCACGCCGGCGTGAGCGAGTCACTGGCGTGGCTGGCGGCCGAACTTCCGGATCTCTGAGCTGCTGGCCCACCCGGCGCCGGGCATGCGGATTGGCTTTTGCTGCAGTGCATCAGGTAGAGTTTATGTTCGTTGGTCGACGCGCTGAAGTGCGGAAACCGGCAGTTTGGGTCTTTAGCTCAGCTGGTAGAGCGCCACGTTTACACCGTGGATGTCATCGGTTCGATCCCGGTAGGACCCACCACCAAACCCCGTTTGTTCCTGGCCAGTGCGGCCCGGAGCGGCGGGGTTTTTTGTTGCCCCGTGTTAGTCAGCGTTCGGTCGGGGTGGCCACCCAGACGGTCCTGGTGGTGCGGGGTTCCAGCTCGTATGTCTTCGGGGAACTGCTCCAGCAGGTCTTTCACCGCGCCGCGGTCGTCTGCGGTCAGGGCCGCCAGGTGTGAGAAGCGCGCGAACCACTGCCGGGCGTACTCCCGTGCAGCCGGTGTCACAGGTGTGGTGGTTGTCACTTCGGATCGGGTGACGCTGAATCCGGCGGCCTCGATGACCGGCGTCCAGTTCGGGTGGTGGTTCCATCCCTCGGCCGCCGCCGCGGCGTGGCAGCGCTGCTCCAGCAGAGCTCCGCGCGGATGCCTGAGGAAGCGGGGCAGGGCGGCCAGCTCGACGACGACCAGGACGCCATTGGGCGCCAGCGCCCGCCGGACCCCGGACATGAGCCGGGAGGGGCTTGCGACGTGGTGCAGCGACGACGATGCCCACACCAGGTCAACCGGCGCCACGGCCGCTGTGCCTGGCATGCTCAAGGAGCCGTCAAGCACGGGGAAGCCGTTATCGAGATCCGCCTCCACCACGGCGAAGCCCTGCTTGCGCAGCAGTTCGAGCATCTGCAGATCGTTGTCAACGCAGGCCACTGTGGCGTCGGGGTACCGCTCGCGCAGCAGCCGGCTGGCCGCGCCGGTGCCGGCGCCGAGGTCAACCACGCTATGTGAAACTGCAGGCGCGGCTAAGTCCAGGACGGCTGCGAGGTTGTCCGCGAACACCTCGGCGTCGAGGTCGAGGACGTGATGCTGGTCATGGCTGCCGTGGTGATGGTGATTCATGCTGATTCCCGTTCCGAGGCGGCCGGGACGGGGCCGAAGTGCCCTTCAACTGCCAACCGGGTTTCCTCTTCGATCAGGTCGGCATTAATCCGTGCGCCGGCCATGACACCCTCGGCTGCCGCGGTGATCACTTGAGCCATGATGTTGGAGACGTTGCCCGCCGCGTATACGCCGGGGACAGCCGTGGCACCCATGGCGTCTGCCTCGATAGACCGTCCGGCCCCCGACGGGTGCACCTGGGAATGTAACCCGAGTGATTCCAGCAGCCCGGATCTGGCCTCCATCTGTGTGCCCACCGCCAGTGCGGTTACGGAAAACGAGGAGCCCTGGCGGAGCGTAACCCCCGTGAGGACACCACCGACAGCGTCAACAGAGGCCACGGCGCCGTCGACGACTGTCACGGACCGGGCAGCGAGCTTGTCCCATTCCTCGTCGGTGGGTTCCACGGTGTCGTTGAGGAAGAGGGTGATATCCGGGGACCACTGCCTGAACAGCAGTGCCTGATGGACAGACAGCGGGCCCGTGCCCAGCACTCCAATCCGTTGCCCGCGGATTTCCCAGCCGTGGCAATAGGGACAGTGCACAACGCCTTTTCCCCATTGCTCCTGCAGCCCGTCGATGGGAGGCAGTCCGTCCGTCAAGCCAGTGGTGACGAGGAGCCGCCGGCCGGAGAACCGGAGGCCATCTCCGAGAATCACCTCGAATCCGTCGGGAGTCCGATGTGCAGAAACGGCTTCGCCGCTAATGACGGTTCCCCCGTAAGAGTGCACCTCGCTTCGTCCGATAGACAGAAGTTCCCGGGGTGTCAGGCCGTCCCTCGAAAGGTAACCGTGCACACCCGCCGCGGGCGCGTTGCGTGGAGCCCCGGAATCGATGACCAATACCGGGCGCAGGGCCCGGGCCAGTGTGGTGGCCGCGCTGAGTCCGGCCGCGCCGCCGCCAATAATGACAACGTCGTACTGTGTAGTGTCCATATTCATTTGCCCTTCGTTGCGTCCTGAAAGTTGCCGCCAGCGTTCGTGGGCGGTTACACCAGCTTCGGCTGCACAAGAGACTATTGGCAAACATTCTTGCCGATATGGCAAAGTGGGGGAATGGCAAATGACCTTGACGATGTTCTCGGTGCAGTCGGTCCGCGGCTGCGGGCGCTCCGCACGGATCGGAACCTCACCCTGGGAGAGGTGTCCTCCGCATCTGGAGTGTCGGTCAGCACCCTGTCCCGCCTGGAGTCCGGCCAACGCAGGCCAAACCTCGAAATCCTGCTGCCGCTTGCGAGGTTGTACGGCGTCCCCCTCGATGATCTTGTCGGCGCCCCGCCCACCGGGGACCCGAGGATTCACCTGCGGCCCATCACCCATGCCGGCATGACGGCCGTTCCCCTCACGCGACGACCCGGCGGATTACAGGCCTTCAAGATGGTGCTCACCGGTGATGAACGCGGGGCAGAGCCCGACCCCCGCGTTCACGAAGGCTACGAATGGCTGTACATCCTCAATGGACGGCTGCGACTGGTGCTGGGCGACAAGGACTTTGAGCTCCGCCCGGGCGAAGCGGCGGAGTTCGACACCCACACACCGCACTGGTTCGCCAGCGCTGACGGAAAACCCGTCGAGTTCATCAGCCTGTTCGGGCAGCAGGGCGAGCGGATGCACGTACGGGCGCGGCCCAGGCCCTTATAGCTGCCAGCATCGCCTGATTGTCAGTGCCACTCCTTAGTGTTCCCGGTATGGAATTTGTGGTGGTCAAAACGTCAAATGACGGAACTCCGACGGCGGTTGTCAGCAACGGCAGGGAATGGGCCGTCGGTGCCGAAGCGGTGAGATGGTTTGAACGCGTGAGTTGGTGGGAGGCTCAGCGGCGGATGCCCAAGGGCCTGGGCCGCGTGGATATCGAGGTGCTCCAGGTCCAGGTGAGGCTGGGACGCAACCCGCATTCCGCGCTGACCACTATGGTCCTGGTACGCGACGGCCTGGGTGGTGGCTGGCGGCTGCGGGAAGCGGAGGCCGATGTGGCCTGAGGGCTGGGGCCCATATTTGTTTGGGCATTGGAAAACCCTCCACCGCGACTATTGGGGGATGCCGCGGTGGAGGGTCTTCCATGAATATACAGTGAATTTCCGGAAACAAACAAATGCCCTGTGTTCCGTGTCTGCGCAGTCTATGCGGCGGGGGTTATTCCGGCGCCAAATCAGGCCGCAGCCATTATGATGGTTAGTGTTCAGTGGAATGGACACCTACACGTGAAGCGCCCCGGCGTGCCAATTGAAGGAGAATCATGGCCGATTCCCGCCCACCCCGTTCCTCCGATGGCCTGGGGAGCACATCGCCGGCACCGGCGGTCACACGGGCCGCCGCCGTCATGGACGCCCTCGCGGCTTCCGCTACCGGTCGCCTGACATTGAGTGACCTGGCCCGCGAGCTGGGGATCCCCAAGTCCTCGACGTCCAACCTGTTGCTGGCCTTGGAAGAAGCGCGGCTCATTAGCCGCCAAGGAGCCGAGTTCACGCTTGGCCGCAAGCTGGTGGAACTCGGTGCCGCGTACTTGAGCCGGCTCGATGAGGTGCAGGAGTTCTACCGCTTCTGCGAGCAGGCGCCCACCCTCTCGGGCGAGACTGTCCGGATTGCCATGCTCGATGGCACCAACGTCATCTACCTTGCCCGCTACGAGGGCCACCCGGCCGTCCGCCTGACCTCTAATATCGGCGACAAAATGCCGGTCTCGCTGTGTGCTGTGGGCAAGGCCCTGATTGCGCGCCTGCACGACCACGACGTCGACGCGATGTTTTCCGACACGGCTGAGCTTCCGGTCCTCACGCCCAAGTCGCTGCGCACCGGGGCTGAGCTTAAGGCCCAGCTGCGCACCATCCGCGAACAGGGCTACGCCTTCGAGGATGAGGAGTCCACCACGGGCGTTGTTTGCCTTGCCGTCTCCGTCCCCACCCGCGGCGCCCACGGGCCCAGCCTGGGCTTGTCCGTTACGGCGCTGAAGGCAACCTACTCCGAGGAGCAGGGGTCCCAGATGGTCAAGGAGCTGAATGAATTGGCCCGGTCCCTGGGCAATCCCATGGGCTAAGGCCGCCGGCTTTCCCACTGCTGCCCGGTATGACTGCCGTCTGAAGCAATAATTCGGAACACCCCTTGCGGCCTGTTCAACTTGCTGTACTCTGTTCAGTATAGTGATCCGCACAACAGGTGTCGTCGCTAACCCACCAGGCCAACGGGGGCCTGGAGTGGATTTGAGGGAGTTCTTGTGACAACTCGTACTAAATCACCGCAGGCTGACGCGGACGGCGCCGTCGTCGATCCGGAGCAGCTGCGAAGGGCAACTCTTGCCAGCTCAGTGGGCTCCGCCCTGGAGTACTACGATTTCTATATCTATGGCCTGGCATCCGCACTCATCTTCGGGCCGCTCTTCTTCTCGCCCCTTGGCGAAAGCGGTGCCGTCATCGCTTCCTTCGCCACCTACGGCGTGGGCTTTGCCGCCCGGCCGTTCGGCGGCGTCGTATTCGGCTATATCGGTGACCGGTTCGGCCGGAAGATGGTCCTGATCCTGACCATCGGCCTGATGGGCATGGCAAGCTTCGCCATCGGCCTCCTGCCCACCTTCGAACAGGCCGGAATGCTTGGCGCGGTTCTCCTGGTGGCCCTCCGCATCCTCCAGGGCCTGGGCGCCGGTGCCGAGCAGGCGGGTGCCACCACGCTGATTTCAGAGGTGGCCCCGCGCCGCCGTCGAGGATTCTTTGCCTCCCTGCCGTTCGTCGGCATTCAACTGGGCACGCTCCTGGGGGCAGGCACCTTCGCGCTCATGGCGCTGGCCGACAAGGACGTGCTCCAGGGCTGGCTCTGGCGGGTGCCCTTCCTGGCGAGCGTCATCCTGATCGTCATCGCGGTCTTCATCAGGCTCCGGCTCAAGGAAACTCCGGTGTTCCAGGAGCTTGAGAAGCACAAGGCCGTGGTCAAGAACCCTGTTGGCCAGATCTGGAAGCACTCGAAGAAGAACGTTCTCATCGGGATCGGCCTTCGCATGGGTGAGAACGGAAACTCGTCTATCTACTCCGCGCTCCTGGTGTCCTTTATCAGCCTGCCCGCCGGTGTCTTTGCCGGCGACAAGTTCATCGGCCCCACCGGCCTCCTCATCGCCGCCGGGTTCGCAGCGGTCATGGTGGTCACCTTCGGAGCCCTGTCCGACCGGTTCGGCCGAGTGCCCGTATACCGCTACGGCGCCCTGTTCCAGGCCGTCATCGCATTGCCGGCTTTCTACCTGGTCACCCTTGGCAACGTCACCCTCGTATGGGTTGTCATGGTGGTGGGCATCTCCCTGGGTGTGCAGTCCATGCTCGGCCCGCAGTGCGCCCTGTTGCCGGAACTCTTCGGCGCCCAGCACCGCTTCACCGGCGTGGCCCTGAGCCGTGAACTCTCAGCAGTCCTGGCCGGAGGTTTCGCCCCCATGATCGGCGTGGCCCTCCTGGCTGCCACCGGACACTCCTGGCTGGTTCCGGCGATCTACTCGCTGGTCCTGGCGCTGATCTCCTTCGGCACAACGTTCTTCACGCCGGAGACGAACGGCCGTGACCTGGTCCTTGTGGAGGATGCCAGCTAGGCGCAGCCCACACGCAGTCGAAGGCGGCCTTCCCGGTAGCGGGGAGGCCGCCTTTCGGTGTTTCGGGAGCGGGTGCGCACGGATGTCCACCCGCTCCGGCAGGCAGATCTGCCACTCCAGCGGAATGGTCCGGATGCGCCAAGAGCCCCTGCCGGGAACCTGTTTCCAGGATTCCAGCAGGGGCTCTGTGCGTGAGCGGGGTAGTGCCGATCAGTAGAAGTGGACCGTGTCCACGAGGTGGGGCAGGTCGCCGCCGTCGAGGAACGTGCGGAGGTTGCTGGCGAAACGCTCGGCGATGAGGCGGTTCTCTGCCGCGCTGAGCGCCGAGGTGTGCGGCGACACCAGGACCTTCGGGTGATCCCACAGGGGGCTGTCCTGGGGAAGCGGCTCCACGGCGAAGACATCGAGGCAGGCGTAGGACACCTGGCCGTTGTTGAGGGCCTCCAGGAGCGCGTCCTCGTCCACCACGGTGCCGCGGCCGACGTTCACGAACACCGTTCCGGGCTTCATCGCGGCAAAGACCTCGCTGTTGAACAGCTTCTCCGTGAACGGTGTGCCCGGCAGGGTGTTCACCACGGCGTCGGCAGTGGCAAGGAGACCGGCCAGGCCATCGTTGTCCGCAACCTGTTCGATTCCCTCGATGGATTCCACCGTGCGCTTGGTTCCACTGACCTTCATGCCCAGGGCGCGGGCAATCCGGGCAGTCTCCAGGCCAATCTCGCCCAGGCCCGTGACCACCAGGGTGGAACCGCTGACCAGCCTGGTGGGAGTCCGGAGCTCGGGCCACACCTTGGCAGCCTGGTCCTGGACCAGTTCGGCGCTGCGCTTGAACCCGTTGAGAATCCCCAAAGCGGCGAATTCGGCCAGGGGCAGGGCGTGAACACCGGCCGACGTCGTCACCTTGAATTTCCGCAGTGTTTCCTGGTCCAGCCCGGAAGCCTTGACCGCGCCGCCGGCCCCGGCAGCCATGGCGTGAACCCATTGAAGCCGCGGGTTCTCGCGGGCAATGCGGGCCAGGCCGGCCGGGCTTTCATTCGGCAGGCCATACAGGACCTGTGCCCTGTTGAGCATGTCCCAGTACTGCTCCTCCTGTGCGGGCGTCCGCTTGAAGTCCGGATCCCCGGAATGGTCGGCCGGAAAACGCTCCGGCGGAAGGAGGGCCGGCTCATAGAGAACGGTTACGGAGGGGTCTACTGCGCGGATGCGGTCCACGAGCTCAGCTTCGAGCGGGACGGCGATCGCGACGGTGGTTTGAGTCGTCATACTGTTCATCATACTGAATAGAGGCTAGGATATTGGACAGATTTCCCTACATTAACCACACAACGATGTGAGTCGAGGCTTTTGATGGACGAGAAACGAGCGGGCTTTGTGGGCCTTGGACTGATGGGGCTGCCCATGGCGGAGAATCTTCTCCGCGCCGGCTGGGATATTGCCGCCTGGAACCGTTCAGCCGGGCCCCTGCGGCAGCTGGAGGCACAGGGTGGCCGCCCTGCCCGCGATATCGCCGCCCTGCGGGATCTCCCGATCATCGCTTTTATGCTGCCGGACCTGTCCTTCATTGAGGAGGCCTCGGAAGAGCTCCTGGCAAGCTGGACCGAAACGCCACCGGCGGCCGGAACTGCGGTGGTCATCATGAGCTCTGTTTCTCCCGCCAAGGTCGCGGACTTCGGCCGCCGGGTACTGGAGGCCAGTCACGGCCGCGCCGTAGTGGTGGACGCCCCGGTCAGCGGCGGAACAAAGGGGGCAACCGACGGCACCCTGGCTATCATGGCAGGCGGTTCGCCTGAAGAGTTCCAGCGGCTCGAGCCCTTCTTTGCGGCGATGGGAACCACAGTCCGGCACATGGGTCCATTGGGCTCGGGGTCGCTGGCCAAGGCCTGCAACCAACTTATTGTGGGAACCACGACGGCGGCGCTCGCCGAGGCGGCCGAACTCGCCGAGCGTTCGGGCATGGATCCGGCGGCGCTCTTTGACGTCCTGGCCGGCGGTCTGGCCGGCAGCCGCGTGCTGGAGAATGTGGGACCACGGCTGGTCCGGAAGGACTACACCCCAACGGGCCCGGCCAAATTCATGCACAAGGACCTTTCCTTTGTGCTCGAATCAGCCCGGGCGGCCGGCGCTGCCGTGCCGATGGCGAGTGCCGGCGTCGAACTTTACGCCGAACTCAAGCGCCAGGGCTTGGGCGACCAGGACCTTGCCGTTGTACGGCAAGCCATTTCACATCTCAGCGACGCAAACAGCGGACAGCGCTATGAAAGGGACAGTGCATGAGTGGACTTTTTGATTTGACGGGTCGGGTTGCCTTGGTGACGGGGTCGAGCCGGGGGATTGGTAATGCGTTGGCGCGGGCGTTGGCTGAGGCCGGGGCGACGGTGGTGTTGAACGGGATTAATGCGGAGCGGTTGAAGGCGGCGGAGGCGGTGTTGGCGGCTGATTTCGCGCCGGGCCGGGTGCACAGTGTCGCGTTTGATGTCACCAGTGATGCGGAGGCCGCGCGGGGTGTGGCGTGGGTGGAGGAGCATGTGGGGCCGTTGCAGATCCTGGTGAACAACGCCGGGATCCAGCACCGGGTGCCGATGCTGGAGCTGGAGGTCGCGGATTGGGAGCGGGTGATCGCGACGGACCTGACCAGTGCGTTCCTGGTGGGGCGGGAGGCGGCCCGGCACATGATCCCGCGCGGGAAGGGCAAGATCATCAATATTTGTTCGGTGCAGACGGATCTGGCCCGGCCCACGATCGCCCCGTATGTGGCGGCGAAGGGCGGGTTGCGGAACCTGACCCGGGCGATGACGGCCGAGTGGGCGGGCTCGGGGTTGCAGATCAACGGGATCGCGCCGGGCTATATCCATACGGAGATGACGCAGAACCTGGTCGATGATGAGCAGTTCAATGCCTGGATCCTGGGCCGGACCCCGGCGCACCGGTGGGGGACCGTGCAGGATCTGGCCGGCCCGGCGGTGTGGCTGGCCTCGGACGGCTCGGATTTTGTGAACGGGCAGACGATCTTTATCGACGGCGGAATGACGGTGGTGGTCTGATGGGCAGCGCAGCAGATAGCCCAGGAAGCGAATCGACAACGGTGATCTGCCGGTCTCGGGTCCGGCCGTGGTCGCGTACGCGGCGGGGGATTTGCGGATCGAGGAGGTGCCGTTGGCGGCGCCGGGCCCGGACGAGGCCGTGGTGGAGGTCGCGTACGGCGGGATCTGCGGGTCGGACCTGCATTACTGGCTGCACGGCGCGGCGGGGGAGTCGATCCTGAAGGCGCCGATGGTGTTGGGCCATGAGATTTCCGGGACCGTGGTGGTGGCCGCGGCGGACGGGACGGGCCCGGCCGCGGGGACCCCGGTGGCGGTCCACCCGGCGACCCCGGGCCCGGGTGCGGGGGATATCAGGTTCCCGGTGGACCGGCCCAACCTGTCTCCGGGCTGCACGTACCTGGGCTCCGCGGCGCGGTTCCCGCACACGGACGGGGCGTTCGCCCGGTATGTGAACCTGCCGGCCCGGATGCTCCGGGCCCTGCCCGGGGACCTGGACCTGCGCACGGCGGCGCTGATCGAGCCCGCGTCGTGGCCTGGCACGCGGTGGCCCGGGCCGGGGACGTGGCCGGGAAGTCTGCCCTGGTGATCGGGTCCGGCCCGATCGGTGCCCTGGTGGTTGCGGTCCTCAAGCGTGCCGGCGCGGCCCGGATCACCGCGGTGGACATGCACGCCAAACCGCTGGAGATCGCCAAAGCCGTCGGCGCGGACGAGGTCCTGCAGGCCGGTGACGCGGACGCGATCGCGGCGGTGCAGGCCGACGTCGTGATCGAATCCTCCGGCAGCCACCACGGCCTGGCCTCGGCCATCGGCGGCGCGGCCCGCGGCGGGACCGTGGTCATGGTCGGGCTGCTGCCCACCGGACCCCAGCCGGTCCTGATCTCCCTGGCCATCACCCGGGAACTGGACCTCAAGGGCTCGTTCCGCTTCAACGACGAGATCGACGAGGTCATCACCGCCCTCGCCGACCGCACCCTGCACATCGGGCCCGTCATCACCCACGACTACCCCCTCAGCCAGGGACTCGAGGCCTTCACCACCGCCAAAAACTCCGCCGAATCCGGCAAAGTCCTCCTCAACTTCCAGCCCGAATAAGCCGCGTGGAAGCGGCCGGTCCGGGTCAGTTCAGGCGGTCAGTCAGGTCCTGCGGACAGGAATGAACACCCGTGGCTGATCGGTCCAGGTTCCGGACAGCCGGGAGGTGGTGCGGCGCATGATCTGTTCGGAGGCGTCCCGGGCAGCCGCTGCGTCGCCTGCCGCAACCGCTTCGGCGAGGTCCACGTGCCACTGCAGCGCACCCTCGTGGGGGTGGTCCGGCATCAGGCCGTGCACCGTTCGCCCAGTCAGCGTCTCCGCCACCTGGCCCATCAGGTTGGCGAACATTTCGTTGCCGGATCCGGAAAGCAGCACCGAGTGGAAGGCGATGTCCAGCTCCAGGAACTTCTGCCCGTCGCCGGTGTGGCCGGCATCGCGCAGGGCATGGGCAATGTCCACAAGTTCACGGCGCAGCTCCGCCGGCGCATTCTTCGCTGCCAGCTCTGCAGCCGCCGGCTCGACGGCGGACCGCAGCTCGATCAGCGACCTCAGCTGGGCGCCGCGGCCTTCGCTGGAGAGCCGCCAGCGGATGACCTGCGGATCATAGGGGTTCCAGCGGCTGGGCGGCAGGACACGGATGCCCACGCGCTTGATGGTTTCCACAAGGCCCAAGGACTGGAGAACACGCACAGCTTCGCGGACCACAGACCGGGAAACCTTCAGTTCCTCCTCCAACTGCTCGGCCAGCATGACGTGGCCAGTGGGGAGGTCGCCCGTGATGATTCGGGTGCCAACATTCTCAATGGCACGGTGGTGGAGGCTGGTCGACATGGTGTCAAGCCTAGACGGGGATTGACCCGGCTGCGTTCCACAAAGTGGGCACCACTTCCCCTTCGCGCCTCGAATATATATGCTTTATTAGGATCCATCGGTTCGTGAGAGCGTGCTTCGCAGCGACTGCGGAGCCATCTGCACATCCATTGCACACAATGAATTGGAGTTTTGATGTCTGCACACATCGGTGTCACCGGCCTTGCGGTGATGGGAGCAAACCTGGCCCGCAACCTGGCCCGCAACGGCTTCACGGTTGCCCTGCACAACAGGTCGGTGGAAAAGACCGACGCACTGCTCGAAAAGCACGGCACGGACGGCGACTTCATCCGCACCGAAACCCTGCAGGAACTGGTTGACTCGCTGGAGAAGCCCCGCCGCGTCCTGATCATGGTCAAGGCCGGCAAGCCGGTGGACTCCGTCATCGAGCAGCTTGAACCGCTGCTGGAAGCGGGCGACATCATCATCGACGCCGGCAACTCGCACTACGAGGACACCCGCCGCCGCGAAGCCGCGCTGGCCAAAAAGGACCTGCACTTCGTGGGCGTCGGCGTTTCCGGTGGCGAAGAAGGCGCGCTGAACGGCCCGTCCATCATGCCGGGCGGCTCCAAGGAGTCCTACAAGGCCCTCGGCCCGCTGCTTGAGAAGATCGCCGCCAAGGTTGACGGCGAGCCGTGCTGTGCCTGGGTTGGCACCGACGGCGCCGGCCACTTCGTCAAGATGGTCCACAACGGCATCGAATACGCCGACATGCAGGTCATCGGCGAAGCCTTCGACCTCCTCCGTTCAGGTGCCGGCATCGAGCCCGCCGAACAGGCCAAGATCTTCACCGAGTGGAACAAGGGCGATCTTTCCTCGTTCCTGATCGAAATTTCCGCCGAGGTCCTGGCCACGTTGACGCCAAGACGGGCAAGCCGTTCGTTGACGTTGTGGTTGACGCCGCAGGCCAGAAGGGTACCGGCCGCTGGACGGTCATCTCCGCCCTTGAACTCGGCTCCCCGGTCTCCGGCATCGCCGAGTCCGTTTTCGCCCGTGGGCTTTCTTCCCAGGCCGAGCAGCGCAAGCTCGGCCAGGAGCTGCTGGCCGGCGGAGAAGCCGCCGTGGAAATCCCCGAAACCTTTGTCGAGGACGTCCGCCAGGCGCTGTACGCCTCCAAGCTGGTCTCCTACGCCCAGGGCCTGGACATGCTGACGTCCTCGGCCAAGGAATACGGCTGGGACCTCAAGCTGGACGAGATCGCTTCGCTGTGGCGGGCAGGCTGCATCATCCGCGCCGAGCTGCTCAAGGACATCACCAAGGCCTACGCCGCCGAAGAGAAGCCGGCAAACCTGCTCTTCGCTCCGGCCTTCACCCAGGCCATTGCCGAGGCACTGCCGGCCTGGCGCCGCGTGGTTGCCACCGCCGTCCAGCTGGGCATCCCGGTACCGGTGTTCTCCTCATCCCTCGCGTACTACGATGGCCTGCGCCGCAAGCGCGTGGCTGCCGCCCTGATCCAGGGCCAGCGCGACCTCTTCGGCGCCCACACCTACGGCCGCGTCGACGCCGAAGGCACGTTCCACACCCTGTGGGGCGAGGACAAGTCCGAAATCGAAGCAGTAGACACGCACTAACACCGCCTACTGCATCACCCTGCGGCCGGCAGTTCCGAGGATATTCTGGGAGCTGCCGGCCGTTGGCGTTTCACGGCAACCGCGGTGTCCGTCCAGCCAAGGAGTCCAAGATGCCCAAGCCAGTCGCCTTCATCACGGGAGCGTCCACCGGAATCGGTTTCGAGGCAGCCAAAAGACTCAGCGGCCACGGTTTCCTGGTGTATGCGGGAGCCCGCCGGGTGGACAGGATGGAGCCGCTGGCGGCGCTCGGTATCCAGGTACTGGCACTCGACGTGACGGACGAGGATTCGATGCGCGCCGCCGTCGGACGTGTTCTGGAAGAACGTGGGCGGATTGACGTCCTGGTCAACAACGCCGGCTACGGATCCTACGGGGCGCTGGAAGAGGTGGACCTGGCCGAAGGCCGGCGCCAGTTCGAGGTGAATGTCTTCGGGCTGGCCAGGATGACGCAGCTGGTTTTGCCGGCCATGCGGCAGGCAGGCCGGGGACGCGATCATCAACGTCTCGTCCATCGGCGGAAAATTCTATGAGCCACTTGGTTCCTGGTACCACGCCTCGAAGTTCGCCGTGGAGGGCCTGAGTGACTCACTGCGGCTGGAGCTGAAGCCGCACGGGATCAGCGTGTCCATCATCGAGCCCGCCAGCACCATGTCCGAATGGGGACGCATCGCCGCGCAGGGGCTGCTGGAGACCAGCGGCACCGGGCCGTACGCTTCCCAGGCGCAGCTGATGGCGGGCGCACTGGCTTCCACGGAACAGGCCGGGACCTCGACGCAGCCGGCGGTCATTGCGGCTGCCGTGCTGCATGCGGCCACGTCGGCCCGGCCCCGGACCCGTTACCCGGTGGGCAGCGGAGCCCGGGCCATCCTGACCTTGCGGCGGATACTGCCCGACCGGCTGTTCGATCCTGTGGTCATGCTGGTGCTGAAGCGGGTGGCCGGCGGAAAGATGTAGGCGTCAGATCCGGTATTCGATGTCGTACTCGGCCGGATCCACCGCAGGCTTGGTTTCGCGCTGCGCGTCGCGGTGGCGCCATTTGGCGGGCACTCCGGTGACGATCGATTCCGGCGGCGCGTCCTTCACCACAACGGCGTTGGCGCCCACGGCGCTGTCCCGGCCGATGGTGATGGGCCCCAGGATCTTGGCGCCGGCGCCGATGGTCACCCGGTCCTCGATGGTGGGGTGGCGCTTGACCTTGGCCAGGGAGCGCCCGCCCAGCGTCACGCCGTGGTAGATCATCACGTCTTCGCCGATTTCGGCGGTCTCCCCGATGACCACACCCATGCCGTGGTCGATAAAGAAGCGGCGTCCGATCGTGGCACCAGGATGGATTTCAATTCCGGTCAGGAAACGGCCCAGCTGCGACACCAGCCGGGCGGGGAAACGCAGCCCCGGGACCTGCCACAGGCGGTGCGTCAGCCGGTGGATCCAGATGGCATGCAGCCCTGAATAGGCGAAAAAGTTCTCAAAAGAACCTCGAGCCGCCGGGTCGTGGGACCGGGCGGCGTCGAGGTCTTCCTTCAGTCTTGCGAAAAAGCCCACAAAGTTCTTTCTACAGGAAACGGGGCGACAACGGCTGGATCAGCCGCGGATGTCGTCATAGAGCACGGTGGAGATGTAACGCTCACCGAAGTCGCACACAACAGCGACGATCAGCTTGCCGGCATTCTCCGGGCGCTTGGCAAGTTCCAGGGCACCCCAGACGATGGCGCCGGAGGAGATGCCGCCGAGGATGCCTTCCTGGACGCCGAGTTCACGGGCAACGCGTACGGAATCCTCGAGGGTGGCGTCCAGTACTTCGTCATAGACGTTGGTGTCCAGGATTTCCGGGATGAAGTTCGCGCCAATTCCCTGGATCTTGTGCGGTCCTGGAGCGCCGCCGTTCAGGATGGCGGAGTCCTTCGGTTCGATGGCAACAATCTGGACGTCCGGATTGCGCTCCTTCAGGACCTGGCCGACGCCGGTGACGGTTCCGCCGGTGCCGATGCCGGCAACAAAGATGTCCACCTTGCCGTCGGTGTCGGACCAGATTTCCTCGGCGGTGGTGGTGCGGTGGATCTCAGGGTTGGCCTCGTTGGCGAACTGCTGGGCCCAGATGGAGTTCTCGGTGTTGGCCACGATCTCCTGGGCCTTTTCAACGGCGCCGCGCATGCCCTCGGAACCGGGGGTCAGCACAATTTCGGCGCCGAACGCACGAAGCATCACGCGACGCTCGGTGGACATGGTTTCGGGCATGGTCAGGATGACTTTGTAACCGCGGGCAGCACCCACCATGGCCAGGGCGATGCCGGTGTTGCCGGAAGTGCCTTCAACGATGGTGCCGCCGGGCTTGAGGGCGCCGGACTTCTCAGCGGCGTCAACGATGGCCACGCCGATGCGGTCCTTCACGCTGTTGGCCGGGTTGTAGAACTCAAGCTTGACGGCAACAGTGGCGCCCAGGCCCTCAGTGAGCCGGTTCAGGCGGACCAGCGGGGTGCCGCCGACCAACTGCGTTACATCGTCATAGATCCGTGCCATGTAGATATGCCTATCTCTCAAGAGTGAATGCTGAGGTCAGCCTAACGATGGCTGAGCGGCCTCGGCTAAGCATTAAGCCATGCAGAGTAATATTTCCGGGCCTTGGCGAGCTTGGGGTTAATGATCACCTGGCAGTAGCCCTGCTCTGGATACTTGGCGTAGAAGTCCTGGTGGAAGTCTTCGGCTACGTGGAACCGCGGCAGCCGGCTGACCTCGGTGACGATCGGGTGGGACCACAGCGCCTGGTTCCGCTCGATGGCCTCCTCGAAGAGAATCTTCTCCTCGGTGGTCTCGTAGAACATGGATGAGCGGTACTGGGTGCCGACGTCGTATCCCTGGCGGTTGAGCGTGGTGGGATCGTGCAGCGCGAAGAACATGTCCAGGATGATCTCCGCCGGAATAACGGCCTCATCAAAGGTCACGGCCACCACTTCGGCGTGACCGGTGGTTCCGCTGCAGACCGAATAGTAGTCAGGCTGCGGATCGTGGCCGCCCGTGTAGCCGGAAACAACCGACGTGACGCCCTTGGTTTTTTGGTAGACAGCGTCCAGGCACCAGAAGCAGCCTCCGCCCAGAACAAAAGTTTTCATGATCTCTTCAATGGTTGAGTGCCCCGGATGATTCCCAGACCACCCTACGAGACTGTGGCACATGCCGGCTAAACGGCCTGATGGGGTAAAACTGAGTCTATGGAATCTGCAGACACCGGCGTTACAGATGCTGACAGTGGCGGCACCGGATCCGAGGAGAATGCGCCGGCCGAGGCACCGGCTCCCACCCTGGGGCAGGTCCTGCTGGCCGTAGAGGAACTCTGGCCCGAGTCCCTGGCCGAAAACTGGGACGAAGTGGGCCTCGTGGCCGGCCACCCCTCGGCGCCGGTCACCCGGGTGATGTTCGCCGTTGACCCCACGCTGGCGGTCATCGATGAAGCCGTGGAATGGGGTGCCGAACTGCTGATCACGCACCACCCGCTGCTGCTCAAAGGAGTCACGTCAGTGGCTGCCACAACTGCCAAGGGGCAGGCCATCCACCGTCTCATCGAGTCGGGCACGGCGTTGCTGACCGTCCACACCAATGGTGATTCCGCCGTCGGCGGCGTTTCAGACGTCCTGGCCGACGCGCTGGGACTGGAGGACGTTGCCCCGCTGACCGTGGCCGCGAACGGCCTGCCCGAAGAAGGCATCGGCCGCGTGGGGGATCTCGCCGACGTCATGAGCCTGGGCGATTTCGCCGCCAGGGTTTTCGGTATCCTGCCGTCCGTGGCCGGGGGAGTCCGGGTGGCCGGCGACAAGGACGGGCTAGTGCGGCGCATTGCGGTGTGCGGCGGCGCGGGAGACTCGCTGTTCGACGAGGTGCGGGCCAGCAACGCCGACGTCTATGTCACCGCCGACCTCCGCCACCATCCCGCGTCCGAAGCCCGCGAGGCGGCAGTGAACGGCCGGCCATACCTCATCGACGTTTCGCACTTCGCCAGCGAGTGGCTCTGGCTGCCGGCCGCGGCGTCGGCACTTGGCAATGTCCTTGCTGACCAGGGCCACGACGTGGAGATCCAGGTGAGCAACACCAACAGCGACCCCTGGGACTTCATTCTGACTCCCGGCTGAGCCGCTGGGGACCAAGCGCAGGCGGGGGAGCGGGCTAGGCGATAGAGTCTAGGGAGCGCCGATACGGTGCCCGGCTCCGGCCGGATTGGATTTAGCGGAGGTAAATAGTGGCCAAGGCAGCACCGGCGGAACAGTTGAAGTTGCTCGAACTGCAGGGGTTGGACGCAAAGCTCAAGTCCCTGTCGAACCGCCGCCGCACGCTGAGTACCGATCCGCGGATCATCGACCTCGAGGCCGCGCTGTCCGTGGCCAACGGTGAATTGGGCGGCGCCAAGGTGGCCGTCCATGATGCCGAAGCCGAACTCAAGCGGGCTGAAGCCGACGTTGAGCAGGTTGCCTCCCGGATCGAACGCGACGAAGCCCGGCTTAATAGCGGAACGGGACTGTCCAAGGATCTTGTGGCGCTGCAGAAGGACATTGCCTCGCTGAACAAGCGCCGCTCAGATCTTGAGGACGTGGAGCTCGAAGTGCTGGAACGCCTCGACTCCCTTCGCGCCCGGCAGGCCGCCCAGCAGCAGATCGTTGATGACATCCAGGGCTCGTTCGGCGGGATCCGCGCCGAACTCGACGAAGCCCTGGCCGAAGTGGATGCCGAAGCCAAGGTTGTCCGCGGCCAGCGTGACGAATTCGCTGCAGGACTCGACGCCGGGATGCTGGCGATCTACGAAAAGACCCTCGCCAAGCGCGGTGTGGGCGCCGCCCGGCTGTTCCACGGCACGTCCGAGGCGTCCGGAATGAAGCTGAGCCCCGGCGACCTCGCCGAGATCAGGGCCGCCGCCGAGGACGACATTGTGTTCTGCCCGGACTCGGGCGCCATCCTGGTGCGTTCCGCCGAGTGGAACGCGCCCGCCCCGCCGCCAGGGCTCCCTAGCAGAGCTCGCAAGGCAGGGTGCGCTACTAGTTGGGCAGGATGATGTTCAGGGCGTGGGGTTTTCGCGCTGAACCGTCCACCAGTTCCGCATCCCACTTTTCGCGCGTGGCCTTGAGGAGCTGGGCCGGGGTCTGCGGGGCGTTGCCGCGGCGGGACACCAGGTGCCGCGCCAGCTCACCGCGGGTATGTTTCGCGAAGTGGCTCACTACCTTGCGCACGCCGTTGACCTCGGTGAAAACGTTGACGGACACCGTTTGCGCCGGCGGCGGCGCCCATGCCGCCGCGTACGTGCTGGAGCGGCAGTCCACCAGCAGGTGCCCGGAAGCCGCCTCACTGAGGGCCGCCGAAAGTTGCGGCTTCCAGAAGGACGCGAGGCGGCCGACGTCGGGCAGTGCCGTTCCCATCGACAGCCGGTACGCGGGCACCCGGTCAGCGAACCGGATGGCGCCCCACAGCGCGGAAACCACGAGCACGGATTCATCCGCCTTGCGGCGCTGCGCCGGCGTCAGTGTTTTGTAACCGAGAGCGTCGTACAGAACGCCCGAATAGATCTGGTGCGCAGGCGCCGCCGGTTCCGCGTGGAGCCGGGTGTTGCGTTCGACGTCGTCCTTCAGTGAGGCGCCGACGCCCAGCAGCGCGAGGGCATCCTCGTGGGCGCTGACCGTCCCCAGTGCCTCGAGGACTTTGGCCCGGTAGCTGTTGAGTGCCGGAAAGCTCAGCGCGGGCCAGTCGACGGCGGATCCGCGGACTGCGGGGGTCTTGCCTTCAGAGGGGGGAAGCAGAATCAGCACCGTACGATCCTACCGGCGACGGCGGTGCCTCCTTCCCCCGGTAGACTGGGTTCCGGATGGGTTGACCAGGCGGCCGCGCGTCACGCAAGTGGCTCGAGGAACGTCCGGGCTCCGCAGGGCAGGGTGGTGGGTAACGCCCACTCGGGGTAACCCGCAGGCCAGTGCCACAGAGAACAGACCGCCTGCGTCTTCCGGAAACGGAAGGCGGCAGGTAAGGGTGAAACGGTGGTGTAAGAGACCACCAGCTTCCCGGGTGACCGGGAAGGCTAGGTAAACCCCACCCGGAGCAAGGCCAGACAGGACACGATTGAGGGCTGCCCGCCCGAGTGTCCGGGTAGGCCGCTGGAGGGCGTCGGCAACGGCGTCCGTAGATGGATGGCCGCTACTCCCGTGCTGGTAACGGCACGGGAGCACAGAACCCGGCGTATCGGTCAACCCATCCCACTAAGGTTCAGCAGGGCAGGCGTGTGAGTGACTTCACGTCCGCAGCGGCTGTCCGGGCCGCGTCGCCAGCTTAGAATAGAGAGCGAACGTAGAAGTTCCGCCGCCGGGTCTGCGTTCGCAGCCGGTGGCTTTTCTTTGCGCTTCTCCACGGCACCCGGGATGAACAGAATCCCGCCGGTGCCAGAGCCCCTGGACAACGTCAGGTGGCCGACATCCGCATACGAGGACGTATGCGGCTGAACCGAGGAAGGTAGTTCTGTGAGCCAGACGTCAGATTCTTGTCTTGATACGTGGATGGGCCGGGAGGCTCTCGCTGAGGCCATGATTCCGGTGATTGGCCGGCTGTACCGCGAGAACAACGTGGTGACCAGCATCCACGGCCGCAGCCTGATCAACAAGTCCACCATGAACATCCTCAAGGCACACCGCTTCGCCCGCCGGATGAGCAACACCGAGCTCCTGCTCGAAGAGACCGCACCGCTGCTGAACGCCCTCGCAGAGCTGGAGCTCGGCGCAGCAGCCATCGACGTGGCCCGCCTGACCGAGAAGTTCAAGCTCGAAGGCAACGGCGCTTCCCTGGACGAGTTCCTCCGCGCCGAACTGGCCGAGGTAGTGGGCAAGCGCGGCGCTGATGACCGCACCAGCACCGACGTCGTGCTCTACGGCTTTGGCCGGATCGGCCGCCTGCTGGCCCGCCTGCTGATCGAAAAGGCCGGCGGCGGCCACGGCCTGCGCCTGCGCGCCATCGTGGTGCGCCGCGGCTCGGACAAGGACCTCACCAAGCGCGCCAGCCTCCTGCGCCGCGACTCGGTCCACGGCTCCTTCGAGGGCACCATCCGCGTCGACGAGGAAGCCAACACCATCACCGCCAACGGCGTGCAGGTCCAGGTCATCTACTCGGACAACCCCGCCACGATCGACTACACCGCCTACGGCATCAAGGACGCCCTCGTCGTGGACAACACGGGCCGCTGGCGCGACGCCGAGGGCCTGTCCCAGCACCTGCAGAGCAAGGGCGTGGCCCGCGTGCTCCTCACCGCTCCGGGCAAGGGCGCGCTGAAGAACATCGTGCACGGCATCAACCACGGCAGCATCGAGGATACCGACCAGATCGTCTCGGCAGCGTCCTGCACCACCAACGCCATCACCCCGGTCCTGAAGGCCATCAACGACAAGTTCGGCGTGATCCACGGGCACGTGGAGACCGTCCACTCGTTCACCAACGACCAGAACCTGATCGACAACTTCCACAAGGGCGATCGCCGCGGCCGCTCCGCCGCGCTGAACATGGTCATCACCGAAACCGGAGCGGCCACCGCTGTGGCGAAGGCACTGCCCGAACTTCAGGGCAAGCTTTCCGGCAGCTCCATCCGCGTCCCCACGCCGGACGTGTCGCTGGCCATCCTGAACCTGAGCCTGGAAAACGGCACCACCAAGGATGAGGTGAACGACTACCTGCGCCAGATGTCCCTGCATTCGGACCTGCGCAAGCAGATCGACTACATCGATTCGCCCGAGGTTGTTTCCACGGACTTCGTCGGCTCCCGCCGTGCCGGCATCGTCGACGGCCTCGCCACCATCTCCAACGACAAGAACGTCATCCTCTACGTCTGGTACGACAACGAGTTCGGCTACAGCTGCCAGGTTGTCCGGGTCATGGAAGAGATGGCCGGGGTCAACCCGCCGTCATTCCCGGCCAAGGAAGCCGCCGCCGCTTTGGCCGCAATCGCCGTCTAAATAGGCGCGCCTGACGGGCCAGTCCCGACATTCCCGGCTGATTCGCTGGAATCAGCCGGGAATGGCGACCACACTGGTGCCATGGATAACGAAACTCTCCACGACACCACCCTTGAACACGCCCTTGACGTCGCCAAGGCCAACCACAAAGAGGCCGTCAGGCTGCTGGAGCAGGCCCGTGCTTCCCTGGCTGCCGGCGACATCGGTGAGGACCGCGTCCGGCAGCTGGAAAGCCTCCTCCAGCTCGCGGAAGAGGATCTCCGCCGGGTGGCCCGGGAGCAGTAGATCCCGGCCACTCTGTCCTCCCCACTGTGGATAACCGTCCGGGTGTCAGTGGGGTGGCCTAGGCTCTTCTGGTGCACGACATTTCCGGAAGAGTTGGTAGCCCATGACCGTCAGTTGGGGCGCCTACCGCCGTGCCCGCCGCCGTTCGAGGCAGGCCTGGGCTTTACTGGCGGTGCTCGCAGTATCCGTGCTGGCGTCAGCCGTGTGGTTCTTCACGGCCGGCCAGTTCGCAGCCGCCGAACCCGCAGTTGGCGGACCTGCCCACGCGCCGGTATTTGACGGTACCTGGATGAAGCCGGTAGTGCCGGTTTACCCCGTACCGCAGGGGAGTGCCCGCGCCGCCCTGGAGGGGCTGGCGGTCAAGGGCCGTGCACCGAAAGACAATTACCAGCGCGAGGCATTCGGGCAGGCGTGGCTGGATGTTGACCGGAACGGCTGCGACACCCGCAATGACATCCTCCGCCGCGACCTTGCGTCGGTGGGCTTTATGGAGGGGTCGAAATGCCGGGTCGCGTCCGGCGCCATCGTGGAGCCGTACACGGGGAAGGCCGTGGACTTCCGGCGCGGACCGGAAAGCAGCAAGGAAGTCCAGATCGACCACGTTGTGGCGCTCGGTGACGCGTGGCAGAAAGGCGCCCAGGGGCTGACCCCGCAGCAGCGGCAACAGCCTGGCCAACGATCCTCTGAACCTCATCGCCGCAGACGGTCCCGCCAACCAGCAGAAGGGCGCGGGCGATGCCGCCACCTGGCTGCCGAAGAACAAGAACATCCGCTGCCACTACGTGGCCCGCCAGATATCGGTGAAGGCGTCCTATGGGCTGTGGGTCACGCAGCCGGAGAAGGATGCCATGACCCGCGTCCTGGACTCCTGTCCGGAACAGGCCACGATCGCGGCAAAGTGAACGGGGAATTGAGCGGTCCCCGGGCGTCGCCGGCCGGGATTGCCTAGTGGCCGAACGGGTCCGGGTCCACGCCCGGGCATCCAGGTCAGCCCGGGGACGCCCCAGCCGCTCTTTTTGGCCAGTTTCATGGCCTTCCGTGCGTAACGGTCCAGCAGCTTGTTGACATACAGTTTGCCGTCCAGATGGTCGAATTCGTGCTGGATGACCCGGGCAAACCAGCCCGTGGCCTCGAAGTCCACGGGCTGCCCGTGCCCGTCGAAGCCCTGGACACGGGCCCACTCCGCGCGTTTGAGCGGGAACTGGCCACCCGGGAACGAGAGGCAGCCTTCTTCCTCTTCATCGGGGTCAGGCAGTGCGCCGGACACCTTGGACAGTGTCAGGACGGGGTTGACCAGAACTCCGACCGGGGGAGCGCCGTCGTCGTTGGCGAATTTGTAGACGAAGATTCTCTTGCCGACGCCAACCTGCGGGGCTGCCAGGCCAACGCCGTTGGCAGCGTCATTGGTTTCGAACATGTCGGCAATCAGGGTGCGCAGTTCGTCGTCGAACACTTCCACCTCGGCGGCGCGGCGGTGCAGCACCGGTTCTCCCCAGATCGTGATCGGCAGAACTGTCATGGCAGGAGACCCTTCGTGCGAGCGGCGTGACGCCGGCATTTGTGCAAAAAAGAAGGCCGCACCGGATATCCGGTACGGCCTCCAAACGAACGGCTGCTACTGCCGCCCTATGAGGGTGAGCTACGGGGGTTGAACCCGCGACCTCCTGGACCACAACCAGGCGCTCTGCCAACTGAGCTAAGCCCACCATGTGCCCTGCAGGTGATCCGGTGACCCGGTCCTCTGGAAAGGCAACTCAAATAGCTTACCTGCTGTTCGGGGGTGGTTGTGCCACTTTTGGGGTTTTCGCGGAAAAATTCCCCAAAACGTGGCGGAGATTACTCTCCCGGCGTGCCGGGTCCGCCTGTTACCCGCTGGGCAATGCCGCGGGCCGTCGCGCTGTCAGGCCCGGGCGCAGGCACAAACACGGCCTCGCGGTAGTAGCGCAGCTCGTCGATGGAATCCTTGATGTCCCCGAGGGCGCGGTGGCCGCCCTTCTTGGCCGGGGACTGGAAGTAGGCCCGGGCGTACCAGCGCCGGGAGAGTTCCTTAATGGTGCTTACGTCTATCACCCGGTAGTGCAGGTGTTCAACGACGGCGGGCATGTCACGCGAGAGGAAGACGCGGTCTGTTCCCACGGAATTTCCGCCCAGGGGGGCCTTGCGGGGATCCGGCACCCACTTTTCGATGTACTCCATCACGGCAGCCTCAGCTTCGGCCATGGTCTTGCCGTGCGGCAATTCCTCCAGCAGCCCGGACCGGGTGTGCATGTCCCGGACGAAGTCGTTCATCTGGGCGAGGGCGGCGTCCTCGGGTTTGATCACCACATCCACACCGTCACCCAGAATGTTCAGCTCCGAGTCTGTCACCAGCGCCGCCACCTCGATCAGGGCGTCGTTTTTGATGTCCAGGCCGGTCATTTCGCAGTCGATCCAGACGATGCGTTCGTTAGATATAGGCACCGGACCAGCCTACCGTTTAGCTCCGGTGCAACGGTCCGATGCTAGGATTTCGGGTACAGCGAGCCTGGCATTTCGGCCGCTGTGTTATGCCTGCGCGGCCTGGGCGGCTACCGCGGCCCGCCGGGCCGAAGCGCTGAAAGCAAAGAGATTGGACGATCCTGAGATGACGGCGCGTGTGCCTGCGGCGGGGGAAATGGCCGCCGCTGTGATCCCGGGGTCCGGTTCGGCCGAAGTGGATAACCCCCGGTCCCCGATCCTGGCCGGGTTTGTCGGCTCAGTCTTTATGGCGATCGGGTCCATCGGCGTCGGCTGGCTGGCGCCCGTCTCCGAACTCCGCAGGGTGCCCATTTTCATCTGGATGCGCACGGAGGCCATCGGCGTTGCCCTCGCCATCGTGTTGCTCGCGATCGGCGGCATGCTCCTTGTCCGCGCCTGGCTGCGGCTGGGCCAGCGGGTCCGGGTGTGGGGTCCAGAGGCACGGAAGGCGACCCTGCAGGCGGTCGCGGCGTGGGGCCTGCCCATGGTGATCAGTGTCCCGCTGTTCAGCCGTGACGTGTACGCCTATATCGGCCAGGGCCGGCTGATGGTGGAAGGGTTCAACCCCTACGAGAACGGCATCTCGGCGCTGTCCAACTACTTCCAGCTTGGCGCCGACAGGCTGTGGACCGAAGCGCCCGTCCCGTACGGACAACTCTTCCTGTGGATTGAACAGTTTGTGGTCTGGTCCACCAACGTCCACCCCGAAGCCAGCGTGATGCTGTTCAGGCTCGTAGCGCTCGTGGGCGTGGTGCTCTGCATCATTTACGTGCCCAAACTGGCCGAGCTTCATGGCGTCAATCCGCACCGCGCGCTCTGGCTCACCGCGGCCAACCCCTTGTTCCTGACCAACTTCATTGCCAGCGTGCATAACGACGCCCTGATGATCGGCCTGGCGCTGGCAGGGCTCTATTACGCCGCCACCAGGCGCGTGGTGCTGGGAATCGTCCTGGTGACGCTTTCCATCTCCGTCAAACCCATCACCGTGGTTTTCCTGCCATTCATCGGACTGATCTGGGCCGGAAAGAATGCCGGCTGGGGCCGGAAGTTCCTGTTTTGGGCCCTCACTGGCGGGCTGAGCCTGGCCATTCTGTACGCCCTGAGCCTGGTCAATGGATTCGGCTTCGGCTGGATCAACGGACTCTCTGCCCCCGGCAGCATCTTTATCTGGTACGCGCCGGTGGGGCTCGTGGGCCTGGTAGTCGCCTCAGTCACGAACGCGTTCGGGCTTGACGGGTGGACCCTGGCAGGTTGGGTGTTCGACGCCGGGAAGGTACTCGCCGTGGGCATCGTCGCCTTCCTGATTTTCAGGGGTGAGCACGAGCGCCTGATCAGGCGCCTGACGCTGGCATTCGCGGCGGTGGTGGTGCTGGCGCCCATGATCCAGTCCTGGTACGTGGTCTGGCTCATTCCGCTGTTTGCGGTGACGGGCATCCGCAACGACTGGCAGGTCAAGGCACTGTATTTCATTGTGTCGTTCTTTATGATCTACGCGATTTCGGACCAGCTGGAAGTTTTTCCCTACCTCCAGACCGAAGATCTGGGGCTCGCCCTGGTGCTGGCCCGGTTCGCGGCGGCCATCACCGGACTGCTCTTTGCCCTGTACCTGATCTTCATGGATCCGCTCACCAAGCGGCTCTTCCGGAAAACGGGCGAGCCGGTTACGGAGCGGCCGGTCATCTGACGGCCCCGGGCAGGGTCAGCCGGGGTTCAGGCGGCGCAGGGCTTCCTTCCGGGACAACGGACTCAATTGTGCGCCGTGTTCTGCCACGAAGCCGCGCACCCACGCAGGGTTGGTCTTTGCGTACTCGCGGAGCGCCCAGCCGATGGCCTTCCGGATAAAAAACTCCGGATCCGCGAGGTTGGGCTCGATGACTTCACGCAGCAGGTCACTATCCGTGGCGGTCTTAGCCTTCAACTGGGACGTGATGGCGGCGCGCCTGATCCAGAAGTCCTCATCGGTGCTCCAGCTCCGCAGCACCGGTGTCATCATGGCCCGGTGAGCCTGAAGCAACGCGCCGATGCGTTGGCTCACCCCGTCCACAAAGTCCCACCAGGCCCCCGTGCGGATGATTTCCTCATACACGGGCAGCATCAGGGGTTCCCTGGCAACCAGCCGTAGTCCCGTGAGGTCGATCGCCGCATACCGTTCTTCCCGCCATTGCGCTTCCCGCCACAGTTCCAGGACGGTCGCGCGCAGTTGTTCGGGCGATTCGAACGGATGGGCGGCGGCCGCGGCTACCACCGTACGGCGGACCTCGGGCACCCGGACGCCGAGGGACAGGATGGATGATTTCATGTACGCCTGCGCCCCCGCCGCACGCAACGGATCAGCCTGCTCCATCAGCGCCGTGCGGATCGCGGCCAGGAGTTCGCGGTTCACCATCCTGCCACTCTAGCCAGCCCGGGCGCCGCCCGGCAGGACGGGCGCGCCCGCCTCCGTTCGGTTTCCTGTCAGTATCTGCACACCAGTATTACTGCGCGGCGGAACTTTCTCCGGCGAGGCGCAGGCGCACCACGGCCCGCCCCGGAACGGCGGTACTGACCACGTCAAAGCCAGCGCCAAGGAACAGGCCCAGCGTGCCGTGGTAGAGGTCGGCGGCTCCGGCTTTGGGACGCTGTGCGGAGTCCACCGGGTAGCCTTCCACAACCTCGGCACCATGGAACTGCGCATGGTCGACGGCGGCGCGAAGCAGTGCGGCTGCCACGCCGCTGCGGCGGTGGCCGACGGCAACCACAAAACAGGTCACGGCCCAAACCGCACCAGGGGCGCCGGACGTGGCGGCGTCGGCAGCGGTTGGTTCGGCATCCGCCCGGACGGGTGGGTCCGCCTGCCGGAGGACCCGGGAACGAAGAACCCGGGGATAGCACTCACGTGGCTCCACTGCACACCAGCCCACCGGCTCGCCGCCACGGTAGGCGAGGATGCCGGGGGCGGGGGACCCGGCGTCGAACTTGTCCTTAAGCTGTTCTTTCCGGCCTGCCGGACTCAGTGCGGTGTACTCCGGACCGAGTGAGGGCAAAGTAGCGGCACCAGCAACGGGATGGTTCGCCTGGGCCGCCGAACAGCCGCTCGACGTCGGGCCACCGTGCGGTGGCCGTCGTCAGGTCGGAGGCGGACCGGGGGTTCATGCCCGGTCAGTCCGAAGCGCCGGCCTGCACGGTGCCGTCAGTGCTGCGCCGCAGCGTGACGTGGCCGGTGACGGGCGATGGTTCGGCGTCGTCGTCGGCCGTTCCCGCTGCCCGGCGCGTGGCTTGCCGGCCGATTTCCTCCAGCGGCAGATGGACAGTGGAGAGGGCCGGGCGGAAATCGCGGAGCGTCTCAATATCGTCAAAGCCTGCGATGGTGGCATCCCGGGGAATGCGGAGCCCCTCCGAGCGCAGCGCTGCGGCCGCCCCGATGGCCATGACATCGTTCACGGCAAAAATGCAGATCCGTTTGCTGCTTTGCGAAATGCCCGTGTCCTCCTCAGCCTGGGCAGCCTTGATCCGGGCGGCCAAGGCAACACCGGCCTCGAACCCGCCGGAGCGGTTGAAGCCCGTGCGGATGACTTCCGCGGCTGGCAATCCGGCCGCTGCCAGGCCGCGCTGGAAACCGCGGATGCGGTCGTCCGAGGTGAACAGGCCGGCTGGCCCGCCGATGATGACGAAGTGGTCATCCCGCGTGGCGGCCAGTTCCGAGGCAAGGTTGGCGGCGAGCTCCTCATTGGGCACTGTGAGCACGTGGTAGCCCTCGGAAACTGACGCGCCCACGACGGCATGCCCGACGACGGCAACCTGGCCGCCGTTACGGCAGTAGCGGTCCAATTCCGCGGCCAGCTCGGCATTGCCGTCATGGTCCTCGGGCCGGGCGGAACGGGAACCGGCGATCACGATCGAATCGGCCCGGCGGGCGGCAAAGGCGGCCACCGCTTCCTTTTCGTCCGCAGGGGCGCCGGCAGTTGTCGCCAGCAGGACCATCCGGCCCTGTTCCCTGGCGGCTTCCTGGACGCCGCGGGCAATGGCGGCAAAGTACGGGTCGGCGATGTCGTGGACGATCAGCCCGATCAGGCCCGAACTCGATTTGGCGAGACCCTGGGCCTGCGCGTTGGGGATGTACCCCAGGGAGTCGGCAGCCTTGCGGACCCGATCGGCAATGTCCTGTCCGGGCTTCCGGGCGGAGCCGTTGAGTACCCGGGAAGCGGTGGCCGGCGATACGCCGGCGAGGCGGGCGACCTCGGTGAGGGTACTGGCAACCACGGCGTCTCCTGTTTGGGCGAAATCCAGCGTGAATGGCGCTCGTTCCAGTATGTCAGTTGGCCGATGTTTGGGAAAGCGCTTGCCAATCGGGAGTCGGCTGGTGCATCATGAATGCAGTGGGAATGCGCTTTCCCAATTCAGCTTGAGTAACAAACGCTCACTCACCGTGGAGGACACATGGGCTTCGAAACAAAGACAATCCGCATCGCCATGAACGGCATCACCGGCCGGATGGGTTACCGCCAGCACCTGCTGCGTTCCATCCTCCCGATCCGTGACGCCGGTGGCTTCACGCTGGAGGACGGTACCAAGGTCCAGGTCGAACCGATCCTGGTGGGCCGCAATGAAGCCAAGATCCGCGAACTCGCGGAACTGCACAAGGTGTCCGAATGGACCACGGACCTCGACTCCGTGATCAGCGACCCCACCGTTGACATCATCTTTGATGCCTCCATGACCAGCCTGCGCGCGGCCACGCTCCGCAAAGCCATGCTGGCAGGCAAGCACATCTTCACCGAGAAGCCCACGGCTGAAACCCTCGAAGAGGCCATCGAGCTCGCCCGGATTGGAAAGGAAGCCGGCGTCACCGCCGGCGTCGTGCACGACAAGCTGTACCTGCCCGGCCTGGTCAAGCTTCGGCGCCTGGTGGACGAAGGCTTCTTCGGCCGCATCCTGTCCATCCGCGGCGAATTTGGCTACTGGGTCTTCGAAGGCGACGTGCAGGCAGCGCAGCGCCCTTCGTGGAACTACCGCAAGGAAGACGGCGGCGGAATGACCACTGACATGTTCTGCCACTGGAACTATGTCCTCGAAGGCATCATCGGCAAGGTCAAGAGCGTCAGCGCCAAGACGGCCACGCACATCCCGGCCCGCTGGGACGAGGCAGGCAAGGAATACAAGGCCACCGCCGACGACGCCTCATACGGCATCTTCGAACTCGAGACGCCGGCCGGCGAACCGGTCGTTGGCCAGATCAACTCCTCCTGGGCCGTCCGGGTCTACCGCGACGAACTGGTGGAGTTCCAGATCGACGGCACCCATGGTTCCGCCGTCGCAGGCCTGAACAAGTGCGTTGCCCAGCAGCGCGCCCACACGCCCAAGCCGGTCTGGAACCCGGACCTGCCCGTCACCGAATCCTTCCGCAGCCAGTGGCAGGAAGTCCCGGCAAACGCTGAGCTGGACAACGGCTTCAAGCTGCAGTGGGAAGAGTTCCTCCGCGACGTCGTGGCGGGCCGCGAACACCGCTTCGGCCTCCTGTCCGCGGCCCGCGGGGTCCAGCTCGCCGAGCTCGGCCTGCAGTCCAACGACGAACGCCGCACCATCGACATCCCGGAGATCACGCTCTGATGACGTCCCTGATCCTTCCTTCCCACGACGGCGGCACACGCGAGTACCGGCTCCAGGGCGGCATGTCCTGGGCCCGCCCGACGGCCCCGCTCATCTCCCGCCGTGCGTACGCCGCTGCGCACGTCATTCCCGAAGTCCTGGCGGACAACACACCCGGTGCCCCGGCCAGCCTCGACTGGGACGCCACCATGGCGTACCGGCACGAACTGTGGTCCTACGGACTCGGCGTGGCCGATGCCATGGACACCGCCCAGCGCGGCATGGGCCTGGACTGGGCCGCCACCCAGCAGCTCATCAAGCGCACCGGTGTGGAAGCGGCATCAGTGGTTTCCTCGGGCAACGCTGCCACCGCCGGCAAGACCGTTCGCGACCTCGTCTCCTGCGGCGCCGGCACGGACCAGCTGGAACTCGACACGCTGCCGGCCGGCGAAGCCGGGCTCGTTGCCGTGCTGGACGCCTACCGCGAGCAGATCGCCGTCGTGTCCGAGGCTGGCCCTAAGGTCATCCTGATGGCCTCCCGCGCCCTGGCCCGCGTGGCCGGCGGCCCGGAGGACTACCTGAAGGTGTACTCCACGCTGCTCCAGGAGGTGGACCAGCCCGTGATCCTGCACTGGCTGGGGACCATGTTCGATCCCGCACTGGCCGGCTACTGGGGGTCCGATGACGTCGCCGAGGCCACGGAAACGTTCCTTTCCCTGATCCGGGACAATGCGGACAAAGTGGACGGAGTCAAGGTTTCCCTGCTGGACGCCTCGCATGAAGTTGCGCTGCGGGCTGCGTTGCCGGAAGGGGTCCGCCTCTACACCGGCGACGACTTCAACTACCCGGAACTGATCGACGGCGACGGCAGCCACCACTCGGACGCGCTGCTGGGCATCTTCGCCGCCATCTATCCTGCGGCCTCCGTAGCCCTGCAGCACTACGACGCCGGGGACGCTGCCAAGGCACGGGCCATCCTTGACTCCACCCGGGAACTGGGCAAGCACATCTTCAGCGCACCCACGTTTTACTACAAGACAGGGATCGCCTTTATGTCCTGGCTTAATGGCAAGCAGCCCGGCTTCCAGATGGTGGGCGGCCTGCATTCCGGCCGGTCCGTGTGCCACCTGTCCAAGACGTTCGAACTCGCGGACCAGGCAGGGCTCCTGAAAGATCCCGCCCTGGCTGCGTTCCGGATGTCCGATTACCTGCGCAATCAACGGAGTGGGAGTATGAGCCCAGAACTTTTCGAGCGCCTGTCGATGAACAGCGCCACCACCAAGAGTTGGACCCTGGCTGAAGTGGTGGACGGCTGCGTCCGCGCCGGAATCCCGGCGATCGGCCCGTGGCGGGACCGCGTTGAAGAAGCCGGGCTGGACAAGGCCGCCAAGCTGATCAAGGACGCCGGCCTCCGGGTCTCCTCGCTGTGCCGCGGCGGGTTCCTGACAGCCGCCGACGCCGACGGGCAGGCCGCCGCGCTGGCGGACAACCGTGCCGCGATCCTCGAAGCCGTGGCGCTGGACACCCGGGAGCTCTTCCTCGTGGTGGGCGGACTCGCGCCGGGGGAGAAGGATGTCGTGGCGGCACGCCAACGGGTGGCAGACCGTCTTGCCGATCTGGTCCCGTTCGCCGCGGAGAACGGTGTCCGGCTGGTGCTGGAACCACTGCACCCCATGTACGCCGCTGACCGCGCACTGATCTCCACCCTGGGCCAGGCCCTGGACCTCGCTGCGCCGTTCGAAGCGCACACCGTGGGCGTCGCCGTTGATACTTTCCACGTCTGGTGGGACCCGGACCTGAAGGCACAGATCGAACGCGCCGGCCGGGAGCGGCGTCTCGCCTCCTACCAGGTCTGCGACTTCAACATGCCCATTGCCGCTGATCCGCTGCTGTCCCGGGGCTACATGGGCGACGGCGTCATTGACTTCGCCACCATCACCACCTGGGTCAGGGACGCCGGATACACGGGCGACATCGAGGTCGAAATTTTCAACCAGGAGATCTGGGACGCCGACGGCAACACCGTCCTCGAGACCGTCAAGGCCCGCTATGCGGAACTTGTGGTGCCATACGCCTGACCGGGTTCAGTCCGCGGTTACTGACGAACAGGAGTAGCCGGGTCCAATGACGTGGTGTTCCCTGCCGCTTTTGCCAGTCGGCTGAGGTCAGCGTAGCCGGATATGGCGTGCCGTCATGCGGCCCGGAAACGTACAACGCCGACGTCCCTGAGTACACGCGGGGAGCACCAAGCAGTCGGGTTCAATAAAAGCGAGTACCTACCACTCGTGTATTCGGCGGCGGGAGGCGGTCTACTGATAGTGCCGGCGGCCTCAGAGAACCCAATGAGACCGGGAACTCTGTCCCCCAACGCCGCCGGCACACAACGTTATTGTTGCCACGAGCAGTGCCCGCCCACCGTAGTGGACGGGCACTGCTTCGGTTTTTGCTGAATCGCGGCTCACGGAAAATGATTCCGGCGAGGAAACGGTGGCCCAGATTTCAAAGTAAAGGCAACAGCGGCTTTGACTTGCGTTTCCGCAGGTCAAAGCCGCTGTTTTGGTGCCCCAGGAGGGAATCGAACCCCCGACCGGCGGATTAGAAGGCCGCTGCTCTATCCCCTGAGCTACTGGGGCACGTGGCGCCACGACCAGTAAATCCGGCGCATAAAAAAGTCTACATTGCCCCGGGTGCGGCTGCGTCAATGCCGCACTGCCGGCGGCACTTGTCCTCAACATGGCGGTTGAGGGCGGGGTTGTGCACATAGGCAAAGTTGTCCCTCGCGGTCCGTTGGTGGCCGCGCGAAGCTGGTTTTGCCGCCTAAGGCACCACCTTTCGAGACAGGACATGACGATGAGCGACTACATGACGTTCCGGGGCTTTGTTGCCACTGATATCAAAACCTCCACGACCACCACGGGCGTGGGGACCGCCTCGTTCCGCCTCGGGTCCACCGCCCGGCGCTTCGACCGCACTACGAATACGTGGGTGGACATGCACACCAACTGGTTCACCGTCCAGGGATACCGTCAGTTGGCCGGGAACATGGGCTGCAGCATCAAGAAGGGCCAGCGCGTCATCGTGGTGGGCCGGCTCAAACTGCGCACGTGGGAGAAGGAAGGCCGTATCCACTTCGCCCACGAAATTGATGCAGAGTCTGTGGGGCACGATCTTATGTGGGGTTCGGCCAATTACATCCGTACGGTCAACAACGGACCGCACAGCTGTGGCTGACGGCGGCTCCTCCGATCCTGACGGGGATAGCGGGGCGGCGGGCGGCGACCAGGAATCTGACGATGATCTGGCGGCGTCGGCAGTCTTCCACGAGGATGCGGACGGCAACTACATCCCGGTGGACAGCGAAACAGGCGAACTCGCCGACTCTGCCGTCTGAGCGTGCAGATGTCAATCACCGATCGAGACAGCCGCGGGCGGGGTGCCGGCGGTCCGCCGGCACCCCGGCGGTTCCGTTGCGGGCCTGGCCCCGTGGCAGAATGGCGGCATGAAGCGCGCGACCGAAGACTGGCAGGCAACGCCCAACACCAGCCAGCCGGCTCTTCCCCGGCCGCGTGTCACAGTCCGGGGCAGGGCCTCGGCATCCATTGCTGTTGGTCTCCTGGCAAGCCTTCTGTTGTCGGCCTGCACCATCGGGTCTCCGGGCGTAACGGGACCGGACGCCAGCGAGCCTGCCACGGCTGCGGCCACTGAGCAGCAGAGCGACTGCCGGACCAGGCACTGCCGGACCAGGCGCAGCCGGGCCGTCCGGCGAGCTCCCCGGCAGAGGACCCTGCCACCGTTACGATGAAGCAGACGGTGACGGATGCGCTGAACCGGCTCGCGGCGGAGACCCCCAAGCCGGCTACGGCCCAGGTAACCGAGGCCCTCACTGGCGCCGGCGTTGCCCCGGCAGTCCTTGAGGTGTCGGCGAGCCGCACGCCTACCGGGCTGCAAGCTGATGCCATTGAGTCCGCAGTGCTGCAGGGCACGGACTGTGTCTTCGGTCATATCCGTGACGGCAGCGTCACGGTCACGGTCCTGCCGGTCCTGGCCAGCGGCAAGTGCTTCGTGGGTGCAGCAGTCTGAGGCGCCGAATGTGAGTTATGCCCGCCAACCCACTAGATTTGGAACCATGGCGGAATTTATCTACACAATGACCAAGGCCCGCAAGGCTGTTGGCGAAAAACTCATTCTTGACGATGTAAGCATGTCCTTCTTCCCGGGCGCCAAAATTGGTGTTGTTGGCCCGAACGGTGCCGGTAAGTCCACCATTCTGAAGATCATGGCCGGCCTGGACACCCCGTCCAACGGTGAGGCCCGGCTCAGCCCCGGCTACACGGTGGGCATCCTGCTGCAGGAACCGCCGCTGAACGAGGACAAGACCGTCCTGGGCAACGTCCAGGAAGGTGTTGGCGAGATCTACGGCAAGATCCAGCGCTTCAACGAGATCTCCGAGGAAATGGCCAGCCCCGACGCTGACTATGACGTACTGCTCGAAGAAATGGGGCAGCTGCAGGAAGCCATTGACAACGCGGACGCCTGGGACCTCGACTCCCAGCTTGAGCAGGCCATGGATGCGCTCCGCTGCCCGCCCGCGGACGCTGACGTGACCCTCCTCTCCGGCGGTGAGCGCCGCCGCGTGGCGCTCTGCAAGCTCCTGCTTCAGAAGCCGGACCTCCTGCTCCTGGACGAGCCCACCAACCACCTCGACGCAGAGAGCGTTCTGTGGCTGGAACAGCACCTCTCCAACTACGCCGGGGCAGTCCTGGCCGTCACCCACGACCGGTACTTCCTCGACCACGTCGCGGAATGGATCGCCGAAGTTGACCGCGGCCACCTCTACCCCTACGAAGGCAACTACTCCACGTACCTGGAGAAGAAGCGCGCCCGCCTGGAAGTCCAGGGCAAGAAGGACGCCAAGCAGGCCAAGCGCCTCACCGAGGAACTCGAATGGGTTCGCTCCAACGCCAAGGGCCGCCAGACCAAGTCCAAGGCCCGCCTGGCCCGCTACGAGGAGATGGCTGCCGAGGCAGACCGCACCCGCAAGCTTGACTTCGAAGAGATCCAGATTCCGCCGGGCCCGCGCCTGGGCGGCCTGGTCCTGGAGGCCAAGAACCTGCAGAAGGGCTTCGACGACCGCACCCTGATTGATGGCCTGTCCTTCACCCTGCCGCGCAACGGCATCGTTGGCGTCATTGGCCCCAACGGTGTAGGCAAGTCCACCCTGTTCAAGACCATCGTTGGGCTGGAACCGCTCGACGGCGGCGAGCTGAAGGTGGGTGATTCGGTCAAGATCTCCTACGCGGACCAGAGCCGCGGCGGCATCGACCCGAACAAGACGCTGTGGGAAGTTGTTTCCGACGGCCTGGACTACATCCAGGTTGGCCAGGTGGAAATGCCGTCCCGCGCCTACGTTGCCGCTTTCGGCTTCAAGGGACCGGACCAGCAGAAGAAGGCCGGCGTCCTCTCCGGTGGCGAGCGTAACCGCTTGAACCTGGCGCTGACGCTCAAGCAGGGCGGAAACCTGCTGCTCCTTGACGAACCTACTAACGACCTCGACGTCGAAACGCTCAGCAGCCTCGAGAACGCCCTGCTGGAGTTCCCCGGCTGCGCCGTCGTGGTATCGCACGACCGTTGGTTCCTGGACCGGGTGGCCACCCACATCCTTGCCTACGAAGGCGACGAGGAAAACCCGTCCAAGTGGTACTGGTTCGAGGGCAACTTCGAATCCTACGAGGAGAACAAGATCGAGCGGCTCGGCCCCGATGCGGCCAAGCCGCACCGTGTCACGCACCGCCGCCTCACCCGCGACTGATCCAGCCCCCGGCTGATTCCAGCCGATTCAGGCAGCAGAAAGGCCGGCATCCCTCACGGGGTGCCGGCCTTTCTGCTGCCAGCGGCTGTGCTGCCAGCGGCAAAACTCAGTCCCGCACGGCCTTGCGGATCTGGTGCTGCAACAGCTTGGACTGGACCGCCCCCACTACTTTGTTCTTCAGGTCGGTGGGAACACGGACCATCCCCTCCTGGGCCACGGAGGCGACATGCTGCCCGGCCTGGTTGAAGATCTTGCCCGTGGCCAGGCCGCGGGCTCCCTGGGCGCTGGGGGATTCCTGGACGTAGAGCAGCCACTCATCCACGCGGGCGGGCCGGTGCCACCACATGGCATGGTCCAGGCTGGCGACGCTCATGCCGGGGGTGATCCAGCTCAGCCCGTGCCGGCGCAGGATGGATTCCAGCAGCGTGTAGTCGCTCGCGTAGGCCAGCGCTGCCCGGTGCAGGTTCGGATCATCCGGCATGGGTCCGAAGGTCTTCATCCAGACCGCGTTGCGGGCTTCCTGCTTGCCTTTGGCGGAGACATAGATGGGTGTGTCCACGTGCCTGATATCGAAGGGACGTTCATAGGCCCAGTGCTGGGCGATGGGGTGGTCGAATTTTCCCAGCAGCTCGGCGGTGCTGGGCAGCGACTCGGGATGGGGAATGCCGGCAGGCATCTCGGACTCGTGGTCGAGGCCTTCATCCAGGTCCTGGAACGACGCGATCATCGACAGGATGGGCACGCCTTCCTGGTAGGCGTGGACGCGCCGTGCGGAAAAGGACCGGCCGTCCCGCAGCCGCTGGACCCCGAACGTGATGGGCTTGTTGGCGTCGCCGGGCCGCAGGAAGTAGCCATGCATCGAATGGACAAAACGTTCCGGGTCCACCGTCCGCATGGAAGCCACCAGTGACTGCGCCAGCACCTGGCCACCGAAAACCCGCTCACGGGGCTGAGGCTGCGACGGGCCAAGGAAGATGTCTTCATCGGTCCGGGCGCCTTCCAGCTCGCCGAGGTCAAGGAGCTGGATGAGCGTTGCGGTGGGGTCGCCGCTGGGTGGCGCCAGCAGTCCGGTTTCGGCTTCAGTCATGGTTCGACTCTAGACGCAGCCCCGGCACCGCTCAACCAAGGCGCAGCCGGTAGTGTTCTTAGTGTGTCTGATCTACTCACCCAGTCCTTCCGGTTCGCCGATCCGCGTGATCTCGCCGATCTGCGCACCTTCGCCACGCGCGCCAAAACCATCGACGACGGCGCAATTCGGCTCCAGGGTTCGGGTTCCGTTTTAGCGGCGTACGTGTGTGTCCTGCGGCCCCGGCTGCTGGGCGAATCCACGCCCACCATCCTTGGCCTGCGGACCATCGGGCTGGCGGAACCGTCCACGACCGATGCCACCGTTGCACTGTCAGCGGTCCTTGACCGCCTGGCCAGGGCCGGGGAGGACGACGTCGAGCTGCCGGTTCCGCCGTCCACCGTCACCGAATCGTGGACGGGCGTCGGCGCACCGCGGACGGGTTGGGAGCTCGTGGGCACACTGCAGGACACCGAGCTGCGCCGCGCCGCCGAAGCCGGCATCACCGAAGTGGCGGGCATCGTTCCCGCCCAGCCGGGGGCGCTCATCGTCAACAACGCGCGTGCTGCCGTGTGGGGCCGCGCCCTGGATGACTCCGGGCTCCCGGCCGGAGCGGCCTTCGCGGCCCTCACGCTCGGATTCCTTGCCGACGGCGAACAGCTGCTGTACCGGGCGGGCCGGTGGTTCCGCCTCAGCGGTCCCCGCGGGCACGTCCTGGTACGGACCGGCAGCGGCCTCTAACCTCGTGGAGATTCCCTAAGCGTCCGACGGACTGTTCACCATGGACAGCGCGGCGCGTTCCATGTAGTCCCAGAGGGTTCCCTCGTACAGGGGCGGCAACTCCAGGGAGTCCACCGCTGTCCGCATGTGGAACAGCCAGCGGTCTTTGGCCTCCGGGGTGACCCGGAACGGCATGTGGCGCATCCGCAGGCGCGGGTGGCCGCGTTCTTCCCCGTAGGTGGTGGGCCCGCCCCAGTACTGCTCCAGGAACATCAGGAAGCGGCGCTTGGCGGGGCCCAGGTCCTCTTCCGGGTACATCGGGCGCAACAGCGGATCCGTTGCCACGCCGTCGTAGAACACATCGATCAGTTTGACGAAGGTCTGGTGCCCGCCCACGGCGTCATAGAAATTGTCGGTGTAGCCGGGCTGGCTGAAGGGATCGTTCTGCATCAGCTGGCGTGGCCGCTGCGGTTCGACAGGTATGGTCATGGCTCTATTCTCCGGCTTTCTGGCCAGTCTTACTGGCCTCCGTGGCGGGCTCATGCAGGGCAGCCTCCGGACCGGCGCCGGGGGTATCCGAAGCGGGGACGAAATTTCCCTGCGACCGGTTGCCCACGCGCAGGATCTCACCGTTGCGGAGGTACCAGATGGCGCCGTCCTCGGAACGGACCCGGGTAATGCGCAGTCCCATGGACTCCACCACGCCCACTACCTCGCTGGTTTCGATGACGTCGCCGATCCCGTACTGGTCTTCGATGGTGATGAAGATGCCGGCGAGGAAGTCGCGGATCAGCTGCTGGGCGCCGAAACCGATGGCGACACCCAGGATTCCCACGCTGGTCAGCAGCGGGGCGATGTTGATGTCCAGGTTCTGCAGGACATACATGGTGGTGATGACGGCCACCAGGACGCCCACAATGCTGTTGAGCAGGGAACCGATGGTTTCCGCCCGCTGCACGCGGCGCTCATGGTCCAGTGCCCGGATGGCCGGCGCAACCCACTTGAAATGGGCTTTCTTGAAGAAGTTGCTGCCTGACGCCACCCGTTTGCTGATCCGGGAAATCACGAAGGTCGCCACCAGCCAGATCGTGACACCGACACCGAGGCTGATCGCGATGCCTGCGACGCTGACGCCGTCGGGATCGGCGGTAAGGGACGGGGCAATCGACATCATGCTGAACATAAAGGGTGAAACTCCTTGGGGTTTCCGGCGGCGGCCGGGGATAACGTAGGCCTGTGCGCGGGTTCGCCCGGCGCTTAAGGCTCTGTTCTCCCTTAACCCTAGCGCCGTACCGTGGACCCATGCGCATCCTGATCCTCGGCGGAACCGCCTTTCTCTCCTCAGAAATTGCCCGGCAGGCGGTGGCCGCAGGGCATCTGGTCACCTGCCTGGCCCGCGGTTCCGCGGCGGAACCGCCGCCCGGCGTCAGGTGGGTGAAAGCCGACCGTTCGCTCGGCGCGGACAGTTATGTGCAAGTGGCCGGGGACTGGGATGCCGTCATCGACGTGGCCCGTGACCCGGTGCCGGCAACGGAAGCGCTGGCAGCCCTTGCGGACCGGACCGGCCATTGGACGTTTGTGTCCAGCTGCTCCGTGTACGCAGACCATTCCACCCCTGGCGCCACCGAAGACGCCGGCCTTCTGCAGCCCCTGCCGCCCGGAACCGAATCCACTCCCGAAAACTACGGGGAGTCCAAAGCGGCCATCGAGCAGGAAACCGTGAGGGCAGCCGGCGGCAAGGCCCACCTCTGCCGCGCCGGCCTGATTGGCGGCCCCGGCGACGGAACGGACCGCTACGGCTACTGGCCGGCCAGGTTCGCCCGGGATAACGGGCCCGCCGTCGTCCCTGACATTGCCAGCCATACGACGCAGGTGATCGACGTGCGGGACCTGGCCGCCTGGGTCCTGAGCGCGGCGGAGCGCGGGGTGACCGGCGCCCTGAACGCGGTGGGGGACCAGGTGCCCTTTGGTGACTACGTTGAGGAATCGCGGACGGCCGCCGGTTACACGGGCGACGTACTTCGCGCTTCGGAGGACTGGCTCGCGCAGCACGGCATCGACTACTGGTCCGGGCCTGATTCCCTCCCGCTGTGGCTGCCGCCCGGCTACGAAGGGTTCTGCACGCGGAGCAACCAGGCGGCGCGGTCCGCCGGCCTGGCTATCCGGCCCTGGCAGGAGACCCTGGCGGACACGCTCGCGGACGAGCGCCGCCGGGGCCTGGAGCGCCACCGCAAGGCAGGGCTGGCACCGGCAACAGAAGCCCGCCTCGCCGGGGAGCTCCTCGGCAGCCCTTGAGTCCCGCCCACCCCAAACTGGGTAGCGCTATCTGTCGTTTTGAGCGGTCCAAAACGACAGATAGCGCTACCTGGTTGGGCGCCTACCCGGCCACAGTCACGGGGGAGTGCAGCACCGGGAAGTTCACGCTCCGGGCGATGAAGCAGACCTGGTTGGCCTCCCGGTGGAGCTGCCCGGCCAACTCCACCTGGGCCGGGTCTGCCAGGGTCACCCGCGGGTTCAGGGTGACCGACTCGAACTGCCCGCTGCCGTCCCGGTTCAGGCGCATCAGGCCCGTGGCGTTGTCCTGGTAGTCCGTGACCACCACCCCGTGCCGCACCGCCACGTGCAGGAAAGACAGCATGTGGCACTGGGCGAGCGCAGCCAGGAGCAGCTGCTCCGGGTTGTAGCGTTCACGGTCCCCGTGGAACGTCGGATCGGCTGACCCCTTGAGGACCGGCAGCCCGGGGATCAGGATGTCGTGGTCCCGCGAGTAGCCACGGTACGTGGACGTCCCGTCGCCCGGTTGCCGGTCCACTGCACCGTCAACGAATAGTGGTGCTCGCCCAGGGTCATGCCGCCGGCCTACGCATCGCCCGGCAGGACGTCCGCCGCGCGTGCCGCCAGGGCCCGCGCCACGCCGTCGCGGTTCTCCAGCATCATGCGCCGCAGGGCGGCACTGTCCGCCGGGAGTCCGGCCAGGAACCGGTCCGTCCGGTCCACGGTTTCCTGCGTTGTCAGCAGCGCCGGGTAGAGTCCGACGACGATCTGCTGGGCGAGTGCGTGGGTGCGGTCCGCGACGATCCCGGGAACGGCCTCGAAGTACTTTTCCGCGTAGGGCTCCAGCAGCGTGCGGTCCAGAACCCGCATAAAGCCGGCGACGGCCGAACCCTGCAGCGCATTGGAAAGATCGCCCGTGACCACAACCGATTCCCAGGCCGCAGCCTTGGCCTCGGGGGTGGGGATCGCGGCCTGGGCCAGGGCGGCAGCGTTCTGCCCGCTGGCAGTGTTGTCCCGCTCCAGCTCGGCGTTGATCTGTTCCTGGCCCTGCCTGCCGCCGGCCACCAGCGACGTGAGCAGCTCCCAGCGCAGGTCATGGTCCACGGCCAGCCCCTCCAGCGCCACGGAGCCGTCCAAGAGGCCAGCCACCGTGTCCAGCTGGCCTGCACTGGAAGCCAGCAGGGCAAACGACTTCACAAACTGCAGCTGGGCGTCCGATCCGCCGGCTGCTGCGCCGGAGAGGTCCCACAGCGTGTCCGCGGCCGCAACAGTGGTGGCTTCGCGGTGCTCTTCGGCAACGTAGAAACTCAAGGTGGTGGCCAGCTGGCGCAGCTGGACCAGAATCACGGAGGAATCCGATTCGGCAGCTATGTTGGCCAGGATCAGCTCCACATAAAGGCGCGCGGGGCTGTCGCCGTCACGCGCCGCGTCCCAGGCGGAGTTCCACACCAGGGTGCGGGGCAGGCTCTCGCTGAAGTCCTTCAGGTGTGCCGTGGCCGTGGCCAGGGACTTGCCGTCCAGCCTGACCTTGGCGTAGGCAAGGTCGTCGTCGTTGACCAGGATCAGGTCCGGCCGTGCCAGCCCCGCCAGGGCAGGCACCTCGGTGCGCTCGCCGTCGACGTCGAGTTCCTCACGGTGCACGCGTTCCAGCTTGCCGGCGCTGTTCAGGTTGTAGAACCCGACCGCCAGGCGGTGCGGACGGATGGTGGGCCATTCCGCCACGGCGGACTGGACGATGCTGAACGCGGTCAGGTTCCCGTCGGCGTCCACCTCGAGTTCGGGCTTGAGCGTGTTGACGCCGGCTGTCTCCAGCCAGAGCCGGCCCCACTGGTCAAGGTCGCGGCCGCTGGCCTTTTCCAGCTCCACCATGAGGTCGCTGAGCTCGGTGTTCTGCCAGGCGTACTTGGCGAAGTATTCGCGGACGCCGGCCATGAACTGTTCGGGCCCCACCCAGGCCACCAGCTGGCGCAGCACTGAGGCGCCCTTGGCGTAGGTGATCCCGTCGAAGTTGACCTCTACGTCCTGGAGGTCGTTGATTTCGGCGAAGATCGGGTGGGTGGTGGGCAGCTGGTCCTGGCGGTAGGCCCAGGACTTCTCCACGGACGCGAACGTGGTCCACGCGCTGGTGAAGGCCGTGTTCTCCACCGCGGCGAGGTGGGACATGTATTCGGCGAAGGATTCATTGAGCCAGAGGTCGTTCCACCAGCGCATGGTCACCAGGTCACCGAACCACATGTGGGCGAGTTCGTGCAGCACCGTGATGGCCCGGCGTTCGACCTGCGCCCCGGTGACTTTGCTGCGGAAGACGTAGCCTTCCAGGATGGTCACGGCGCCGGCGTTCTCCATGGCGCCGGCATTGAACTCGGGCACAAAGAGCTGATCGTACTTTTCAAACGGGTAGGCGACGCCGAACTGCGCCTCGAAGAATTCGAAGCCCTGCCGGGTCAGGTCAAAAATGTTGTCTGCGTCCAGGTACTGCATGAGTGATTTCCGGGCGAAGACGCCCAGGGGGATCACGCGGCCGTCGGAGCTGGCCACTTCGCTGCGAACGGACTGGTACGGTCCCGCGATGAGTGCCGTCACGTACGAGGACAGCCGCGGGGTGGGGGAGAACGTCCAGACGGAGCGGGCGCCGCCGTCGTCCCCGGGCGTGGTTTCCACCGGCGCGGGGGTGGGGGAGTTGGAGATGACGTCCCAGTGCGAGGGCGCCGTGACGGTGAACGCGAACGTGCCCTTGAGGTCCGGCTGTTCAAAGACCGCGAACATCCGCCGTGAATCGGGCACCTCGAACTGGGTGTACAGATACACCTCGTTGTCCACCGGATCAACGAAGCGGTGGAGCCCTTCGCCGGTGTTCATGTAGGGCGCGTCGGCCACCACTGTCAGCTCGTTCGACTCTGCCAGGTCCGGCAGCTGGATCCGGACGCCGTCGGAGACGGCTGCGCGGGTCCAGGGCCCGCCCATTGAGGGTGACGCTGTGCACGGTGTGCGTGACGGCATCGATGAACGTGGAGGAACCGGGCACTGCCGTGAACTTCACCGTGGTGGTGGTCCCGAAGACTTCCTCGCCCCGGGTGAGGTCCAGGATGACCTCGTAGGAGTCAACGTTGATGAGTTCGGCACGCTCGCGGGCTTCGGCGCGAGTCAGGTTCATACCTGGCAAGTGGGGCCTCCAGAAGAGTTCGGTTGCCGGCGGGCGGTGGCCTGCACCGGCACAAGTGAAGTCATTCTGTCACGGCTGCTGGCGGGAGTAGCGTTAATGCATGGGAAAGTTCCGGGATTCGGTGGACGCCAGGGCGCTGCGCTTCGCAGTCGGCTTTCCGGTGGTCCTGGCGGCAGCTTTTGTATTCAGCGCGTTCTTGTTGCGTGCCGATCTTCCGGACCCGGTGGCGATCGGCTGGACGGCCGACGGCGGCGCTTACTTTGCGCCGTTCGGTGCCTACGCGTGGGGCGGCGCGCTGCTGATCATGGCTGCCGGGTGGCTGGTCCTGTCCCAGGCGGTGCCCGTATCCAGGCCCGCAGTGATGCGGCGGATCATGATGGGAACCGGACTGTTCCTGAGCCTGTTCATCACCGCTGTCCTGGCGGCGGGGCTGGTCGGGCCAGACCGGGCTCGCCGATGCCCGGGAGTCCCATGTGGACATGATCGTCCTCGCGGTGGGAAGCGGCGCGGCGTTGTCGCTTGGAGTCATCATGGGGTTTGTTTTCAAGGCTGACAGCCAATGGACGCCCGAGGATGACCGGGCACTGGAGCTTGCCCTCGCCCGTGAGCTGGATCCCGAACTGGCCGGGGACACCTTCCGGCTCTGGGTGCACGCCCGGAGTTCCGTGTTTGTCATGATCGCCGTTGCCAGCCTCTTTCCGGCCGCGCTGATTGCCGTGGCGCTGCCCTGGCTGGGTGCACTGGTGGCTGCCGTTGCCATGGTGGCCGCTGCCTTCCTCTTCGCCCGGGTCAAGGCGGACCGCCGGGGCCTGCGCGTGCTGGTGGCCGGCGTTCTGCCGGTCATGGACGTCCCGGCTGCCGCGATTTCCGCGGCCAGCGCCGCGGACGTCCGCGCGGCCGACTATGGCGGGTGGGGCTACCGGAACCACGGCGGCACCGCCGCGATGCTGGTCAGCAGCGGCCCCGCCGTCGTCGTCCGCAAAACGGACGGCCACAACGTGGCTGTCAGCGGCGGAAGTCCCGCCACGGCGGCCCGGCTGGCCGAAGTGCTGACCCGCGTCGCGGCGAGGGCCCACGGCGGTGGCCCCGGCGCAGGTGCTGCGGAGCCTGAGTCCTAGTAACCTTGTCCGTGTTGATCTGACCCTGGCCTGAACCAGCACCGCTGGCCCCGGCGCCGAAACGAACGGATACTGCTGTGACTTCTTCCCCTGCCTTCCCGCGCGTCCACATCGCCACCGACCACGCAGGCATGGAACTCAGCGCCCACCTGGTCAGCCACCTCACGGCCAAGGGCTACGACGTGGTGGACCACGGTCCCAAAGAGTACGACGCGCAGGACGACTACCCCTCCTTCTGCATCAATGCTGCGCTCGCCGTGGTGGCAGACCAGCAGGCAGGGGTCCATGCCTTGGGCATCGTCCTGGGCGGCTCGGGCAACGGCGAACAGATTGCGGCGAACAAGGTCAAGGGTGTGCGCGCTGCCCTGGCCTGGAACCACTCCACCGCCACGCTGGCCCGTGAGCACAACGACGCAAACGTTGTGGCCGTGGGCGGGCGCCAGCACTCGGTTGAGGAAGCAACGGAACTGATCGAAGCCTTCCTCGCCGAGCCGTTCAGCAACGACGAACGCCACGTCCGCCGGATCGGCAAGATCGCTGCCTATGAAACCACCGGCGAGGTTGTCGAGTAGTGCCCGAAGGGCATTCGGTCCGTCGGCTCGCACAACAGTTCGGCGATGTCTTTACCGGCGCAGCACTTTCTGTCAGCAGTCCGCAGGGCCGGTTCACCGCCGGCGCTGCGCTGCTGGACGGCCACGTCCTGACGGACTCGCGCGCCCACGGCAAGCACCTCTTCCTGCACTTTGACCACGCGGTAGTGCTGCACGTCCACCTGGGGCTCTACGGCGCCTGGGACTTCGGCGGCGATGCCACGTTCCTCGGGGCGTCCAGTATCGGTGCGCCGCGGAAGATCGGGGAGCGCGAGGTCTTCGGGGACGGCGGGAGCACCGAATACTCGGGACCTCCCGAGCCCCGGGGAGCCGTCCGTGTCCGGCTGGTCAGCGCCCACGGCTGGGCTGACCTGCGCGGTGCCACCACCTGCGCTGCCATCACCGAGGCCGAGGCGCGCGCCGTCCTTGCCCGGCTCGGTCCGGATCCGCTGCGGAACCAGCCCGAGGCCAGGACGCGGTTCGTGACGGGCGTTTTGTCCCGCAAGACGCCCATCGCTGCCCTGCTGATGGACCAGAAGGTGATTGCCGGCGTCGGGAACGTCTACCGCGCCGAAGTGCTCTTCCGCCAGGGGCTGGATCCATGGCTGCCGGGCAATGCCCTGCAGGGCGGCGCTGCCGGACTTTTGTGGGACGACACCGCCGTGCTGATGGCCGACGGCGTCCGCGACGGGCGGATCATCACCACGCCGGCGGCGTTTTGGGCGGCAGGAGCTGCCCTTCCCTCCGGCGACGACGCGCATTACGTGTACAAGCGGGAAGGGCTCCCGTGCAGGGTCTGCGCGGCGCCTGTGGCCATCACGGAACTGGCTGGCCGCAAGCTCTACTGGTGCCCCGGCTGCCAGCAGTAGCAGCGGCGCCGGTGGCAACAAGAGCCCGGCAACAAAAAAGCAGGGCCCCTCAGCGAGGGGCCCTGCTTTTTCATGTGGAGGGGACGACGGGAATCGAACCCGCGTAATCAGTTTGGAAGACTGAGGCTTTACCATTAAGCTACGTCCCCGGAGAAGTCCAGCTTAGCCGCGTTTCCGGGCTGTCTGCGTTTCTTCGGGCTGGCTGTTGAAGCCGGATACAACTAAACCTAATTCATGCCCCACGTGTCAAATGTGCAATCAGGGCCAGAATCACCGTAGACTTGCCTGTGCACTTACGGGGTGTAGCTCAGCTTGGCTAGAGCACCTGCTTTGGGAGCAGGAAGTCGCAGGTTCAAATCCTGTCACCCCGACTCTGCGGCCTGGACCGTGCAAACGGCCTGGGCAAGAAAATTGCGTTGCAGATACCCATCCCACAAACCCAGGAGTACTTAGACCGTGAAGAGCGCTGTCGAGAACCTCACCCCCACGCGGGTCAAGCTCAATGTTGAGGTCCCCTTTGAGGAATTGAAGCCCAGCATCGACGAGGCATACAAGACTGTTGCTTCGCAGATCCAGGTCCCTGGCTTCCGTAAGGGCAAGGTCCCTTCCAAGCTGATCGACCAGCGCGTCGGCCGCGGCTACGTCCTGGAGACGGCCATCAACGAAGGCCTCAACGGCTGGTACCAGGCAGCGGTGCAGGAATCCGGCATCCGCCCCCTGAGCCGTCCCGAGGTTGAGATCACCGAAGTTCCGGACCCCACCTCCACGGACGGGGAACTGAAGTTCCACGCCGAGGTTGATATCCGCCCGGAGATCGAACTCCCGGACTACGCCGGCATCAAGGTCGAGGTAGCCGCTGCAGAATCCTCCGACGAAGACGTGGACAAGGCCCTGGACGAACTGCGCGGCCGCTTCGGCACGCTCAAGTCCGTGGACCGCCCGGCTGCCGATGGCGACTTCCTGACCATCGACATCACCGCCACCATTGACGGCGCCGACGTCGACTCCGCTTCCGGCCTGTCCTACCAGGTAGGCGCAGGCACCATGCTTGAGGGCCTGGACGAGGCCGTCACCGGCCTGAGCGTTGACGAAGACGCCATCTTCGACACCACCCTGGTGGGTGGCGACCACGCCGGCGAGTCCGCCCAGGTCAAGGTTGTCCTCAAGGCCGTCAAGGAGCGCGAGCTCCCCGAGGCCAACGACGACTTCGCCCAGCTGGCGTCCGAGTTCGACACCCTGGCTGAACTCCGCGAGGACCTGGCCAAGCAGGCTGCTGACTCCAAGGTTGTTGAGCAGGGCGTAGAGGCCCGCGACAAGGTGCTGGACAAGCTCGTTGAGCTCGTTGAGGTTCCGGTTCCGGACTCTGTGGTTGAAGAGCAGCTCGAAGCCCACTTCAAGGAGGGCAACGGCCACGGTGAAGGCGAGCACGACACCGAGGAGCACCGCGAAGAGGTCAAGGCCAACACCGCCCGCGCCTTCCAGAACGAAATCATCCTCGACGCGATCGCCGAAAAGGAAGAAGTCAATGTCAGCCAGAACGAGCTGATCGACTACATCGTCTCCACCGCCAGCCAGTACGGCATGGACCCGAACCAGTTCGCCCAGATCATCGATCAGAGCGGCCAGGTCCCCATGATGGTTTCCGAGGTCCGCCGCCGCAAGGCGCTGGCCGTGGTTCTCGGCCAGGCCACCGTGACCGACTCCGACGGCAAGGCCGTTGACCTCAGCGACTTCGTCCGCCCCGGCGGCGAAGAAGAGGCTCCGGCGGTTGAGGCTGAGGCCGCTGAAGACGCACCGCCGAGACCGAAGCCACCCCGAGTGACGACCCGGCAGCCGTGAAGTTCTAGCACGCCCCAGGCAGTGCGACTGAAGGCAGCCCCTGGACCTACCGGTCCGGGGGCTGCCTTCGTTAACGGCACTGCATCAAATGGACCGGCTCCTGCGCTGCCCGGCGATCGTGCGCCGTCAGCGAACAGCGCGATTCCGGCGAACAAATCGGTGATCAAACCGGTTAGTGTCCAAGTAGTGAAGTTCAGTGATGTCACCGTCACCAGCGAGAGGTAAGTACACATGTCACAGCACGCAGAGGCCCCCCGGATGGCGACTGTCGATCCGGCCGCCCAGGACAACTACATCTACAACCGCCTCCTGAAAGAGCGGATCATCTGGCTGGGCTCCGAGGTGCGTGACGACAATGCGAACGCCATCTGCTCGCAGCTGTTGCTCCTCTCCGCCGAGAACCCGGAAAAGGACATCTACCTCTACATCAACTCTCCCGGCGGCTCCGTGACCGCAGGCATGGCCATCTATGACACCATGCAGTTCATCCCGAACGACGTCGTCACCGTCGCCACCGGCCTGGCAGCCTCCATGGGCCAGTTCCTGCTTTCATCCGGCACCAAGGGCAAGCGCTACGCCACCCCCAACGCCCGCGTCCTGATGCACCAGCCCTCCGGCGGCATCGGCGGCACCGCCTCGGACATCAAGATCCAGGCCGAGCTGATCCTGCACATGAAGAAGGTCATGGCCGAGCTGACGGCGGACCAGACCGGACAGAGCGTGGAAACCATCCTCAAGGACAACGACCGCGACAAGTGGTTCACCGCCACCGAAGCCCTCGAGTACGGCTTCTTTGACAAGATCGCGGCCCACGCCGGTTCCGTCTCCGGTGGCGGCGGAACCGCCAACGGCACCTCCGGCGAGTCGGCATCCGAGAAGTAACCCGGCACTTTCGAACATTCAGATCAGGAGCAACAAAAATGACGTACAACTTCGGATCGACTGCCGGTAACCTTCCGACCAGCCGCTACGTACTGCCCCAGTTCGAAGAGCGCACGCCCTATGGCTTCAAGCGCCAGGACCCGTACACCAAACTGTTCGAGGACCGCATCATCTTCCTCGGTGTCCAGATCGACGACGCCTCGGCCGACGACGTTATGGCGCAGCTGCTGGTGCTCGAGTCCACCGACCCGGACCGCGACATCACGCTCTACATCAACTCCCCGGGCGGCTCCTTCACCGCCATGACCGCGATCTACGACACCATGACGTACATCCGGCCGGAGATCCAGACCGTCTGCCTCGGCCAGGCTGCCAGCGCGGCCGCCGTGATCCTCGCAGCCGGCACCCCGGGCAAGCGCCTCGCCCTGCCCAACGCCCGTGTCCTGATCCACCAGCCCGCCCTTTCCGGCGGCCAGGGCGGACAGGCCTCCGACCTTGAAATCCAGGCCGCGGAAGTCATGCGGATGCGCTCCTGGCTTGAGGACACCCTGGCCCACCACTCGGGCCGCACCCCGGAACAGGTCAACAACGACATTGAGCGTGACAAGATCCTGACCGCCGCCGAGGCCCTGGATTACGGCCTCATTGACCAGGTGCTTGATTCCCGCAAGATGAAGCCGCAGGCCATCACCAGGTAGCCAGGCTCTTCGACGGCCGGTGCGGTCCAGTAATTTGGGCCGCACCGGCCTTCGCTTTCCACTCTTGCGGGCAATTGTGACCTAGAGTGGAAGATGTCACGGCCGGTCCTCCCAGGCCCGCCTCGATTCCAGCAACGGTGCACAGCTGCCTGGCAGCAAGATACTAAAGGGGTTCACATATGGCTCGGATTGGCGAGAGCACGGATCTGCTGAAGTGTTCTTTCTGCGGAAAGAGCCAGAAGCAGGTACGGAAGCTCATTGCCGGGCCCGGTGTCTACATCTGCGACGAATGCATTGAACTCTGCAACGAGATCATTGAGGAAGAGCTCGCGGAAGTCGCCGATCTGGGAAGCTTCGAACTGCCCAAGCCCCGCGAAATCTTCGACTTCCTGCAGGAATACGTCATTGGCCAGGAACCCGCCAAGCGGTCCCTCGCCGTCGCCGTCTACAACCACTACAAGCGGATCCAGGCCGGCCACGCACCGAAGAGCGGCAGCCTCGCTGACGGCGGCCACCATGACGACGTCGAAATCGCCAAGTCCAACATCCTGCTGATCGGCCCCACGGGCTGTGGCAAAACCTACCTCGCCCAGACCCTGGCGCGGCGGCTGAACGTTCCGTTCGCCGTTGCCGATGCCACCGCGCTCACCGAGGCCGGCTACGTGGGTGAGGACGTGGAGAACATCCTCCTCAAGCTCATTCAGGCGGCGGACTACGACGTCAAAAAGGCCGAACAGGGCATCATCTACATCGACGAAATCGACAAGATTTCGCGCAAGAGCGAGAACCCCTCCATCACCCGGGATGTCTCCGGCGAAGGTGTGCAGCAGGCCCTGCTGAAGATCCTCGAAGGAACCGTCGCATCCGTGCCGCCGCAGGGCGGACGCAAGCACCCCCACCAGGAATTCATCCAGATTGACACCACCAACGTGCTGTTTATCGTGGCTGGCGCCTTTGCCGGGCCTGGAGGAGATCATCGGCTCGCGTTCCGGGCGCAAGGGCATCGGCTTCGGCGCCCCGCTCAACGATGCCAGCAACAAGGTGGACTCCTATGGCGAGGTTATGCCCGAAGACCTCCTGAAGTTCGGCCTGATCCCGGAATTCATCGGCCGCCTGCCCGTGATCACCACGGTCTCCAGCCTGGACCGGGATGCCCTCATCCAGATCCTCTCCACCCCCAAGAACGCGCTGGTCAAGCAGTACCAGAAGATGTTCCAGATCGACGGCGTGGAGCTCGTCTTCGACGAAGAGGCCCTTAACGCCATCGCCGAGCAGGCCCTGGAACGCGGCACCGGTGCCCGTGGCCTGCGCGCCATCATGGAGGAAGTGCTGCTGCCGGTCATGTTTGACCTGCCCAGCCGTGAGGACGTGGCCAGCGTGGTCATCACCGCTGACGTTGTCCTGAGCAAGGCCGAGCCCACCCTGATCCCGCACGTGACCAAGCGACGCAAGTCCGCCTGACCCCTGCCACAATCCGGCTCCCACCACCACTCTGATCTACCCCGAGGACTGACGCATGACTGAAACCACCACCAACCAGGCCGATTTCTGGTTCGATCCGCTGTGCCCGTTTGCCTGGATCACGTCACGCTGGATCGGTGAGGTGGAGGAAGTCCGTAACATCAGGACTGTCTGGCATGTGATGAGCCTGGCTGTCCTGAACGAAGGCCGGGATCTGGAGCCCGCCTACCGCGAAGCCATGGACAAGGCCTGGGGCCCGGTGCGGGTCATCATCGCCGCCAAGGAGCAGCACGGCGACCAAGTGGTGAAGCCGCTGTACGACGCCATGGGAACGCTGATCCACCTCGGCGGGGAAAAGGACTTCGGCACGTCATCAGCAAGGCACTGGCTGAGTGTGGACTCCCGGCCAGCCTGGCGGACGCTGCCACCACGGACGCCTTTGATACGCAGCTGAGGGCAAGCCATGAAGAAGGCATCTCCCTGGTGGGCCAGGACGTGGGCACTCCGGTAGTAGCCTTCAACGGCACCGCTTTCTTCGGTCCGGTGCTGACCCGCATCCCGCGCGGTGAGCAGGCCGGGCAGCTCTGGGACGCCACGGTCACCCTGGCCGCTTACCCGCACTTCTTCGAGATCAAGCGCAGCCGCAGCGAACGCCCTGAATTCAACTGACACCAGGCCGCCGGCACTGCCAGCCAGGCAGCGCGGAGGAGCAATGAGCCCCGAAAGAATTACTCTCATGTAGTTCTTCCGGGGCTCTTGCGCATCCCCGCCGGCGGGACCAAAATAGTTCTTACCCACTTCGAAAGAAGTGAGACGCAGGAACCAAAGATTCAGTGATATGTATCCGACGCAGCCTTCGGCAAAGTCAGATATAAGCTACCAGTGACGTGGTAGGAAGACCTGAAAATCCAAGGATCCTGCCAGACCATCAAGTCGTCACCAGATGGCCGAAAAGTCGAAGCCCCACCAACGGCAAAACGCTGATGGGGCTTCCCCTTTGCCCAAAAACAGGCTGATGCTTCGGAGCGGGGCCCACAGGGCCCCGCTCCGGTCAGGCGGTCGGCTGCTCCTCGGGAGCCGCCAGGACCACGTCACTGACCGTGAGTTCGCCGTCGCCGGCCACCAGGGTCAGTTCACGGGCGTTTGACGCCGCCTTCAGGTCACCCAGCCCGGCCTTCAGCTGCGTGGTCAGGGACTCGGACGCAGTGATCGTGGCGGACAGGACCTCGGTGCGCTGCTTGACCTTGGCCTCGGACTTGGCCTTGCGGACGCCGCTGAGCGCGGTCCCGACGGTAGCCAGCAGGGTGGTGTCGCCGTCCACCTCAACGGCGGTGGGCCATTCAGCGCGGTGCACGGATCCGGTGCGCCACCAGCCCCAGACCTCTTCGGTGGCGAAGGGCAGGAACGGGGCGAAGAGGCGCAGCAGCGTGTCCAGGCTCGTGGCGAGGGCGGCCAGGACCGATGCCTGCTCGGCATCGCCGGCGGCACCGTAGGCGCGGTCCTTGATGAGCTCCACATAGTCGTCCGTGAACTGCCAGAAGAAGCTCTCGGTGATCTGCAGGGCACGGGCGTAGTCGTAGTTCTCGAACGCCTTGGTGGACTGCCGCACCACGTCGGCCAGCTGTGCCAGCACCGCCCGGTCCAAGGGGTTGGTCAGGACGGAGAGATCCGTGGAGACCACCGAATTCTCGGTTGCACCAAGGTTCAGCACGAACTTGGAGGCGTTCAGCAGCTTGATGGCCAGCCGGCGGCCGATCTTCATCTGCGCGATCTCGTAGGCCGTGTCAGCACCCAGCTTGGCTGAGGTGGCCCAGTAGCGGACCGCGTCGGAACCGAATTCGTCGAGCACGTCGGTGGGAACCACCACGTTGCCCTTGGACTTGGACATCTTCTTCCGGTCCGGGTCCAGGATCCAGCCGGAGATGGCGGCATGCTTCCACGGGGCAGCGTTCTGCAGCGCGTCGGCCTGGACCACGGAGGAGAAGAGCCAGGTGCGGATGATGTCGTGGCCCTGCGGCCGCAGGTCGAACGGGAACACCTTGGCGAAGAGGTCCTCGTCCCGGCTCCAGCCGCCCACGATCTGCGGCGTCAGGGAGGACGTCGCCCAGGTATCCAGAATGTCGGCGTCTCCGGTGAAGCCGCCCGGAACATCGCGCTGCGCCTCGTCGTAGCCCGGCGCGGCGTCCGCGGCGGGGTCCACCGGCAGCTGCCCGTCCGTGGGCACGATCGGGGTGTCGTACTGCGGGTTGCCGTCGGCGTCCAGCGGGTACCAGACCGGGATGGGCACGCCGAAGAAGCGCTGGCGGGAGACGAGCCAGTCGCCGTTCAGGCCCGAGATCCAGTTCTCGAAGCGGGACCGCATAAAGGCGGGGTGGAAGTCGATCTCGTGGCCGCGCGCGATCAGGCGTTCGCGGCGGTCTTCGTCGCGGCCGCCGTTGCGGTAGTACCACTGGCGTGACGTGACCACTTCGAGGGGCTTATCGCCCTTTTCGTAGAAGTTCACGGGGTGCATGATCTTCTTCGGCTCACCGTCGATCAGGTCCTCGGCGGCCAGGAGCTCCACTACCGTTTCCTTGGCGCTGAAGACGGTCTTGCCCGCGATCGCTTCGAAAGCAGTGCGGCCGGCGTCGGTGGTGATCCAGTCCGGGGTTTCCCCGATGATCCGTCCGTCGCGGCCCACGATGGCGCGCGTGGGCAGCTGAAGTTCGCGCCACCAGGTGACGTCGGTGAGGTCACCGAAGGTACACACCATGGCGATGCCGGAGCCCTTGTCCGCCTTGGCCAGCGGGTGGGCCTTGACCTCAACCTCGACGCCGAACACGGGGGACGTGACTTTCTTGCCGAACAGCGGCTGGTACCGCTCGTCGTCGGGGTTTGCCACGAGGGCGGCGCAGGCAGCCAGCAGTTCCGGGCGCGTGGTCTCGATGTAGATCTTTTCGCCGTCTTCGGTGAAGAACGGGTACCGGTAATACGAGCCGGCCACTTCGCGGTCTTCGAGTTCGGCCTGCGCCACGGCAGTGCGGAAGGTGACATCCCACAGCGTGGGGGCTTCGGCCATGTAGGCGTCGCCGGCTGCCAGGTTTGCGAGGAAGGCACGCTGGGAGACTTCACGGGACGCATCATCGATGGTCCGGTAGGTCAGCTGCCAGTCCACGGAGAGGCCGAGCTGCTGGAACAGGCTTTCGAAGACCTTCTCGTCCTCCACTGCCAGTTCTTCACACAGCTCGATGAAGTTGCGGCGCGAGACGACGTCGAAGTCGCGCTGGTTCTTGGCGGGCTGCGCCGGCGGGCGGTAGTCGGCGCTGTACGGGATGGCCGGGTCGCACCGGACGCCGTAGTAGTTCTGCACACGGCGCTCGGTGGGCAGGCCGTTGTCGTCCCAGCCCATCGGGTAGAACACGTTCTTGCCGATCATGCGCTGGTAGCGGGCCAGCACATCCGTCTGCGTGAAGGAGAACATGTGCCCCACATGCAGCGAGCCTGACGCCGTGGGCGGGGGAGTGTCGATCGAGTAGACCTGCTCCCGGGTGGTGTCCGGGTTGAATTTGTAGGTCCCTTCGGCAAGCCAGCGCTGCGTGAGGGCAGCTTCGAGCCCCTCAAGGGCGGGCTTGTCCGGAACGTTGATAGGGGCGGTGGAGGGCGTGTCTGTACCCTGAGTGTCTTCAGCCATTTGGCAATTGTTTCATGGACTCATCGGCCCCGCGGCGCCGGGCCTGCAGTAGCATGCGGCGTATGGGCGCAGCGGCGGAAACTTTTGTGATCAAACGCATCTATGACGGACCCGCGGACGACGACGGCTGCCGGGTTCTGGTGGACAGGCTCTGGCCCCGCGGGGTCAGCAAGGAGACACGCGCAGCTGGACCTCTGGCTGAAGGAGATTGCGCCGTCACCGCCGCTCCGGAAGGAATTTGGCCACATGAAGGAGCGCTTCGGGGACTTCCGGCGGCAGTACCTCAAGGAACTCGACACCAACCCTGCCGTTGACGCGCTGCGCGAGCTGGCGGCGACCCACCACAGGGTCACCCTTCTCTACGGTGCCCGGGATCCTGAGGCGAATCACGCGCAGGTGTTACTGGAGTTCATACGCGAGCACCCGTAGCGCCGATGCCGTTAGGGTGGTGCCATGACTGAGGATTCACGCATCAGGACAGCACAGAACCAGGCAGCACAAAACATTTCACAGAACAGGGCGGCAGTTGTGACCGGCGCCAGCACCGGGATCGGCGAGGCCACGGTCCGCGCGTTGAGGGAAGACGGCTGGACGGTTTTCGCGGTGGCGCGCCGCGCGGAACGGCTGGCTGCGCTGGAAGCTGAGACCGGCGCCGTCGGAATTCCCGCCGACATCGCCGAGGACGACGACGTCGCGAGGCTGCTTGCCCGTGTCACCGAAGCGGGCGGGGTGGGAACGCTGATTAACATCGCCGGCGGGGCCCGGGGCGCCGACTACGTAGGTGCCGCCAACACCGAGGACTGGGAGTGGATGTACCGGGTCAACGTCCTGGGCACCATGAAGCTCACGCGCGCGTTCCTGCCGATGCTCCGCGCCAACGGCGAAGGAACCGTCCTGAACCTGACCTCGACGGCCGGCCTGGCCGCCTACGAGGGCGGCGCCGGCTACAACGCCGCCAAGTTTGCCCAGCACGCCGTCACCGGCGCGCTCCGGCTGGAGGAGGCTGAGCACAATGTCCGCGTCATCGAGGTGGCGCCAGGCCTGGTCCAGACCGAGGAGTTCGCCCTCAACCGGCTCGGCGACCAGGGCGCTGCGGCGAAGGTCTACCAGGGTGTGGAGAAACCCCTCACCGCAGCGGACGTGGCCGACGTCGTCCGCTATGCAGTCAGCGCACCCCACCACGTCAACCTGGACCAGATCGTGATCCGGCCCGTTGCCCAGGCCGCCAACCACAAGCTGATCCGCAAGGCCTGACCGGGAACGGCTGGACTGCTCCACCGGCGCGCCCCGCCGTTTGAGGGCCGCCGGGCGGCCGGCTGGCGTGATCAGCCGGCCGGGATGGCGAGTGTGGCCAGGACTGCTGCGTGGTCCGTACCCGGCACGTGCTGGACCTGGTATCCGGTACTGGCAACCTGGCGTGTGGTGACCAGATGGTCGATGGTGATCCCCGGCAGCAGTGGTCCGTCCATCGGCCACGTGGGCACCAGCCGGGATCCCGAGGCGGCGCCCACATCAACCAGCCCCTGGCCGCCCGGCCCTCCGGCGAGGAGTTCCCGGAACTCGGGGTGGTCATAGGTGGCGTTGAAGTCACCGATCAGCAGCCTGGTTGCCGGGACGCTCCGCCAGCCGGGCCACCGCCCGCAGGTCGCTGCGCCACTGGTCAACCCTGACGTCCACCGGCGGCAGGGCATGGACGTTGGTTACTTCCAGGACAGCTGCACCTGCGCCGTCCGCGGCGGTCAGCCGGACGGTCGGCATCCGGAACGGCGTGTCCGGGAGACGCCCACCGGCTCAAGGGGGTAGCTGGAGTACACGGCACTGCCCGGCGCCGTCATCCGTAGGGTCGCTGACCCGGTGGGACAGGAGCCGGTCCAGGCCTTCGGCCGTCAGGCGGTCCTCGAGCGCCTGGGTGTGCTCCTGAATGGTCAGGAGGCCAATGCCGTGGTCCCTGACCAGCCGTGTCGACGATGCGGGCGCGTCCGCCTGGCCCAACCCCGCGTTGATGCTCATCGCCTTCAGCCACGGTGGCCGGCGCATGCCGGGCCCGCCCGCCATCGGGGCATGTCCCGTGGCCTCGCCGTCGGGCCTCGGAGCGAACGGCGCAGACCAGCAGACACCGCCAGGGCAATGAGCGACCCCGGAGGCCACCGCAGCGGGCCCGCGCCGGCGGGCGAGCGCGAACCGCAGCAGGCGGCCCGCCAGTGACGGAAGCATCAGAACCGGGGTCAGTGAGAGCAGCTGGACCCACGGGGTGCCGACGGGCACTCCGGCCAGCCGAAGCCCCAGCACGCAACAGCACCGGAATGAGCAAGACCCAGCCGATTCCGGCGGCCCAGGTACGGCGGCGCGGCAGGGGTGGCGCGGGTGCTGCGGATATCGGGTGCATCGGACAAGGATAGCCGGACAAGGACCGCCGGGCCGTCGGCCCCCGGCCGGGCGCCCGCCGGGTTGAATGGTTCGGCACCGCCCGGCGCTAGACTGGAAACAACATGGCTTCGACCCGGCCATCACCGGTGAGCTTCCGGAAGAACGCACCGTCCCGCCGCACTGGCGGCCGGGCCAGTAGAACCGGACGGGTAAGCCCGTCACAGCAGTAATGAGCGGCCGGATCCCGCACCCCGCGGAGCGGGTGGAGCCGGTAAGCGAGGTGGTACCGCGTGAGCGTGCAGTCGACACGACTGCTCGGAGCCGTCCTCGCATCCTGAAGAAGCCCGGCGTGCATGTTCGCCAGCCCAACCCAGGATGCCGAGATGACCAATTACCCCAAGGCCTCGGCCGACCCCGCATGGCGCTGACGCCGGCGTCTCCCCGTAAGTTCCCGGAGATCGAGGAGCGGGTCCTTTAGTACTGGGAGCAGGACGGCACCTTCCAGGCCTCCATCGACAGCGCAGCGCGGACTGCCCGGCGGCGACCCGGCAGCAACGAATTCGTCTTCTACGACGGCCCTCCCTTCGCCAACGGCCTGCCGCACTACGGCCACCTGCTGACCGGCTACGTCAAGGACCTGGTGGCCCGCTACCAGACCCAGCGCGGCTCGCCGCGTGGAGCGCCGCTTCGGCTGGGACACCCACGGACTGCCGGCCGAGCTGGAGGCCATGAAGCAGCTGGGCATGACGGACAAGATGCAGATCGAGGCCATGGGCATCGACAAGTTCAACGACGCCTGCCGCGCCTCGGTCATGAAGTACGCCGACGAGTGGCAGAGCTACGTCACCCGCCAGGCGCGCTGGGTCGACTTCGAGAACGACTACAAGACGCTCAACGTCGAATACATGGAATCGGTCATCTGGGCCTTCAAGCAGCTGCACGACAAGGGCCTGACCTACAAGGGCTTCCGCGTGCTGCCGTACTGCTGGAAGGACGAGACGCCGCTGTCCAACCACGAGCTGCGCATGGACGACGACGTCTACAAGAACCGCCAGGACCAGACCGTCACGGTCACGTTCCCCTTCTCGCCGGGGAGTCGGAGGTCTCCCAAGCAGCTGGCGGGCGTGCAGGCGCTGGCCTGGACCACCACCCCGTGGACCCTGCCCACCAACCTGGCGCTCGCCGTCGGGCCCGACGTCATCTACGCCGTGCTGCCCGCCGGCCCAAACGGCGTGAAGGCGCCTCGCGGACGCGCCGCACCGGCAGTTTCCTGCTCGCCGAGGACCTGCTGGGCGCCTACGCCAAGGACCTGGGCTACGCCGATGCCGCCGCCGCCGCAGGCCGCCATCACCACCACCTACACCGGCAAGGACTTGGCCGGCATCGCGTACGCGCCGCTGTGGGACAACTTCACCGACACCGAAAAGTCGGCACCGCGAACGCCTGGCGCTGCTGGTCGCCGACTACGTCACCACCACCGACGGCACCGGCATCGTCCACCAGGCCCCCGCCTACGGCGAGGAAGACCAGAAGGTCTGCGAGGAAGCCGGCATCCCGGTGATCCTCTCCGTCGACGAGGGCGCCAAGTTCCTGCCGCTGTTCACCACGGCGAGCTGGCAGGAGATCGTCGGCGTGCAGGTGTTCGACGCCAACAAGGCCATCACCAACGTGCTGCGCGAACGAGGGACGCCTGGTCCGCCAGGCCAGCTACGAGCACAGCTACCCGCACTGCTGGCGCTGCCGCACCCCGCTGATCTACCGCGCGGTCTCCTCCTGGTACGTGGAGGTCACCAAGATCAAGGACCGCATGCTCGAGCTGAACCAGCAGATCAACTGGATCCCGGGGAACGTCAAGGACGGCCAGTTCGGCAAGTGGCTGGACAACGCCCGCGACTGGTCGATCACCCGCAACCGCTACTGGGGTTCCCCGATCCCCGTGTGGCAATGCGACGGCGCGGAGTACCCGCCCGCGAGGTCTTCGGCTCGCTGGAGGAGATCAAGGCGGCCTTCGGCCGCCTGCCGCTGAACAAGGGCGGCCGGTGGACCTGCACCGCCCGTTCATCGACGAACTGACCCGGCCCAACCCGGACGACCCCGACCCCGGAAGAGGGCCAGTCGTCATGCGCCGCGTCGAGGACGTGCTGGACGTCTGGTTCGACTCCGGGTCGATGCCCTACGCCCAGGTGCACTACCCGTTCGAGAACAAGGACTGGTTCGACACCCACAACCCGGCGGACTTCATCGTCGAGTACATCGGGCAGACCCGCGGCTGGTTCTACACCATGCACATCCTCTCCACCGCGCTCTTCGACCGCCCCGCGTTCAGGAACGTGATCAGCCACGGCATCGTGCTGGGCTCCGACGGGCAGAAGATGTCCAAGTCCCTGCGCAACTACCCGGACGTCAACGAGGTCCTTGACCGCGACGGCTCCGACGCCATGCGCTGGTTCCTGATGGCCTCCCCGATCCTGCGCGGCGGCAACCTGGTGGTCACCGAGCAGGGCATCCGCGAGGGCGTGCGCCAGGTGTTGCTGCCCATGTGGAACGTCTGGCACTTCTTCTGCCTGTACACCAACGCCGCGAACGGCGGCGCCGGTTACCAGGCCAAGCTGTCCTACACCTCCGAGGACCCGCTGGACCCGTACATGCTCGCCGCCACCGGGGACCTGGTCCGCGAGATGACCGCGAAGCTCGACGCCTACGACATCTCCGAGGCCGGCGAGACCTCCGAGCTACATGGACACGCTGACCAACTGGTACGTGCGCCGCAGCCGCCAGCGCTTCTTCGACGAGGACACCAACGCCTTCGACACGCTGTACACCTGCCTGGAGACGCTGACCCGCGTGACCGCCTCGCTGCTGCCGCTGGCCAGCGAGGAAATCTGGCGCGGGCTCACCGGCGGCCGCTCGGTGCACCTGGCCGAATGGCCCGACGCCGAGGCCTTCCCGGCCACGCCGAGCTGGTCGCCGCGATGGACCGCCCGCCGGATCGCCTCCGTTGGTTCCTCGCTGCGCAAGGCGGCCAACCTGCGCGTGCGCCTGCCGCTGCAGGGGATGACCGTCGTCGCGCCCAACGCAGCGGCGCTTGCCGGTACGTTCGCCACCATCATCGCCGACGAGCTGAACCTGCGTTCGGTGACGCTGATCGACGCCGCGCAGGCCAACGCCGCCGAGTACGGCATCAGCCAGCAGCTGGTCGTCAACGCCCGCGCGGCCGGACCGCGCCTGGGCAAGAACGTGCAGCTGGCCATCAAGGGCGCCAAGTCCGGCGACTGGTCGGTGTCCGACGCCGGGACCGTCACCGCCGGCGGCCTGGACCTCGAACCCCACGAGTACACGCTGGAAACCGTGGTGGCCGCCGGGGCGGGCGAGGAATCGCGCCGCGGCCGTGCTGCCCGGCGGCGGGTTCCTGGTGCTGGACACCGAGGTCACGCCGAGCTGGCCGCGGAGGGAACCGCGCGTGACATGGTCCGCGCCATCCAGTCCGCACGCAAGGACGCGGACTGCTGGTCAGGGACCGCATCCGCACCGAAATCACCGCCGATGCGGCCACCGTGGCCGCGTTGCACGCCAATGCGAACTGATCAAGGGCGAGACCCTGAGCAGGGCCGAAACTGCACACCGCCGAAGACGGAACGCCCGTGGGCGTATCGTCGAAACCGTGGCGGCCGCGAGGCCGCCGTCGAAAAGAAATGGGCCTCACCACATGACCTACGAATACTCCGTAGAGAGCGTCTACGCCGAACTGCTGGCACGCGCGCCGGAAAACAAGATCGAGCCGCGCATGGAGCCGATGTTCCGCGCCATGGAGATCCTCGGGGAGCCCAACAAGGCGTTCCCGATCATCCACGTGACCGGCACCAACGGCAAGACCAGCACCGCACGCATGATCGAGTCGCTGCTGCGCGCCCACGATCTGCGCACGGGCCGCTACACCTGGCCGCACCTGACCTAGGTCACCGAACGCATAGCATCGACGGCGACCCGGTGGCCGACGAGACGTTCGTGCGGATCTGGCACGAGATCCGCCCGTACCTGCAGATCGTCGACGACGAGCTGGCGGCCAAGGGCGAGAACCGGATGACCTTCTTCGAGGCGATGACCGTCCTGGGCTTCGCGATCTTCGCCGACGCCCCGGTGGACGTGGCGATCATCGAGGTCGGCCTGGGCGGCATCACCGACGCGACCAACGTCGGCGACGGCCAGGTCTCCGTGGTCACCCCGATCTCGCTGGACCACACCGACCTGCTGGGGGACACCACAGAGCTGATCGCGCAGGAGAAGGCGGGCATCATCAAGCCCGGCGGCTTCCTCGTCTCCGCGGCACAGCCGGCCGACGCCGCGCAGGTGCTGCTGGACAAGGCCCGCGAGCTCGAGGTTCCCTTCAAGTTCGAGGGCATCGAGTTCGGCGTCGAGAACCGCACCGTCGCCGTCGGCGGCCAGGTGCTGACCTGCAGGGCCTGGCCGGTCGCTACCCGGGCATCCTGCTGCCGCTGCACGGCGCGCACCAGGCACAGAACGCCGCGGTGGCGGTGGCCGCCGTGGAGGCGTTCATCGGGGGAGGCGAGAAGGAGCTGGACGACGAGCTGGTCATGGAGGGCTTCGCCGCCGCCACCCGCCCGGGCCGACTCGAGGTCATCCGCACCGCCCCCAGCGTGATGGTGGACGCCGGGCACAACCCGGACGGCATCCGCGCCTCGGCCAAGGCCGTCAAGGAGGCCTTCGGGTTCTCCAAGCTGGTGCTGGTCGTCGGCATCCTCACCGAAAAGGACGCCCCGGCGATGCTCGCCGAGCTCGAGCAGTACATGGCGACCTGGTCGATGACATCTGCATCACGCAGTCCAACTCCCCGCGGGCCATCCCCGCCGGCGAGCTGGCGACCTGGCGCTGGAGGCCGGCTTCGATGAAGAGGACCTCTATGTCACCGAGCGCCTCGACGACGCCATCGAATGGGCGGTTGGCCGCGCGGAGGCCACCGAGGACTTCGGCGGAGGCGTGCTGGTCACCGGATCCATCACCCTGGTCGGCGGAGACCCGCATGTTGCTCGGAAGGGAGGCCTGTCCATGGCGAAGCTGACCAAGGCCCAGCGTGAATGGCGCCCGGGCATGCCCAAGAAGCGCCGCTCCACCCGTGTGATGTTCGCCTCCACGGTGCTGCCGCTCGAGGCCTTCGTGGCGTTCTTCGTTACGCTGGCCTTCTTCGGGCTCACGCGCGACAAGCTGTCCCCGGTGCTGATTGGGTCGGCATCGCGCTGTGCCTGATTATGATCTTGGCCTGCGCGCTGCTGTACAAACCGTGGGGTGTGCCATCGGCTGGGGGCTGCAGATGGTGTTGATCCTCACCGGCTTCGTGGAACCCGATGATGTTCCTCGTCGGGCGCGCGTTTGCCGGGCCTGGTGGTACGGGATCCGAAGCGGCATCCGGATGGACCTGGAGACCGCGCGGCGCGCCACGCGAACAGGCGGAATGGGAAGCGGCGCACGGCCGGAGCCCGCGCGCCGAGGGCGCGCTCCCGTAGACTTAGTCCCGAAACCCCCACCAACCGTATTGGAGCAGCCGTGACCATTGAGCGCACCCTCGTCCTGATCAAGCCCGACGGCGTCGCCCGCAACCTCACCGGCGAGATCCTCGCCCGCATCGAGGCCAAGGGCTACACCATGGCCGAGCTGAAGAAGGTCGACGCCACCCGCGAACTGCTGGAGCAGCACTACGAGGAGCACGTGGGCAAGCCGTTCTACGAGCCGCTGGTGGAGTTCATGCTCAGCGGCCCGGTAGTGGCCGCGATCTTCGAAGGCCACCGCGTCATCGAGGGCTTCCGCTCGCTGGCCGGAACCACCGACCCGACCACGGCCGCTCCGGGCACCATCCGCGGCGACTTCGGCCGCGACTGGGGCCTGAAGGTCCAGCAGAACCTGGTCCACGGCTCGGATTCCGTGGACTCGGCCGAGCGCGAAATCAAGATCTGGTTCCAGGCCTAGGACCTGGACCCGCCACGCCTCGTCGAGGTGACAGAAAAGGCCAATGTCCCGCACGGACACTGGCCTTTTCTGTCACCTCGTTCCGGTGGCGGTTGCTCCTAGAAGCCTGAGGTTCCGGCGAACACCTGGATGAAGGCGAAGAAGATGGTGGCGATCACCGCAACGTAGAGCAGCGCGGTGATGATCCAGCCCGAATCGCCCAGGACCCGTGCGGCGCCTGCGGGTGCCGGGGATGACCCCGTGGCTGACGTTCCGGATGGTCACCCAGACAAACAGCGGAATCATGGCTGCCCACACCACCATGCAGACGGGCAGAGGATGTGGATTTCGTACAGGGCCTGGGACCACAGCCACACCACGAACGCGAAGCCGAGGGTGACGCCGGCCTGAAGGCCCGCCCAGTACCAGCGCGCGAACGTGGCGCCGGACAGCAGGGCCATCCCCGCCGTGATGATGATGGCGAACGCCACGATTCCGATGAACATGTTGGGGAACCCGAAAACCGAGCTCTGCCACGTCTGCATCACCTGGCCGCAGGAAATCCACGGATTCACATCGCAGACAGTGGTGTGGTTGGGATCCTTGAGGACCTCGAGCTTTTCAAGGACCAGGGTTCCCGAGGCCAGCCAGCCGATGGCGCCGGTAATGACCATCAGCCAGCCCAAGGGCCGGTTGCGCGTCATGGCGGAACGCTGCGAGGACTGTCGCGGTCGATGTCCCTGCCGCGGGGGAGGCTGCCGGCGTATCGGTGCCGTGCGGGGAAATGCTGGGCATGGTGTAGCGTCCTTTGCTTCGGGTGCTCCTCGCCCGATTGTAACGCCGGCACCTGAAGACGGTTTTCAGCGGCTCCGGCCGGTTGCACATTTGCGGATCGAATACCCCTGCCTCCGCGGCGTTTCAGTGCGGGTATGAGAGAATGAACGTGGCTGGAGGCCGACCCACATTCGGACTCCGGTCCGGTGGCTTGTTTCAAGACCGCCAATGATGAGCAGGGCAGGCTTCGGATTCTCTGATCCGGTTTCCCGCAACTCCATTGGTCGGCACCTGGTTGTGGCGTGTAGAACAACGGGTTTCAGGACACAGCCGACGGCTCCCACGGGCTGCCGCACCCCAATGCCGGTGCGAACCTGGGAGTATCCACTTGACTTCTGTCAACGCCTGCGGGTTTTGACAATATGTGCCCCAATGGGTGCCGGATGTGGCGGTACGTCAGGGGCAGGAGTGTTGCCACATATGGAAAATGAACAAGTACCAGCCGTTAACGTTGAAGCAACGGCCCCCGAAGACCGCCGAAGCGCCCAAGAAGGGCAGCCAGGACGCGGCGTAAAGCAGCGCCGAAGGCCGCCGACGCCGCAGCATCGGCCGACGCCGGGACCCTCAGGCCGACGCCGGGGAACAGCGCGACGCCGAGACCGCTGCCGTCCTTGAGGCAGTGGCTGTGGTGGAGGTTGCACCGGAAGCCAAAACTCCCGTTCGCCGGACGCGTGCCCGCAAGAAGCCGGAGGGCGCGGAGCCGCTGCCCGCCTTCGCCGGCGAGCGCCACCGAAGCACCGGCTGCAGCAGCGGCGCGACCTCTGCCGTCGAGCCCGCAGCCGATGCCCCGGCAGCCGAAGGGGAAGCTGACGCAAAGCCCGTCCGCCGCCGTCGGGTAGCCACCCGCAAAACCTCAGCGCCGGACGTTGCGGCGCTGGATGTCGTCGCCGTGCCGGCGGAAGAAGCCGGCCCCTGCCGCCGTTGCCCCGCAGGCCGGGGCGGCGCCCGAAGCCGCCGCCGCAGCAACTCCTGAAGCAGCTGCCCCTGCAGCGGCCGCCGCCGGCCGCAGAAACTCCGGCCCCGGCCGCCGCTCCGGCGGAAGAGCCGTGCCGCCGCGCCTGCCAGCCCCTTCGGTTCACTGTTCCTGGAACCGGGTTCGGCACACGTCCGTCCTCTTCCAGGCCCCCGACCTGACCACTGTTGTCCGTCCTGCTCCCGCCGCCGCTGCGGAAGAGCCGGAAGAGGACGACGCCGAAGAAGGCGAAGCGGACGACGCCAACAGCCGCCGCAGGCGCCGCAGCCGTGGCCGCCGCGGGCGCACGCCGCACCGGCGAAGCGAAGCTGACGCCGACGCCGAGGGTCCGACGCCGACCAGGACGGTGGCCTGAAGACGAGGACGAGTCCACCGGCCAGGCTGACGAAGGAGTGACGTCCCGCCGTCGTCGCCGCCGCCGCCGTGGCGACCAGGATCTTGAACTGACCGGTGGAGAGGGCGACGATCCGCCCAACACCGTGACCCGCGTCCGCGCGCCGCGCGCCGTGACCGAGGCGCCCGTCAACAACCGCGTGACCAGCGTCAAGGGCTCCACCCGGCTCGAAGCGAAGAAGCAGCGCCGCCGCGAATCCCGCGACACCGGCCGCCGCCGCACCGTCATCACCGAGGCGGAGTTCCTGGCCCGCCGGGAATCAGTGGACCGGCAGATGATCGTCCGCCAGCGCGACGACAGAATCCAGATCGGCGTCCTCGAAGACGGCGTCCTGGCCGAGCACTTTGTTTCCAAGACGCAGCAGGACTCCCTGATCGGCAACGTCTACCTTGGCAAGGTGCAGAACGTCCTGCCCTCCATGGAAGCGGCGTTCGTTGACATCGGACGCGGCCGCAACGCCGTGCTGTACGCCGGTGAAGTGAACTGGGAATCCGTCAACCTCGAAGGCAAGCAGCGCCGGATCGAGAACGCGCTGAAATCAGGCGACACCGTCCTGGTGCAGGTCACCAAGGACCCCGTCGGCCACAAGGGCGCACGCCTGACCAGCCAGATCTCCCTCCCGGGCCGTTACCTCGTCTACGTTCCCGGCGGCTCCATGACGGGCATCTCCCGCAAGCTGCCCGACGTCGAACGCAACCGCCTCAAGCGCATCCTCAAGGACCGCCTGCCCGAGCATGCCGGTGTGATTGTCCGCACCGCGGCCGAGGGCGCCTCCGAAGAGGAGCTCACCCACGACATCAACCGGCTGCGGGCGCAGTGGGAGGGCATCGAAAGCCAGTCCACGTCCACCAAGATCCTGGCCCCGGAACTGCTCTACGGCGAACCGGACCTCACCATCAAGGTGGTCCGCGACGTCTTCAACGAGGACTTCTCCAAGCTGATCGTCTCCGGTGAAGAGGCCTGGGACACCATCGAGGCCTACGTCACCTACGTTGCCCCGGACCTGGTGGGCCGGCTGGAAAAGTGGACCAAGGACCAGGACATCTTCGCCGCCTGGCGGATCGACGAGCAGATCCACAAGGCCCTGGAACGCAAGGTCTTCCTGCCCTCCGGCGGCTCGCTGGTCATTGACCGCACCGAAGCCATGACCGTGGTGGACGTCAACACCGGCAAGTTCACCGGCAGCGGCGGCAACCTCGAGGAAACCGTCACCAAGAACAACCTCGAAGCGGCCGAAGAAGTTGTCCGGCAGCTCCGGCTCCGCGACATCGGCGGCATCATCGTCATCGACTTCATCGACATGGTCCTTGAGTCCAACCGCGACCTGGTGCTCCGCCGCATGGTGGAATGCCTGGGCCGTGACCGCACCAAGCACCAGGTGGCCGAAGTGACCTCGCTGGGCCTGGTCCAGATGACGCGCAAGCGCATGGGCACCGGGCTCCTGGAGGTCTTCGGCGAGCAGTGCGAAACCTGCGCCGGCCGCGGCATCGTCACCCACGACGATCCCGTGGAGCACCGCCGCGCCAACACTGTCGCCGCCGAACACCACGTGCAGCGCGCGGACAGCCGCCCGGACACCCAGCGCATGCGGACAGCCAGCGTGGCGACACCCAGCGTCCGGACGCCCAGCAGGGCGGCCGGACCGACCGGAAGCGCCGCCGCGGCCGCGGCGGCCAGCCCCTGGAGATGGCACCGGCAGCTCCGGTGCAGATCCACACGGTCCACCCGGAGCCCAGCGACGCCGAGCGCCACGCCAAGGCGGAGGCCACGCGGGCAGCCCTCGCCAACATCGCCGCCGCAGCGCACGCAGCCCACCTGCACGACGACGAAGTGGCCCAGGCCGCAGCGGCGGCGCCGGGCCTCCGGCGCGGAGGCCCCGCGCTCCTGCACCGGCAGAGCGGTCCGGAGAGACGGACAACCGGCCGCCCGGCCGCCGTGCTGACGTTCGGCGGCGAGCAGGTAGTGCTGCCGTTCGTGGAGCACCACGAGGACCAGCCGCAGGCCCCTGCCCTGACCCTTGACCGCCTGGCGGAGGCCTTCGCCAAGCTCGGCGGGCCGGCCCCCGAAACCGAAAGCACGCCGGCCGAAAGCCAGGCCGCGCCGAAGGCCAGGCGGCCGAGGCCAGCAGGCCAGCCGGCAGGCGGCAAGCCGCCGGCTGCGGCGCCTGCCCGGCAGGTTCCTGCCGCGGTGGAGAAGGACTACTCCGACCACACCGAGGAGCCCCGCGCCCGCCGGCCGCGGCGGAACCGCAGTGCCAGCCGGGCCCAGGGCGCAGCCAACGCCACCACCGTGGAGCATCACGAGGCCGTCCCGGCAGCGCGGCGGGGCACATCGCACGCGGCCAAGGCGCCGGAGCCCGCCAAGGCGCCCGGCTGCCAAGCCGGCAGAAACCAGCGCGCCGATCATCCTGGGTGTAGGGGTTCCTGCCTCAGAGCTCTGATCCTTCGCCAGGAGACATCGGGTCAGGATGCCCGGACACGCCCTTCATTGGGGGCGCGTCCGGGCATTTTGCGTTCCGGCTTCATCTGGGGCGGCGGCACCGCGGAAACGCTAGGCTGGGTGACCGACACGGGGTGCCGCGCAGAGAGCCGGCTGAGATCCAGACCCGTTGAACCTGTCCGGTTAGCACCGGCGAAGGGATGTCTCCCTTGGCTTCGACCTATGTCCTTCCTCCCGCAACCCCCGCAACTCCGCAACCCGCCGATATGCAGCCGGGCCCGGCTGCCCGCCCGGCACGTGGACCATCCGCGCGTGGACGTCCTGCGTGATACCCCGCGGGTGCTGTCCATCGCCGGCTCGGATCCGTCCGGTGGCGCCGGCATCCAGGCCGACCTGAAAAGCATTGCCGCCCTGGGCGGCTACGGCATGGCAGCCATCACCGCCCTGACAGTGCAGAACACCCTGGGCGTCCAGGCGGTCCACGTGCCGCCTGCCGCGTTCCTGGCGCCAGCAGCTTGACGCCATCAGCGACGACATCACCATCGACGCCGTCAAGATCGGCATGCTGGGCAACGCGGAGGTGATCGACGTGGTCCGCAGCTGGCTGGAAAAGGTGCGTCCCGCCGTCGTGGTTCTTGATCCGGTGATGGTGGCCACCAGCGGTGACCGGCTGCTGCAGGAATCGGCCGAGGCCGCCCTGCGGGCCCTGCTGCCGCTCGCGGACCTGATCACGCCCAACCTCGCGGAGCTTGCCATCCTGGTGGGGGAGCCGCAGGCGCGGGACTGGGCGGACGCGCTGGAGCAGGGGAAACGGTTGGCCGCGGCTACCGGCGCCACCATCCTGGTCAAGGGAGGCCATCTCGACGGCGATGCCTGCCCGGATGCCCTGGTCAACGCCGGCGGACTGCTCTCCCGGCCGGTGGTGGAAGTGGCCGGAGACAGGATCCCCACCCGCAACAGCCACGGCACCGGCTGCTCGCTGTCCTCCGCCATGGCAACGGCACAGGCCCGGCTGGGGGACTGGGAGGCCTCGCTGCGGCACGTGAAGCCGTGGCTCGCGGGGGCGCTGCAGGCTTCCGGCCAGCTGGAGGTCGGGGCAGGCAACGGCCCGATCCACCACTTCCACCACCTGCAGCAGCCCCTCGCTGCCGGGGAATTCGCTGCGGCGCTGCGCCAGGCAGCGGCCCCGGACCTTGAGGCCATCTACGGGCTGGAATTCATCCGCGGCCTGGCGGCCGGCACGCTGGCGGAGAACAGTTCGCCTACTACCTCGCCCAGGACGCCATCTACCTCAACGGCTATTCACGGGTGCTTGCCCGCGCCAGTGCGCTGGCGCCGACAGAAGCCGAGCAGCTGTTCTGGGCCCGGTCGGCCCAGCAATGCCTGGAAGTCGAATCGGAGCTGCACCGCAACTGGCTCAGCACCCGCACCGTGGAGCACGTCGCTGGGGCCGGTCACCAAGTCCTATGTGGACCATCTGCTGGCAGCCTCAGCCTCCGGCAGCTACGGAGTGCTGGTGGCGGCCCTCCTGCCGTGCTTCTGGCTGTACGCCGAGGTGGGCAAGACGCTTCACGCCCAGTTCCTTGAGGCCGGCGCCCCGGCGGCGCACCCTTACGCCGAGTGGCTGCGGACCTACGCCGACGAGGACTTCGCGCAGGCCACCCGCGAGGCGATAGCCATGGTTGACGACGCGGACGGAAGGCGTCCGGGGACGAGCGGGCGGCGATGGTTGAGGCGTTCAAGCACTCGAGCCGTTTCGAAGTGGAGTTCTTCGACGCGCCGCGCCTGCACGCCTGAACGGTTGAAGGCCCAGCAGCCGGTACGATAGGCGGGCACGGTTTCGAATTGTCAGTGTTGTTCCCACCAGTGGGGCCTATCACAGGCAACCGGCCGTAACCAGCCTCATTTGCGGCCGAAGGCGAAATTAGCGTATTCTAGATCTTCGGTGCTTACGCCAACACTTGGGTTACGACCCCACGGCGTTGAGGCACAGCGGGAACCCAGCCAATTCATGGCCCAGGTTCCGCACGCAAATCTAGTAATAAACGTCGAGAGAAGTGAGTTCCCAAGTGGTGTACGCGATTGTCCGCGCAGGCGGCCGGCAAGAGAAGGTTTCCGTTGGAGACTTCGTTACCATGAACCGCGTCCCCGGTGGAGCCGGCAGCACCATTCAGCTGCCCGCACTGCTCCTGGTAGACGGTGACAAGGTCACCTCCGCCGCTGCGGACCTGGCCAAGGTAACTGTTACGGCTGAGATCCTCAATGACCTCCGTGGTCCGAAGATCGTCATCCAGAAGTTCAAGAACAAGACCGGTTACAAGAAGCGCCAGGGTCACCGTCAGGAACTGACCAAGGTCAAGATCACTGGTATCAAGTAACCACCGGTTACTGTTCAGGTTTCAGCAGATTCCCCAGAATTTAAAGGCAGGCATTTCAAATGGCACATAAAAAAGGCGCGAGTTCCACTCGCAACGGTCGTGACTCCAACGCCCAGTACCTCGGCGTGAAGCGCTTCGGCGGCCAGGTAGTTTCCGCAGGCGAGATCATCGTCCGCCAGCGTGGCACCCACTTCCACCCGGGCGCCGGCGTTGGCCGTGGCGGCGACGACACCCTGTTCGCACTGACCCCGGGAGCCGTCGAATTCGGCACCCGCCGCGGTCGCCGCGTCGTCAACATCGTTGCTGCTGCAGCTGCAGAGTAACAAATAGTTCTGAAGCGGTGGAGCGGGCCATTTGGTCCGCTCCACTGTTCTTTAACCGCATTACAATCATCTTGGCGCCTGTGCGCGGCCAGGAAACAGCACTGAGGAGATCCACGTGGCGAGCTTTGTAGACCGGGTAGTACTGCACGTATCCGGCGGTACCGGCGGCCACGGCTGTGTCTCCGTCCACCGGGAGAAGTTCAAGCCTCTCGGCGGTCCCGACGGCGGCAACGGCGGCGACGGCGGCAACGTCATCCTGCGCGTTGACCACCAGACCACCACCCTGCTGGACTACCACCACGCCCCGCACCGCCACGCCACCAACGGCGGGCCCGGCATGGGGGACTGGCGCGGCGGCAAAAGCGGCGAAACCCTGATCCTCCCGGTCCCGGACGGCACCGTGGTCAAGGCCAAGGACGGAACCGTCCTCGCCGACCTCGTGGGCGAAGGCGCCGAATACGTAGCGGCCGCCGGCGGCCAGGGCGGCCTAGGCAACGCCTCACTGTCGTCGCAGAAGCGCCGTGCCCCGGGCTTCGCCCTGCTGGGCATCGAGGGTGACGCCGCTGACATTGTGCTGGAACTGAAGTCCATCGCCGACATCGCACTGGTGGGTTTCCCCTCTGCCGGCAAGTCCAGCCTGATCGCGGCCATGTCCGCTGCGCGGCCCAAGATTGCCGATTACCCCTTCACCACGCTGATCCCCAACCTGGGTGTTGTCCAGGCCGGCGACGTCCGCTTCACCATCGCCGATGTACCCGGTCTCATTGAGGGTGCCAGCGAAGGCAAGGGCCTTGGCCACCACTTCCTGCGCCACGTGGAGCGCTGTGCCGCTTTGGTGCACGTGCTGGACTGCGGCACGCTCGAATCAGACCGTGACCCGCTCGCGGACCTGGCCATCATCGAAGCGGAACTGGAAAAGTACGCCGTTGACATGAGCTACGCCGGCACCGACGGCGAAGTGGTTCCGCTGAACCACCGCCCCCGCCTCGTCGCCCTGAACAAGGTTGACCTGCCGGACGGCAAGGACATGGCCGAATTCGTCCGCCCCGAACTGGAATCCCGCGGGTACCGGGTCTTCGAGATCTCGGCCACCAGCCACGAGGGCCTCCGCCAGCTTGGCTTTGCCATGGCGGAAATCGTCCAGGCTGCCCGCGACACCCTGGCCGCCGCGCCGCCGAAGGTCCAGCCCCCCGTCCTGCGGCCCCGCGCCGTCAACGAGTCCGGCTTTAAGATCCGCCGCGAAGAAAAGAACCTGGAGCCGCTGTTCCGCGTTCTCGGCGACAAGCCCGTGCGCTGGGTCAAGCAGACCGACTTCACCAACGAGGAAGCCATTGGCTACCTCGCGGACCGGCTCGCCAAGCTGGGCGTGGAAAACGAACTCTTCAAGCAGGGTGCCAAGCCGGGCGACACCGTGGTGATCGGCGAAGACGACGGCGTCGTCTTCGACTGGGAGCCCACCATGATGGCCGGCGCCGAACTGCTCGCCGCACCCCGCGGCACCGACGTCCGCTTTGCCGATATCGGCGACCGCCCCACCCGCGGCCAGAAGCGCGACGAGCAGCAGGAACGCAAGGAGGCCAAGGCCGCCGCCCGCGCCGAGCTCGAAGCAGAGCGCAAGGCCGGCATCTGGACCGAATCGGTCAGCAGCCGCCGGGTAGCCAAGCCGCTCAAGGAGAGTGGACTGGGCGCAGACGATGACCAGTAGTGCCGCCACCGCGGTGCCGCACCAGCGGACCGCGGACCGGAGCGTGCTCGCGCATGCCCGCAGGATTGTTGTCAAGGTCGGTTCGTCGTCGCTCACAAGCATCAAGGGCGGCATCTCCGAGGAAGCGCTCACGGCCCTGGCCGACGCCCTTGCCGCCAAGCGCAACGCCGGTACCGAGATCATCCTGGTGTCCTCCGGCGCCATCGCCGCAGGCCTGGCACCGCTCGGCCTGGCCAAGCGGCCCCGGGACCTGGCCACGCAGCAGGCCGCTGCCAGCGTGGGGCAGGGCCTGCTGATGGCCCGCTACACCCAGGCTTTCGGCGCCCACGGCGTGACGGTCAGCCAGGTGCTGCTCACCGCGGATGACCTGATGCGCCGCAGCCAGCACACCAATGCATTCCGTGCGCTGGACCGCCTCCTGAACCTGGGCGTGGTGCCGGTGGTCAATGAAAACGACACCGTGGCCACCCACGAGATCCGTTTCGGTGACAATGACCGCCTGGCTGCCCTGGTGGCACACCTGGTCCGCGCTGACGCGCTGGTGCTGCTCTCCGACGTCGACTCCCTGTACGACGGCCCGCCGGCGCACGGTGCCAAGCGGATTCCCCTCGTGGAGGGCCCGCACGACCTCGACGGCGTCACCATCGGCAAGGCAGGCAAAGCCGGTGTGGGTACCGGCGGCATGACCACCAAGGTGGAAGCCGCCACCATCGCGGCCGGCTCCGGCATCCACGCCCTGGTCACGTCCACTGCCAACGCGGCGGCGGCGCTGGCCGGCGAGGATGTCGGCACCTGGTTCACCGTCAACGGTGCACGCAAGCCCGTGCGGCTGCTGTGGCTCGCGCACCTCGCCTCCGTGCATGGCCGGCTGATTCTCGACGACGGCGCCGTCAAGGCTGTGCGCCACCGCCGCACCTCGCTGCTCCCCGCAGGCATCTCCGCCGTCGACGGCGACTTTGAGGCCGGCGACGCCGTCGAAATGGTCAGCACGGACGGCACCGTCATTGCGCGCGGGCTTGTCAACTACTCCGCGGCGGAACTGCCCCAGATGCTGGGCCGCTCCACCAAGGAACTGGGCAAGGCCCTGGGCCGTGGCTACGACCGTGAAGTTGTTCACGTTGATGACCTGGTGCTGGTCTGAGCCCGCGACTCGCCTAAACTTGGATCATGACTGAGGCACTGACCCACACCACTGCTGCGACTTCCGGCGACACCACTGCAGTTTCCGCTGCCCCGGTAACGCCGGAGATGACTTCGCCGGCAACGGCAGTGCCGCTGTCACCGCAGGACGTCGAGGCCGCTGTTCACGCCATCGCCGACCGCTCCAGGCACGCAGCCCGGCGGATGTCCAAGGCCAACCGCGCCTGGAAGGACCGTGGCCTCCGTGCCATCGGCGCCGCCCTGCTGGAACGCCGGAGCCTCATCCTGGCCGCCAACGCCAAGGACGTCGCGGCCGGCAAGGCCAACGGAACCTCCGCGGCCATGCTGGACCGCCTGACACTGACCGATGCCCGCATTACCGGGCTTGTGGATGCGCTGGAGAACCTCGCCAACCTTCCGGACCCCGTAGGCAACGTGGTGCGCGGCCAGACCCTGCCCAATGGCCTCCGCCTGCGCCAGGTCAACGTGCCCATGGGCGTGGTGGCTGCCATCTACGAGGCCCGCCCCAACGTCACCGTGGACATCGCCGGCCTGGCGCTCAAGAGCGGCAACGCCGTCATTCTCCGCGGCGGAACCGCTGCCGCAGCCACGAATGAAGCCCTGGTCCACGTGCTCCGCGACGCCCTCGAGAGCGTCGGCCTGCCCGCCGACTCCGTGCAGACTGTGGACCAATACGGCCGTGAAGGCGCCAACGCCCTGATGCGGGCCCGCGGCCGCGTTGATGTCCTGATTCCCCGGGGCGGCCGGGACCTGATCCAGTCCGTTGTTTTGAACGCCGCCGTGCCCGTGATCGAAACCGGCGAGGGCAACGTGCACATCTTCATCGACGAATCCGCCAGCGAGGAAATGGCGGTGGAGATCCTCCTGAACGCCAAGACGCAGCGGCCCAGCGTCTGCAACACGGTGGAGACGCTCCTGGTCCATTCACGGTCCACCGTCCTGCCTGCCGTAGCCACCGCGCTGCGGGCAGCCGGCGTCAGGCTTCACACCGACGAACGGATCCGTGCCGCCCTGCCGTCCACCATCGAGTCCACGCCGGCAACGGACGAGGACTGGGGAACCGAATACATGGACCTCGACCTGGCAGTGGGCATGGTGGACAGCCTGGATGACGCCGTCAAGCACATCCGCACGTGGTCCACGGGCCACACCGAAGCCATCCTCACCAACAACCTCGCCAACGCGGAGCGGTTCATCGCCGAGATTGATTCGGCTGCCGTGATCGTCAACGCGTCGACGCGGTTCACCGACGGCGGCGAGCTGGGCCTGGGTGCCGAAGTCGGCATCTCCACCCAGAAACTGCACGCCCGTGGTCCCATGGGCCTGACCGAGCTCACCACCACCAAGTGGATCGTGCAGGGCGAGGGCCAAGTCCGCGGGTAGCAACGCGGTAACATAGACAGAAGTCCGGAACGGCGGGAAGATCCGCTGCCACATCCTTGAACCCTAGGGGAGAAAATGCTGCTCCAGCAGATCGCCATGACCGTTGCCGCAGAAGGCGAAGAACACGAACTTGCCCCGCTCTGGGCCGAGCCGTGGGTGTTCGGGGTGGTCATGTTCGCCGTCCTGCTGGTGTTGATGTTCGTCACCCTGTCCCACACCAACCTGGGTAACCGGCACTCCGCAACGGAAGAGCACGCTGATCCGCACCGCCAGCACCCCAACAAGCACGACCACGGCCAAGGCCACTGACATTTCCCGTGTTCTGCACCGTGACGGTGCGCAAAAGCGGCTGAGGCTGGGCGTGATGGGTGGGACATTTGATCCCATCCACCACGGCCACCTCGTGGCAGCAAGTGAAGTGGCTGACAAGTTCGACCTGGATGAAGTGGTGTTTGTCCCCACCGGACAGCCGTGGCAGAAATCGCACAAGCAGGTCAGTGAGCCTGAGCACCGTTACCTCATGACGGTGATCGCCACGGCGTCGAACCCGCGCTTCACCGTAAGCCGGGTGGATATCGACAGGCCTGGTCGGACCTATACCATTGATACCTTGCGCGACCTCCGTACCCAGCGTCCGGATGCGGACCTGTTCTTTATCACCGGTGCGGATGCCCTGGCGCAGATCCTGTCCTGGAAAGACATCGACGAGTTGTGGTCACTGGCTCATTTTGTCGGTGTGACCCGTCCGGGGCACGTGCTCGACGGCATGGGACGGGACGACGTCAGCCTCCTGGAGGTGCCGGCCATGGCCATCTCCTCCACGGATTGCCGGATCCGGGTCGCCGGAAACAACCCGGTCTGGTACCTCGTACCGGACGGGGTAGTGCAATACATCGCCAAATATGGACTGTACGCCGAGGGTACACAGCCCAACGGTGTGCAAATAACCGAAACAGACGAGCCAGCCAGTACTGAATGAGTTTTCAATGAGTCAGGAACAGCCCCCCGTCCGCAGCCGCCGCGAACTGCGGCAGGCCAGAGATGAGAAGACGGCTACCGGGTCAACAGGCCCGGGCCAGGTTTTGCCTGCCTCAAAACAGCGGCGCGCGGCCGACGCCCCGGTGGATTCGGCCCCGGAACAGTCCCAGGCCCAGCGGTCCTCCCAGATCCGCGCCCGCGACCGCGCGGCCCTGCGCACCATCAAGGAACTTGAGGAAAAGGAAGGCCAGCTTTCGGCCGGCGGCCCTCCCACGCGAAGGCAGCTACGGCTCCAACAGCTCAAGGAACAGGCCGTCACGTCGGCCAACCCCATCATTCCCGCCCCGATGGGGAAGCCGCTTGCCGGGCCCGACGGGTAAGCCGTTGCCGGGTGCGGCGGGTAAGCCGTGCCGGGCAGGCGCGCCGGCCAGCGCCAAGCCAGAGTCCGGAGGACCTGGCAAGGGTGCCGGCCTTCCGAACGGCATGAGCGTGGAGCAGGCACTCGCGGCCCGCACCCTCATTGCCGAGCAGGCCAAGAACCAGCTCGCCAAAATGGAGCACATTGCCTCGCTTGACCCCGAGGTGGTGGACCCGGACATCCTCGCGGAGCAGATTGCGCTGGCAGAGCGGGCCGCCATCCTTAACCGCCGGGCCATGGCCAAGCAGAAGCTGGCCGAGCAGACTGCGCCGCAGGGCCCGCCGGCGCAAGGCGCACCCACGCAGGCCGTGCCCGCTCAGCCAACATCCGGTCAGCAAGCATCCGGTCAGTCAGGGCCGGCCACCGCCGACAACCTCGCCATGGTGACGCCGCTTGAATTTGTCCAGGTGCCCGGCGTGGACCGTCCGGTGATGAAGCCGCCGGCAACGTCCTATGTACCAGTCCAGACCCAGCCGGGACCCAAGGTCCGGCCAGGCGGCAAGGGCCGCCGTCCGTCCACAGGGTCCAGGCCGCCTGCTGCAGCTTCCGGTGCCCCGTCCGGCCGTTCCCGGGTCATCGCCCGTGCCGAAGCCGCTGCCCGTGCAGCGACCGAGCCGAAGCGAATCATTCCTGCCGTTCCGGACGTTCCGGCGGGGGAGCCAGACGATCTTTTCGAGGACCTGCCCCGCATCCCGGCACGGTCCGCCCATGGCCTGGAGCCGCTGGATGCGGCGACGGCAGGCCTGGCCCGTGCAAAACGGCTCAGGCTCGTGCAGGTGCTTGTCCTGGTCTTCGGGATCGTGGCCCTCATTTCCGGCGTCATCCTTATCGCCAGCGGCATGTCCCGCTGACCCGCCGCGCCCTTATACAAAGCTTTAGAAAACTACAAGGAGTCCCGTGACTGCATCAGATTCATCCATCGCCACAGCCCGCCACGCCGCCAAGGCCGCTGCGGACAAAATCGCCCACGATATTGTCGCCCTGGATGTGAGTGAGCGCCTGGCCCTGGCCGATGTTTTCCTGATCGCGTCCGCACCCAGCGAACGCCAGGTCAATGCCATCGTGGACGGCATCGAAGAAGAGCTCTCCAAGCAGGACCTCCGTCCGGTCCGCCGCGAGGGCCGCTCCGGCGGCCGCTGGGTGCTGCTGGACTACTCGGACATCGTCATTCACGTCCAGCACGAAGAGGACCGGGTTTTCTACGCCCTGGAGCGCCTGTGGAAGGACTGCCCCGTCGTCGACCTGCAGCTCGGCGAGGACAGTTCAGCCAAGGCGTCGGCCGCTTCAGAAGCCGAATAGCCCACCTCGCCGGCCCGAATATGCCCGATTTGGAATTTTCGGAAATGCTGGTCTAAGATATTTGAGTTGCTCCGGAGATCACGGAGTGACGAAGGTCCGGGGCTGTGGCGCAGCTGGTAGCGCACCTGCATGGCATGCAGGGGGTCAGGGGTTCGAGTCCCCTCAGCTCCACCGGATAGTCCGCCGGAATCGAAAGATTCCGGCGGACTTTTTTGTTGCCACCGTGAGTTCCCCGCTAACGATGCGCAGGTCCCCCTCATATGGGCCTCAGCGTATCTCCCCCTCATATGGTCTTCTCCCCGGGGCGTTCGCGGGGGATAGGTCCCTTCGGCGGGGACTTTTCCACATCACGCCGGAGACAGCCGTCGGCGTGTGTACGGAGCCTGCGGGGAGCCCGCTGGAAACTCCTGGGCATATCCACCGAACCCGCTCCTAGCGGTCCGGTTGCGCGAACAAACCGGGGAAAACCGGGAGGGCGCTCCCGATTGGCGCCGGGCGCAAATTTCTATTAAGCTAATCAGGTTGCTTCGAGCGGCCCGAAAGGTCCGCGGAGCAGCGGTTTGGGGCTGTGGCGCAGCTGGTAGCGCACCTGCATGGCATGCAGGGGGTCAGGGGTTCGAGTCCCCTCAGCTCCACCAAACCGGACGGAAGTCCAACGAAAAGAGCCACCCGGCCGGGTGGCTCTTTTCGTTTTCCTGGGAAATTCGGGGCTACCGGTGAGGGCGGTTCAGACCCAGTCTGTCCGGCGCAGCGGCGGCTGGTCCCCGCCGGCACGCTGCACCAGGATCTGGTTCACTCCCGTGAGGCCCGTTTCAAACCCGACGGCGCTTGAGGCCATGTACAGCCGCCACACCCGCGCCCGTCCGAGGCTGGTGAGCCTGACCGCTTCGTCCCAGTTCGTCTCCAGCCGGCGCACCCATGCCCGGAGTGTCAGGGCGTAGTGCTGTCGCAGCGCCTCTACGTCCAGTACCTCGAACCCGCCGGTTTCCAATGCGGTGACCATCTCGCCGAGGCTCAGCATTTCGCCGTCCGGGAAGACATACCGCGGAATGAACGAGTCCGGGTCCGGCTTGGTGCGCCCGGCGTTCCAGGAGATGGCGTGGTTGAGCAGCCGGCCGCCGGGACGAAGCAGCCCGTGCAGCACGTCCACGTACTGGGGTGTCTGTTCCCGGCCCACGTGCTCGGACATGCCGATGGAGCTGATCGCGTCGAAGGGGCCATCGGGGATGTCCCGGTAATCCTGCACACGGATGTCGATGTTTTCAGTCAGGCCGGCATCGGCCGCCCGCTTACGGGCAAGCACCGCCTGCTCCGAGGAGAGGGTTACGCCCACCACGGTGACGCCGTACTGCTGGGCGGCATGCAAGGCAAAGCTGCCCCAGCCGCAGCCCACGTCCAGCACCCTCATTCCTGGCTTGAGGCCAAGCTTCCGGCAGACCAGGTCCAGTTTGGCCTTCTGCGCCCCGTCCAGTCCGGCCGGGAGGCCGGTGTTATCCACGGAGCGTCCCTCATCCCACACCGCGCACGAGTACACCATCGATGCCCCCAGCACGAGGGCGTAGAAGTCGTTGCCGACGTCGTAATGGTGTGAGATCGCCGCAGCATCCCGCCGGCGCGTGTGGAGCCCACCTTTTCGCGTGACCTTTGCCTCTTCGGGAGGCGGCGCAGGGTTGGGGCCCACAGCTCCCAGCCGGACGGCTGAACTGAGCAACGTGGCCAGTTCGCGGGGCGTCAGGGGGCGGAACGGGCCGGGCTCGGAAAATTTGCCTGCCGAGCTCAGCGCGGTGAAAGCCTCAAAGATGTCGCCAGGCGCATCGATGTCCCCGGCAACATAGGCCCGGCTCAGCCCCAGCTGACCGGGCGACCACAGGATCCGCCGCAGCGCCCGGCGGGACCTGAACTCGAGGACCGGTGCGTCGGGCGGCCCCGCCTCGGAACCGTCCCACGCCCGCAGCCGGAGCGGAATCTCGGCCGTCCCCAGGACGATTCCCAACGCTTTCGCCAGCAGCGATGCTGCCCCGTTGTCTGTTGCCATGGTGGGTGCCTTTCTTCAGGTATGGCCCAACAGTACGACGGCGGCGGGCGCCTGTCAGTGCAGCCGCCCCGATTATCATGGGGGAGTGAATGAGACCCTGCCGCCGTGTCCTGAATGTGCCAGTGCCTACACCTATGAGATGGGTGCGCTCCTGGTGTGCCCGGAGTGCGGCCACGAGTGGGCGGCCGAAGCAGCCGCTGTAGCCGAAGAGGCCGGGCCACGGGTCATCAAGGATGCAGTGGGCAACGTCCTCGCCGACGGCGACACTGTGACGGTGGTCAAGGATCTGAAAATCAAGGGCAGCTCCGGCGTCATCAAAGTGGGCACCAAAGTGCGTGGCATCAGGCTGATGGACGGCGTGGGGGACCACGACATCGACTGCAAAGTGGACGGCGTAGGACCCATGCAGCTCAAATCCTCCGTGGTGAAGAAGGTCTAGCGGAGCCCGGCCAGCAGAGATGGAGCACGGAACCACAGACGTTGTGGTCATCGGCGCGGGGCAGGCGGGGCTCTCGGCGGCCTACCACCTGCAGCGCCGGGGACTCGAATACAGGGTTCTCGACGCCGAGCAGGGCCCGGGCGGTGCATGGCGGCACCGCTGGAAGAGCCTGGTGATGGCCACGGTGAACGGCATCAGCGACCTTCCCGGAATCGCAAAGCCCGACGTGGATCCCGCAGAACCCAGCTCAGAGTTCCTGAGCAAGTACTTTGACGGCTACGAGCGGGAACTCGGCATTGAAGTCCTTCGCCCGGTCAAGGTCAGCTCAGTGGCACGGGAGGATGCAGATCCGGCAGGCAACCTCCGCGTCAGTTCCGGCCGCGGCGAGTGGTCGGCGAAAGCGGTCATCAACGCCACGGGCACCTGGACCAGGCCGTTCTGGCCCATCTATCCGGGCCGCTCCACGTTCCTGGGCAGGCAGCTGCATGTGGCCGACTACGTCTCCGCAGAGGAGTTCCGTGGGCTGCACGTCATCGTGGTGGGCGGGGGTATTTCCGCCGTCGGGCTGCTGGACGAGATCTCGCAGGTCACCACCACCAGTTGGTTTACCCGCCGCGAACCGGAATGGCGGGACGCCACCTTCGACGCCCAGGCCGGGCACAACGCCGTCGCCCTCGTGGAAGAACGCGTGCGGCAGGGGCTGCCGCCGCAAAGCGTGGTGTCCGTGACCGGGCTGATCTGGACGCCCGCCCTGCGGGCGGCGGAACGACGCGGGGCGCTTCGCCGGCGCCCCATGTTCACGTCCATAGAGCCCGACGGCGTCCGGCTCACCGATGGCAGCCTCCTCCGGGCGGACGTTATCCTCTGGGCCACAGGATTCCGCGCCGAGCTTGAACACCTCGCGCCGCTGCACCTCCGGGGACCCGGCGGCGGCATCGCCATGGACGGTACCCAGGTGGCGGCCGAGCCGCGCGTGCACCTGGTGGGCTACGGCCCGTCGTCGTCCACCATCGGCGCCAACCGGGCGGGCCGGGCGGCCGTGGCCGCCATCCTGAAACTCCCCGCACTCCAGCAATGACCACCCCCAGCAGCACGCACCAACAACACACACACCAAGCAAACAGACGGCAGGAAACACGTGGCAGCGAACAGCCTTGAGGACATCTTCGGCACGCTTAGGCGGCACCCGGATGTCGAAGCCCCCAACCTCCAGGCCTGGGACGCCACGGACAAGCTTCTGCTCGAAGCCGCGGCAGGCAGGGTGGGCCCGGACAGCAGCGTGGCCGTGATCGGCGACCGCTACGGCGCCCTGACCCTGGGCGGGCTTGGTTTCCTCGGGGTCCGGCGGGTCCGCGTGCACGAGGATCTCATCACGGGAGAGCGCGCCCTGCGGAACAACGCCGCCGCCTTGGGGCTGGCAGGCTTCGAGCAACTGCCGCTGGGGGAGGAGCTGCTCGCCGGTGCAGAGACTGTGCTGCTGCAGCTGCCCCGGACCCTGGCGGAACTCGACGAAATTGCCGCAGCCGTGGCCCGCTACGCCGCCCCGGATGTTGTGCTCCTGGCCGGCGGGCGGATCAAGCACATGTCGGTGGGGATGAATGCTGTGCTGGAGCGCCACTTCCAGAATGTCCAGCCCCAGCTGGCGCGGCAGAAGTCCCGCCTCCTCGTCGCCAGCGGCGCCCGGCGGGCCTCCGCCGTCGAACACGCCGCACTCGAGCCTTCCGCCCTCGAACACCCGGCCCTCGAACACCTTGCCGAGCTGGACCTGGACGTTGCAGCGCACGGCGCAGTGTTCGCGGGAGCAAAGCTGGATATCGGCACCAGGTTCCTGCTGACCTTCCTGCCGGAGATGCCCTCGGCCCGGCATGCGATCGACCTGGGCTGCGGCAGCGGGATCCTCGCGGCCATGTACGCCCGCCAGAACCCCGGCGCTCGCGTCACCGCCACGGACCGGTCCGCCGCCGCCGTCGCATCGGCGCTCGGCACGGCACGCGCCAACGGCCTGGCGGACAGGATCAGCACGCTCCAGGATGACGCCATGAGCACCCTGGCTGCCGCCAGCGCTGACCTGGTCCTGCTGAACCCGCCGTTCCACCTGGGGGCCAGCGTGCATGCCGGCGCCGGGATCAAGCTGTTTGAAGCAGCCGCCAGGGTACTGGCACCGGGCGGGGAGCTGTGGACAGTCTTCAACCGCCACCTGCAGTACCTTCCCGCGCTGGAGCGGCTGGTCGGACCCACCACGGTCAAGGGCAGCAACCCAAAATTCACCGTTGCGGTCAGCACCAAGCGGGCGTAGCGCATGCAGCCGCGGCGCGGCCCGCCTCCGGCTCTGGGCGTGCGTCAGGCGGTAACGTACCATTCAGACATCATCACTACGAGGCCGCAAACCATAGGGGAGACCGTGCCAGAAACTCGCCAGCCTTCGGCTCCACGGCGCGGTACCAACCTGCCGCGGATGGGGGACTTTAACCTCACCGTGATCCTCGATGCCATCCGCCGGTCAGCCGGCGGCCTCAGCCGCGTTGAGCTCGCCCAGATCGTAGGGCTCTCGCCGCAGACCATCTCCAACATTTCGCGCCGGCTGCTGGACCAGCACCTGATCGTCGAAGCCGGCAAGGAAGGCAGCGGTCCCGGCAAACCGCGCACCATGCTCCGGCTCAACCCGGCCGGCATGTATGCCGTCGGTGTGCACCTGGACCCCGCCGTGACAACCTTTGTGGTGCTGGACCTGGTGGGGGCCGTGGTGCAGCACTCCCGGATCAAAACACCCGGCGGGACCGATCCCGCCGCCGTGATTGCCACTATGGCCACCGAGATCGGGCAGTTGGTGGCCGAATCCGGCGTGGACACGAGCAAGATCGCGGGCCTGGGCCTGGCAGCCCCCGGACCGATCGACCTTGACAACGGCACAGTGGTTGACCCGCCGCTGCTGCCGGGCTGGGACCGGGTGGAACTCCGGGACGCGCTGGCCAAGGCCACCGGTTATTCCGTCCTGGTGGACAAGGATGTCACCAGTGCCGCCGTCGCCGAAACGTGGGCCGGTGGCCCCAGCGGCGCTGGCAGCTTTGTGTTTATGTACATGGGCACCGGCATTGGCTGCGGCATTGTGCTCAATGACGAGGTGGTCCGCGGGACGTCCGGGAACGCCGGCGAAATTGGCCATATCATCGTGGACCCGGACGGCCCCGCCTGTGACTGCGGCCTGCGGGGCTGCGTAAAGTCGTCAGCCATTCCGCAGGTGCTGGTGGCCGAGGCCATCGCTGCCGGCATCCTGGATGGTACCGGAAAGCAGACCAGCGGGGCTGAGGTGCAGCAGAGTTTTGCGCAGCTGTGCGACCTCGCCGACGCCGGCGACGCCAGGGCCCTTGCCATCATCGACAAGTCAGCTGTGCTGGTGGCGCGCGCTGTTTCGGTGGTGACCAACACGCTGGATGTGGAAAGAGTGGTGTTCGGCGGCCCGTTCTGGAGCCGGATCGCGGACCGCTACCTGGAGAAGATCCCGGCGCTGGTGGACGCCAGCAGTGCCGCCCGCCAGATCCATACCATCGAGGTTGTCGGCACGGGCGTCGGTGAGGATGTGGGCGCTATCGGCGCGGCCTGCCTGGTCCTGGAACATACGTTGGCGCCCCGGGCGCAGCGGCTTCTCCTGGAAGTCTGAACGGGGGCTCCTTGCCTGTGGCAGGAGCCCCATCTAGCATGTGGATATCGCCGCGGCTGGGGGCCCGCAGACAAAGGGGACGGCAGCCATTGATTTGAATGGAGCACCAATGCGTCGTCGGGCCTTTGAAATTACCTCACTGATCGCTGCAGCTGCGTTTGTGCTGACGGCTTGTTCACCCGCAGCCCCGCAGGTCGAGGCCAAGACGCTGAAGGTGGTCTACCAGAAGACTGATTCCTTCAGCGCCCTCGACAATCTTTTCCAGGCGGCCAAACAGGAGTTTGAAGCCGCCAACCAAGGCGTCACGGTTGCCTTGGAACCCATCCAGGCCAACGACGACGACTACGGCACCAAGCTTGCCCTGGCCCTCCGTTCGCCTTCCACAGCCCCGGACGTTTTCTACGAGGACACGTTCAAGGTCAGGTCCGACGTCGACGCCGGCTACCTCCTGAAACTGGATACCCACCTTGAGGGGTGGAAGGACTGGGATACGTTCGACGACGGCGCCAAGGCAGCCGGGCTGGGGGACGACGGCGGCACGTACGCGGTCCCGCTGGGCACCGACACCCGGGCCATCTGGTACAACAAAAAGGTCCTTACCGCTGCGGGTGTCAGCGTCCCGTGGGAACCGCGAACCTGGCAGGACATCCTGGACACCGCCCGGAAGATCAAAGCGAGCGATCCCTCCGTGGTGCCGTTCAACATGTACGCCGGTAAAGCCACCGGTGAAGGCACGGTGATGCAGAGCTTCTACGAACTGCTCTACGGAACAGGATCAGAACTTTACGACGCGGACGCCAAGAAATGGGTGGTCGGCTCCCAGGGGTTCAAGGACTCGCTGACGTTCCTCGATACCCTTTACGACGAAAAACTGGCCGTCGCCCCGGCCGAGGCGCTTGATGCGAACGTGTGGAAGAAGGTCTTCGGGGAATGGCTCCCGAAGGGCAAGATGGGCGCCACCGTGGAAGGGTCCTACACGCCGTCCTTCTGGCAAAAGGGCGGCGCCTACGAATGGCCTGAATATGCCCAGGACATGGGTGTGGCAGCGTTCCCCACACAGAACGGCCAGGCTCCCGGCGGAGTCAGCATGTCCGGCGGATGGACGCTGGCGGTCGGCGCTGGAACCAAAGACCCGCAGTTGGCTTTTGGTTTCCTGGCCACCGCACTGAACCAGAAGAACTCCCTGGCGTTCAACGTTGCCAGCTCCCAGATCGCCGTGCGGAAGGATGTCGCCGCGGATTCCGGATACCAGGCGGCCAACCCGTTTGTGAAGGACGTGTCCGAGCTCGTGGCTGTCACCCACTACCGTCCGGCCACGGCGGACTACCCGCGGATCTCGGCGGCAGTCCAGGAAGCCACGGAAGCGGTGATCACCGGGGCGAAATCCCCGGAACAGGCCGCGGCCGCCTATGACACGGCGGTGAAGGGCATCGTGGGTGACGCCAAAACCGTCGCGAAGTAACCGGTGGCCACAACCACACCCCAGCGGCTGAACACGGTAAACCGGCTTCATCCCCAGCTCCGGCGGCGGGCACGGCTGCTCCCGGTCCTTCCCGCGGTCCTGCTTCTGCTGGTGTTTCTGGCCGGGCCCGTGCTGTGGGCCTTCCACGCATCGTTCACCAACGCCGCGCTGACCGGCCGCAACGCCCGCAGCCCGGGGTGGGTGGGGCTTGAGAACTACCAGCGCCTGTTCACCGACCCCGTCCTGCCGCTGTCCCTTGCCCTGACCGTGATCTTTGTCGGCGGCTCGGCCATCCTGGGCCAGAACCTGCTGGGCCTTGCCATCGCCCTCCTGATGAAGCGGGCGCGCCGGCCGGTGGCCGCCGTGGTGGGAACGGCGGTGGTGGCTGCCTGGGTGCTGCCGGAGATCGTGGCCGCTTTCGCCGCGTACGCCTATTTCAGCCGCGACGGAACCCTGAACCAGGTCCTGGGCGGCCTGGGGCTGGGCCAGCCTGACTGGCTGTATTCGTTCCCCATGGTGGCCATTATGCTGGCCAACACCTGGCGCGGCACCGCGTTCTCCATGCTGGTGTACCGCGCCGCGCTGGATGATATTCCCGGTGAGGTCACGGAGGCCGCGCTGATGGACGGCGCCAGCGGCTGGCAGCGGCTCGCCTTCGTCACCATCCCCATGATCCGCGGCAGCATCGCCACCAACCTGATGCTCATCACCCTGCAGACGCTGGCAGTGTTCACCCTCATCTGGGTCATGACGGCGGGCGGCCCCGCCAACGCCAGCACCACCCTGCCCGTGCTGGCGTACCAGGAAGCCTTCAAGTTCGGTGACATCGGGTACGGCACGGCTGTGGCGTCCGTGCTGATCCTGATCGGCCTGGTGTTCGGCGCGGCCTACGTGCGGCTCCTCCGCGAGTCCAAGCCATGACGACGGCGGCGCGGGCCTCCGCCGGGGCACGGCGAAGGACGGGAGCCGGTGCGGTGTCCCGGGCGCAGCAGCGTGCCCGGCTGCCGGCGGACGCAGCCCTGATCCTGATCGGCGCCTGTTTTGTGCTGCCGCTGCTGTGGCTGGTGTTTGCGTCCCTTGATGTCTCGGCCGGCCACGAGGCGCGGCTCCCCGCCCAGCTTTCCCTGCATAACTTTGCCGCGATCATGACGCCGGGCCTGCTGTTCCAGCCGCTGTGGAACAGCATGGTGCTCTCCGCCGGGACAGCAGCCGTCAACCTCGTGGCTGCTGTCCTGGCGGCCTACCCGCTGTCCCGGTACCAGTCCCGGTTCAACAGGCCCTTTATGTACACCATCCTGTTCGGGACCTGCCTGCCGATCACGGCCATCATGGTCCCGGTCTACGGCCTCTTCGTGCAGCTTGACCTCTTGGATTCCATGGCGGCCACGATCTTCTTTATGGCCACCACCACGTTGCCCATGGCCATCTGGATGACGAAGAACTTCATGGACGCCGTGCCGGTGTCACTGGAGGAGGCAGCCTGGGTGGACGGCGCTTCCGGATTGACGGCGCTGCGGACCATCGTGCTGCCTTTGATGCGGCAGGGGCTGGGCGTGGTGTTCATCTTTGTGTTCATCCAGGCCTGGGGGAACTTCTTTGTCCCGTTCGTCCTGCTCCTGTCCGAGGCACGGCAGCCGGCAGCCGTCTCGATCTTCAGCTTCTTCGGACAACACGGGGCAGTGGCCTATGGCCAGTTGGCCGCCTTTTCCATCCTGTACTCAGTGCCGGTCCTGGCCCTCTACGTCATCGTGGCCAGGGGCGCCGGCAGCTCCTTCGCCCTGTCAGGCGCCGTCAAGGGCTGACCGTCGGGGTGGTGTCAGTGAGGCAGGGGCAGTCAGTCGATGTCCTCCACGACGACCCCGAAGGGGATGGTGTCGTCGAGGTGCGCCTGGTGGCCGGTGGGACCTACGTTGTAGGTGACCCGGACACCATGGGACTGGTCGGCGGCTGACTGCTGCAGAACAGGCTTGACGGCAAGGATAAAGCTCTCGCTTTTGTCGGCGAGAAACTGTTTGTAACTGGCTGGAAGCTCGCTCATTCCAACAGGATAGACCTGCGGACCCGCCATGGGGAGGGGTCCCCATTGCAGGTCAATCCGCAGATGGCTTGGATAGGATGGCGGGCGGAGTGCAGCCGGCCGGCAACACCAGCAGTCCACCACACCAGGTACCAGCCATCAGGGGGAAATCCATTGCTTCAGACCAGTGCGCCCGCACGCATTGAACCGGCGGAACTGGCCCGTGCACAGCATGTAGTGGCGAACATTTCCCGCAGCTTCGAAGCCAAGGTGGTTGGCCAGTCCCGGCTTCGTGAATCCCTGCTGGTAGGCCTCCTGACCGGCGGGCACATCCTGCTGGAAAGTGTCCCGGGCCTGGCGAAGACCACCGCCGCCCAGACCGTGGCGGAGGCTGTGAGCGCGGAGTTCCGGCGGATCCAGTGCACCCCGGACCTGCTGCCCAGCGACATTGTGGGCACGCAGATCTACGACGCCGCCAAGGGCACCTTCATCACGCAGCTTGGGCCTGTGCATGCCAACATCGTCCTGCTTGATGAGATCAACCGCTCCAGCGCCAAGACCCAAAGCGCCATGCTCGAAGCCATGCAGGAACGGCAGACCTCCATTGGGGGACAGGAGTACAAGCTGCCCTCACCGTTCCTGGTGCTCGCCACCCAGAATCCGATCGAGCAGGAAGGCACGTACCAGCTGCCCGAGGCGCAGATGGACCGCTTTATGCTCAAGGACGTGCTGGACTATCCGTCGCCGGCCGAGGAGACCGAGATCCTCCGGCGCATTGACGCCGGGATCTTCACCGCAGAGCAAAAACCTGCCGCGGCCGCCTCGCTCGACGCCGTGGTTGGAGTGCAGGAACTGGTCCGGCGGGTCTACATCGACCCGGCCATCATCAACTACATCGTGGGCCTGGTGTTTGTCACCCGGAACGCTGAACAGTACATCGACCGCCGCCTGGCCGGCTTCATCGAATTTGGTGCCAGCCCGCGCGCCAGCATTGCGTTCAGCCAGGCCGCCAGGGCGGTTGCACTGCTCAACGGCCGTGACCACGTGATCCCGGAGGACGTGAAGTCCCTCGCCCACCGCGTGCTGCGGCACCGCCTGATCCTGGGGTTTGATGCCGTGGCTGAGCAGGTGCCGGTGGAGACGATCATCGACGCCATCGTGGCGTCCGTCCAGACCCCCTGAGCCCGGCGGTGACCAGCCTCCTCCAGCGCGTGAAGTCGAAGATGGCCATCTTCGCCCACCGGAAAGCCCGCGGCATGCTCGACGGCGAATACGGTTCAGTCTTCCGTGGCCGCAGCCTGGACTTTGACGACCTCCGTGCGTACGTTCCCGGCGACGAGGTCCGCGACATTGACTGGAAGGCTTCCGCCCGCCACGGCTCCCCGCTGATCAAGAGGTATGTGGCGGTGCGGCGGCAGACCGTCCTGCTGATCGCCGATACCGGCCGGAACATGGCCGCCGAATCCCGTGACGGCGAAACCAAGAAGGATATCGCCGTGATGGCGCTTGGTGTGGTGGGCTACCTGGCCCACCGGCACGGCGACGTGGTGGGCCTGGTCTGCGGGGACGCCAACGGCACACGTTCCCTTCCTGCCAAGGCCGGGGAAGCGCACCTCGAAGGGCTCCTGCGGGAGGTTGACTCGGCTGCACGCCTGGACTCCGGCCCCAGCAGGATCGAGGACCAGCTGGAGCACGTGGCCCGCACGGTCAAGGGCAGGTTCCTGCTGTTCGTGGTGGCCGATGAATTGGCCGCCAGCCCGGGCACGGAACAGCTGCTGCGCCGGCTGCGCGCCCAGCATGAGATCCTTTGGCTCACCATCCGGGACGCGGACCTGGCCGGAGTGGGCAGTCGACCCCCAGGAGTCTTTCAACGTGGCAGACTCCTCGGCGGTGTTAGGGCACCTGGCTGCTTCGCCGGCCATTGCAGCGGCGTACGCCAGGGCCGCGGAGGAGCGGGACGCCGGCAGGCAGGCCATGTTCCGCCGGACCGGCATCACCCAGGGCCATGTGACCGGCAGCAGCACGGTCATGACGGAACTGTTCGCCCTCCTGGAAAGGCACCGGCGTGCAGGCTGATCCCGGCATCATCGGACCGCTGCCGTACAGCCAGGGCTGGATGTGGGCGGGCCTGGCCCTGCTGGCAGCGGTCCTGGGCTGGTACTGCTTTGTGTTCCTCAGTACCCGTCCACGGCGGGCACCCGCGCCGCCTGCCCGGTTCACGCCGCCGTCGGACGTTAATGACCTGAAGCTGGCCTATGTGCAAAGGATCGACGCCGTGACTGCCGATGCCGCCGCCGGGCTGCTGACTGCCCGTGAATCCCACGTTGAGCTCAGCCTGCTGGTGCGCAGCTTCGCCCGGGACGTCACGGGCGTGGACGCCCTCCGCATGACGCTGGCTGAGCTGCACGGACACCCCCTGCCCGCCGTTGCGGAGGCCGTCCGCAGGATCTATCCGGGCGAGTTCGGCCTGGAACCGCTGCCGCCCGTGGAACAGTCGGCCGAGACAGCCCGCCAGGCGGTGTGGCAATGGAACTGATGTTCTGGTGGCTGATCCCGGTTGCGCTGCTTCTCGTTGCTGGCTGCCCTTTGGCTTGCGTTCCGCCCGGACCCCCGGAACAAACGTACGACGCCGGGCGGTAGCCAACGCAGACCGCCTCACCGCGCTGCCCGAATACCAGGCCGCCCTGCGGCGCCACCGCCGCTGGCTCGCCGTTGCTGCGCTCGCGGCAGTCACCTTGCTGGTGTCCGCGGTGGCCGCGGCGGCCCGGCCGGTGGAACTGACCACCATCCGGCCGGAGCAGCGGAACCGGGACATCATGCTGTGCCTGGACGCTTCCGGCTCCATGAGCAGCGCCGACTCTGCCGTGGTGGACGTCTTCGGTGTCCTGGCGAAGGAGTTCGACGGCGAGCGGATAGGCCTCACCATTTTCGACAGCAGCGCCGTCCAGGTCTTCCCCCTCACCGACGACTACGAGTACGTGCAGGAACAGCTCAAGCTGGCCAAGGACGCCTTCGATGGAAACCCGGGCAGCGCCGGATTCCTGGACGGCACCTGGAGCGGCCGGGGATCGTCGCTGATCGGCGACGGCCTGGCCTCCTGCGTCAACGGCTTCCCCGGCACAGACCCTGATCCAGCCCCGCAGCGTTCACGGTCCGTTGTCCTGGCAACCGACAACTACCTCTCCGGCGATCCGATCTTCACCCTGGCCCAGGCGGGTGCCCTGGCACAGGACGCGGGCGTCAAGGTGTACGCCCTGAATCCCGGGGACTTCGACTACGGGCCGGGCCCCGGCCAGCCCGGCGCCACGCTGCGGGCGGCCGCCGAAGCCAGCGGCGGTGCCTACTACGCGCTGGACACCCCGGATGCCGTGGCGGACATCGTGCGGCGGGTGCAGGAAACGGAAGCCGCCGCGATGCAGGGCGCCCCCCGCGCCGTCGTCTCGGACCGTCCAGACCTGCCGTTGGCGGTCGCACTCCTGTCCGGCCTGGTACTGGCCGGCGCGTCCTGGAGGCTGCGGCCATGACCCTGCAACCGATCCTTCCCTGGTGGCTGATGGCTGTCCTCATCGCCGCGGCAGTGGTGTTTCTGGCGTGGCGGCTGGTCCGGGCGTCACGGGGGCCTGCCGGCAGCCGGCGGGAGTGGCTGTTCCGGGGCGTCCTGGTGCTGCTGCTCCTGGCTGCTGCACTCCGGCCGGGTGTTCCCGGCGGCAGCGCCCAGGCAGCCACCGCTGACCTGAACGTCTTCTTTGTGGTGGACACCAGCAGCAGCATCGTCGCCGAAGACTACGGCAAAAGCTCGCCCCGGCTGGACGGGGTACGCCAGGACATCATGGCCATCGCCGGCGAACTGGCCGGAGCCCGCTTTTCCCTCCTGACGTTCGACAACAGCGCCGTTGTCCGGATGCCCCTCACCACTGACACCACGGCACTGGACACCGCCGTCGCCGTGCTGCAACCCCAGGTGACCGCCTTCTCGAAGGGCAGCAGCGTCACGGCCGCCGGAAAGCTGCTGACCGAGCGGCTGCGCGCGGCGCGGGACAGCCACCCCGAACGGCCCCGGCTGGTCTACTACCTCGGCGACGGGGAACAGACCAGCGCCGGGGCGCCGGAGGCAATCAGGGTGGACGGCGGCCTGGTCAACGGGGGAGCGGTGCTGGGCTACGGCACCTCCGAAGGCGGCCGGATGAAGGAAAATACCGGTCAGCGTGCCGGCAGCGACGGCGAAGCCGGCTACATCCAGGACCGGACGTCCGGAAGCGGCAGGGACGCCCTCTCCGTCATCGACGAGGGCCGGCTGCAGTGGATAGCCGGCCAACTCGGCGTTCCCTATGTCCACCGTTCGGCCGGGGACGCCGTGGGCCCCATGATGCAGGCGGCGGACCCGGGCGAGCTGCAGCGGGCTCCGGAGGGCTCCGGCCTTGACGGCCGGACCGAGTTCTACTGGATCTTCGCGTTCGGCGCCTTCCTGCTGGGCCTGCGCGAGGCAGTCCTGCTGCTGCGCGAATGGCGGCGTCTCCCGCGTGCCCTGCCCATCCCTGAGCGTGCACAGCTCCCTGAGCGTGCACAGCAGCCCTCACCGTGCACAGACAGCCCTGAGCGCGCACAGACAATCGCAGTCCGGCACGCCGAGGAGGCACGGAAATGATGCGCTCCACACAAGTGCCGTCCGGGGACAGGCTGCAGCGCCGCCGTCGGCTGCTCATCTGGTCTGTGCTGCCCGTCCTGCTCGTCCTGTGCCTGGCGGCCAAGCTGCTCAGCGTGGGTGTGCTCGCCGGCAACGCTGCCAGGGCCTTCGATGCCGGTGACTCCGGGGCAGTGGCGGATGCCGCGGCGGGTCTTCGGATCGCCAACGTCATCGAACCGCACAAGGCGCCCTTCGCGGAGGGTGACGGGCTGTTCCTTGCCGGGGACTTCGGCGCTGCCCGGCAGCGCTTCGAGGAGGCACTGGCGTTGGCCCCGGAGGCTGACGGGTGCGCCGTCAGGGTCAATCTGGTGCTCAGCATCGAACGCCTCGGTGATGCCGAAGTTACGGCGGGGGACCCGACGGCGGCCGGCCGGCTTTTCGCCGAAGGGCTGGCCGTGGTGGAGGCAGCGCCGGCCGGCTGCTTGCGGAGGGTGCCGAAGGCGGCGCGGGTGACAGGCGGACGACAGCGCGGCTGCAGCGCCAACGCGGACGCGGGGAACAAGCTGGAACAGGCCAGGCGGAACGGCTGACCCAGAAGGCCGGCGAAGCCGCCGGCGGCACCCAACGCCTGAACCGGGCAAGTCCGGGCAGGACGGTCAGCCTGCGGAACCGGGAAACCAGAGCCAGCTCGACCAGCTCAAGGACAGCGCCCGCGAAGCCCAGAGCTGAACGGAATTCCGGGCGAGAGCGGGACGAATACCTCCGTGACGATGACTTCGGTCCCGGGGCGGACCGGCCCTGGTAGACCAGCCAAAAATGAGATCCGTGGCTCCGTGTCGGAACCCCCGCTGAATCCCACAGTGCAGAACGGCGAACAAAATTCTGTGCCGTAACGAAACACGGCGTAAAGCTGCGTCTTAATTCGGCAGTGGACTTGAACGGTCTCCCGCCGGGATCCTAGAGTTCTATACAAGTTACCGAGGTAACGTGTCAGCGATCCTCCGCTTTGGAGGGTGTGGGTGCCCCCATGTGGGCCTGACATTTGCTCACGGAGAACTTCATTCCAGGCGTAACAGTCGCGGCTGCGTCCTTGTGGAGTTTTTCCGTGTTCCCCAAACTCAATTCATTGCGGCACCACCGTCACATTTGCTGACCGGTCGCCGTCAATGGCTCAAAGCCAAGGACGCAAATGTCACCGCCAAGCCTTATCGAAACACATCCAAATCTCTCCGAGACCGCCCCGGTGGCGCTCTCCTATGAACTCTTCCCGCCGCGTTCACCGGCCGCCGCAGAGTCGCTCTGGACCACCATCCGGGAACTGGAAACCACCGAGCCGGACTACGTCTCCGTCACCTACGGTGCCAGCGGCTCAAACCGGGACACCGCCGTCGAACTCATCAACCGGCTCCTGCTGGAAACCACGCTCCGGCCGCTGGCCCACCTGACCTGCGTGGGCAACACGCCGGAAGAACTGGCCGAGATCATTGGGGACCTGCTGGACACCGGGGTGCGTGGCATCCTGGCGCTCCGCGGCGACCGCCCCCAGGACGGCGAACCGCCCGTGGCCGGGTCACTCCGGTACGCCCAGGACCTGATCGAACTCATCCGCCGTGTTGAACAGCGGCGCTCGGCGCTGCTGTGCGCCGGCAAGATCGCCGTGGGTGTGGCGGCATACCCCACGCGGCATCCGGAGTCCCCCAGTGAAGCCCACGACGTGGAGGTGCTGCTCGCCAAGCAACGCTCCGGCGCCGACTTCGCCATCACGCAGGTCTACTTCCACACCGAGGAGTACGCGGACCTCATCAGCCGGGCCCGCCGCGCCGGCGTCACCATCCCGATCATCCCGGGCGTTATGCCGCTGACCAGCCTGCGCCGCGTCACCCGGCTCGGCGAGCTGGCGGGCGTTCAGCCGGCACCGGAACTCCTGGCCCGCCTGGCCGGCGCAGAGACCGAAGCCGAGCGGCATCGGATCGGTGTCCGGGCCACGGTGGACCTGGCCAACGCCGCCCTGGATGCCGGCGCACCGGGCATCCACCTCTACACCTTCAACGAACACGTGAGCGCACTGGAGGTGCTGGACAAACTGGCACTTCCGCGCCACGTCCGTTCAGTTGGCCGGCGCAGCGCTGCTGTCCGTTCCAACGCCCCGGCCCAGCGCCAGCTGGCCAGCTGACCTGCCAGCATCTTCCAGACCCTCTCACAGCTCCAACACTCCAAGGAATCTCCCATGCCTGAAAACAGCACCCCCGTAACCCCGTTCCCGGCTGCATCCCTCCTGGGCTACCCCCGCATCGGCCGCCGCCGCGAGCTCAAGAAGGCCGTCGAGGCCTACTGGGCCGGCAAGATCGACGCCGCCGCACTGGACGCCGCCGCCAAGGACATCCAGCTGACCATCGCCAAGCGCCTGCAGGAACTCGGCCTGACCGAAGCCGCCGCCGTACCGGGCACGTTCTCCTACTACGACCAGGTCCTGGACGCCACCGCCCACCTCGGCGCAGTCCCGGCCCGCTTCGGCAAGCTCCTCAACGCCGAGGGCCAGCTGGACATCGACGGCTACTTCACCCTGGCCCGCGGCAACAAGGAACAGCAGCCGCTGGAAATGACCAAGTGGTTCGACACCAACTACCACTACCTTGTTCCCGAGATCGGCCCGGAGACCGAGTTCACCCTCGCCTCCAACCGCATCGTTGAGGAATTCGAGTTCGCCCTGGCCAACGGCATCGAGACCCGCCCGTACATCGTGGGCCCGGTCACCTACCTGCTGCTCTCCAAGGCATCCGACGACGCCCCGGCCGGCTTCGCACCGCTGTCCCGCCTCGAGGACGTCCTGCCCGGTCTACGTTCAGCTGCTCGAAAAGCTCGCCGCTGCAGGCGCCAGCTGGATCCAGCTCGACGAGCCCGCTCTCGTTGTTGACCAGGACACCCCGGCCGCCGAAATCGAAGCAGCCGTGGCCCGCGCCTACGAAGTCCTCACCGGTGCCGCCAAGCGCCCGCAGATCCTCGTCTCCACCCCGTACGGTGCCCTGGACGGCCAGCTCGGAACGCTCGCCGCCACCAACATCGACGCCCTCCACATCGACGCCTTCAAGGGCGCCGTTCCGTCCGCAGCAGCCCTTGCTGCCCTGGGGAACAAGACCCTGGTTGCCGGCGTCGTTGACGGCCACAACATCTGGCGCAACGACCTCGCCGCCTCCGCCGCCAAGCTGGACGAACTGAAGGCTGCCGCCGGCAAGGTCGCCGTCAGCACCTCAACCTCCACCCAGCACGTCCCGCACGACGTCACCGAAGAGGGCCAGCTCTCCGACGAGCTCCGCAGCTGGCTCGCGTTCGCTGACCAGAAGGCTGTTGAGGTCAAGACCCTCGCGGCGTACCTGGCAGACCCCGCGTCCGCCAAGGCCGCCATCGACGAGGCGTCGGCCGTTATCGCCGCCCGCGCCACCGCCGAAGGCGTCCGCCGTGACGATGTCCGCGCCCGCACCGGCGCCCTGACCGCCGCTGACTTCAGCCGCTCGGACTACGGAGTCCGTGAAGCCGCCCAGGAGAAGGCCCTGCACCTGCCGCCGCTGCCCACCACCACCATCGGCTCGTTCCCGCAGACGTCCGAGATCCGGTCGGCCCGCGCCCGCAACAACAAGGGCGATCTCACCAACGAGCAGTACGAGCAGCTCATGAAGGACGAGATCAAGCGCGTTGTGGAGCTGCAGGAAGAGCTCGGCTACGACGTCCTGGTCCACGGCGAGCCCGAGCGCAACGACATGGTGCAGTACTTCGCCGAGAACCTCGAAGGCTTCGACGTTACGGTCCACGGCTGGGTCCAGTCCTACGGCTCACGCTGCACCCGTCCGTCCATCCTCTGGGGCGACGTCACCCGCAGCGCCCCCATCACGGTGGCCTGGGCCGAGTACGCCCAGTCGCTGACCAGCAAGCCCATGAAGGGCATGCTCACCGGTCCGGTCACCATCCTGGCCTGGTCCTTCGTCCGCGACGACCAGCCGCTGGGCGAGACCGCCAACCAGGTTGGCCTGGCCCTGCGCGACGAGATCGCTGACCTCGAGGCTGCCGGCATCAAGGTCATCCAGGTGGACGAGCCTGCTCTGCGCGAGCTCCTGCCGCTGCGCAAGGCCGACCACGCCGCGTACCTGAAGTGGTCCGTTGACTCCTTCCGCCTGGCCACCGCCGGTGCCGCCGACGCCACGCAGATCCACACCCACCTCTGCTACTCCGAGTTCGGCGTGATCATCGACGCGATCGACGGCCTCGACGCCGACGTGACCTCCATCGAAGCCGCACGCTCACGCATGGAGGTTGTCCACGACCTCGAGTCCCACGGCTTCGGCCGCGGCGTTGGTCCGGGCGTCTACGACATCCACTCGCCGCGCGTTCCGGGCGAAGCCGAAGTCACCGAACTGCTGGCCACCGCCGTGAAGCACGTCCCGTCCCGCCAGCTCTGGGTCAACCCGGACTGCGGCCTGAAGACCCGCGGTTACGCCGAGACCGAAGAGTCCCTGCGCAACCTGGTCAAGGCCACCAAGACGGTCCGCGCCGGCCTGCTGGAAGCAGCCAAGTAACAACCCCTGGTGGTTGAGCCTGTCGAAACCTGGATCTCGACAAGCTCGATCACCGGTTTCGAGTAATGCGCGACGGCGGCCGGTCACCTTAGGTGACCGGCCGCCGTCGCGCTTTAAGGGTCTGGTGGTTGAGCCTGTCCGGTGGTTGAGCTTGTCGAAACCTTCATCCGCAGCGCACTGACGAGCAGCCACACCGTCCAGACGACGGTCACCACGATCCCGAACAGGGTGGGCCAGGCGTTCGCGGCCGCAAAACCGTACGCCCCGATGATCCAGCCCTGCGCCAGGTACGCCAGGCCGGACAGACCCATCAGCCAGCCGATGAGCCGTGACACGTGCCGTGTCGCCGCCACCACGATGCCAAAAAGTACCAGGGCGGTTCCCAGCATGAAGCTCTGGTAGCTGCGCAGGCCCCACTCCAGCCAGCGGATGCCTTCCGCGGTGGCAAAACGCATGGATTTCTCGGGCTCGGCGGCGGCGGCCCAGGCGTCGACAGCGTGTTTAAGGGCGACGCCGTCAACGGCCTGGAGCGCGCCGTACAGTGCCAGGGAGGTGGCCGCGGCCAGTGCCCCGAAGCGGGCGGTCACGGCGAGGAGGCCCGGCCGGACAATGAGGGCGGGCAACAGGACAAACAGCCCGGCGGTCAGCAGGGCCATGCCCGCAAACTGGCCCAGGTGCGCCACAGTCCAGATCCCACTCGCGGCGTACGCAGTCGAACGAGGCCACATGGTCATTGGCGTCGCCTGATTCAGCATGCAGCAGGCCCGCCGCCAGGGAAACCACCACGCCGGCAAACAGCAGCCCCGCCGCCAGCCGCCATCTTCTGCGCTTATCCATGGTTCATGGTGGAAGCCTTGAAACGGATCTTAGTAGGGCTGAAGGTCCCCGGTGGCGCGCTTTCGACAGGCTCAACCACCGGGACGGTCAGGACTCCCAGAGGATTTCGTCGTCCACTACGCCGTCTTCGTCAGCGGATGCCACCAGCACCTCGTCCGTGAAGTGGGCGCCGAGCGTGAAATCGAGGACGAAGTAGCGCTCGGGCTGGCCGGGGAAGATGCCCACGTGGCCGAGCTTGAGGGCCTTGAGGAAGACGTCGTTGGTGAGCTGGCTGCGTTCCTCCACGCCGAACACCTTCTGCAGGTGCTCGTCCTTCAGTGCGCTGCAATGGAAGTGGAGGTATTCCTGCGGGCTGGTGCCTTCCTGCTCCAGCTCGTCGGCGATCATCTGCCGGACCTCGTCCACAAGTTCGGGGAGGAAGCGGAGCCGGTAGTCCACCTTGTGCATGGCCGCTTCGTCGAAATGGTCATGCGCATTGATGTTCAGGTCGAGTTCCAGAGTTTGGCCCCCGAGCTCATGTCTGGCAGCGACGTTGTGGTCCCTGCCGTGGTTGAGTTCGATTTCTCCAAAGTGCTGGCTCGCTACCCTGTTCATACTTTCAACATAGACCCCAAGCGCTGTGCATTCCAGCGTTCGGGACTATTTGCCTGCGGCTCCCAGACCCGCCAGTGTTTCCGCGAGCAGGTCCACAAACAGCTGCACCCGGGCGGTCTTCTTCTCGTTGATGAGCAGCGCGAAGACGTTCCGAGCCAGGCGGATCTCCGGTACATCCAACACCACCACGCCGGCCGGCCGGTTCAGCAACGCCAGTTCCGGCACCAGCGCAGCACCCAGTCCGGCCGCGGCCATTTCCAGGCTGGCGTGGAAATCGTCGCTGTGGGCCACCACGCGCGGGTGCAGGTTGCAGCTGGCAAACAGCCGTTCGATCACGACGGCGTCGGGCGTCCCGGGGTGGTGCATGATCCACGGCAGCTCGGACAGGTGGTCCGCCGCCACCTTGGCCTCCGCGCCGAAGCCCCAGCCGGCCGGAAGCACCACCCGGAAGTTGTCATCGCCGATCCACTGCCGGTTGATGGTGTGCGGCCAGGCGAGTCCGGACTGGCCCACCTGGAAGACGAGCGCCACATCGAGCTCCCCGCCGGTGCGCAGCCCCTGGATGGTCTGGGACGGTTCCGCCACCGAGACGCGGAGGTCGATGCCCAGGTCCTTCCAGGCCGGATTCTTCAGGATGCGCGGCAGGACGTAGGTGGCCAGGCTGGGGAAGATGCCCAGCCGGAGTTCCTGGCTGGTGGCGTCGTGGGTCTTGGCGGCGGCGGCCATCAGCGCCTCGATGTCCGTCAGCACTTTCGCGGCGTGCCGGGTCATCACGATTGCGGCCTCCGTGGGGACCACGCTGCGGGCCGAGCGCTGGAAGAGGACCACGCCGGCCTCCCGCTCCAGGGCGGACATCTGCTGGGAGACTGCCGAGGCCGTGTAGCCCAGGCGTGCCGCGGCGGCCGCGAACGAACCCAGCCGGGTAACCTCAAGGAGGGTCTTCAGATGTACGGGATTTACCAAGGCTGTCCTTCGGTCAGAGCCGCAAAAGCCCTGCGGTATGGCGGGTCTGAAAGATCCGCTTCATTCTGGCACAAAGATTCCTTGAATCTCACTCATCCGCCGGCCCCGCGGCGACGAACTGCCCCTAGAGAGTTTGCACCGAGCAAGTGCACACGCAGTTTGAGCAGAGGAGCAGGACAGTGTCTGTGGCAGGGAACCTGGGCGGCAAGCCGGAAGGGCGGCGCATCGCCGTCGTGGGCAGTGGAGTGGCGGGCCTGACGGCCGCGTACGTCCTGAACCGGCACGACCACGTCACGCTCTTCGAGGCGGACAGCAGGCTGGGCGGCCACGCCCACACGCACAGCGTCCCGCAACCGGACGGCTCCACCTTCGGCATCGACACCGGCTTTATTGTCCATAACGAGCGGACCTATCCCACCCTGCTGCGGCTGTTCGCCGAGCTCGGCGTGGAAACCCAGGATTCTGAAATGAGCATGTCCATCCGCTGCGATGGCTGCGGCCTGGAGTTCGCCGGTGCGCGGGACGGCGGCAAGGGGATCATCGCCCGGCCGTCCAGCCTGCTGCGCGGACGCTACCTGCTGATGCTGGTGGAGGTCATGCGGTTCTACCGCCGGGCGCGGGCGCTGATCGATGCGGGCACAGCGTCCGACGGCGGACCCGCGGGCGGTGCGGAGCTGACCCTCGGCGAATTTCTCGCCAAGGAACGCTTCAGCGCCTACTTCACCTCCCATTTCATGACGCCGGTGGTGAGCGCGGTGTGGTCGTGCGACCCCACCACGGCACTGTCCTATCCGGCGCGGTACCTCTTCACCTTCCTGGGCCACCACGGCATGCTGGGCGTCAAAGGCTCGCCACAGTGGCGGACCGTCACCGGCGGTTCGGGGCAGTATGTGGAGAAGCTCGCCGCAACGCTGCCGGACATCCGGCTCAACAGCCCCGTCACCGCCATCCGGCGCCACGCCCTCGGCGTGGAAGTGGACACGGACCAGGGCGTCGAGGATTTCGAGGCGGTAGTCATCGCCACGCACCCGGCCCAGGCCCTCGGCTTTTTGGCGGACGCCACCGAGGCCGAAACGGAAGCCCTCGGCGCGATGCCGTATTCGGTCAACCAGACCGTTTTCCACCGGGATCCCGCAGTCCTGCCTGCCGCAGAGAACGCCCGTGCGTCCTGGAACTACCGGCTCCCGGACTGCGACGCCCGGCCGGACAAGGTCCTGGTCAGCTACGACCTCACCCGGCTCCAGCGGCTGCAGCCCGCCGACGGGCTGCCGTACCTGGTGAGCCTGGGGGAGTCTGAACTCATCGGGGAGGACCGGGTCCTGGAGCGCATGGTGTACGAGCACCCGCAGTACACCCCCGAATCCCTGCGCGCGCAGCAGCAGATCGCGGCCCTGAGTGACCACCGCATCGCCTACGCCGGGGCATACCTCGGCTGGGGTTTCCACGAAGACGGCGCGCTGTCCGGCGTCCGGGCCGCCGCCAGCCTGGGACGCACCTGGGAAACCCCCGGCGTGGATGCACCCGAGATGGCAGCAGGCGAGCCCGAGCTGCTGGCAGCCGCGGAGGGAGCATGAGCCCAACGGCAGCCATCTACCGCACGTCCATCTCCCACGTGCGGCGGACCCCGCTGAAGAATGCGTTCACTTACCGGAGCTACAGCTGGTTTGTGGACGTGGACCGGCTGCCGCGCCTGCCACGGCTGCTGCGTCCGCTGGCGGTCTTCAGTGCCGCCGACCACCTGGGCGATCCGGCCGCCTCTCTCCGCAGCAACGTGGAACGGTTCCTGCGGACGCAGGGGATGGAGCCCGACGGCGGACCCATCCGGATGCTGGCCAGCGCCAGGGTCTTCGGCCACGTGTTCAACCCGCTCAGCCTCTTCTGGTGCTACCGGGAGTCCGGGGAGCTGCAGTGCGTCATCGCCGAGGTCCACAACACCTACGGCGAACGCCACTGCTACCTCCTGGAGACGGATGCTGCCGGCCGGGCCAGTGTGCCCAAAGCCTTTTACGTTTCACCCTTCAACGATGTTGACGGGCAGTACCGGATGAAGGTGCCGCCCCCGGAGGAACGGCTGTCCGTCTCCATCGTCCTGGAGCGGGAAGGGCACCGGCCCTTCGTCGCCACCATGGACGGGGACCGGCGCCCGGCCACCATCAGGAACATCCTGGCAGCCGCCATCGCCGTCCCGGCCGCGCCGCTGCTGGTATCCGCCCTGATCCGTTTTCAGGGCGTTAAACTCTGGGCAAGGCGCCTGCCCGTCGTCAAAAAGCCACACCACCCCTCACAGGAGGCAGTTCAATGACAATGACCGACGAGAACGGAACGGCCGCCACCGCGCAGGTTCCCGCCGCGAAGTCCGCCCGGCACCCGCTGGCAGGCAACAACGCTGCCGGGGTACCGGCGTCGCCGGCCACCATCGATCCGGACGTCTGGCCCGGTGTTGCCCACGCGCCGTCGGGCACTAAGGCCATCGTTGCGGGCAAGGCCGCAGGCCTGCTGTTCAAGGCCGCCGTCCGCCGGTTGCCCCTGCGCGTTGCCTACCCGGACGGGTCCGTCCTGGGCACCGGCGGCCTGGACGCGCCGGTGATGACCATGGTGAGGCCGGCAGCGTTCGAAGTGCGGATCGGTGACAACGGCCTGATCGGGCTGGGCGAGTCGTTTATGGCGGGGGACTGGGAAGCATCGGACCTGGCCGGGGTGCTGGAGGTCTTTGCCGCGTCCGTGGACACGCTGATCCCGAAGCCGCTGCAGACGCTCCGGACGCTGTACCTGCCGCGGACCCCGCGGCACGAACGCAACGAAGAGCAGAACACCCGCAGCAACATCTCACGCCACTACGATCTGTCCAACGAGCTCTTCTCGAACTTCCTGGACACCACCATGAGCTACTCCTCGGCGCTGTTCCCGCGGGGTGAGGACGCGCTGGAATCGGTGCCCTGGGACGCTTTGGCGGAGGCGCAGCAGGCGAAGATCGACAGGCTGCTGGACAAGGCCGGCGTCGGTAACGGCACCCGGCTGCTGGAGATCGGCACCGGCTGGGGCGAACTGGCGCTCCGGGCTGCTGCCCGCGGTGCCACGGTCTACAGCGTCACCCTGTCCAGCGAACAGCGGGCCCTTGCGCAGGAGCGGATCGCGGCCGCCGGCTACGCGGACAAGGTGACTGTGGCGCTGCAGGACTACCGGGCAGTGGAGGGCGAGTTCGACGCCGTGGTGTCCGTGGAAATGATCGAGGCCGTGGGCTATGAGTACTGGCCCATCTACTTCCAGACCATCGACCGGGTGCTCGCTCCGGGCGGCAAGGTGGCCATCCAGGCCATCACCATGCCGCACGGGCGCATGCTGGCCACCCGGAATGCCTACACCTGGGTGCACAAGTACATCTTCCCGGGCGGGTTCCTGCCGTCCGTGCGGGCCATCGAGAGCGTGACCCAGCAGAACACCACACTCCGGGTACGGGAGCGGATGGGCATGGGCGACCACTACGCGGCAACACTGCGCCTCTGGGAGGAGCGGTTCGTTGCGCGCTCGCAGGAGGTGGGCGAGCTGGGCTTCGACGCCGTGTTCCAGCGGATGTGGCTGTTCTACCTGAGCTACTCCCGGGCCGGTTTCCAGTCCGGCTACCTGGATGTGCAGCAGATTGTGCTGGACCGCCGGGAGGCACAGCTGTAGCAACCGCCGCGCATCGGCCCGTCTCAAGCCCGGGCGTGGAGGAGCCTCTCCAAGCCCTCTTCCCCAAGCGAAAGTCCGAGGTGGACAAGGTCCGGGTAGCCGCCCGGGGGACCTTCCTGCTGGTTTGAGTGGTTCGGGCCAGTGTGGTGGTTCCCAGTCCTGGTGTTCGCTTTTGTAGTGCCGGCCTGTGGGGGATATCCAGCCGGGTGGTTCGGTTTTGGTCGCTGGTGTGGGTTTCCAGGTGCTGGTGTGTCTGAGGCGGTGGTGTTTGGGGCAGGGCTGTCCCAGGTTTGAGATGCCGGTGGTGCCGCCCTTGGCCCAGGCGAGGAGGTGGTCCGCCTCGTTGTCCAGGGACTTGTTGCTACAGCCAGGGAAGGGGCATTTGCCGTCCCGCAGCCGCAGCCACTGCCGCATGGCCTTGGTGAGCCGGTAGCTGGTCCGGCCGATCTCCAGCGGCGCCCCGTCCCGCGGGTCGATCAGGACCCGGTAGAACGAATCGGCCCCGTCCGCCACGAGGCCCCGGGCCATCGACGCCGGAATCGGGCCGTAGCCATCCAGCATCGCCGGCTCCTCCGTGGCGCCAAGCAGCGCAAACACCGGCACGGTCACCAGGACCTGCGCCCGCGGTGAGGGCACGTCGCCGGGCCCGGGATGCTGGTCTGCACCGTTCAGGGCGCCGCCGGCCCCGGCGATGACTGCGTTGTCGCCTGTCGCCGCCGCCGTCGCCGTTGGCTTTGTCCCCGTGCCGGTGCCGGTTCCGCTGGCGCTGCCGGTTCCGGTGGTTAGGTTGGTTCCGCTGGTCAGGAGGGCGGTGGCGAAGGCGTCGGCGCGGAGCTGGGTGAGCGTCCGGGTCTCGCCGGGCCCTGCAGCCCGCGGGCGATGGCGGTGGTCCGGTTCGAGATTGCGACCGCCTGGTCCGCTGGCAGGTAGGCCGAGAGCCAGGCCATCCCGTCCTGGTCCGGGGTGTATTCGACCCGCCGGTCCAGGACACCTTTGGCGTGGCGCTTTTCGATGCTTTCGGTGTGGTGGCGTTCGCGCCAGGTCCGGGCCTGGTGCCGGAACCGGGAGGCAGGCATCTCCCCGGCAGGACACCCGCGGACCGCGTCCGGTGCGTCCGGGTCCAGGAAGTGGGCCTCCAGCGCGGCCGCACCGGCCGGGTCAAGGGTGGCGGCTTCGTCCGCCATGACCCGGGCGTGCTGCCAGGAGATGGTTCCGGACTGCAGGGCGGCCAGGGTCAGCGGCAAGGTAGTGGTCAGGGCGTGGGAAACGGCCAGGAACGAACCCGCTGCCCGGTCACCAATGGTCAGGGCACATGCGACCTCCGCCGTGACTGCCATCTCCTGGGCCTGGACCGAAGCATCCGGAGGTGCTGTGGCCTGGGCAATGTCCGCGTAGGTCACGGCAGCCTGGGCTTTCAAGCCGGCCATCTGCGCATCCGCTGCCGCGGCCCCGGTCAGAATATCCAGGCAATCCTCGGACAATTCCTGCAACGGATCGCCCTCCCGCGGAAAGTCCACCGGGACCGTGTTCCGTTCACCACGCCGGTGAGCACAGCAACGGCCGCGGTGATGTCCGCATACGCCTTCGCCACCGCCGGATTCCTCATGACATCCATCATGACAAGAGGGTCTGACATTCAAGCGGGCAGCAGTTGGAGGCCCGGTTGCGACGTGCAGGTGTTCAGTCAGCACCACCGGCGATCTTTGATCCGGGACAACCTGGTGGCGATGGGGTGAACTGAACCACAGCATCCGTATGCCGTTGCTCTCATTCTCTAGCCGGAGGCCACTACATGTAGTGGTCCGGGACGCGTTCCCGGACCGTGGACACAGGCGCGACACGCCCGTCCACCAGGCGACACGCTGGGCGTTAATTGTGGCTAAGTACTCCACAGGGTGTGGATTTCGTCCGCAAAAAACGCTGGAATCCGGACATTTTGAAGGACCCTGCCTGTGGATTAAAAGTGCATAAAATGACATACTTGTAATACATCATCTTGGGGTTCCGAAGAGCAGTCTGCACTACATGTAGTATCGACGTACAGCTTGGGCGGGACAAAGACGAGCGAAGATTTCGATAAAGGGGACAGGGAACAATGACCGTTACGGTTTACACAAAACCTGCATGTGTGCAGTGCAACGCGACGTACCGAGCGCTGGACAAAAAGGGCATCGCTTACCAGAGCGTTGACATCTCACAGGACGCCGATGCGCTCGAGCGCCTGAAGGCGCTGGGCTACATGCAGGCACCTGTTGTGGTCACGGACCAGGACCACTGGTCAGGCTTCCGCCCGGACAAGATCGAGGAACTGGCACTGTCTGCCGTTTCCTCCGTGGCCTGAGGCCACCACCTTCCGCCAGCCGGCAATCTTCGAACCCACACATGAGGTGACTCCCGTGGCAGCACTGGCAGTGGCCAGGGCCCAAGTGGCCCAGGTACCGCCTGTCACCACGCAGAGTCAGCTCATCTACTTTTCCTCCACCTCCGAGAACACCAGCCGCTTCGTAGCGAAGCTGGGACGGGAGCTGGCACGGATCCCGCTCCATGCAAAGGACGCACCCCTTCTCGCCACCCGGCCGTTCGTGCTGGTGGTGCCCACCTACGGTGGCACCGGGGGAGAGGGCTCGGTACCTAAGCAGGTCATCCGCTTCCTGAACAACCCGCAGAACAGGCAACTGATCCGCGGCGTCATCGGTGCAGGCAACACAAACTTTGGGGACAACTACTGCATGGCCGCGGACATCATCGCGGCGAAATGCCAGGTACCCCGGCTTTACCGCTTTGAACTTATGGGCACGCCAGACGACGTGGCCCGCGTAAACAATGGATTGGACACGTTTTGGACACGACTGTCGCAGACACAGAAGTAACCAGGGCCGAAGGCCAGGGCAGCAGCGCTGAAAAGCTGAGCGCCGCCGTCGAGAAGCCGGAGATGCCGGCTGCCTACAAGGGGCTGGGCTATCACGAGCTCAACGCCATGCTGAACCTCTACGGTCCGAACGGCGAGATCCAGTTCGGGGCTGACCGCGAGGCTGCGCACCAGTACTTCCTGCAGCACGTTAACAACAACACCGTGTTCTTCCATGACCTGGAAGAGAAGCTCGAATACCTGGTCAAGAACGACTACTACGAGCGCGAGACGCTCGACCAGTACACGATGAACTTCATCCGCGAGCTCTACAACCGCGCGTACAAAAAGAAGTTCCGCTTCGAGACCTTCCTGGGCGCGTTCAAGTTCTACACGTCCTACACACTGAAGACGTTCGACGGCAAGCGTTTCCTGGAGCGCTACGAGGACCGCGTCTGCATGGTGGCCCTGCACCTGGCCCGCGGCGACGAGAAGCTCGCGCTGCAGATGGTGGACGAGATCATCGAAGGCCGCTTCCAGCCGGCCACCCCCACGTTCCTGAACGCCGGCAAGAAGCAGCGCGGCGAGCTGGTCTCCTGCTTCCTGCTCCGCATCGAAGACAACATGGAATCGATCGGCCGGTCCATCAACTCTGCCCTGCAGCTGTCCAAGCGCGGCGGCGGTGTGGCGTTCGCGCTGACCAACATCCGCGAAGTGGGCGCCCCCATCAAGCAGATCGAGAACCAGTCCTCCGGCGTCATCCCCGTGATGAAGCTCCTCGAGGACAGCTTCTCCTACGCCAACCAGCTCGGTGCCCGCCAGGGTGCCGGTGCCGTGTACCTGCACGCGCACCACCCGGACATCTACCGCTTCCTGGACACCAAGCGCGAGAACGCGGATGAGAAGATCCGCATCAAGACCCTCTCGCTGGGCGTTGTCATCCCGGACATCACGTTCGAGCTGGCCAAGAAGGACGAGGACATGTACCTGTTCTCCCCGTACGACGTCGAAAAGGTCTACGGCATGCCGTTCTCCGACGTCTCGGTCACCGAGAAGTACTACGAGATGGTGGACGACTCCCGGATCAAGAAGACCAAGATCAAGGCGCGCGAGTTCTTCCAGACCCTCGCCGAGATCCAGTTCGAATCCGGCTACCCGTACATCATGTTCGAGGACACCGTGAACCGGGAAAACCCGATCGACGGCAAGATCATCATGTCCAACCTGTGCTCGGAGATCCTCCAGGTTTCGCAGCCCACCACGTACCACGATGACCTGTCCTACGACCAGACCGGCAAGGACATCTCCTGCAACCTGGGCTCGCTGAACATCGCCAAGACCATGGACAGCCCGGACTTCGGCCTGACCATCGAGACGGCCATCCGGTCCCTCTCGGCAGTGTCCGACATGTCCAACATCACCTCGGTGCCGTCCATCGCCCGCGGCAACGACCAGAGCCACGCCATCGGCCTGGGCCAGATGAACCTGCACGGCTACCTGGCCCGCGAGCGGGTCCACTACGGTTCCGAAGAGGGCCTGGACTTCACCAACATCTACTTCTACTCGGTGGTGTACCACGCGGTCCGCGCCTCCAACCTGCTGTCCATCCAGACCGGGCAGACCTTCGGCGGCTTCGAGAAGTCCAAGTACGCCTCGGGCGAGTTCTTCGACAAGTACACGGAGCAGGAGTGGGTGCCGCAGACCGAAAAGGTTGCGGAGCTGTTCAAGAACATCCACATCCCCACGCAGGAGGACTGGCGCGAGCTGAAGGCTTCGGTCATGAAGCACGGCATCTACAACCAGAACCTGCAGGCTGTGCCGCCCACCGGCTCGATCTCCTACATCAACAACTCCACCTCCTCGATCCACCCGGTGGCGTCCAAGATTGAGATCCGCAAGGAAGGCAAGCTGGGCCGCGTGTACTACCCGGCGCCGTACCTCACCAACGACAACCTGGAGTACTACCAGGACGCGTACGAGATCGGCTACGAGAAGGTCATCGACACCTACGCCGCCGCCACCCAGCACGTGGACCAGGGCCTGTCCCTGACGCTGTTCTTCAAGGACACCGCCACCACGCGTGACATCAACAAGGCCCAGATCTACGCCTGGAAGAAGGGCATCAAGACCATCTACTACATCCGTCTCCGCCAGCTCGCGCTGGAAGGGACCGAGGTGGACGGCTGCGTCAGCTGCATGCTTTAATCTTCAACTAAATCGTGACAGTACGACGGCGGGCGCCCGCCCGCCGTCGTACGCTTAACTTCAAAGAACAACCCAACTTTTAGGGGATGACATGACCGAGAAGGTCAAGCTGCTTAGCCACGTCGAAGCGATCAACTGGAACCGCATCCAGGACGATAAGGATGTGGACGTCTGGAACCGCCTGGTCAACAACTTCTGGCTGCCGGAGAAGATCCCGCTGTCCAACGACGTCCAGTCGTGGGCCACGCTGACCCCGGACGAGCAGCAGCTCACCATGCGCGTGTTCACCGGCCTGACCCTGCTGGACACCATCCAGGGCACCGTCGGCGCCGTGTCGCTGATTCCGGATGCGATCACCCCGCACGAGGAAGCCGTCTACACGAACATCGCGTTCATGGAGTCCGTGCACGCCAAGAGCTACTCCTCGATCTTCTCCACGCTGGCCTCCACCAAGGAGATCGACGAGGCATTCCGCTGGTCCACCGAGAATCAGAACCTTCAGAAGAAGGCCCAGATCGTCATGGACTACTACCAGGGCGACGATCCCCTGAAGCGCAAGGTGGCCTCCACGCTGCTGGAGAGCTTCCTGTTCTACTCGGGCTTCTACCTGCCCATGTACTGGTCTTCACGGGCCAAGCTGACGAACACGGCTGACCTGATCCGCCTGATCATCCGCGACGAAGCCGTGCACGGCTACTACATCGGCTACAAGTTCCAGAAGGGCCTCGAAGGCCTGTCCGAGGAGCGCAAGCAGGAGATCAAGGACTACACGTTCGAGCTGCTCTTCGAGCTCTACGAGAACGAAGTCCAGTACACGCACGACCTCTACGACTCCGTTGGCCTGGCCGAGGACGTCAAGAAGTTCCTGCACTACAACGCCAACAAGGCGCTGATGAACCTGGGCTACGAGGCTATGTTCCCGGCCTCCGTCACCGACGTGAACCCGGCGATCCTCTCGGCACTGTCACCGAACGCTGACGAGAACCACGACTTCTTCTCCGGGTCCGGTTCGTCCTACGTGATCGGCAAGGCTGTCAACACCGAAGATGACGACTGGGACTTCTAGCTCTCTCTCGGCTGAATTGCAGAGGGTGCGGCATGCTGATGCATGCCGCACCCTTCGCATGTCGATTCTTACCGCAGCAAATCGATAACGGTCGCGATGTCGTCGCAGATATGCACGCCGGCAACGTATCTGGCAACTTCGGGGCCAGTAAGTCCGTACTCTTCTTTGAGTAGTTCCTTGCCCCGGAGTTCAAGATAAACGCTCGGTGCTTTGCTTTTGGAATAATCCGAATTAAGGCTTAAGGCGTGCTTTTCAAGCAGCGCCTCTTTTACCTCAGCCACCGACTTACCGCTTGCCGCGCTGATCGCTTCGGGAATAATCAGATAGGACTCGATGTGCCTCCGTCGCCATTTCACGGTACGGAACCCCTGGGTGGACGGTACCTCCAGGTCGTCGAGATCGTCTCCGACAGTGCCAACGTTTGAAGAATCACGGTCGCGCAGGCTTATAGCCTGAAGGGTTGGTATTTCTTCCTGCAAAGCCAGCCACAGTTGCTTTCTTTCCTGCTGTGTGCGGGTAGTTGCCCAAGGAATCCACGAATCATCCAGCGGAGTACCCCGCTCTGCCGCGAGCATCTGCAGTATTGAAATGTCAGAGCTGCCCTCATGGAAGAAGACGCGGCCGGTCTGCCGGATTCTGTCGAATCGGGGAGAGTAATGAGATCCAATGCCCTCGAGCATGCCCACTTTCTGAGCGTTAGTAGTGAGGTATTTTGGAGAAGAACCTCTTTTGAAGCCCATGATCTTAGACGGTTCTGCTTGACGGATAATTTCACTTGAGTGTGTCCCGATGAAAATCTGCTTGCCAGTTCCAGCCACGAGGTCGCCCAGTCGCCGCACCAGTTCTTTTTGTAGGTGCGGATGTAGGTGTGCATCAGGTTCATCGAGAAGGAGCACGTCGACGTTCGGGTCAACAGCAAGTACAAAGACGCTGACCCATTGAAGAAATCCGCTACCCTCAACCATGAGGTCCCGTTTGGTGTAATTGCCGAAGACCTTGAACTTTCCGTCTTGCATCTCACCTTTGGAAACGAGAACCTGGATGTAGGAGTGATATTCCTCATGAAAGTCGGAAACGCTCAGTTCCGCCCCGAAGACTTCGCGAAGATTTTTTTGAATTATCTCCCAAGGGTCAGTACTCCGCAGCGTCTCTAAATCCTTCTCTTTTATCCTTATCCGTTTGGCTGTGGGATTTTCTTGGGTACTGCGGCGCTGTAAATCCAAGCGTTTGGCTGTGTTGACCTGGTGCATGTCGAGCAAGAGATTGCGCAGAACCGCTCCTGCAAGTCCTTCGCCTATACGACGCCTGCGCGTCGCGCCACTGACGCGTTCTTCATGCGCAGAGATGCCGGCAAACGGGGGGAGGTAAGCGACCTGCGGCACCCGATCGGCTTGGTCGAGATTCGATTTGTCGACTTTGATGAAGAGTCGATCATTGGCTAGCGATAATGCGAAAGTCAAAAAATTCTGACCCGCGCCGGTGGACCACTGGCAACCAATCTGAAGAGTGTAACCATCCTCGCCGGGATCCTTCTGCTGAGGTTTAAGATTGGTCCACATATGTTTGAGAGAGGGTATGTTGATAGGGGAGAATTCATCGTCTCCCATGCCAAACCCCTGAATTCCAACACGGGACGGTCCTATTCCATCGCGACCACGCTCCATGAGCGTAGCCAGTTTGCAGAACTCCCAAACCGCGAGTGCGTGCAGTAGGGTGGATTTCCCCGCATTGTTGGGCCCAGCCATGAGCGTGATTTCCGGATTGAAAGTTACAGCAAGATTCTTGAATTGTTTAAATCTTTTGAGTGTTACCGTCTCCATGGGAAGAACAAAAGTCTGCCTTGCTTGCAATTCGCGCTCAGTTTGATCGGCCAAGGCTTCGAGTTCCTCAAAAAACTCTTGATCAAGAGTTTCAGCGTCAACGGCTGTCTTGGCTTCAATTTCCATGTCCCTGTAATCTCTCTTGGCTAACGTCGACGGGTACCAATGATTTATTGCATATAGGTCCCCAGATTTCTAAGAGTTCCCGCCTCGTGCCTCAGTAAATCGCGGGGCCAATGACTTCATTTGCTCCATGACCAGTTTGTGCTCCGGTTCGGATACGTCCGTAATCAGGGTAGCGAGTTCTTCCAGTCGTTCGAGACGTTGGCGGGCTTCGGCTTGCCCGTGTTGCAGTGTCTCCAAGGCGTTGGCCGGGGCAGGCGCTGGACTTCCGGGGCGCGGCGCAGCCGCCAGTTCCGCCAAGTCTTGTCAGCCGCTTTGAGGTTTTCTGATGTCGCGAACGACGACAGGCAGCAGGCCGCCCGGGTCGCCGCCGTCGATCCTCAGGATCCGGGAAGGAAACACGACGACGGCGCCGCCCCCCGTGTCCACTGTCGCGGCGGGCTGGGGGCGGGTACAGAAGACAACATCGCCCGGCTCCGTGAGCCGACCTGCCGGAGGCCCCTGATTTTGGACATAGCCTCCTGAATAAGCTGCTGTTGCGCCCGGCCCCGCGAGTCCTGCTTTAGTAACCGTTCAGGCCTTCAACGTGGAGCATCCTGCGAAGTCCATAGCCGGGATTCCCTTAGAACAGCGGCCAGGGCACCGCCGACATCTCACCGCTCGGAGCCGGGAACCGACCGCGCCAAGCGCAACCGGGCGCAGCGCGCGGCGATCGACGCAATTTCTTCGGCGCTGAGCAGGTCCGCCAGGTTTCGGCCCAGCTCACCGTCCAGTCCTTCGCTGACACGATCGATGCCCGTCAAGTTCCTCGACGGTCAGAGCGTCTCCCAGCCACCCCCACAGCACCGTGCGCAGCTTGTGGTCACGGTGAAAGGTAAGCCCGTGGTCCACGCCGTGCCGGTGTCCGTCCGTCATGGCAAGGATGTGATCGCCTTTACGGTCGGCGTTGTTCACGACGACGTCGAACACCGCCATGCGTCTGAGCGCCGGAGAGTCCTCGTGTATGAGGGCGACCATCCGTCCATTCTCATCCTGACCCTCAAGGACGTGTTTCCAGCCGATCTCCGGTACGTCGTCCGACGCAACGAGGTCCACCGCGTTCTGGTCGGGGTCTGTCTCCTGCCACAGCTGCACCATCCCTTCGCCGAACGGACCATCGCGCAGCCAGGTGCGTGGCACCACGTTCCAGCCGAGGACCTCCGAAACCAGGTAGGCGGCAACCTCCCGGTGGGCAAGGAAGCCGTCGGGAAAATCCCACAGCGGTTTCTCCCCGGCTATCGGCTTATAGACGACTTTCGTGTCCCCGATGCTTCCCAGGAAGGTGGCGTTCGACGCCGTCGTTATGCGCCCGGTGAGCGTCAGCTCGGCCGTAAACAGGTCGGGCGCCGGCATCAGACCTCGGGCCGAGTGCAGACGTGCCCGTCGGCGTCTACGGGGTAACCGCAGAGCGGGCACGCGGGACGCCCGGCGCCCACAACCTCACGCGTGCGCTTAGCGAATGCGCGGGCGGTGCCAACCGGCATCCGCACCAGCAGCATTTCGGGCACGTCAGCGTCGTCCTCATCAAGCGATTCGTCGTTGCTATCAGCGTCGACATCGGTGATCGGGTAGGCCTCTATCACCACCTGCGCCGTCGTCGGGTCCCAACCTAAACTCATGGCGCCGGTCCGAAACTGCTCCTGAACGGCCTCGAGCTGGTCATTGTCAACCAATTCAATGGGGGTACTGGTGGGAACGCTGTGGGGGTTGCCCTCGACGGTGAGAAGGTGGTCGAGAATTTCGTCGATCTTATCGGCGAGCAGAGCCGACTGCTGCTTCTCCATGGCGATACTTACGATCTGGGTCCCTGCCCGCACCTGCAGGTAGAACGTGCGTGCCCCCGGAAGGCCAATGGTGCCAACGACGACCCGATCAGGCCAGGCAAACTCATGAACACGTGTAGGCATATGAGCATTTTAGGCATATGAGCTTCATGGCGCCCTTTGCCCTGCACCGCCGCCCACCGGCGCGTCGCCAGAGTGGATGCCGTTCGACAGCCACGACAGATCCCCCGCGTCGGTGTTGGTCGCGTAGACGCTCGGCCGACTGGCTCCGTAGCGCACGATCGATACGGAGGCAGGGCCTACGTTAATGCGTTGGAACAGGTCCAGGTGCATGCCAAGCGCGTCGGCGACAATTGATTTGATGACGTCACCGTGACTCACCGCCACCCATACGGCTCCTGGCCCGTACTCGGCTTCGAAGGCTGCGTCGTGGCGTCGAATTGCTGCTACAGCCCGAGTCTGCATCGCGGCCATGGATTCACCGCCGGGAAAGGTGACGGCGGACGGCTGCGATTGCACGGCCGACCACAGATCTTCGGTTGCGAGATCACTGAGCGTGCGGCCCTGCCACTGGCCGTAATCGCACTCGGTAAGATCGGATTCCAACGGCGCGTACGGAGTGCCGGCCTGGCGATCAAGAATGAGTTGGGCGGTCTGCTGACAACGCTCGAGCGGGCTCGATACCACCCCAACTAAGTGCACGGCCGCGAGCCGCTCTCCGGTCAAAGCCGCCTGCTCGCGCCCGATCTGGTCCAGGCTGACACCGGCGGCCCGACCGGCCAGCAGTCCAGTGGCATTGGCTGTGGTGCGGCCGTGCCGCACGAGGATAACTGTCGCCATCCACCCAGCCTAACCATCCGCTGACTACCACCGATGCAAAATTTGCCGGCCACCTTGCCACTATCGGTGTATCAAGGGCATCGGGTGGTACAGAGCGAAGAAGGCCAAGGAGACTGCAGGCCGGGATATACACGCAACGCTGGAGAAATGGCCGAGCAGGTTGGAACGGAACCATTATTCGAGAGCTGTGGCGACAAACGAAAACAGGGGGACGCCAACGTGGCGGAATAGGCCAAATAGATCGGGATCTCACAACGGGTGCCTCGTCGGGGCTCTTCCATCTAAGGTTGTGCAGTCCATTGCCAGTCAGGCCGGCCGCCAGCTTACCGGGAGTGCCTTCAGCCCATAGACGATGGTGCTTTCCATTCGTTCCAGGTGCGCTCCCTGAACCAGGGAAAGTCCGGGCAAGCGCGACAGCAAGGCCTCAAGCGCGATCCTGGCTTCGAGGCGGGCCAGCGGGGCGCCGAGGCAAAAGTGAATGCCGTGTCCGAACGCCAGGTGCCGGTGCTGGCCGCGGTCCACGTCGAACTCGGCAGGCCGCTGGAACTGCCGCCCGTCGCGGTTGGCGGAGCCTATCCACGCCACGATCGGGGCGCCGGCGGGAATCAGTTCGTCTCCCAAGATTGTCTCCGCCACCGTCGTCCTGTACATGGACTGGACCGGCGATCGAAAGCGCAGCACTTCTTCGATGGTCTGGGGAAGCAGAGCGGGTTCCCTCAGCACGCGGTCCATGGTTCCCGGCGACTCCGTCAGGCACAAAACGGCGTTGCCGATGAGATTGGTGGTGGTCTCATTGCCGGCGACGAGCAGTAAAGCGCAAAAACCGAGCAGTTCGGGCACCGTCAGTTTTTGGCCCTCAATCTCGACTGAGAGCAGGGTGCTGATCAGGTCCTTGCCGGGCCGGCTCCTGCGTTGGTCGATCAGGGCCAGGAAGTACTCCGTCATCTCCGTGATTGTGGCGGACTGATTCTCACTGGCTGAACCGGTCTGCGTTTGGCTGACAATCACATCGGACCACTCTTTGAACCGCTCGCGGTCCCGGGCGGGGATGCCCATCAGTTCGGAGATCACTATGACCGGCAACGGGTATGCAAATTCCTTAATGAGGTCTGCGCTGCCGCTGGCCGCGAACCCTTCCAGTAGCTCGTCCGCGAGGCCGGCAATGCGGGCAGCCAGCGCCGCCACAGCTTTCGGCGTGAACGCCTGGGTGACCAGGGAGCGCAGCTGCCTGTGTCTGGGGGGATCGGTGGCGATCAGGCTTGAGGCGAACAGCTGGCCGGTCCCGGATGCCTCTTCGCCGCCCATGTGCGACGAGAATGCTGCATATTCGGACAGTGCCCGCTGAACGTCGTCGTACCGGAAGACGTGCCAACTTCCCGATTGTTCGTCGTAATAGACCGGGGCAGTTTCCCGCATTCGTTCGTAGTGGGGAAACGGGTCGAGCTGATGTTCAGCGGCTTGTATGAAGTCCATGACCGGCCTCTCTGCTCGCCTGGGGCTCCAGCGGGCTGAAGGACGCCGGGGCCTCGATCGACTGAGCGTTGAACCTTGATTTTATCCAAAGCCTGCTCCTGGGTCACCTGAAGCATCACGTCACCTGAAGCTGGCCGTATTTCCGTTTGTATTGCTCTGGCCAGTGCGCGGTGCTACAACGGAGGAACGGCTCCGAGCCTGACAGATGTCGTGGGGCAAGGTAAGGGGCTGGCCCGTTTCTGCCCGTGCCCGTGGCAGTGACTCAGATGGCTGCGGGGGACAGCCGGCCCTGGTATCAGCTTGGGACGGAAGTGCACATGACTCCGCGACAACTCACTTCCGTACTCGGCGTGACCGCGGCCTTCGTCATCCTGGTCCTGGTCTGCGTCGATTGGTCGCCTACAGGCCTGCAGGACCCTGCCCGAACCTTGGGCCTGAACGCCCAAGGAGTGCTCCGGTGGGGAGAGAATCCGAACCGGATTCCGTTTACTGCCCTTGAACTGACACTTTTCCTGGGCGTGGGCTTAGCCTTCGTTCTGGCTGGTGTGACGGCTTGGCGGAGCCGGCCGTCCCGGAATCCAGGGCTGCTGTTGGTTGTGGCGGGTTGGCTTTGGCTGGCGTCCGGCATACGCCGTTCCGGCGATCCGTTGCTGTTTACGCTCGGGGTGACGCTTACGCTGATGTATCAGCCGCCCTTATTGCAATTGGCGCTCAGCTTTCCATCAGGAAGGTTGCGCAGTCGGGCTGAAAGAACTGCCGTAGTTTTCTTTTACACCTCCTGGCTGGTGGCCCCCTTAGCAGGCTGGGCATTCTTCGATCCACGCTTGCATGTCACGGTAGGGGAGTCTGTCTCCCGCAATTTGCTGCTTCTCTGGGACAGCCCGGCCCTGACGGCCGCTGCAGGGAATGCAGTCCGCACATTTCAGATCGCGGTGGGAGTCGCGATCGTAGCCGTCCTCATTACCCGCTGGCAGGCAGGTACAAAGGCGTATCGGTCGGCTTTCCTGCCACTATGGCTAGCCGTAATCATCAAGACAGCGGCCACCGTTTGGGTGTCCCTTGCAGTGATTGAACTGTCCGGAACTCTTACGTCCGAAGCGCTGCTCTGGCAATATCCCGCGACGGCGATAGTCCCGCTGGCGGTCCTGTTTGGTCTGTGGCGTTACAGGTTCGCACGCGGGGCCCTCGGTGACCTCATGGTGGAAGTCGGCTCAGCGCCGGTGAGCGACCGGCTTGTCGGCGCTCTCCGCCGCTCCGTCCATGACCCTACGCTGACGTTGCTTCATTGGCTCCCTGATCAGGCTTCTTTCGTCGACAGCAGGGGCGTTCCCCAGGCCTTGCCTGACGGCTCCACACGACGCGCCTCCATGGTCCTGGAGCGCCACGGAACACCAGTCGGCGCCCTCGTTTTCGACGAAGCCCTCCAGGACCAGCCGCAGTTGCTTGCCGCCGTGAGAAGCGCAACCTCCCTTGCCTTGGAAAACCAGAAGATGGAACAACAGCTCCGGGAGCAGCTCATTGAAGTCCGACGCTCCAGAGAGCGAATCGTCACGGCGGGGGACTCCCGCCGTCGTCAGCTCGAACGGGACCTTCACGACGGAGCCCAGCAACGCCTGGTTGCGGTGTCGATGGAGCTGGCCCGGGCCAAACGGTCAACGGATCCCCAGGAAGTACAAAGCCTGGTGGTGCAGGCAAGCGCCGATCTTTCAGATGCACTTGACGAACTGCGCGAATTGGCGAGGGGTGTGTACCCCCCTTCACTGCGGGAGAGGGGTTTGGCGGGCTCCCTCGCCGCGCTGGCGGAGCGATCGTCACTGCCCGTGGAGCTGGAACTCGGGACACACAAGGGGATTCCGGCTCACGTGGAGCTGGCTGCCTACTTCATCTGCGCGGAAGCCGTCACCAACGCGACGAAGTATGCCAAGGCTGCCTGGGTGCGAATCTGCATCGACGGAAACGAAAAAGAGGTGCGTATGGAGATCACGGATAACGGAATTGGTGGTGCCCTGCCGGGTCCCGACGGCGGGTTGCTGGGGATCACGGACCGGGCAGCGGCACTGGGAGGCACGTTATTGATCGACAGTCCCGAAGGCAGGGGCACGACGATACGTGCCGTCCTTCCGTTCTCCACTGACCCGGGACGTGACATGCCATGAGATTGCGTGTTGCCATTGCTGACGACTCGGCATTGCTGCGCCGGGGATTGTCCGCCCTGCTGCAGTCCGAAGGCCTGGACGTCGTGGGTGAGGCTGCCGATGGCGCAGAGCTGCTGGAACTGATTGAAAAACATGGGGCCGACGTGGCCGTGGTGGACATCCGGATGCCCCCTACGTACACCATAGAGGGGATCCAAGCGGCCGAAACCATCAAGAGCAGGCACCCCGGGACAGGCGTTCTCCTGCTGTCCCAGTACGTCGAAACGGAAAACGCGATGTCCCTGCTCAAGAATGGAGCCAAGGGCCTGGGCTACCTGCTCAAGGAGCGCGTTTCCGATGTTGACGAATTCATTGACGCCCTGCATCGGGTTTCTGCGGGGGGCACTGCCATCGATCCGGAGCTTGTCACCCGGCTGGTGGCCCGTCCACACAGGGGTCATGATCGGGGCGACGACCTGACGAGCCGGGAAAGGAGCGTCCTTGAGCTCATGGCCGAAGGGCGGACCAACCAAGCGATTGGGAAGTCGCTCTTCCTGGGGGAGCGTACGGTGGAGGCCCACATTCGGAGCATTTTCCTCAAGCTCGAATTGAGACCGGAGCCGGAGGACCACAGGCGTGTGCTCGCCGTCCTGACTTACCTGCGGGGAGTCGGGCAGGGCCGGGGTTCCGACTAATCGCGATTGCCGCGGTTCCGGGCAGGAAGGCGGTTTGGTCAGGCAGCCATCACCACGTGGGCTGAAGTGCCCTCGGTGGCCGGGCCGGCCAGTTCGGCTGCCTCCAGCGGGGCCAGGAGGAGCGCCCGCTGCGTGGCGGACAGGAGATGGGGGAAGGCCAGCGCCAGATAGGCCAGGTGAAGGGCGGCGACGATGTAATGCGTGCCGCCGGTGCCTTCCACTGTCCGCGCGACGCCGGCCCTGATGCGTTCGAGATTGACGGAATTACCGTGATTGGCCATAGCTATCCGGGCGAGCATGTGCTGCGGGTGCCGCTGGACGATCCTGTCCATTTCGGCCGCAGCCTGCAGCTGTGAATGTGTCCAGCGACGATCCAGGAGTTGTGTGAGGTCCTCCGCACCCGGGCAATGTGCCGGGTGGATCATGCTCACCGCTTCAGGTGCGGACAACATCGACGTACTCCTTGCGACTGCTTGAGGATAGCCTGACGAGAAAGCGCTCGTCGGCGGATAAAGGAAGATGAGGGGCGCCGCCGGGCGCCCCTCATCATCGTCAGGCGGAGATGGAGAGCTCGGGGCTCTCCACGCTGTGCCAGGTTGAGAAAACGCCGTTGCTCGATACCCGGAACTTGACATTGTGGTAGACCTCTTCGGCCCCGATCCAATCCAGGTTGGACAGCCGGTACTCGGTGTAAATGGTCTTAGTACCAGGTGTTGAGAAGTGCAGCGGGCTGCCTGAGGGCGTGAACCAATTCCTTTGGGTCTCGTCGGGACCGGTATCTGCCTCCATCAGCTTCTGCTGGAGGTGCACATTGACGTTGCCTCTGACGCACGTGACCCTAATGGGGTAGATGACAATCTTTTTCCCCGAAAGCGTGAACCTGCCGCTGAAGTACGGCTTCAGCGCTTTGACGGTGCAGGGGCCGGCAGAAGCCTGCACGGCTGTTGCGTGCACAATCCCTGCCTGCGTCGAGGCGGCCGCGGGGGCAGCCTGCGCCGCTGGGACTGTCGCGAGCGAAACCGCTCCCATTCCCAGGGTGAGCGCGGCCGCAGCCATTGCAGCCCTGCGCCCGGGGCGGGACTTTGCTTCTGCAGTGGACTGGTGATCTTGTGACATCTCAATTTTCCTGACTTGTGAGGATTGATAGTGGTGTGAGCCAGAGCGGCGCCCGTCGGACTGGCGGGAATTCCTTGCTGGCCTTCGGGTTCTGATTCAGTTCAGATCCAGTACGTCAATGGTGCTTTTGCGGACAGGCAGGGCGCTTCAGTGCTAGCACGGGTTATGGCGAAGGCACTGTCGTTGTGGCGAATCGGGACGGTGGGTCGTGCCCAGGAGTGCACTAGTAGGCCGATCAGCCCACGTGGTGGCCTGCCGGCAGACAGTGCGAACTAGCAGTGGTAGCACGGAAGTGCGGAGTGTTTGCGCAGCCGCAGACTGGAAGTGCCGGTTCCGGGAGACGAAGGATTGCCGGTGGAGAGGCCCAACACACAGGGCAAACACGCAGATAAAAGACAATGGCTGCTGCACCCAGACGTGGTGGGCGGCTGCGCAAAACAAACCATTCACATCACTGTTTAGGAGCAAGACTGTGTCCATCACAAAAGCAACAAAGACTCACCGGGGTTTGCGGTCGAAGGCCGCGCTGATCTCTGCCATTTCTTTGAGCCTCGCCGCGGGTTCCGCGGCGCTCGCGGTCCCAGCGCAGGCTACGGATACCGTGGCGCCGGCGGCATCAGTGCAGCCCTCGTCCCTGTTTGTCCTTGGCCACATCAAGGCTGAAAAGCCACGCGTCGTAGGGATTGTGCACGGCACGAAACTGGTGGCTTACGAGGGCAAAGTGTTTTACCCGTCACATGGTTTGGTCCAGGTCAAGCAGGAACGGTGGGAAAAGGACCGGTGGCCGGACAAGGACGACTACCTGGGGACATCATATTTCAGCAAGCGTTTCAACCATGGCGGGACGTTCGACTTCAGGGAGGTTAAGCTGTTGAAACGGACGGACTTTGGTTACGGGGACAAGGTCGAGGAGGTTTACCAGAGGGTGGCATACCGTGTGTTCAAGAACGGCCACTGGTCTTCCTGGTCAAAATGGGAGTACAGCGACGTAGCACACATCCACCGCTAAACGGCCGGGTGACGGGAAGGTAGATCCCGGGCAGCTCGCTTGCCTTGGATCGCAGCTTGGAACGGACCTGTGGGGAGGTCCGTTCCAGCCACTCCGTACCCGGCTGTCAGCGCAGCGGCGTCACGGGCCGGACCGGTTGAGCGCGTCGGCTGCCCTGATCAGGGCCAAGTGGGAGAACGCCTGCGGATAGTTTCCTGCCATGCGTTTGCCGGTGGTGTCGTATTCCTCGCTGAACAGCCCCAGGTCATTGCCGTAGCCGATGAGCCTGTCCATGAGCGTCTGTGCTTCGGCCACCCTGCCTGTCCGGGCGTACTGCTCTACGAGCCAGAAAGAGCATGCAAGAAACGGGTGTTCCCCGGGTTCAAGACCGTCCAGGCAGGCTTCGGTCCGGTAGCGCATCAGCAGGCCAGTCCCATCGAGCAGGTCGCGTTCCAACCGGGACACCGTGCCGAGAATTCTCTCGTCGTCGTAAGCCAGGAAGCCCACCTGGGGCAGCACCAGCAGGGATGCGTCCACCTCGGTGCGTCCGTAGGTCTGGGTAAACGAGTTGATCTCCCTGTTGAAACCCCGCTCCAGGATTTCCGTACGGAGCCCGTCCCTGATCTCCGCCCATCGCCCCACCGGGCCGTCGAGTCCGTGTTCCTGCACGGCCCGCACCCCGCAATCCATGGCGGCCCACATCATGACGCGGGAATGGGTGAAGTCCCGTTTCTCGCCCCGCATCTCCCAGATGCCGTGGTCCTTGCGGTTGATGTTGTTCTCTACGAACAGAAGCATGTTCCGCTGGAGGGGCCAGGAGAAGTGGTCCTCATGCACGCCATGGTTGCGCAGCTTTGCCAGCGCAACCATGACTTCTCCGATGACGTCGCCTTGGTATTGAGTGACCGCGCCGTTGCCGACGCGCACAGGGGTGGAGCCCTTGTAACCCGGCAAATGATCCAGGACCCGCTCGGGCAGATCACGCTCACCGGCCACTCCATACATGATCTGCAGATCATGGGGGTCACCGGCAACGGCCCGCAGGAGCCAGTTCCTCCAGTACAGCGCCTCCTGTTGGAAGCCATGGGTCATCATCGCTTCCAGTGTCAGGGCGGCATCACGGAGCCAGCAGTAGCGGTAGTCCCAGTTGCGTTCACCGCCGAACTGTTCCGGCAGTGACGTGGTGGGGGCGGCCACAATTCCCCCGGTCCCCTCATGGGTCAGTGCACGCAGGACCAGCAATGAGCGTTCTACTTCCGCGTCGTAGTTTCCCTGGCGAAGGTAGTTGCTCGACCAGCTTGTCCAGTACGTGCCCGTCGTTTGCAGCGCCACCCCTACGTCAATTGCCGGCGGAGGAACACTGTGGGATGAAAATGCATGCAGCTGCATGTCGACGGTCTGGCCGGCCTCAACCCTAAACTCACCCACGTGCGAATAATCCGAAGCGGCGTGGGGCAGGGCATCCGCCCTCAACATCACCGCCTGCGGTCCGGCGACAGCGAGCAGCGCCTCCCCGTCGTCGTCGTAAATCCGACGCACCCAGGGCAGGATCTTTCCGTAGCCGAACCGCAGTTCCAGTTCCTGGCGCATCAGGACCTGCCCAGCGACCCCTTGAACCCTGCGGATCAGGGAACTGCCCCGTCCACCGACCGGCATAAAGTCCGTTACAAGCACTTCTCCCGTTGCAGTTGTCCACTGCGTCTCCAATATGAACGTGGAAGGCCTGTACCGCCGGACCGCCTTCGCAGGCCGGGACATCAAGGAATGGTCAACGGTGGGTGCCAGCAGCCAACGACCATGATCTTTTGTTCCAAGCAGCGCTCCGAAAACGGACTCAGAGTCGAAACGCGGCACACAGAGCCAATCGACACTGCCCTCGCGTGAAATCAGGGCTCCGGTGCGAAGGTCCGAAACAAAACCATAATCCTCGATCCGTGAGGCCATGAGCCCAACTCAACCACAAGCAACGGTGTGCCGCACCGGCCGGCGTTCGCAACCAAAAAAAGGCACGACGCCGTTACCAACCGCCGCGCGTCGGCGTATGTCCCTTCCGGGCATCGTCAGGCATGGCCATTTCTGCCCGCAGGCCCAGGAGCCGGATGGGACGGCCCGCTTCGATTGCGGACGCAAGGTCCAGGGCCCGCGCGAGGACTTCGTTCCGGTCGAAGGTCTCGGGAATCTTCCTCGCATGGGTCTTGGTGAGGAACGGCGCGTACCGAACCTTGAGGGTCAGCCCAACCACCGGCCTGCCTTCAGCCACAACATCCTCAAGGACATGCGCTGCCAGCTCCCGCACGGCGTCGTCCACCTGGGCGGGCTCGGTCAGGTCCTGCTGGAAGGTGGTCTCCCGGCTATGCCCGCGCGCAACCCACGGGGTATCGTCCACAACGCTCGCGCCGTCCCCGCGTCCGAGCTCTGCGTACCAGGGACCCATCCTGGGGCCGAACTCCGGGACCAGGTCCTGGGGATCGGACGCGGCGAGCTCGGCCACTGTGTTGATGCCGAGTTTTGCCAGCCGGCCCGACACTTTGGGTCCGACGCCCCACAGGTCCCTGGTGGGCCGGCTGCCCATGACCTCAAGCCAGTTCCCCGCCGTGAGTCGGAAGACGCCGGCCGGCTTGCCGAAACCGGTGGCGACCTTGGCCCGGACCAAAGTGTCGCCGATGCCCACACTGCAATGCAGCTGCGTTCGATCCAGGACAGCAGCCTGCACCTGCCGGGCATAGGCTTCCGGATTCTCGGTCTCTATGCCGATGAAGGCCTCATCCCAACCCAGCACCTGCACCGTGGCGCCGGGCTGCGCTCGCAGCGTAGCCATCACCGCTTCAGACGCCACGAGGTAAGCCTCCTGGTCGACGGGCAGGATCACAGCGTCCGGCACTTTCCTGGCCGCAATGCGTAACGGCATTCCGGAACCCACGCCGAACGCCCTGGCTTCGTAGGATGCGGTCGACACTACGGCCCGTTCCGTGGGGTCGCCCCGGCCGCCCACAATAATCGGCTTGCCCGCAAGCTCCGGCCGGCGGAGCACTTCGACCGCCGCGATGAACTGGTCGAGGTCGACGTGCAGCACCCACCGGATTCCGCTCACGCCACCAGTCTGCCCTAAAACATCCCTGGCAGGCATCGGCTATTCACCGGGCGTGGCCGATGGGCCTCGGGCCTCCTGACCTTCCTTGAGGTCGAGCGCCGCCGCCCACCACCACCAAGGAACAAGGCTGTCGAACCTAGTCACCGTTCAGGTCGAAGTCCAAATCCAGGTCCTCAGGGGAGAGGAGCCTCCGCCAGGTGGAGCGCACCCGGGCGGTGGGCAGCTCTGATGCGATGGGCATCCGGTCCGCGGCAACGAGCTGGTCAAGGCCCAGCCCGGTCAGGGCGGCAATGTCCCGGATGGGCACCTGGAAGGTCCGGAACGGACCCAGCGGGGGAGCCTCATCAGCGGCGCCGGGCCGGGGCACGTCAGGCAGTTCGGCCAGCTGGGGTGTCTGGTCCACGACGTAGCCGGTGGCCGCGAGCCCGCCGTCCTGGAGGAACGCCGCGACTTTGAAGAACAGCAGCGGAATGTCCACGCCCCGGTACACCGGATCGCTATCCCCGAAGATGGGCCCCGTGAACACCACCAACCGGCGGCCGTAATCTGCGGCGTGCTCCAGCAGATAGGACTCCAGGCCGAGCCACAGGTCCAGGCTCTGGTTGAATTTGGCTGCCTGCGGTGCCGCGTTCGTGTAGTGGAACGTGTCCTCGTTCGCTTGCGCCGCCTCATCCCGCGTGGCACCCCAGACAGCCGAGGCACGCCGCACCAGGTGCCCGCGGTCAAGGTCGTTCCGGGCGTAGAGCTGCTCACCGGTCTGCTGGTCCTCGGCCAGCCTGGGGTCCAGCCGCCACTGGATGCCTGACCGGCTCCAGGTCCATGAGCTTCTCCCCGTCGATCCCCAGGGCCGTGACAGCGGCCAGACGCTTGTCCAACCGCATCAGGACCGAGAAGTGCGTATAGGGCAACAGGGCCGTCTCGACGCCGGCCAGGGCTGGCACAGGGACAGGAAGTCCGAGGAAGTTGACGTCGAAGCCAGTCCGGCCCGACAAATCACGTGCAGCAACAGAACCCGGTACCAGCAACAGTTCGTCCATGGCCGGACACTAGCAGCTGAAGGTGACACCGAAATGAATTTTCAGCGACGAGAGGCGGCTGGCCGGCCGCAAGAGAGTGGGCCGGTGATCGGCCTCGGGTTTTCCAGCCTGTTGTTGCCCGGTCGAACGGCTACTGGGCTCCAGCCACGAGTAGGAGAATGCCTTCGGTGCTGGGTGAGGCTGAGGCCGCTAGGCTCGCCTTGTGATGAGTTCGCAAAACGGCAACGAACGCTATGTCGTCCGCCCATGGTGGAGGGGGCGGTCACTGCCCTGGGCGTCCTTGGTCTTTGTCTCCGTCGTGGTGACAGGCATTGCCCTGGAACGGACGGCGTTCGTCGCGTATGTTCCCGCCCCGGAGTTCATCGAGCGGGTGCGCGTGGGACGGCTGTTCATGCTCGCCGGTTCCGCCATGTCGCTTGCGGCGGCCATCTGGTCGCAGGTCCGGGGCCATCCGCTGTGGGTGACCATCTGCGTGGCTTCTCCGGCAGCACTGGTGGGCCTGGCGACGATGATCATGACGCCCCCGTCCCTGACTCCGCAGATCGCCGGTCTCATCGCCCTGCCGGCAGCCCTGGCAGGACTCATCGGTGGGCTGATTGCCCACACCAAGGATTGATTCGGGCGGCGCGCCGCGACGGTGACGTTTGCCGGGAGTCAATCCGACGGGCTTACCGGCGGACCTTCCTGACTTTCAGGCTCAGCCGTCGCGTCGACGTCCCGGTGCTGTTGCCGGCGACCACACGTACGCGGCGCCGTGTCCGGCCGCGACGCTTGCCCGCGTGGTCAGAGGGAGGCGCAGCCGGACCTACGAGCGTGGACCCACTCCTGCGGCGCCGGAACCGCATGATGACGAATACCGTGATGCCCAGCCATGCGAAGGCCACCCCGATAACGAGAAAAACCGCTGGGACCGTCTCCATGATCAAGTCTAGATCCGAACCGTAAGCAGGACTTATTAACATTTCCGGTCATGTTTTTCGCCGCTCTACGTCTAATACACCGCCTGACGATGCTCATGCCAGGCCGTGACAGGGTCAATAGATTTCGGTGGTTGCTGACTCGCCCCGCGCGTAGAATTTAGGCGGTTGCAGGGTCTTATTTCTGATCCCCAGCCCTGCCTCCAGACGGGTCGCATCATGCTCGATACGCTGCTCTGCAAATTGAACCTTGGCCACCACTGGGTAGCTGAAGCGGGCCAGGATGGTTCACTTCGCCGGCACTGCGCGAAGTGCGGCAAGAATGATCGCCGCGGCTCCGAATGGTCCGGGCACCTCGCAACTGGTGACCATCCGGGCAACCCTGACAGCCGGATGGGACCGATGCCGCACACACCGTAGGTGCACCACATCAGGCCTGTGCCGGGCAAGAATTACGGACGGCTTTCCTTTATCGCCGCTTCGAATGACGGCAGGCTGCGCTCGATCATGTCCTCATTGGCGGTCAGGGAGATCCGGAAGAAGCCAGGCGTCTCGAAGAGGACGCCCGGAAATACGAAGACGTCCCGACGGGCGAGTGATTCGGTAAACGCCAGATCGTCCGGAATCGGGGAGGAAACATAGAGGTAAAAGGTCCCCTCCGGACGCCAGACGCGGTAGCCCATGCCGCCGAGCACATCGATAAGGCGATCCCGTCGGCGCTGCAGCTGGCCGACGTCGATGGAGAACTGCTCCAGCTCGGGAAGCGCGTGCTGCAGCAGGGCGTTCGGATACACCCAGCCCATGGCCACCTGCAGGCCGGTGATGGCCGGTTCCATCTCGTCCCGGCCGGGCATGGACGGCGGCAGGGCCAAATAGCCCACCCGCTGGCCCGGGGAGAGATGGGTCTTGCCATAGGAGTAGGCCAGCAGGGTGTGCGCGTAGTACTCCACCGGGCTGTGGAAGCGCAGGCCGTCAAACACAATCCGGTTGTAAGCCTCGTCCGAGACCAGGTAAATCCGGCGTCCTATCCTCGCCGAGGCCGCCTCCAGCAGTTCGGCCAGCCGGCGCAGCAGTTCGGGGGGATAAATCCTCCCTGTGGGATTGTGGGGCGAATTGACGATGAGGACCCTGGTGCGCTCGGTAATGGCATCCTCGATCGCGTCGAGATCAAGGTCGAACGTCGTCGTGTTGATTTTCACCTTCACCGGCACAAGCCCGGCTTCGAGGATCAGCGGCTCGTACAGGAACCAGGGCGGCAGGCTGTAAATTACCTCGTCGCCAGGATCGGCCACCGTCTTGAGGGCCAGCGCGATGGCGGCGAAGCCACCGGTGGTGAGGTAAATGTCCTCAGGCCGGAAGGGCACGTCAAGCAGGCGCTCAAGGGATTCCGCGGCAGCCTCCCGGGCCGCCTCGCCGTTGGTCTGGTAGGCGAACCACTGATCGTTCTGCGGCGTGAGAGCGTCCCGCAGCGTATTGACGTAGCGGTCCGGTGGCATCTGGTGCGGGTTGCCGAAGGTGAAATCACAGCCTCCCGTCTGGCTCTTTCGGCGCGAACTGGAGTCCCTGAGGTAGGCGTCAACCCGCTGGAAAGAGGGGATCGATGCCAGCTGTGCGGCGCGATTGGATACGGCCGAGGTGGACTTGGCGGTGGCTGTCGGATCGTTCATCTCCACGCTCCTGTGCAGGGCGGCCGGGTGGGGCAGCCGGATGGCAGCGCGCTGCTGAGCCAGTGGAGGCTGTGGTGGGACCCATTTTCAACCCTGCAGGTGTTGAAGTAAAGGGCCTCGGAACGGGCTGTGCCACGTCGCGGTTGGGCAGATAGAGGGGGCCGACGGTGGCTGGGGGCGGTGCGCGCGGTCTCTGCCCGCACCACTCACCGCCGACCCCGTGATCCACACTATGGGGAAGCCCGCGCAGGAACACGAGTGGTGGGTACCTGTTTAGTCTGTGCAGGACTACGCGCGGAAATTGGCCGTTCCTGCCCGGGAACTTCTTGTCCGTCAGGGTGGGGTCATGCTCGAAGGGGCCGGGACCATGTTTTGCCTGCGTCGGGACTTTTGGCACGTTCGAACCGGCTCAGCTTCCATAAAACTGAGAAGGGAAGGAGGCATGGCGATGACTGTCTTGGTTGCCTATGCAAGCGAGCGTGGTTCCACCCGGGAGATGGCACAACACATGGCCTCCCGCATGGCGGTTGCGCTGGGCCCGGTCGATTGCCGCTCCGTGGAGGAGGTCGAGTCTGTCTCGGGTTACCAAGCTGTCGTAGTCGGCAGCGCCATCCACAACCAGTCCTGGCTGCCCGCGGCCGCGCAGTTCTTCACCCGCCTTGCACCTGAGTTGGCTAAACGACCCATCTGGGCCTTCAGTGTGGGGATGGCCGATGCCTTGCCAAAGCCTTTTCGCAAGCGCGCTGCGGAACTGCAGCAGAATCGCCTCAGTGGATTTCTGCCCCAGGAAGTTCCGCTTCGGGGCGAGATGATCTTCTCCGGCGTCTACGAGTCCGAACAGATGCCGGCACCGCTCAGGGTCTTGTTCCGGCTTACCGGTGGCCGATTCGGCGACCTGCGGGACTGGGCGGCTGTCGACGCCTGGACGGATCAAATTACAGCCGAACTCGCCAAACCGGCTTCCACGTCTTCTGACAACATCGCGCCCTAGCTTCCCCTCCCGGCCGTACTGCGAGCACCGCTCGGCAAAGGGCCCGAATATAAGAAACGGAGGCACCCGACCTACCAATGCGTTGGACGACTCACGCTGCCTGGACCTGCAGCCACCCTTCTTGCCTGCGCCCGGCGGCACACCGGCTCGCCGCGGTCGACGAAGCGAACCTGGTGCTGGACCACACGGGTCAGGTCAACGTGTTCCTCATCGCCGTGCTGCTGAGCGCGGGAGGCTTCGTCAGTGCCGATGGGCGGCCCGATCTGACCGCCCTCCGCGCTTCCCTTCGCGAGCGGATCGCAGCGCTGCCACAGCTCCGGAAGATGGTTGTTGCCTCCGGCCGCCGGCACCGGTGGGTCGAGTCGCCGCCCGACCTGGAGCACCACATCCGCCTCATCGGGGCGGTCGATGGGCTCCCTGGCTTCGAGCAGGCGTGCGGGGACCTGATGAGTGCGACGCTGGGACGGGACCGTCCACTCTGGGAGATTCTGGTGGTGCCGGGTGCGGCCGAGGGAGGGGTGGGGGTGGTGCTGCGCATCCATCATGCTGTCGCCGACGGGATGGCGGCGGCAGCGATCGTCCACCAGCTCTTCGACCCCGTGGAAGTATCAGGCGTGACGGCGCACGTGCCGGGTGTCGGCGTGCCGGGGCAGCCGCCGAAACGCGGCCTGCTGCATGTCCTGGGGCGGTTCGGCTTTGGTCTGAGCCGCATCCGGCTGACCTTGAGCGGCCGCGAGGTGGGTCCAACGGTGCTGCTCGGTGAGCGTAGTCCGCGTCGCGGGGTTGTGTTTCTGGATGCCGACCTTCTTGCGCTCGAGACCCGTGTTCGGCCGGCCGGTGCCACCGTCAATGACGCTCTCCTCGCTGCAGTGGCGTTGGGCTACCGGGCGGTGCTGTCCGCCGCCGGCGAGCGGATCCCCGCCCGGCTGCCCGTCTCTGTGCCGGTGGCGCTGCCGCGCCGCGGGACATCCGGAAACCAGGTCGGGGTCATGCTGGTGCGGCTGCCGCTCAGCGGGGCCGAACCCGGCGAATGCGTCCGGCTCATCGCGGAACAGACGCGGAGGGAGAAGGCGCGGGCGAGGGAGCAGGGAACGCTCGAGTTCATGCGCGGCCCGGTGGGCGCACGAATCATGGATCACCTGGCCCGAAGGCAGCATCTCGTCGGAGGATTCGTCACCAATGTGCCAGGCCCGGAGGGCACGTTTCACTTCGCGGGTGCACCGGTCGTCGCGATCTGGCCGGTTGCCGTGCTCGCCGCCAATGTCCGGCTGGGCGTCGCGGCGGTCTCCTACGCCGGCCGGCTCCACTGCGGCATCCATTTCGACGCGGACAACGTGCCCGGAGCAGTCTTCGCGCGCGCACTGGCCGAGGGGCTGTCTCAGCTGGGCGCGTGAGGGCCCGACGCGACTACACCACCAGGCGCAGCGGCCTTTCACCCAACTGCACCGAGATTTCCTGGCCCCAGGATGCGGTCAGGCGGTCATCTTCCATTCCGTCGCCGAACACCACCAGCTGGTCGGAGGCAACGGTGACGCGGAGCGATTCGCCCGCCGCCAGGACGCCCTCGGTCAGGGAGGCTCCGGTAATGGGGGAGGGCCAGGCTTCACGGACGAACCATGCGAGCCGGGCATCCGTTGGCGCCGGCAGCGGGCGTCCGCCGCGTTCGAGGGCGATCGACGCGCACCAGCCGGTGGCGCCGGTGCCGGTGGAGACAATCAGGCCCGATGAGGACTGGCGCTCCGTGTGGCCCCCCGGCGAGGTGAGCTGGTACCGGGCGGACTGGTGCGAGGCATGTCCGATGAAAATCTCGTTGAGTCCTGACAGTTCCTGGCCGTCGTCGAGCCGCGCGGTCACCGTGGTGAGTTCCTGGCAGCGCAGCCCTTTCACCGGCCCGGCCAGTGCCGCGGCCTGCAGGAGCTTTGCCGCAGCTTTGGGCGTGTGCCGGACCAGGATGCCCGGGTTCATGCCGGGCTCAGGATCGATCCCTATGACGGGCTGGCCGTTGAGGTATTTCGCCGCGTTGGCCACGAGCCCGTCCTGGCCCACCACGGCGATGACGTCCTCCGGGGTGAGCAGGAAGCGGCTGAGGTCCGTGCGTTCCACTTCGGCGTGCCGCCATTCGGCAGGAACGGCGGCCCGGAGCGAAGCCAGGGCCGCGGTGAGCCTGTCATGGCGCTCCTGGACGTCCTGCATGCTGCGGCCCCGGGTGCGGAGGAAGAATTCGGCCTGGCCCCGGGTGGCGTGCCGGTCCAGTAATTCCTGGAGCTCGGTGCGCCGGTGGACGATGACGAGGCGGGGATTTGCCACGGTGGGATCCTATTTTTCGATGCGGCCGGCGGTGCTGGCTGCAGCAGCCGGAACACCGGCACCCGCCGGCTCCCGGAACAGCCCCGCAAGTGCCCCGCTGAGGAGGTCCGGAGTGATGGTGAGGTTGCCGATGTTGGGGAGCGACCCGGCTGCCTCGCGCAGGGCCAGCGCAAGCAGCGTGGCCTGCTCCATGTCCCGGTAGACCTCCATGGTGGCAGCTTCGCGTGCTGCTGCGGCCTCGCCCACCAGCCGGATCTGGTTTGCTTCGGCGGAAGTGGTGATGTCCTGGCGTTCGGCCGAGGCGCGCGCCTCGATGAGTCCTGCGGCGGCCTTTTCCTCGGCCTGGCGCCGGGCGTTGGCGCCCTCCTGGGCAACCAGGTGTTCGCGCCGGGTGGCCAGTTCGATCTGGCTCGCCATCTCGTTCTCGGAGATAGTCCGTTCGCGCTCGACGGCGACAGCGCGGCGTTCGTACACGGCGCGGTCCGCTTCGGACTGGAGCTGTTCGCGGACTGGCGTCTGCAGGGCCCGTTCGACGTCGGATTCCGGCCGGACGGCCAGGACCTGCACGCCGAGGATCTCGATGCCGGTGGACAGCAGCCGGGTGTCGGTGCGGAGCGCATCGGTAAGGACCGTGCGGAGTTGGCTCACGCCGCGTTCAAGCGCCTCGGCGAGCGTGGTGGTGGCGATCTGGTCGATCGCGTGGCTCTGGCACAGCTGGCCGATGATCGTGGCCACCTGCTCGCGTCCCGTGGCCGGCGCCGAACCGGCGGGCTGGAGGCCGAAGTCGAGCCGGCTGGACACTGACACAGGATCAATAAAGCGGTAAGTCACGTTGGCCTGGACACTCACATCCTGGTGGTCCCGGGTAATCGCGTGGAAGAGCGTGGGCAGTTCCTGGTCATCCACGGGTACCTCGCTCAGCACTGAGTTCGCCGGCCGGAACCAGAAGGCCTGACCCACACCCTGGTGCCTGACCTGGCCCTTTTGCAGGTGGACGACGTAGCCGGTGGGGCTGCCCAGGAAGTGGCTGATCCAGGGGTAGCGCTTGATGCTGGCCATGGGGTTCTCCTCAGTCGATTATTTTCGTCATTTTGACGATAACTAAACGATAGGGTTCGATGCCATTTATTGTCAAGGTGACGATAAGTACCTAATATGGCTTCATGCCCGCAACCCCTTCGGCGCCCGCCCGCTTTCCGGTGACTGTCGACGTCGTCGCCCTCACCGTGCGCGACGGCGCGCTCAACGTCCTGCTGATAACGCGCCTTATCGAGCCCTTCCGCGGGCAGCTCGCCCTCCCAGGAGGTTTCGTCCTCGCCGGGGAGGAATTGCTTGAGGCGGCGAGCCGGGAACTTGCGGAGGAGACCGGCGTCGTGAATCTCCCGGGGTATATGGAGCAACTGGGCAGTTATGGTCCCAAGGGGCGCGACCCGCGCGGGGACGTCCTCACCGTTGCCCATTTGCTGCTCGCGCCCGACTTTCCTGTCCTCTCGGCAGGGAGCGACGCCGAGCACGCAGCCTGGTATCCCGTTGGCCAGGTCCTGGATGGCGCATTGCAGCTGGCCTTCGACCACGAGCGGATCATCGGCGGACGCTGTGGAGCGGGCAAAGTCAAAACTCGAATACTCGCCGTTGGGGGCGGCTTTTTGCGGCGATGAGTTCACCGTCGCGCAGCTCCGCGCCGTGTATGAGGCGGTCTGGGGCACGCGCCTGGACCCGCGGAATTTCCACCGCAAGGCAACAGGAACGCCTGACTTCCTGGAAGACACCGGGCGGATGACGGCGGGTGACACCGGGCGCCCCGCCGCACTTTTCCGGCTGGCCGCGGCAGCCCGCCCGGCAGCGGGCCAACCAACCAGAGCCGTGCTCAATCCGCCGCTTATGCGCCGCGGGACTGAGCCGGTGGGTTAGGTCACGGCAGGCCTGCCAATTGCAGGCAGATGTTCCACAGACGTAGGCGGGCCTCGGGGTCAGATCCCATGCCCGGCGTCGGGAGCTCCTGGCGCTTCGCCCACAGCTTTCCGGAAACCGCCGCGGTTTCGCTTGACGTGGCAAGCCACAGCGGCGTGTCCGCAGCTTTCCCGGCCGGCGCACCAAAAGTGTTGGTAATCCAACGGAAGGGGCCCCCGATGTCCCGCAGCAGGGACGTGTTCCTGATCAGTCCCGGATGAACGGCATTGGCCACCACGCCTGAACCGCGCAGTCGCTCGGCGAACTCCTGTGTGAGGAGAACCCGGGCCAGCATGGTGGGCGGGGTGGAGCGAAGGTAGCTGTACTTGCCCTTCGCCGTCTGGAGGTCATCGAAGTTCGAGCCTTGCGTTTCCGTACCTGGAGGCGACATTGACAATCCGGGATGTTCGCGGCGACTCGGCAGGGTGGCCTGGAGGTCCTTCGTTTGCCAATCCTGCTTCGGCCGTGTGCGTCAGCGCGCCGAGCAGCAGATTGGTCAGCAAGAAGTAGGCCATCACGTTGGTGGCGAAAGTAAGTTCGAGCCCGTCAGGTGTCACCTGGCGCTCCCTGCGGAAGACACCTGCTGCGTTGACGAGTACGTCGAGCCTGTCGTGGCGGGACAGGAAGTCAGCCGTCGCCGTCCGGATCGAGGACTGGACTGAGAGGTCACAAACAAGTGGCTCCAGCACGGCTCCGGGCACTGGCCCGCGGATGCTTCTCATCGCCTCTTCCGCCCGTGCTGTGGAGCGCCCCACCACCACCACCCTGGCGCCTTCGCGCGCGAGGCCGGCTGCCACAGCTGATCCCAGACCACCCGCCGCGCCTGTCACCAGCGCAACAGTGCCATCCATCGAAGCCATCGCCTCGCCTCCTGACGTGCCCGGATACCCATTTGCGCCGTGGAACAACACCCGCATTGGCGCCGCGGCGCGCCGCTGACAGGTCCGGGCCGGAGTCCGGGACCGGCGACGGGCTGGGGGGTGAGCCGCTGCGGGTTGTTGGGGGGAACAACCAGGCTCGGCCGCCGCCGGTCTAGTTAAATTTTACGGCGGATCATCGGATGGCGGCGCTGCGCAATCAGGCACTTTTCCGGCCTGTGCGTTCGTGAGACCATCCGGATATGGGCGGGAGGAGGGCTTGGTGGTGCTGGAACAGGGAGGCATGGCGGCCGGCGGACCAGTGGTGGGTCAGGGATAACCTGCGTGAGGCCATTGACCGGCTGGTGCAGTTGGGGTACACGGTGCGCGGCGGGCAGGGCGAGGACCCGGAACTGATCGATCCTGGTGGTTCGGCCGTGGAGACCTGGCGCGAGGACTACCCGTACGAGGAGCGGATGTCACGGGAGGAATACGAGCTGGAGAAATACCGGCTGCAGGTGGAACTGCTGAAATTCCAGTACTGGGGCCAGGACCACGGGCTCAAGAACGTGGTGGTTTTCGAGGGCCGCGATGCCGCCGGGAAGGGCGGGACCATCAAGCGCTTCACCGAGCATCTGGATCCCAGGTCGGCCCGGACCGTGGCGCTGAGCAAACCATCGGACCGTGAACAGGGCCAGTGGTATTTCCAGCGATACATCCAGCATCTGCCCACTGCAGGGGAGATCGTCTTGTTCGACCGGTCCTGGTACAACAGGGCAAACGTGGAACGGGTGATGGGTTTCTGCACTGACCAGGACTACTCCACCTTCATGGGCCAGGCCCCATTGTTTGAGAAGATGCTGGTGGACTCGGGAATCCACCTGACCAAGTTCTGGTTTTCCGTGACCAGGCACGAGCAGCGAACACGCTTCGCGATCCGCCAGATTGACCCTGTGCGGCGCTGGAAGCTCTCGCCGGTGGACCTGGCTTCGCTGGACCGCTGGGAGGAATACACGCGGGCAAAGGAGGAGACGTTCCTGCGCACGGACACGGACCACGCGCCCTGGATGACCATCAAGTCCAACGACAAGAAGCGGGGCCGGATCAACGCCATGCGCTTCTTCCTTAATCAGTTCGAGTACGACGACAAGGATAGGTCGGTGGTCCAGAAGCCCGACCCGCTGATTGTGCGCCGCGGCCGTGACGCGGTGGGCGACTGACCACAGCCGGATTCGTCAGACGACCGTGTAGCCGCCATCCACCAGGTAGTAGCCGCCCGTGATGAACGATGCTTCTTCCGACAGGAGGAAACTGACGAGATGGGCCACTTCCTCGGCAGTGCCGAGCCGGCCGAGGGCGTGTTTGGCCTCGATCACCGCCTGGACTTCGGGGCTGAGGCTGCTTTCAAGGAGCGGCGTCCGGATGTAGCCCGGGCCAACAGCGTTGATACGCAGGCCCTGGGCCCCGTACTCCACGGCGGCGTTTTTGGTAATCCCTACGACGCCGTGCTTGGCCGCCGTGTAGGCGCCGTTGCCCGGGGCGGCGACAGTGCCGTGCACTGATGCCATGTTGACGATGGCGCAATTCCCGCCGCCGGCCTCAAGCATCTGCGGGATCTGGTAGCGCATCCCGTACAGCACGCCGCTGAGGTTGATGCCGATGACCTTGTCCCACTCCGCCAGATCGGTTTCACCGGCGGGTGCCTGCTTGCCTCCGATGCCGGCGTTGTTAACAGCCAGATGCAGGGCGCCATACGTATCGACGGCGTGGCGGACCACCATCTCGGAATCTTCCTTCCTGGCGGTGTCCTGGCGTACCGCCGAAGCGGTCCCGCCGGCGTCGACAATCTCATGGGCAACGCGCTGCGCAGCCTCCAGGTTGATGTCGGTGACGACGACGCTGGCGCGCTTGGTGGCGAGTTCCTTGCAGACGGCTTCGCCAATGCCGGAGCCGCCGCCGGTGACCAGCGCAACCTTGCCCGTGAATTGTGCCATGGTGGGTTCCTCTCCGATCTGCACCGCAGAAGGTCCGCGGCGACTCACCCGCGAGGGTTGGGCTTCACGCTACCGCTTCCAGGCGGCTCAGGTCAGGCCGCCGCTCCGCAGGCACCGGTCCTCCGGGTCAACGGCGCCCATGATGCGCTTGCCGATGGTGCCCAACTGCCGGGACTGCGCCCTGGTGAGGGGATCAAACACGAGGTTCCGGACGGCCTCCACATGACCCGGGGCGGACTCGACGATCTTCTCCAGCCCCTCGTCGGTGAGGGTGGCCAGCGTGATGCGCCCATCGGAAGGATCCGTGCAGCGGCTCACCCAGCCGCGCTTCTCCAGCCGGCTCACTACCTGGGACAGCCTGGGGAGGGCCGACTCCGTGAAGCCCGCCAGGTCACTCATCCGGCGGGTTCGTTCCGGCGCTTCGGACAGGCCAGCCATGACCATGTACTCAAAATGGCTCAGTCCGGCATCCCGCTGCAACTGGGCGTCCAACGCGCCGGGCAGTTTCATCATCACGCCCACGAGGGTTAGCCAGACCTCGCGTTCATCGCTGTCCAGCCAGCGGGGCTCCAAGGGATTTTCCATTCGCCAATTCTACGTCATTTACTTCATGCATGAAGTTTAAAGTCCGGATAATCACTTGCATCGTGAACCAATGGCCAGTACTGTTTACTTTAATATTCAAGTAATGCCGGACTTTTCCCGAGGAGCTCAGATGACCGTTATGACCGAGACCGTCGCCCGGCCATATGAACACCCCGCCACCGTGCGCAGCCAGGTCACGGTCCCGCTGCGCTTCCCGGATGGCTTCGCGGCCACCGCCGAGGTGATGACCTTCCATGGCCTGGCTGATGGCAAGGAACACCTGCTGCTCGGACTCGGCCAGTGGGAGCAGACGCTCCTGGACCAGGGGCCGGAAGGTGCCGCGCCGCTGGTCCGGCTGCACAGCGAATGCCTCACCGGCGACGTCTTCGGCAGCGAGCGCTGCGACTGCGGCCCCCAGCTGCGCGAGGCAGTGGAGGCAGATTGCCGCCGTCGGCGGTTTCCTGCTGTACCTCCGCCAGGAGGGCCGCGGCATCGGCCTGTACTCCAAGCTCGACGCTTATGCCCTGCAGGACACAGGCCTGGACACCTACGAAGCCAACGTGGCGCTGGGCCGCGGCGAGGACGAGCGGGATTACAGTGCCGCCGCCCAGATGCTTGGCGCGCTCGGTGCCGGCCGGATCCGCCTCCTCACCAACAACCCGGACAAGGTGGGGCAACTGGCAGCCCTCGGCGTTGATGTGACGGAGCAGGTCCCCACGGGGGTGCACCTCTCCGAAGCCAACCTCCGCTACCTGGCAGCGAAGCGGAACCACACCGCGCACACCATCGAGCTTCCGGCCGAAGACCTTCCCGCCGAGAACCGCCGGCCGAAGATCATCCTGCGCTGGTGGCGGCCGTTCCCACCCATGACGAGCTCCTGGCGCGGGTGGATGCCCTCATTCCCCGGCTGCGGGAGCGTGCCAGCGGAAACCGAACAGCTCCGGCGCCTCCCCGAAGAAACCATCGCCGAATTGAAGGCTGCCGGAGTCTTCCAGATGCTCGCCCCGAAGGCCGTGGGTGGCTTCGGGATGGGGCTCGAAACCTATGTGCAGGTGGTGCGGAGCCTTGCCCAGGGCTGTGTCTCCACGGCCTGGAGCGTTGGCCACCTCGTAGAACACGTGTGGATGCTGGCGCGGTGGCCGCAGGAAGCGCAGGACGAAGTGTTCGCCAACGGCCCGGCCCCCTTGGCTGCCGCAACCGGCGCCCCTCCAGGTTCAGCGGAGAAGGTGCCCGGCGGATTCTCCATCTCCGGCCGCTGGAGCTTTGCCTCCGGCGTGATGCATTCCGACTGGGCGCTGCTGGCGGTGCAGCATGGCGCTGTCCGGATGCAATGCCTGGTTCCCATGACGGATCTCGAGTTGCTGGACGTGTGGCACACGGCCGGCCTGCGGGGGACCGGGAGCAATGACCTCCGGGCAGAGAACCTCTTTGTCCCCGCCCACCGCGCCCTGGAGTGGAACCTGCTGGCGGCCGCTGACAACCCGGGCAGCCACATCCACCCGGATCCCGCCATCCACATCCCCATGGCCACCTTCCTGAACATGGTTGCCCCGGCGGCCGCCCTGGGTGCTGCGGAGCACGCCCTGGAGGAGTTCCGGAACCTGATGATGGTGCGCAAGGTCAAGCAGACGGTGGAGAAGCGCCAGGCTGATTCGCCGCTGGCCCAGGCCAGGTTCACCCAGGCCTATGGCCAGGTTGCCACCGCACGGCTGCACTGGGAGGAAGCGGTCCGCGTGGTGTCCGCTTCCTTCGGACGCCAGCCGGTTGCGTTCTCCGACACGGAGCGCGCCCGGTACAGGCTCTCCCTTGGCCTCAGCGGCCAGGCCTCGGCCGAGGCTGTCCGCCTCGTCCTGACCGGCTCCGGGGGCAGCGTTCACCGGCTGGCGCACCCGCTCCAGCGGATCCAGCGCGATGTCAACGTGCTGCTCAACCACACTTCGCTGACCATGGACCCCATCCTGGAACAGGCCGGCCGCGGACTCCTGGACCTCGGGTTTACGATTCCGGCCGAGCAGTTCTAGCCGGCTCCGCATCGGAACTACTGGAAGTCGGCCAGCCAGAGATCCGGGCCGAACACTTCGTACTGGATGTCCTTGGCCGGAACCCCTTTGGCGATGAGGTCGCTCCGTACTGCCTGCAGGAACGGCAGGGGGCCGCAGAGGTAGTATTCGGCATCCATCGGCAGTTCCACGGCGTTGACGTCCATGAAGCCCGAAAACGTGGAACCGGATGGCTGGTCCCCGGCAGCGTTCAGGAACCAAGTGTGCAGGGATCCATCAGCCAGCCGGCCGATATCCTCGGTGACCTGCTGGCGAAGTGGAAACGCATCCGGGCTGTCGTCGGCATGCAGGAGCACCACCTGGCGCTGTGACCCGGCCTTCACCAGGTGCGAGAGCATCCCGGCCATGGGGGTGATGCCGATGCCTGCGCTGGCCAAGACCACCGGCCGGTCGGTGTACTCCAGCACCACATCGCCGAACGGTGCGGAGAGCACCACTTCGTCCCCGACCTTGACGTCCTGGTGCAGCAGGTTGGACATCTCGCCGTCGGGGGTGGGAAGCCCATGGACCCTCTTGACCGCGAAATGCCGGTGCTGCCCGTCATCGGCGCGGGTCAGGCTGTACTGCCGCGGCTGGTGCACGCCGTCCTTCATGGGCATCTTGATGGTGACGTACTGTCCGGGCAGGGACGGCTTCACGTCCCGTTCGTCAATCCGTTCCACCACAAAAGTGACCACGTCCGCCGTTTCCTGGATGCGCTGCGCCACCCGCCACGTCCGCCAGATGGTCTCCGGTGAGAGGTGCACCGCGCCGTAGAGACCGCGTTCCTTGTTGATCAGCATGTTCCCCATCAGCCAGTAGACCTCGTCCCAGGCCGCCGCGACCTCGGGCGTGACAGCCTCTCCCAGTACGTCCACGATGGCCCACATCAGGTGGTCATGGACGATCTGGTACTGGTCCGGGCTCAGGCCCAGCGAGACGTGCTTGTGGGCGACCCTGGACAACAGATGATCGGGCAGCTGATCCGGCTTGTCGATGAGGTAGGTGGCGAAGGCGGCAATGGATCCGGCCAGCGCCTGTTGCTGACGGCCGTCAGCCTGGTTTCCCCGGTTGAACAGGCCATCGAGCAGGTCCGGCCTCGCCTCGAACATATGTTTGTAGAACCGTTTGGCAATTTCTTCAATGTGTTCACCCACCACAGGCAGCGTTGCCTGGATAACGGGGCGGGAAGTGTCAGAGAGCATGATGCGTCCTTCCGTGATGACCGGCTGAACCCAGCTGTGGACCGGCTTGGCGGTGCCAATGTAGCAGTCCGGCCGGACCCGGAGAAGGGACTTATGGATGTAGTCAACGCGCAGTGGGACACTCGGTTCCATGCGTGAGTTCGTTGCCCTCGGCACAGCCTCCCAGGTCCCCACACGGACCCGTAACCACAACGGCTATGTGCTGCGCTGGGATGGCGAGGGCCTGCTTTTCGATCCCGGCGAGGGGACGCAGCGCCAGATGATTTACGCCGGGGTCCCTTCCACGCAGATCACGCGCATCTGCATCACCCACGTGCACGGTGATCATTGCTTCGGGTTGCCGGGCGTGCTGTCCCGGATGGCCCTGGATGGTGTGAGCCACCCAGTCCACCTGCACTACCCGGCCTCAGGGGAGGACGTGGTCCGTGCCCTGGTGTCCGTCAGCACCCCCGGAATTGACCTCAGGTTGCACCCGCATGGTGGCGCGGGAACGATAGCGCCGGGCCTGCAGGTCCAGCCCCTGAAACACCGCATCGAAACGTACGGCTACAGGCTGGACGAACCCGATGGCCACAGCCTCCTGCCTGACAAACTCGCCGCGGCCGGGATCCAGGGCGCCGACGTGGGGCGCCTGCAGCGCAGCGGAGTTTTGGGCGGTGTCCGGCTGGAGGACGTGAGCGTTCCCCGCAGGGGGCAGAGCTTCGCGTTTGTGATGGACACGGCCCCTTGCGCGGGTGCCGAGGAACTGGCGGACCGGGTGGATCTCCTGGTGGCCGAGTCAACGTTCAGTGACGACGACGGCGCAACTCGCGAACCAGTACTGCCATCTCACCGCCGGGCAGGCGGGGGAGCTGGCGGCCAGCGCCGCCGTCGGCACGCTGATCCTGACGCACTTCTCCTCGCGGTACGGCGACGACGTCACCGGGCTCGAGGAGCAGGCGCGGGGCCGCGCTCGCAGCACGACAGTCATCGCCGCCCACGACCTGGACCGGATCGCCTTCCCGAAACGGCGGCGGTTGCCCTAGGCGGGCCCGGAAAATGCTGTGTGCCCTTGCAGGACGTCCGGCTTCGGAGCAGGATATTAGCCTCACGCGAGGAGGCCAACCATGGTCCAGCTTGGCAAGTTTGAACGGTACCTGATCGAGGAATTCTTCGACGATTACCGTGCCGGGGCAATGACGCATCGAACGTTCACCCGCCGGGTCGCCTTCATTATGGGCAGCATGGCTGCGGCATCGGCCGCGATGCTGCTGGTGGGGTGCACCCCCGAGGAGGTCCCACGCGGCACAGACCCGATGCCCACGCCCTACAGATTCGACCACGGGCACCGCCACTGCTTCCGCGGGACCGGTACCAGGGGCGAAAAGCCCGCTGTCCGTTCCGGAGGGCGCTGCAGGGCTGACGACGGCGACAGTCCGGTTCGCCGCCGACGGAACCGACATCAGCGGTTACCTCGCCCGGCCGGACTCTGGTGCGGCAGGCCCGGCGGTCCTGGTCTGCCACGAGAACCGCGGACTGACCCCACACATCCAGGACGTGGCGCGCCGGTTCGCCAAAGCGGGTTACGCCGCGCTGGCCCTGGACCTGCTGAGCAGGGAAGGGGGAACAGCCAGCCTCGATTCCGACGCCGTATCGGGTGCGCTGACCAGCGCCGGGGCGGCGCGGCATGTTGCCGATTTTGCGGCGGCGTTTGACTACCTGAAGGCCCAGGACTTTGTGGACTCCGGACGCATCGCCATGAACGGGTACTGCTTCGGCGGCGGCATCACCTGGCAGGCGGCAACCCAGCTGCCGGGCCTGAAAGCCACCGCCGCGTTCTACGGTCCGGCCCCGGACCTGAACAAGGTGTCAGCCATCAAGGCCGCGGCATTCGGGGTCTACGCCGAACGCGACCAGCGGATCACCGGCGCGTTGCCGGCCCTTCGCAGATGCACTGGACGCCACGACTGTGACGCACCAGCTCACCGTCTATCCGGGCGTTGACCACGCCTTCCACAATGACACTGGGGAACGCTATAACGAGACCCAGGCGACCGCTGCGTGGAATGACACATTGTCCTGGTTTGAGCAGCACGTTTAAGGACGCAACAGCGGCCGACGACGGCGCGGGGCTGGGTGCCGCGCGCCGCCGTCCAACGGGCTGGGGTCACGCTACGCGGACGAAGGAAGCGCCCTGGAGCCAGGTGAGGGAGTGGACCTCGGTCTTGAAGCCGTCCACGCCGCCACTGACAACTTTTCCGTTGCCGGCGAAGACGCCGACGTGTCCGGCGGTGATCACCAGATCACCCGGGGCGGGGGTGCCAGTAACGCTTCCGTACTGGAAGAACTGGCCGGGTGCCAGGTCTCCCACGCTCTTGCCGACGGAGCGGAGTGCCTTCTCCACCATGGCGGTGCAGTCCTGCTGCACTCCGACCTGCGAGTAGGCGGAAGCCAGAATTGCCGAGCCGGCTGCGCCGGACTTGGCCTGGACGGGCACCGAGGTTGACGCCAGCTTGATGCCGGTGTTGGTGGGAGCGGCCGGGGCAGCGGCAACCTTGGCTGCCGGAGCAGGAGCCGGAGCTGCCTGGGCTGCCGGAGCCGGAGCTGCTTGGGCTGCCGGAGCGGGTGCCGCCTGGCCGGCGCCGGGGATCTGAATCTGGTCGCCCGGGTAGATGATCGACGTCAGCGACAGGCCGTTGGCGGCCAGGACATCATTGAGGGCTGCGCCGTAGGCGGCGGAGATCTCGCCCAGCGTGTCGCCGGAGACGACGGTGTGGACCTTGGCCGTGGCCGATGCAGGGGCCACGGCTGTTGCCGGTGCACTTGCCTGTGCCTGAACGTTGGCCGTTCCGGAGTTGTCAGGTCCGTGGACGCCGGCCTGGGCCGGGGCGCTGAAGCCGAAAAACAGGCCGGAAGCGGCAGCGACTACAAGGGCTGGCCGAGCGATGGTCAGTGCACGGGACGTGGTGGTGGTGGCTGCACGATGGCGTGCGGCAGTGTAATTCTTGGACATGGTTGATCGCCTCTCCCATGCCTGCGGGGTGAGCTGTCGGGTTCGGGTCGGAGACACCCGGCCGTACGCCGCCGTGCAGGACGGGACGTTACGACTTAACCCCAAGGCTTCTGATGAAGCCGTGGAAACGTGGTTCCCCCGTCCCTGCCAGTTGAATTGCGCTGGGGTCCCGGGTCAGCGGCAGGGCTCGGCATACTGACGGGAATGTCCTGGCTTTGAACCAGGGCACCAAACGACCATAGCGGCTGTTTTCGCCCAATGTCACATTCCGATAACGGAATGTAGGGCCTAAAGACACCTTTGTGTGCATGCCGATTCCTGCTGCAGCGGCTACGACCGTGCAGGTCAGGGCCCGGAATCCTTATATGCCAGGTCCGCTCAGCAACTTTGTCCCTGATTGCCCAAAAAATGACGCTATCCGGCCACCGCCAGTACTGGCTGTGGCCGTCGCCACTTCGTTATCATCCGTGCCCGGCGCAAACCGCTGACGAAGCTGCGCCGGGTGGCCATCCCTCGTGGCAGGTCGAGAAAAAGGCCAAGCAAAGGGAGGCCGCAGCCAAGGCTGCGGCCTCCCGATCCCTGCCCACGCCGTCGGCCGGCAGGGGCGCCGCTGCTAGGCAGTGCCGCCTGCCGGCTTGGCGAACTCCGCGGCGCTGAGGAACTCGATGCCGACGAACGCCTGGCTGCCGTCAACCCAGGCGTCGTGGCCCGGCGGAATGGTGTAGGAATCACCGGCGCTGATGTTGATCCGGTTGCCGTCCGTCGTTTCCACCGCGAGCGCCCCGGAAACGCAGTACCCCACGTGGTTGTTCTGGCAGGAATCGGTGTGCACCACCGGCTTGATGCAGTCTGACCAGCGCCAGCCGGGCTGGAACGTGAACCGCCCAACGGTGAAATCGCCAAGGTTGACGATGTCCACTTCGGTTTTGTCCGGACGGCGCTTCTCGTCGGGAGCATCATGGGATTTGACGGCCATCTGGGTGACGATGTTTGTAGGCATGGCTTGCCGACTTTCTCCGTGAAAATGCGTGATTGCCAGCTGTCTGTCCCTGGCTGCCAGACGGCATCTGCGGCCCTTACGAATGCCAGCATGCTCCGGCCTGCGGCGCTTGTCGATACCTAATTTGTGTCCCCGTGGACAGTTGTCCCCTTGATGGGACGAAGATCGCGGACGTGCCGGCGCTAGGCTTGCCCCATGGCTGATTTTGAACGGTTCCGGATCCTGCTTGAGGAAGAGCGGGGCCGGAAAATGGCCCTGCTGCCGGCGCTCCGGGCTGACATCTCCTCAGCCAATGCTGCCCGCCAGGACTCCAATGTGGATGACGAACACGACCCCGAGGGCGCAACCATTGCCTTCGAGCTGTCCCAGGCGTCGGCGCTGCTGAACCAGAGCAGTACCGGACTTAGGGAGGTTGAAGCCGCCCTGCAGAGACTCGCTGACGGCACCTATGGCGTGTGCGCGGTCTGCGGCCAGCCGATCGCGGAGGGCCGCTTGGAGGCCCGGCCGTGGACGCCGTACTGCATCGAGCACGCAGCGGCCGGGCGCCAGGGGCGGTAGGTGGCGTCAGTGAATCAATCAGTACAGGACGCCGCCGGTTTCATCGACACCACCTTGCAGAATGAAGGCACCTGGTACCGGGCAGAGGAGGTGGAGTCACGCGTGGGCGGGGCCCTGGCTTCCTACGGGGCATCGGTGGGAGCCGTGCGGGGCACCATCCGTGATGCCGGCCGGAAGTTCAAGGGCCTGGCCCACGACGACGTGACCGCCTTGGCCTCCCAGCTCTGGGGCCAGCCTGGCCCCGGCAAGCGGCCGGTCTATGAACGCCGGCTCGCCGCGGTGGTGCTGCTGCAGTCGAGGGTGGCCCTGCTGCGCCACTCAGACCTGACCAGGTTGGAGGGCTTCATCCGGTCGGCGCATGCTGCCGCACTGGTTGACTCGTTGATCGCCGACGTTGTGGTTCCCCTGCTGGCGGCGCTGGATGGTACGGACCGCCAACGCGCAGGCGTGGTGATCGCGCGCTGGCACCAGGATCCTGACGAGTCGATCCGCCATGCGGCAACCCTCACCGCCGAGATCACTGCCCGGTCTGCCTAGGAGGCCGTCTGTTCCCTGGGCTACCTGCCGCTGTCATCGACGAGAAGTGCCTGCATAGGGTTCACGTCCGGCTAGGCTGGGGCTTCACGACTCTTGGGGGATGAATGGCACGTGACTGGAAGCTCTGCTGCGCAGTGTCCTTTATGCTGGTCGCGTCATCGTGCGCCGGTCCGAGCATCGAGGAGATGGGGCGAAGCGCCATCCAGGAACGATCTGCCGAGGGCATGGTTTGGTTTACCCAGTACACCGCGGCAGTGGACACGTCCAACCGGGACCTCGTGCGGTCAAGACTCCAGGGAGCTGACGTCCCGCATTTGTTCGGTTGGGACTCCAACGGTGTCTTCTACGCGGACCGGTACTACCGCGAACATTTGACGACCAGTGGTGGCTGGTGGGCAGAGCAGAGGACCGTCAGCGCCTGCGTCCGTTACAAGGCGGAACCCGGAGGCCCTGCCATGGCCTCGGTCGACTGCCCGGATGAGCCTCCGTTCAACGACAGGGTCGACGAACATGTCGCCATTCCGTGAGCCGGGCAGTCGACGCTGGCAGCGGGGAGCTTCTGCTCACATGCGGAGCCATCACAGTGGTTGTTTGAACGCGTCAACCCTGGTCGAAGCGTTCGTCCATTGGTTGTCTTCAGGTCGCTCTGCTCTGGACAATGGTCTTGACGCCGGATCCCGGAGCCCACGCACAGCAAAGACATGGAGGAGCACATGGACCACCCCTTCAACCTGGAACGCTTTGTTGATGCCCAGGACAGCGGCGGAACCTACGGGCAGGCACTGTCGGAGCTGCAGCTCGGCCAAAAGAGCAGCCACTGGATGTGGTTCATTTTTCCGCAGCTCTCCGGCCTTGGCAGCAGCCCCACGTCCGTCAAATATGCCATCGGTTCGCTGGCGGAAGCGCAGGCTTACCTCAAGCATGACGTCCTGGGACCACGGCTGCTCGAATGCAGCCTGGCCGTCGCCACCCACTCCGGCCGGACCGCCGTCGACATCCTGGGCAGGATGGACGCAAGGAAACTGCACTCCTCCATGACGCTCTTCCTGCGTGCTGCGCCCGGCGAGACCGTTTTCAAGACGGTGCTGTCACAGTTCTTCGACGGCGAACCGGATACCGCCACGGACGCGCTGCTCGCGGCGGGCAGGGACTGACCCCTGTTCGCCGATCCCGGTCAGTCGTACTCTGGGGCTTGGAGGTGATTGCCATGGAGGCAGCGCAAGGGGACAGGATCATCGTCCGGGGGAGGACGGTGGGATCGTCCGACCGGCACGGGGTGATCGTGGAAGTCCGGGGCCAGGAGGGCCATCCGCCGTACCTGGTCCGCTTCGACGACGGACACGAAACAGTGATGTACCCCGGCGGTGATTTCGCCGTCGAACGCGGGCAGGCAGGCCCCGCCGGCTGACACGGGACGTCGTGTGGCACCTGAGGATGGGCGCGCACCTGTCAGACTTGAGGCATGGATCATTCCCTGACTGCCACGTCCCCTGATGCCAGTTCCCGGGTTCCCCCTGCCTTGGCCGGGCCGCGGAACCCCGGCGATGCCTGGGTGGAGGGTGACCGGGGCAAGTTCTGGGGCAGATTCGGTGCGGCAGGCGTCCTGGCGTACGACCCCGGCAAGGGCGTCCTCCTCCAGCACCGGGCCCTGTGGAGCCACAACGGCGGAACCTGGGGGCTGCCCGGCGGTGCCCTGCATCAGGACGAGGATGCCGTCACGGGCGCCCTGCGCGAAGCGCACGAGGAAGCGGCGGTACCGGCGGACGGTGTACACGTGCTTTACACCTCGGTGCTCGACATCGGTTACTGGAGCTATACCACCGTTGCGGTCCTGGTGACGGCGCCGTTTGATCCCGTGATCAGCGATCCGGAAAGCCTCGAACTCCTGTGGGTTCCGCTGGACGAGGTGGACCGGAAGGAACTGCACCCCGGATTCGCCAAAGCCTGGCCGGACCTGCGGCTACGCCTCCTGGAGCATCCCGGCGCACGCCATCAGTAAGACGCGCGCCACCAGTGAGAGCCGTCAGTAGGCGGCCTCAGTAGTCCCGGCCGTACTCCGCGTTGACCAGGATGGGCAGATGGTCGGACTTGCCCCGCGGGAGGGTTTCAACGCTGGCGATGTCCAGGCCCAGCGAGGTGGCGAAGTCGAAGTGCCCCTTGAACACCTTGTACCGGGTGTAGGTCCGGCGGTTGCTCAGCGATAGGGCGTAGCCCGAGTTCTTCATGTGGGCATCCAGACCCTTGGTGAAAAACGGATAGTTGAAGTCCCCCACCATCAGCGTCATCAGGCCGCTGCCCATGCCCAGCAGCTCCGCGTGCGCCGCATGGATCTGCTTCCTCCGCAGCGAATTGGACGCAGTCAGCGGTGCCGCATGGAACGAGCCGATCACCAGCTCGTGCTGGGTCTCATTGTCCAGGACGCGTGTCCCGATGAGCCGTTCGTGGGCCGGCGCCAGCACCCTGTCGTGGACAGATTTCTTCAACGCAAAGGACTGGGTGTCCACGGCGGTGAACCGGCTGGAGCGGTAATAGATGGCCAGTCCCAGCCGATTGCCCTTGGTGGTGTCCGCGAGGTGCAGCGGGCCCAACGTGTCGGGCAGGTCGCCCGAATCCACTTCCTGCAGGCACAGCGCGTCGACGCCAAAATTCCGTGCGAGGGCGAGGAGCTCGCCGCTTGCCTTGTGCTTCCGAAGGTTGTAACTGATGACGCGCATTCGTGGAACACCTCGCTTTGAGGGTCGCGGACAGGACCAATTTCAGAGTCTAGTCCGGGAGCGTTCCGCGGGCGCCAACATTTTGTTGTGTTCGTCATTCCTGGTCCGCGGCACCGGATAGAGTTAATTTTCATTCACCCAGAACCGTTCAGAACCGTCAGAAAGGGCCAACGTTGACCAAGGAACTGCCTGAACTTGCCGAGGGTCCCTTCTACTATCAGGCGCTGGGTGACGGCCACTTCCGCTCCACCATCCACGCCCAGGGCGCCTGGAACGAGCACGAGCAGCACATGGCGCCGGCCGCCGGACTGATGGCTGACAGCCTGGAGCGGCACGAGCCGCGCACCGACATGCGGATGGCCCGCCTGAGCTACGAGATCCTTGGCCTGATTCCCGGCGGCGAGTTCAGCATCGAAACCACCACCCTGCGCCCGGGCCGGACCATTGAGCTGCTGCAGGCAGAACTCGTGGCCAACGGCCGCGTGGCCATCCGTGCCACGGCGTGGCGGATGATCACCAGTGACACCTCCGCGGTGGCCGCCGTCGAGGATGCCCCCATTCCGGCGCCGGATGACTGCAAGCCGTTCGACGGCGCCGCGATCTGGCCAGGCGGGTACATCCGCTCCCTGGAGATGCGGGTTGCCGAGGGCCACCGGCAAGGTGCCGGGACGGTCTGGCTGCGCACCGGGCACCCCCTGACGGATAAAGCCGACAGCGGTGACTTCGCCCGCCTGATGGGTCTGGTGGACACGGCCAACGGGATTGCGGCCAGGGTCACCCCGGGCGAGGACAGCTATGCCTTTCCGAACCTGGACCTGCAGATCCACATGTACCGCCGGCCCGGGGGCGAATGGCTGGGCCTGGATAACGCCGTCTCGTTCGGCACCGACGGCATCGGCCTGACGTCCACCGTCCTGCATGATCTCCAGGGACCCTTCGGCCGCGCAGAACAGATCCTGACGCTCCGCCAGACCTGACAGCCGGCTGTCTGGAGCTGCCCGCTTTGGTGATTGGTCGACGTCGGTGACTACTCGACGCCGGCGTCCTTCTTGTAGCTGTGCACCGCGTTGTCCAGCGTGGGAAAGAAATGGTCGGCATCGAACCGTGCGCCCGCTCCGAACCGGATCAGGCGGTCCTTGATCGGGCCTTTCATTTCCGCGAAGACCATGCTGATGCCGTCCTGCGCCAGTTCGTCGTCCAGCTGGACCAGCTCATCCAATGCCGTTGTATCCAGGCCGGTGATCGGCTCGGCCGCCACGACGACCCACTTCACTGGCGACGGCGCGCCGTCCACCAGGCTGCGGATGTGTTCGGCGAACACTTCCCCGTTGGCAAAGAAGAGCGGTGCATCGAAGCGTGCAATCACCAGGCCTTCCACCCGCCGCCCCTCGGGATGCCGGTCCACGTCGTGGAAGCCAGGAACGCCCGCCAGGCTTGCCAGCTCGGTGCGGTACGGATCCCAGGCGCGCTGGACAAAGGCCAGAAGGGACAGCCCAATGGCCAGGGCTATTCCCGGAAGCACTCCCACAAAGGCGACGCCGAGGAACGTGACCACCAGCAGCAGGGCTTCCGTCCTGCTCATCCTGACGAGGCGCACCAGCGTTTTGACGTCCACCAGCGACGCCGCCGCCACGATGACTACGGCGGCCAGGGTGGCGGTTGGAAGAAACGCCGTCAGCCCTGGTGCGACAACCATAAAAAGAACCACGAGCAGGGCTGCCACCACGCCGCTGAGCTGCGTTTTCGCCCCGGCGTCGAGCACTATGGGTGTGCGAGAGGAACTGCCGCACACCGGAAAGCCGCCCAGCACGCCGGTTGCCACGTTGGCGATACCCAATGCCCCCATTTCCTCGTTGCCGTTGACCCTCACTCCGCGGCGCGCCGCGAGGCTCTTGGACAACGTGGAGGTGTCAGCGAAAGCAATCAGCGCGATGCCTGCTGCCGGGCCCACGAGCGACAGCACATCCTCCATGCCGATGCCGCCCAGGGCAGGGGCCGGAAGCCCCTGCGGCAGTGCACCGACTATGGGCAGCTGTCCGGCCAGGCCGAGTGCGGCCACAACGGCGATGGACCCCGCCACGGCAAACAGCACGCTGGGCACTTTCCACGGCAGGAAGCGCCCGGCAACAATGACGGCAAGGCTGCCTGCTCCCACGGCAAGGGCGACGGGATTGATGCCCCCGCCGAGGACGGCATCCGCCAGGGACGTGAGGCGCTCAAAGAGGCCGTCCGCTGAGACATCTATGCCCAGCAGCCGCGGAAGCTGGCTGACGGTGACCGCCAGCGCGATGCCGTTCAGGTACCCCACGCGAATGGGCCGGGACAGCAATCCCGTCACAAAACCCAGCTTGAAGACCCTGCCGGCGATCAGGAACAGGCCGATCAGGATGGCCAGAACCCCGGCCATGGCCACCGACTTCTCCGGATCCTGCCCGGCCAGCGGAAGGATGGCGGCCGCGATCATGGGTGCCAGCGCCGAATCCGGCCCCACAATGACAACCCGGGATGGACCGAACAATGCATAGAAGATCATCGGCACCACCGAGGCGTACAGCCCGTTCACTGCAGGGAGCCCGCTGGCCTCGGCGTACGCCATCCCGGCCGGAACCAGGGCGGCACTCAGGGCTGCCCCGGCCACCAGGTCCGGCTTCAGCCAGGACGGCTTGTAGCCCTGCACCACGCCAACGACCGGTAGTGCCTTGCTGATCCAGTCGTGCCGCACGCAGGCCTCCAAAGAGATACCGTCAGGAAGCCGGGGGCTCCTGCAGGGGGGTTGAGTCCTGGCCATATTCGGCGGTCACCAGGATGGGCAGGTGGTCCGATGCCCCGCGGGGCAGCGTTTCCACGTTCTCGATGTTCAGGCCCAGGGACGTGGCGAAGTCGAAGTGGCCCTTGAACATCTTGTACCGCGTGTACGTCCTGCGGTTGCTGAGGGAGAGTTCGTAGCCGGAATCCTTCATGTGTTCGGTGAGGTTCTTGGTGAAGAACGGATAGTTGAAGTCACCCACCATCAGGGTCATCAGGCCCGTCCCCATCCCCAGCAGTTCCTTGTGTGCCGCGTTGATCTGGTTGCGCCGCAGCGAGTTGGTGGCCGTCAGCGGCGCGGCGTGGAACGAGCCAATGACAAGTTCGTGATCGGTCTCGTTGTCCCGCACACGGGTGCCGATGAGCCGCTCGTGGGCTGGCGCCAGCACCATGTCGTGCAGGGACTTCTTGAGCGCAAAAGTCTGGGTCCCGTGCGAGGTGAAGCGGTCAGGCCGGTAGTAGATGGCCAGACCCAGCCGGTTGCCCTTGGTCGAATCGGCCAACTGCAGCTGGCCCAGCGTGTCCGGCAGGTCAGTGGTGTCGCACTCCTGCAGGCACAGCGCATCGACGCCGAAGTCCTGGGCCAGGGCGACCAGCTCCCCGCTGGCCTTGTGCTTGCGAAGGTTGTAGCTAATGACTTTTATCAGTGGATTGCCTCTCCAGAGGGAGTGTCGGGGGTGCAGCCAGTTCCTGAGTGTAGCCACCCGGCGGGGGACGGGACGTAACAGTCCGTTCGTTTCAGGTCGATCTATTCGCCGGGGCGTCAGGTGGAACGGAACACCAGCCATCCGGCCAGCGTGGAAAGCCCGGTCAGCGCGGCGCCCCAGAGGATGTCAACCACAATCAGCTGGAGCGGCCAGGTCTTAAGCGTGGCGGCGTTGGTGAGGTCATAGGTCGCGTACGCAAAGGCTCCCAGGGCGGCACCGTAGCCGACGGCGGTCAGCCAGCTGCCGCCGTCGAGCGCCGGCCGCAGCGCGAAGAACAGAATCCCGGCGATGTACATGACATAGAAAACCACGGCGTAACCTAAGTGTGGCTTGTCCGCGAGCAGGTCACCGATGTGGCTGCGGTAGAACGGGTTCATCAGCTTGAGCCAGATGGCGTCGATGACCGCGAATGCGGCGGCGACAACAAGGAATTGCAATATGACCATAAGGGAGCTTAGCAATATGCATGACGTCGAGGCGGGACTCCGGACGCTCACCGTGGTCCGCCAGGACCACTCGCTGGGCGCCGCACGGGATCTTGAATTCGGCCTCGAACTGCTGGCCCAGGCGAAGGCCGGCAGGATCGGCCCCACGCTCCGGCTGTACCGCCCCGCCCCCACCGTGGCGTTCGGCCAGCGGGATACGCGCCTGCCTGGCTTCGACGCGGCAGCCCAGGCCTGCCGGGACCACGGCTTCGAACCCCTGGTGCGGAAGGCCGGCGGCCGCGCCGCCGCCTACCATCAGGGCACCCTGGTGGTGGACCACATCATGCCCGACGCGGATGCGATTGCCGGCTCCAAGAGCCGGTTCGGTTTCTTTGGTGAGCTGCTGGCACAGGCCCTGCGGAACGTCGGGGTTCAGGCCGCCGTCGGCGAGATCCCCGGCGAGTACTGCCCGGGGGAGTTCAGCGTCCACGGCGTCCACCCGGCTGACCCGACGCACCTGGTCAAGCTGATCGGCACGGCGCAGCGTGTGGTGAGCGGCGGCTGGCTGTTCAGTTCCGTGATTGTGGTGGAAAACTCCGCCCCCATCCGTAGCGTCCTGACGGACAGCTATGCGGCACTGGGCCTGGACTGGGACCCGGCCACCGCCGGCGCGGCCAACGACCTTGTGCCGGGGCTGACGGTGCAGGCCGTCCAGGATGCGGTGGTGGCCGCGTATGCGGGCCACGCCACCCTCCGCCACGCCGATTTCAGCAGCGTGTACGGCAGGGAAGCGTAGCCCGCTTCGGCTGTTGGGCCTAGTGGCCGCGGGCGATCCACTCATCAAGATGCGGGGCTTCGGCTCCGATGGTGGTGGTGTCGCCGTGCCCGGTCCGGACCACCGTGCCGGCCGGGAGAGGCAGCAGCCACGTCCTGATCGACTCGATGATGGTGGGGAAGTCGCTGTAGGACCTGCCTGTGGCTCCGGGCCCGCCCTGGAACAGGGTGTCGCCGCTGAAGAGTGTGCCCTCGCCGTCGGGCCCGTCAGCCAGGTGGAAGGACACCGAACCCGGTGAATGCCCCGGCGTGTGCAGGGCGGTCAGGCCGGCGCCTGCCACCTCGATCACGTCACCGTGCTTGATGCGGACGTCAGGTTCCACGTCCGGGTAGACACTCTTCCAGAGCATCCAGTCCGCCTCGTGGAGGTGGATGGGGGCCTGGACCAGGTCCCAGAAGTCGCCCACCGAACGGATGTGGTCATCGTGCCCGTGCGTCAGCAGGATGGCCTTGAGCTTCCGGCCGGCCACCGCCGCGGCAACGGCCTTGGCATCGTGCGCAGGATCAATCACCACGCATTCGGCGTCGTTGCCCACGATCCAGACGTTGTTGTCCACGTCCCAGGTGCCGCCGTCGAGCGAAAACGTTCCGGAGGTGACCAGCCTGTCGATCCGGAGCGGGCCGCCGTTGGTGCCGGCAGCGGGCGCGGGTGCGGCGGTCACAGCTCCACCACCGAGCGCAGCACCGAACCGGAGTGCATCTTGTCGAACGCTTCCTCCACCTGGTCGATGGTGATCCGCTCGGTCACAAACGCATCCAGGTCCAGCTTGCCCTGCTTGTAGAGGCTGATCAGCATGGGGAAGTCCCGGGACGGCAGGCAGTCGCCGTACCAGGAGGACTTCAGGGATCCGCCGCGGCCGAAGACATCCAGGAGGGGCAGTTCCAGGGTCATGTCCGGCGTCGGGACGCCCACCAGCACCACGGTGCCGGCGAGGTCGCGGGCGTAGAACGCCTGCTTGTAGGTTTCGGGACGGCCGACGGCGTCGATCACCACGTCAGCGCCGAATCCGCCGGTGAGTTCCCGGATTTTCTCCACCGGGTCAGATGCGGAGGAGTCAACGGTGTGGGTGGCGCCGAGTTCCTTGGCGCGCTCCAGCTTCTTCGGCGTCAATGTCGACGGCGATGATGGTGGTGGCGCCGGCGAGTGCGGCGCCGGCGATGGCGGCCACACCCACCCCTCCGCAGCCGATGACAGCGACGGAATCGCCGCGCTTGACGCCGCCGGTGTTGATGGCGGCGCCCAGGCCGGCCATCACGCCGCAGCCGAGGAGGCCGATGGCGGCAGCATCGGCGTCGGGATCCACCTTGGTGCACTGGCCGGCGGCCACGAGGGTCTTCTCGATGAACGCGCCGATGCCGAGCGCGGCAGAGAGCTCCGTGCCGTCTTCAAGGGTCATCTTCTGGGTGGCGTTGTGGGTGTTGAAGCAGTACTGCGCTTCGCCACGGTTGCAGGCGCGGCAGTTGCCGCAGACGGCCCGCCAGTTCAGGACTACACGGTCGCCCGGGACAACATTGGTGACGTCAGGGCCCACGGCGCTGACCACGCCGGTGGCTTCGTGGCCCAGGAGGAACGGGAAATCATCGCTGATGCCGCCGAGTTTGTAGTGCAGGTCGGTGTGGCAGACGCCGCTGGTAAGGATGTCCACCAGGGCCTCGCCCGGACCCGGTTCCGGGACCAGAATGGTCTCCAGGGTGACAGGGGCGCCCTTGGAGCGGGCAACGACACCTTTGACTTTATGGACCACGGAAGGCTCCCTCAATGCAGATAGACAAAAACGGGACCAACACGGATGTTGGTCCCGTTCTGTCTACCACATGAGCTGCAGGTCTCAGGCTGCGAGACGGCTCTTTACCTCGGCAACTGAGGGGTTGGTGGCGGCGGTGCCGTCGGGGAAGAGCACGGTGGGGACTGTCTGGTTGCCGCCGTTGAGCTGCTCCACGAGTTCGGCCGTTCCCTCTACCTCTTCGATGTTGATTTCCGTGTAGCCGATGCCCTGGGCGTCCAGCTGCTTCTTCAGCCGGTTGCAGTAGCCGCACCAGGTGGTGGAAAACATGGTGATGGTGCCGTTCTCGGGGGTAAAGTCCACGGAGCTCTCCTGAAATCGTTGAGGGGGTTCGATCCCTTCAACCGTAACCCGGGGCCGGCTATTCCCAGCGGCCGGGCCGGCGGATGAGCAGCTGCATAACGGTAATGGCATGCTGGAGCCATGTGTGGACGCTATGTGATGGCCCGGGCCGTGGGTGACCTGCTGGCCGAATTTGACGCCCAGCTGGAGGAGGAAGTGCACCTTCCGCCGTCGTGGAACGTGGCGCCCACGGACGGCGTGCCCATTGTCCTGGAACGGCTGATCGAGGACAACACGGTGCGGCAGCTGCATGTGGCCCGCTGGGGCCTGGTTCCCTCCTGGGCCAAGGATCCGGGCATCGGCCCCAAGATGATCAATGCCCGGAGCGAGACCGTGCTGGAGAAACCGGCGTTCCGCAAGGCCGTGCAGGTCACGGCGCTGCGCTGTGCCGGCCGACGGGTATTACGAGTGGAAGCAGGGGACCGGGAAGGCCAAGCAGCCCTACTACGTGCACCCGGGGAAAAGCAGCGGGCTGGTGTTCGCCGGCCTGTACGAGTGGTGGAAGGACCCGTCCAAGGCCGACGGCGATCCTGGCCGGTGGATGCTGTCCACGTCCATCCTGACCGCAGACACCCCGCCGCCGGGTGCCGAGTCCACGGTGTTCGGCAAGCTCACGGAGCTGCACGACCGGGTGCCGCTGCCCATGGACCGGGCCACCATGGCGTCGTGGCTGGACCCGCAGATCGATGACGCCGCCTTCCTCGTGGACCTCGTCCGGGCCCATGTGAAGGAAGTCGCGGCCGACTGGCACGTGGATTCCGTCGGTACCGAGGTGGGAAACGTGCGCAACAATTCGCCGGAACTCATCCGGCCGGTGGAGGCGCTGTTCTGACGAACTGCTTGACGTACTAAGGCGCCGTGCCCCTAAACGGTGACCTTGCCGTCGTCGTCCACTGCCCACGTGGGGTTGTACGCAATCTCCCAGCGGAAGCCGTCAGGATCGGCGAAATACCCGCTGTACCCGCCCCAGGGCTGGGTGACGGGCTCGGCAACGATCTCCGCGCCGGCTGCCCGGGCTTCGGCCATCACCTGGTCCACCTCCTCCGGGCTGGCAAGGTTGTGGCTGAGCGTGATGCACGGGACCGGGCCGGGAGCGCTTACCCCCGCTTCGGCGTGCATCTGCCCGGCGTCCCACAGGGACAGGATCAGTCCGTGGTTGACCTGGATGAACACCACATCGCCGGGCATTTCGCGGTGGACGGGCCAGCCAAGGCCCTCCGCGTAGAACCGGCGGGAGGCGTCTACACTGCGAACGCCTAGTGAGATGAAGTCGACTCTGGGCTGCATGCTTCGATACTCTCAGTTGATGGCAACAATTCAAGGAAACGATAGGGACGCTTTGGCCGACAAGGAACAGCTCGCTGCCGTTCGGATTGCGGTCGACGAGGTTGACGATCAGATTGTCACCCTCATAGCGCGGCGTGAACGCCTGATCCGCATCGCCGGAACCCTGAAGGGGGACGACGCTGAGGTCCGCGCCCCGGGCCGGGTGGAACGGGTGATTGAGCACGTACGCGGAGCCGCGGAAAAGAGGGACATTGATCCGGACATCGTGGAATCCACGTACCGGGCCATGATCTCGGGCTTCATCGAACTCGAGATGAAGGTCCACAAAGAGAGCAGCTGAAGCTAGAGCGCTTCCTCGACGGCGACGCCGGACTGGAACTCCCGGCCGTCAGCCTCGCTGAAGGCTGACATGACGTGCCCCTTGCCCAGGCCGTGGACGGCGGCAAGGGGAAAATTCCCCGTGATGGTGTTTCCGGAATGCGTCACGCCGCCAAGATCATAGTTTTCTTCGGCGCTCTGATCGTGGCTGAACGAGTAGAAGGCGATTGCCTCCCCGTTCATGAACTCAATGCCCAGCCGTCTTTGTGATGAGTAATCAGGGCTGGCCGCTACGAGCCCGACTACGTACGCACCCGCTCCCGGTATGTTGCCGTCGATATCAAAGGTCGCCACGAGGGTTTCTTCCTCGGCCTTGATGCTTACGTGCTTGAGGAGTGCGTTTTGGGAGCTCATGCCACAATCCTGCCCCCCTGTTGGCCGTCCGTCCACCCCTGTCTAGGTTTTGTCGGGACACCGTCGTAGACTGGATTTATTCGAACATGTATTCGAATATCTTTTTCCAGCAGCATCTTGCAGTCAGCATCGTGCATCGGCTCAGTTCAGTTCCCGGAGGCGCCCATGGGTATGTTCAGCGAGTCCGTGGATGTCGTCTGCACTGCTGCCGGCCAGCCGCTGAAAATCCAGTGGGCCGGGCGGCACTACACGGTGTGTGCCGAGCCTGTCCGGTGGTACGAACGCCGGCAGTGGTGGGCAGAGGAGCGCCGTGCGCCGCTGGGCAGCGGACCGGGACTGGTTGACCACGAGATCTGGCGCGTCCAGGTCCGGGCGGACCCGGCCGATGCCGGTGAGCCGCTCACCCTGGACCTCAGCAGGCACCTCGGCAGTGGCCGCTGGCGGCTGCTGCGTATCCATGACGCACTCCACCCCAAAACAGCATGAGCTTCACACACCTCCACGTTTCCACCGCCTTCAGCGCGCACTACGGAGTCTCCTGGCCCGACGAACTGGCCCAGGTTGCCGCCACGGACGGCGCAACAGCCCTTGCCTGCACGGACCGGGACGGCCTGTACGGCACCATCAAACACCTCAAAGCATGCATGGCTGCCGGAATCGACCCCATAGTGGGCGTGGACCTTGCGGTCTTCGACGACGACGGCGACCACCGCACGCAGCTCGCGGGCAGGGTGGTGGTACTTGCCCGGGGGCACAACAACGGGGCGGGCTACCGCGCACTGTGCCGGCTGGTGTCCGACGCCCATGCCCGCACCACCGGAAAGGCCGGGGGAGCGGTGCCCGTGGCTGTCACCCGTGCCGAACTCGCCTCGCGGACGCTTGACCCCAAGACCCTCAAGCCGGTCCTGACAGTACTGATCGGCCCGGATTCGGACGTCGGCCGAGCCATGGGCGGCCGGCGCTACCTGCGGCCACGAACCCTCTTCAAGCGATGGCTGGAAGCCATGCCCGCAGGAACCCTGGTGGCCGAAGTGGTTTCCCAGCTCACCTCGCCCCGGGGCGCCCCTGAGCACCGCCCATGCAGTGCGGATGCTCAAACTCGCGGAAGAACACCATGTCCCGGCCGTGCTCACCAATGCTGTCCGCTATTGCGCCGAGGACGGTGCCGCCACGGCGGACGTCCTCGACTCCGCCCGGACCCTGAAGTCACTGCCGGAACTGGCCGCCGAACCACTGCTCCAGCCCAACGGGCAGGGCTGGCTCAAATCAGCAGGGCAGATGCTTCTGCTGGGCAAGGAAATCATCCGCGCCGCGGGGTATGGCACAGCTGACCTGAAACAGCTGATGGCGCAGACTGAGGCGCTCGCCGACTTCTGCCGGATTGACCCGGAGACTGACATGGGATGGAAACAGCCTGTGGTCCCGGAGGCATCGGTCATAGGCATCAGCCAGGACCCCCACCTTGAACTGGTCCAACGCTGCGAGGCAGGGATCAGCAGGCGGTTCCCGGGAATATCCGGCTCAGCTGGCAGAGGAAATGCGCTCGCGGCTGGAGCATGAGCTGGGGATCATCCGGAACCTCGGATTCTCCTCCTACTTCCTGACGGTGGCGGAAGTTTCCCGGATGATCCTGGACATGGGGGTCAGGGCGGCAGCCCGCGGGTCGGGTGCCTCCAGCCTGGTCAATTACCTGATCGATGTCAGCCAGGTGGACCCCCTGCAGCACGATCTGATCTTTGAACGTTTCCTGTCCCAGGACCGGGCAACGCTGCCGGACATCGACATCGACGTCGAAAGCGCCGAGCGGCACAACGTGTACCGAAAGATCTTTGACCGGTTTGGTGCCGAGCGGGTCACGCTGATGAGCATGCAGAACGGGTACCGGGCCCGCGGCGCTGTCCGGGATGCCGGAATGGCTTTAGGCATGGACGATGGCGACGTCGGTGAGATCGCCAAGCAGCTGTGGCGTTTTTCGGCCCGGAAATTCCGTGAAGCGCTGGTTGAAAAACCCGAACTGCGGGAGTTCGCAGGGCGGGTGGAGCAGCGGGGCTTCGCCGAAAATCAACAGCTTGATCTGCTGGTGGACCTCACCGAGCGGCTGGACCGGCTGCCCCGCCATATTTCCATGCATCCCTGCGGAGTGATCCTGGGCGATGCCACGCTGCTTGACCGGACCCCTGTCCAGCCCAGCGGGCTGGGGCTGCCCATGAGCCAGTTCGACAAACACGACATGGATCCCATGGGCATGCTCAAACTTGATGTCCTGGGGGTGAGGATGCAGAGCGCCATGGCGTTTGCCGTCCGGGAAGTCATCCGGATCCATCCTTCCAAAGCAGAAGTGGTTGCGGCCGGGGCCCACCCGGCCGGGCCTGACGGGTACCGGGCCGGACTACATCGCGGAGAACGGCCACATCGATCTCAATGCCGTGCCGCTGGATGATGAGCCGACCTTCGAACTGATCCGCAGCACCCACACCCTGGGCTGTTTCCAGATCGAGTCACCTGGCCAGCGTGAGCTGATCGGCAAAATGGCCCCGCGTGAGTTCAACGACCTCATCATCGACATTTCACTGTTCCGGCCGGGGCCGATGAAATCTGACATGGTGCGGCCCTTCCTGGAACACAGGCACGGCTTCGCGCCGGAAGTCTATCCGCACCCTGACCTGAAACCCGTGCTGCAGGAAACCCACGGTGTCACCGTCTTCCACGAGCAGATCCTGAAAACCTTTGACGTGATGACCGGGTGCGGGCTGGCGCGGGCGGATGAGTTCCGTCGGGCTCTGGGAAATGAGGTCCTCGAACTGAAAGTGGAGGAGTTCTTCCGCAAGGAGGCCAGGATCAGAGGGTATTCCCCGGAAGTGGTGGACAAGGTCTGGGGGACCCTGAAAGCCTTTGGCAGCTTTGGTTTCTGCAAGGCGCACGGAGCTGCCTTCGCCGTTCCCACCTACCAGTCCGCCTGGCTCAAAGCCCACCATCCCGAGGCGTTCCTGGCCGGGCTGTGGGAGCACGATCCCGGGATGTACCCCAAGCGGCTGCTGGTGGCCGAGGCCCGCAGGCTGGGCATCCCCATCCTGCCGCTGGACATCAACCGCAGCCATGCCGAATACCGGGTGGAGCGGGTGGCGGAGGGGCCGGATGCTGGGAAGCTGGGGATCAGGCTGAGCCTCAACGGGATTTATGGCCTCTCCGGGGCCGAGCTCAAACGGATTGTCGCCGGCCAGCCCTACGACTCCCTTGCAGACCTCAGGGCACGGTCCAGGCTCAGCAAACCGAGCATCAAAAGGCTGGCGCAATTGGGTGCCTTTGATTCCCTGCACCGGGAGTCGGGCGGCGGCGCCAACCGTGCAGACCTCGTCCAGCACCTGCAGCAGCTCCAGGCAGCCAGTGGTACCCGGAAGGGTGCCGAGGTGATGGAAGGGCAGCTGTCATTGCCGCTCGGGGATGTGGAACTTCGCAACGTCAAGCCCGGGCTTCCCGCTCCTACCCTGGTGGAAAACGTCCGGGCTGAACTAGACCTGATGGCCATTGATGTCAGCGGACACCTGATGGACAGCCACCGGCCTATGCTGGACAGGCTGGGTGTCATCACGGCTGACAAGCTGCTGGGCCTGCGCAACGGCACGGAGGTTCTGGTGGCAGGGGTGCGCATTGCCACCCAGACCCCGCCCATGCGTGGCGGGCGCCGGGTGGTGTTCATCAGCATCGATGACGGCACCGGCTGCATCGACTCCGTCTTCTTCCACGAAGCCCAGGAACAGGCGGGGCTGCTCCTGTTCGGTACCAGGCTTCTGCTCATCCGCGGCACCACCCGGCGGACCGGTCCACGCGGGATCAGCCTGAGTGCCAGCATGGCCTGGGACCTGAGCCGGGTGGAGACCCTGCCGTTCCCGACGAATCAGGTGGAGCATACCGATGTGCCGCATCCCCTCGACGGAATCAGCCGAAGCCTTGCCATCACCGGAATGGGCGGCTGAGCCGCATCGCAGGTGTCCCAACAGCCGCAGCGCCCCGCGGGTCCCGTTGGTCGGCCTCTGGCGGAACCGATAGCATTGACGATGGCTGGCTGTGGTCCCCGTATGCCGCAAGCTATGAAGCCTAAAACTTTGAATAGGAGACACCCGTGTCAGATGCCCAGCAGATCACCCTCATCGTCGATGGCGAAGAGACCAAGGTGACTACCGGGACAACCGGTGCGGAACTCTTCTTTGAGCGCCGCGAAGTTGTTGTGGCCCGCGTTAACGGCGAGCTGAAGGACCTGGACCAGGAGCTGCCCGAGGGCGCCGAGATCGAGGGTGTCACCATCGATTCCCCGGACGGCCTGAACGTGCTCCGCCACTCCACCGCCCACGTGATGGCCCAGGCCGTGCAGCAGCTGCGCCCCGACGCCAAGCTGGGCATCGGCCCGTACATCACCGACGGTTTCTACTTCGACTTCGACGTCGCCGAGCCGTTCACCCCCGAGGACCTCAAGACCCTCGAGAAGATGATGCTCAAGATCATCAACCAGAACCAGAAATTCGTCCGCCGCGTGGTCAGCGAGGATGAAGCCCGCGAGGCCATGAAGAACGAGCCCTACAAGCTTGAACTGCTGGGCAAAAAGAATGAAGCCGCCGAAGCAGGCGAAGGCGTCAACGTGGAGGTCGGCGCCGGCGACATCACCATCTACGACAATGTGGAGCGCAAGGAAGGGACCACCGTCTGGTGCGACCTCTGCCGCGGCCCGCACCTGCCGAACACCAAGCTCATCTCCAACGCTTTCGCCCTCACCCGGTCCTCCTCCGCGTACTGGCTGGGCAACCAGAAGAACCAGCAGCTGCAGCGCATCTACGGCACCGCCTGGCCCACCAAGGACGCGCTGAAGGCCTACCAGGAACGCATTGCCGAAGCTGAGCGGCGCGACCACCGCAAGCTCGGCGTCGAACTCGATCTCTTCTCCTTCCCGGACGAACTGGGCTCCGGCCTGCCGGTGTTCCACCCCAAGGGCGGCATCATCCGCAAGGAGATGGAGGACTACTCACGGCAGCGCCACGTCGATGCCGGCTACGAGTTCGTCTACACCCCGCACATCACCAAGGGCCACCTGTACGAAGTCTCGGGACACCTGGACTGGTACAAGGAGGGCATGTTCCCGGCCATGCACGTGGACGCCGAACTCAACGAGGACGGCACCGTGCGCAAGCCCGGCCAGGACTACTACCTGAAGCCGATGAACTGCCCCATGCACAACCTGATCTTCCGCTCGCGGGGACGGTCCTACCGTGAACTGCCGCTGCGGCTCTTCGAATTCGGCTCCGTCTACCGGTACGAAAAGTCCGGCGTGGTCCACGGCCTGACCCGGGTCCGCGGCATGACACAGGATGACGCCCACATCTACTGCACCCGCGAGCAGATGAAGGACGAACTGACCAAGACCCTGACGTTCGTGCTTGACCTGCTGAAGGACTATGGCCTGAACGACTTCTACCTGGAGCTCTCCACCAAGGACCCGGAGAAGTACGTCGGCGAGGACGCCGCCTGGGAAGAAGCCACCAGGACCCTCGCCGAAGTGGCCGAGGAATCCGGCCTGGAACTGGTCGCAGATCCGGGCGGAGCAGCCTTCTACGGCCCGAAGATCTCCGTCCAGGCCAAGGACGCCCTCGGCCGGACCTGGCAGATGTCCACCATCCAGCTGGACTTCAACCTTCCTGAGCGTTTCGAACTGGAATTCCAGGCAGCCGACGGCACCCGCCAGCGGCCCGTGATGATCCACCGCGCGCTCTTCGGTTCCATCGAGCGGTTCATGGGTGTGCTCACCGAGCACTACGCCGGCGCCTTCCCGGCGTGGCTTTCCCCGGTCCAGGTGGTGGGCATCCCGGTGGCCGAAACGTTCAACGAGTACATGTTCGACGTCGTTGACCAGCTCAAGGCGGCGGGCATCCGCGCCGAGGTGGATACGTCGTCGGACAGGTTCCCCAAGAAGATCCGCACCGCCAGCAAGGACAAGATCCCGTTTGTCCTGATCGCCGGCGGCGACGACGCCGAGGCCGGGGCGGTGTCCTTCCGCTTCCGTGACGGCAGCCAGGACAACGGCGTGCCCGTGGCCGAGGCCGTCAAGCGGATCACGGAAGCCGTCCGTAACCGGACCAGCTAGCGGAAACGGAACAGAACACGGTGCAGGAGAACACAGGCGCAGGATATCCAGGGGATGCCGGCGTGACCGATGACTTTGATCTCGCGGGCGTACCGGACGCATTCCAGCGCCTGTGGACTCCCCACCGGCTGGCCTACATCAAGGGCGGCCAGCACCAGTTCAAGAACGAAAACGACTGCCCGTTCTGTGTGGGCCCGGGACGGACCGACGAGGAAGCCCTCATCGTCCACCGGGGGAAGACCTGCTACGTGGTCCTCAACCTGTTTCCCTACAACCCGGGCCATCTCCTGGTGTGCCCTTACCGGCATGTCCCGGACTACACGGACCTCACCGTGGAGGAGACCGCGGAGTTTGCCGAGATCAGCCAGACAGCCATGCGGGTCCTGCGCAAGGTGTCCAACCCGGGCGGCTTCAACCTGGGAATGAACCAGGGCGTCGTGGGTGGTGCCGGCATCGCGGCCCACCTGCACCAGCACATTGTTCCGCGGTGGGGCGGCGACGGGAACTTCTTCCCGATCATCGCCCAGACCAAAGCCATTACGCAGACCCTCGACGAGGTCCGCCAGCTGGTTGCCGAGGCCTGGCCCGGGGAGACGGATGCTGAATAGGCACGCGCGCGGCTTCTTCACCGCGCTGTTCACCCCGCTTGCCCGCTGGCTCCTGAAAATCGGTGTTTCCCCTGACGCGGTGACGGTCATCGGCACCGCCGGCGTGGTGGTGGGAGCCCTGGTCTTCTACCCCCTCGGCCAGCTCTGGTGGGGCACCCTGTTCATCACCGCGTTCATCTTCTCGGACGTGCTCGATGGCATCATGGCCCGCATGCGGGACACCGGCGGCCGGTGGGGTAATTTCCTGGACTCCACGCTGGACCGGATCGCCGACGGCGCCTTGTTTGCGGGCGTGGCCATCTGGTTCTTCACCGGTGGAGCCGACTACGCGATCGCCGTCGCTGCCATGCTCTGCCTCGTGTTGGGAATGGTGGTCTCGTACGCGCGGTCCAAGGCTGAGTCCCTGGGCTTCACGGCAAATGTAGGCATCGCCGAACGTGCCGAGAGACTGGTTTCGGTCCTGGTGGTCACCGGATTCACCGGGTTGGGGCTGCCCCCGGTGGTTCTGCTGGTGACGCTTGGACTGCTGGCACTGGCCAGCCTCATCACGATTTGCCAGCGCATCGCGACCGTCCACCGCCAGGCGCTTGCAGAGTCCGCGGCCACGGATTAAGCTGATAAGCCCGCCGCCCGCCGGGGGACTAGTATTGTGACTGCCCGGTCAATGGATCCGGCAACCCGGTGCGTGTACTCCTCGGCTTTGTGCCGCCCTCACGTCCGGCGAAGATCATCTATCTACCCATAGGGGTTTTTGTGTCTACACCTGATGTAAGCAGCGAAGCCGGTTCGTCCGCGAACAGCGTCACGGGCAGCAACCGCGTCAAGCGCGGCATGGCTGAGATGCTCAAGGGCGGCGTCATCATGGACGTCGTCAACGTTGAACAGGCCCGCATCGCCGAAGATGCCGGTGCCGTTGCAGTGATGGCGCTGGAACGCGTTCCGGCCGATATCCGTGCCCAGGGCGGCGTGTCCCGCATGTCCGATCCGGACATGATCGACAAGATCATCGACGCCGTCTCCGTGCCGGTCATGGCCAAGGCCCGGATCGGCCACTTCGTCGAGGCCCAGGTCCTGCAGTCCCTGGGCGTGGACTACATTGACGAGTCCGAGGTCCTGACCCCGGCCGACTACGTCCACCACATCGACAAGTGGAACTTCAAGGTTCCCTTCGTCTGTGGCGCCACCAACCTCGGTGAGGCGCTGCGCCGCATCAACGAGGGCGCGGCCATGATCCGTTCCAAGGGCGAGGCCGGCACCGGCGATGTCTCCAACGCCACCGGGCACATGCGCCAGATCCGCGCCGAGATCGCCAAGCTCGCGGCCCTGCCCGAGGACGAGCTGTACGTCGCGGCCAAGGAACTGCAGGCCCCGTACGAACTGGTCAAGGAAGTCGCCGCCGCCGGCAAGCTCCCCGTGGTGCTGTTCACCGCCGGCGGCATCGCCACCCCGGCCGACGCCGCGATGATGATGCAGCTCGGCGCCGACGGCGTGTTCGTCGGTTCCGGCATCTTCAAGTCCGGCAACCCGGCCCAGCGTGCCGCCGCCGTGGTCAAGGCCACCACGTTCTTCGATGACCCCGACGTCATCGCCAAGGCCTCCCGCGGCCTGGGCGAAGCCATGGTGGGCATCAACGTGGACGAGATCCCGCAGCCGCACCGCCTCGCCGAGCGCGGCTGGTAGTCACCGTGCGCCTTAAGGCAGCCGGACGGCGTGATCCTCGGCTCGCTATTCCCCACGCCCGCTAAAGCCGCTTCGCGGCGAGCGGCGCAGGGCCCCTTTTACGCACGCTGCCGGAACCCGTACCTGCCTCTGAGCAACTTCGCACGACGGCCGGTGCGTCACCTTCGTGGGTGACTCGCCGCCGTCGTTCTTTGAGTGGGAGAGAGGTTAGTCGAGGCCGCGGCGCTTTAGCAGGGGCTCGAGTTTGGCGTCGCGTCCCCGGAGGGCGCGGAAGGATTCCAGCGGGTCCCGGCTGTTTCCGCGGGACAGCAGTTCCTGGCGGAAGCGTTCGCCGTTGGTCGCGGTTCAGGCCTCCGTTCTCGGTGAACCAGTCAACGGTTTCTGCGTCCAGGACTTCGCTCCAGATATACGAGTAGTAGCCGGCCGCATAGCCGTCGCCTGCAAAGATGTGCTGGAAATAGCCGGTGCGGTAACGCGGTGGAATCAGGGCGTGGGCCACGCCCGCTGCGGCCAGCGATTTAGCTTCGAAGGCTACAACATCGTCCGGGACGCCGGTTCCGTCCAGCACATGCCAGGCCAGGTCCAGCAGCGCGGCACCCAAATATTCGGTGGTGGCGAACCCTTCGCCCCAAAGGCGCGAATCATTGAGCCTGTCCACCACGTCCTGGGGGAGCGGCTCGCCCGTGAGGTGGTGCCGGGCATAGTTGGCCAGCACCTCAGGCCAGAAGATCCACATTTCGTTGACCTGCGACGGGTATTCCACGAAGTCCCGGGGGACCGCAGTGCCGGAGAACCGCGGGTACGTCACGTTGGAAAACAAACCGTGGAGCGCATGTCCGAACTCGTGGAACGTGGTTCGCAGCTCGTCCAGCGTCAGGAGGGTGGGCTCACCCGCCGGCGGCTTCGAAATATTGAGGTTGTTGATCACCACCGGCAGGCCGCCCAGCAGGTCCGACTGGTCAACCAGCGAGTTCATCCACGCGCCGCCCCGCTTGGATTCGCGGGTGTAGTAGTCGCCCAGGAACAGTCCGAGCCCGCTTCCGTCCCGGTCCCGGACTTCCCAGACGCGGACGTCGGGGTGGTAACCGGTGAGGTCATTGCGTTCGTGGAAAGTGATACCGAAAAGGGACGTGGCAGCGTAGAAGACGCCGTCCCGGAGGACGCGGTCCAGCTCAAAATAGGGACGGAGTGCCTGTTCGTCGACGGCGAACTTCTCCCGGCGCACCTTGGCCGAGTAAAACGCCCAGTCCCAGGCCTCCAGCGGATGCCCGGCAAGCTCGGCCAGGGCCGCAGCCTCGGCATCCGCGTTGCGTACGGCCGCGGGGGCCAGCCTGTTCAGCATGGACTGGACTGCCCCAAAATCAGGGGCCGTCTGGCGGTCCACCACGAGTTCGGCATAGTTGGCGAAGCCAAGAAGGACAGCCTTTTCAGCGCGCAGTCCAGCCATCGATCTGACCAGGTCCATAACGTCCAGGCTGCCGCCGTCGCTGCCCCGGCCGATCGATGCTTCAAACAGCCGACGGCGGACGTCCCGGTTTTCGAGGGCAGCCATGGCGGGCTGGTTGCTGGGCTGGATCAGCGTCAGCAGGAATTTGCCTTCGTGGCCGGCGGCGCGGGCCGCCTCAGCGGCGCTGGCCACATCGTCTGCCGGCAGGCCGGCCAGATCCTCGGCGCTGCTCCAGCAGCAGAGCCGCCGATTTCATGCCCTCCTTGACCCGCTGCCCAAATTCCGTGCCAAGCGTGGAAAGCTCGGCATTGATCTCCTTCAGCCGGTCCTGCCCGGGCTGATCGAGCTGGATTCCGGACTGGCGGAACTCCTTCAGGTACTCCTCCACGAGCCGGACAGACTCAGGATCAAGTCCGGCGGTGTCAATCGCGGCGAACCGGTCGAACAGGGCACGGTTGAGGTAGACATCGTCCTGGTGGGCGGAAAACCGGGGTGAAAGTTCAGTCTCCAGGTCACGGATCGCGTCGGTTGCGTCGGCCGAGACAAGCGTGAAGAAGGAGGCCGCGGCCCGCTGGAGAAGTTGGCCGGCCCTCTCCATGGCCACCGCGGTGTTCTCGAAGGTCGCACCCGCCGGGTTGTCCACGATCGCCTGGATTTCGGCCAGATGTTCCGCCAGGCCGGCGTTCACTGCCTCGGAGTATTCGGTTGGTCCGAGCTGGTCAAAGGGCGGCAGCCCGTAGGGCAGGGCGCTGGTGCTGAGGAGGGGATTCGTCATCACGCTAACCTTTCATACCGGTGCATGCTTCTCAATGCGCGGCTTCCCGGTTTTTGGTGGCCGCCAATCCTACAATGGCGCTTATGGGGAACAAACATGGCAGCGCTGCGGCCAGAATCGGGGCGGCCATTTCGGCTGTCGCCATGGCCGTGCTGCTCGCTGCCTGCGGCCTGGTCGCTGAACAGCATGGCGATGTCCCGGCCGGGACTGCCGGGAATTCCACCGGCGGAACCGCCGGGGCGCAGCAAAGCCCGTCAGTGTCACCGACTCCGACGCCTACGCCCACCCCGGGTGCCGGACCTGCCTGCCCCACGCTTCGCTGCACGTCCGTCCTGATGACCGGCGACATGCTGGTCCACGCCCAGCTCTGGCAGCAGGCCCGCGACGACGCCGCCGCGGCAGGCAAACCCGGGCTCGACTTCACACCGCTCCTCGAGGGCCAGCGCAGGTACATCCGGGCCAGCGACCTTGCGATCTGCCACCAGGAAACGCCCGTGGCCGTGCCCGACGGTCCGTTCGCCGCCTACCCGTCTTTCAACGTTCCGCCGCAGATCATCACAGCCTCCAAAGCCGTGGGTTACCAGGCCTGCACCACCGCCAGCAACCACACCATCGACCGGAACACCGACGGACTGCTGCGGACTCTGGACGCCCTGGACGCTGCAGGTCTGAAGCACACCGGTTCCTACCGCACGAAGACCGAGTCGCAGGGCATCCTGATTCTGCAGACCGACGCTGCGAAAGTTGCCATCATCCAGGGGACCTACGGCCTCAATGACCAACACCCGGAATACCCCTGGCAGGTGGACATGCTTGACGCCCCCACCATGATCGCCAAGGCCGTCAAAGCCCGGGCACTCGGCGCTGACATCGTCCTGGGCGCCATGCACGCGGGCGACGAGTACGCCAGCGAAGCGAATGCCCAGCAGAAAAAAGTGGCCCACGCCCTGGTGGACAGCGGCCAGTTCACCATGATCTACGGCCACCACACCCACTCCGTGCTGCCGATCGAAAAATACAAGGGCACGTGGATCGTCTACGGGCTGGGCAACGGTGTGACCGAACTGTCGCCCTGGTACGTCGTGAACAACGAGGGCCTGCTGGTCCGTGCGCAGTTCAGCCAGGACGCGGCAGGAAAGTGGAAGGCATCGGACCTCGCCTGGGCTCCTTCAGTCATCGTCCGCGATCCATACCGCTGGTGTTCGGTCGCATCGGACGCGCCCCAGGGCATCTGCGCAACAGCCAAAGCCGACGCCGACACCAGGAAGCGGACCACCACCGTTGTGGAGTCGATGGGCGCGGCCGCTGCCGGTGCGCACGAACTGCTGATCACTAAGGAACCCTGAGGCACCTCCGGGCCAAGGGCGCGCTGGCAGGAACCGCGTCAGCTCACCGCGGACGCCGGGCGGCGTGTTCGCGGGCCAGCACCGCATAGTCGTCGTCCGGGGTGCCCGGGACGAAATCCCCGAACTTCCGTTCGGCGGCGGTCCGAATGAGGAAGTCGGCAATGGCGGGGTTCTTGGGCAACAGCGAACCGTGCAGGTAACTCGCCACCACATTCTTGTAGCGCGCGCCTTCGTGGCCGTCGCTGCTGTTGTTGCCGGTCCCTTTCGGCGTGGTTCCCAACGGCCGGACGCCGGCCCCCAGCGTGGTCTGCCCGCTGTGGTTCTCGTAGCCCAGGACCTCGCCGAACTCCGTGGTGGACACTTTGACGTTGCCGATCAGGCGTTCGTCCGTGCCGTGGGTTTCCACGTCAAGGACGCCGATCCCCGGAATGACCGTACCCAGGCGGGTTTTGAAGAAGCGCCCGAACAGCTGGTAGAGCCCGCAGATCACCAGCATGGGCGCGCCGTCCTCGGCCAGCCCGGTGAGGACGCCGGCCCGGGAGTGCAAATCATCCTGGATGACCAGTTGGCCGCTGTCCTGCCCGCCGCCGCCCACAATCAGGTCCACGTCGGCGGGAAACTCGTCGCCGACGTTGTACTCAAGCAGCTCCGGCGTGTAGCCGTGCCAGCTGATCCGCTGCTTCAGGACCAGGGCGTTGCCCCAGTCACCGTAAATGTTCATGTCGCGCGGATACAGCTGCAGGACGCGGATGGTGCCCTTGGACACGGAATGCTCCGATGACGGTTGATGTGAGCCAGTTGCCCCGGAAGTCATGAGACCACCTCCACTTCGGTGATTTTGGACAGCTCGCGGCGGATGGCCAGCATGGCTGTGTACGTGCAGAAGATCCGCTTCGGCTTCCCCTTGCCTTCACGGATGAAGGCTGCCAGCGCGGGCGCAATGTCCGTCTGGACCGCGCCGATCCGGACGTCGTCATACTGCAGCCGCAGCGCCATGTCGTACGCCCGGGACCCGGTCAGCTGGTCCACGCCGCCGTCGCGCAGCGAATCGAATTCCACGTCCCAAAGCCAGGACATGTCCCGGCCGTCAGCGTAATTGTCGTTGATGGCGATCATGGTGGCGTAGCCGCCTGCCGGGAACGACTTCAGGCCCAGCCGGAAGCCGCTGGGGTTCTTCACCAGCACCAGGTCAAGGGGCTGGCCGTCTACCGTGAGGCTTTCGCCGCGGCCGAAGGCCGGCTCCACCTGGGAAAGTGCGGTAAGCAGTGTGGCGTGGTTGGCAGTCGCGGCCCCGCCGCCGCAGATGCTGCGGGCCAGAACCAGCGCCGCCGCGGCGTTGAAGATGTTGTAGACGCCGCGGAGCCTCATCGCGGTGGTGACCGTGGCGCCGTCGTACTCAAAATCTGCGGTGTCGGGCCCCACCTTGCGGAGTACGACGTCGGCGGCGGGCTTTTGGGGGAGGGCTGCGGGAGCCGGGCTGCCGGGCGCAGCCCGCATGTCATCGTCGTTGGGGAAAGTGCTGAGGAGGGAGTCGTCGAGGCCGAAGTACTGGACGTCCTGGCCGGTGAGGGTCTCCGCGATGCGTGCCACCCGCGGGTCCTCCCGGTTGAGGACCACCGTTCCGCTGGTTTTAGCCGCGATGTGCTGCAGGAGCTGGGCCGTCTTGTCGATTTCGCCGAAGCGGTCCAGCTGGTCCCGGAGAACGTTGAGGAGGAGGCTGTAGCGGGGCGGGACGCGGTTCACGAAGTGCACGGCGTGGGCTTCGTCCAGTTCCAGGACGGCGACGTCGGCCTTCAGCCGGCCGCGCCAGTCCACCTCGCCGAGCAGGGCTGCCGCCACGCCGCGGGTGAAGTTGCTGCCCGTGCGGTTGGTGAACACCTTCAGGCCCTGGCTTTCCAGGAGTTCAACCACCATCTTTGTGGTGGTGGTTTTGCCGTTGGTTCCGCTCACCACGGCCACGCCGTGGGGGAGCGTGGCGAGCGTCCGCTGCATAAAGCCGGGGTCGATTTTTTCGACCACCAGCCCGGGCAGGGCGGACCCGCCACCCCTGAGCCGGGACACCCGGCGGACCAGCTTGCCGAGCGGAACACTGATGTAAAGCATGCTCTGTAATATATCCCAGCAACGGCATAGAACCCTGCCCGAGGAGGGACCGCACGCACGATGGCAGCCTGACGGCGCATTATGCTGAATGGATGACAAACCCCCTTTCGGCCGCTTCCACACGCGTGGGCGCAGGCCTGCGGATCGGCGTCCTGGCTCTCCAGGGAGACTTCCGTGAACACCTCCGGGCCGTCGAAGCGGCCGGCGCGGCCGGCGTAGGAATCCGCAGGCCCAAAGAACTGGACGGCCTCGACGGGCTCATCATTCCTGGCGGCGAATCCACGGCCATCGACAAGCTGGCCCGCGCGTTTGAGCTGGCGGAACCATTGAAGGACCGCATCCGCGACGGACTGCCGGTCTACGGTTCATGCGCCGGCATGATCCTCCTGGCCGATGACATCGCCGATCCGGCCACCGACCTCGCCGGCAACCCGCAGCAGACCTTCGGCGGGCTGGACATTACGGTGCGCCGTAACGCTTTCGGACGGCAGCGTGAATCGTTCGAAACCGACCTGGACTTCAAGAGCCTGGACTTCAGCGCCACGGAATCCGGCGTGGCGCCGGTTCACGCGGTGTTCATCCGCGGCCCGTGGGTGGAGCGCGTCGGCGCGGGCGTGGAGGTCCTCGCCCAAGTGGAGCCGGCCGATCCAGAACACGCGTCCCACGCGGCGGCCCTGCCCGGGACGGCTAGAATTGTTGCAGTGCGTTCCGGCCACCTGCTGGCCACCTCCTTCCACCCGGAAGTGACTGGGGAGAAACGCGTACATGAACTTTTTATCCGCATGATCAGAGGAGACGCGTAAAGCATGTCAGGCCACTCCAAATGGGCAACAACCAAGCACAAGAAGGCCATCCTCGATAGCCGCCGCGCCAAATCGTTCGCCAAACTGATCAAGAACATCGAAGTTGCCGCCCGCATGGGCGGACCGGACCTCCAGGGCAACCCAGGCCTGGAACTGGCCGTCACCAAGGCCAAGAAGACCTCGGTTCCCGCGGACAACATTGACCGTGCCATCAAGCGCGGCGCCGGCCTGACCGGTGAAGTGGTCGACTACACCGAGATCATGTACGAATGCCGTGGCCCGCAGGGCTCCGCGCTGCTCATTGAGTGCCTGACCGACAACAAGAACCGCGCGGCCTCCGAGGTCCGCCTCGCCATCTCCCGCAACGGCGGCACCATCGCCGATCCCGGCTCGGTCAGCTACCTCTTCAGCCGAAAAGGCGTGGTAACCCTGCCGAAGAAGGACCTGACGGAGGACGACGTCCTGATGGCAGTCCTCGACGCCGGTGCTGAGGAAGTCAAGGACAACGGCGATACGTTCGAAATCCACTCGGAACCGACGGACCTCCAGGCTGTCCGCGACGCCCTCAAGGAAGCCGGCATCGAGTACGACACGGACGAGGCCGAATTCGTGCCCTCCATGGAGGTGCCCCTTGACCTCGAAGCCGCCAAGAAGTTCATGAAGCTTGTTGACGCACTGGAAGAGCTCGACGACGTCCAGAACGTCTACAGCAACGCCGACCTCAGCGACGAAGTCCAGGCCGCCCTGGAATCTGAGTGAACCACCGCTTTGCGGCCTAGGGCGGATGTTGGAGCGTGACACTGCGCGTACTCGGCGTTGATCCGGGCCTCACCCGCTGCGGCATCGGCGTGGTGGACGTCGAGCGGAACAGGCGCGCCACGATGGTGGCCGTCGGCGTGGTGGGCACGTCCCCGGACGAAACCCTTGACCAGCGCCTTCTGGTCATTGCCCTGGCCATCGACGAATGGCTGGACCGCTACGAACCGCACGTGCTCGCCGTCGAACGCGTCTTCTCCCAGCTGAACGTCAGCACGGTGATGGGCGTGGCGCAGGCGTCCGGCGTAGTGATCGCCGCGGCGGCGCGCCGCGGGATCCCGGTGGCGCTGCACACGCCGTCGGAAGTGAAAGCTGCCGTTACGGGCAGCGGCACCTCCAACAAGGAGGCCGTGACAAAGCTCGTCACCAAGATCCTCCGGCTGGATGCGCCGCCGCGCCCGGCCGACGCCGCGGATGCCCTGGCCCTGGCCATCACCCACGCCTGGCGGGCGGGCAGCGGCGCCGCTGTGGCCACGACCGGTCCGGGCAGCCTGTCCCTGACCCCGGCCCAGCGGGCGTGGGCCGATGCCGAGGCGAAGGCGCGCCGCGCACGCTGAATGTCCGCGGCGCTTGCTAGGGTATTCGTAGATATGTTCGGATAGCCGGTCCTTCCACCACAGAGCCCGGCAGTACACCAGGAGCCCGGCTTTGATCAGTTTCCTTCGCGGAACCGTAGCGCACGTTGGCCTTTCCACGGCCGTGATTGACCTCAACGGTGCGGGAATGAGCGTCAACGCCACGCCCCAGACGCTCAGCGGCCTCCGCACCGGCGAAGAGGGCAAGCTCTTCACCTCGCTGATTGTCCGCGAGGACTCGCTGACCCTGTTTGGCTTTGGCTCCGACGACGAACGGGAAGTCTTCGATGTCCTCCTCAGCGTCAGCGGAGTGGGACCGCGGCTGGCCCTCGCCGTCCTCGCCGTCCACGAGCCTGAAGCCATCCGCGTTGCCGCCCACACCGGCGACAGCAAAACGTTCACCAAGGTACCTGGCATCGGCCCCAAGGTGGCTGGCCGGATTGTGCTCGAACTCGCCGGCAAGCTGGTGCCGCACGGCACCGCCGGGGCGGCCGCACCGGCCACCGCGGCGGAAGCCGCCTGGAAGCCGCAGGTGGTTGCTGCCATGACCAGCCTCGGCTGGTCCGAAAAGGACGCCACGGCCAGCATCGACAAGGCCCTCGCGGACGATCCCGAAGTTTCCTTCCGCGGCAATGTGGCGGAAATCCTGCGGACCACGCTCCGCTGGCTGGGCCAGGACGGTGCGCGGGCCGGTAACCGCGTAGGCAGCCGTGGCTGAGCCTTCCGTTGTAGCGGCAGGGGAGGAGCCCGAGGAGCGGGTCATTGAAGCAGCCCTCCGGCCCAAGAACCTTGACGACTTCGTGGGCCAGCACCGGGTCCGCAAGCAGCTCTCACTGGTGCTGCAGGCGTCCCGGATGCGCGGGCGCAGTGCGGACCACGTGCTTTTTTCCGGACCGCCCGGGCTGGGCAAGACCACTCTCGCCATGATCGTGGCCTCCGAGATGAACGCGCCCCTGCGGATCAGCAGCGGCCCCGCCATCCAGCACGCCGGAGATCTCGCCGCAATCCTGTCCTCCCTCTCGGAAGGGGAGGTCCTGTTCCTGGACGAAATCCACCGCATGTCAAGGCCAGCCGAGGAAATGCTCTACATGGCCATGGAGGATTTCCGTGTGGACATTGTGGTGGGCAAGGGTGCCGGCGCCACGGCCATTCCGCTGGAGCTGCCGCCGTTCACCCTGGTGGGGGCCACTACCAGGGCCGGCCTGCTGCCCGGTCCGCTGCGGGACAGGTTCGGGTTCACCGGTCACCTGGAGTTCTACAGCGTGGCCGAGCTCGAACTGGTCCTGCGGCGTTCGGCCGGCCTGCTGGACCTGAAGGTCAACTCCGCTGGCTTCAGCGAAATTGCCGGGCGTTCACGTGGCACGCCGCGTATCGCCAACCGCCTGCTCCGCCGGGTCCGGGACTGGGCGCTGGTCCACGGGATAGAGCAGATTGACGCGCGGGCGGCCTCTGCCGCTTTGGACATGTATGAAGTGGACAAGCGTGGCCTGGACCGGCTTGACCGTGCCGTTCTCGAAGCCCTCATTACCAAATTCGGCGGCGGGCCCGTCGGACTGTCCACCCTGGCCATTGCGGTGGGGGAGGAAACCGAGACCGTGGAAACCGTGGCAGAGCCGTTTCTTGTTCGCGAAGGCCTTCTGGGCCGGACGCCGCGGGGCCGCATTGCCATGGCGCCGGCCTGGACCCACCTCGGCTTTGCAGTTCCGGCCGGTGTGTTCGGGCAGGAGCCCCTGGATCTGTTCGAATCCGACGCCGACAGCAGTGACGCCGCGGCTGACTGGGCGCCGAACAGCCAATAGGCCCGTCCTTTCAGCTTTTCCCTTTAGACTGGATATGACACCCGGCACGTTCGGGTCTTTGTTCCCGCCGGCGGTCCCGAGGGGCCGTTGCCGGCCAGCACGACCATCTGCATGGCGGAACGAAGCGGACGCTGCTACACACCAGATACGCCAGTACAGATCGGAAACTTCCCTGTGGATCCCATGAACATCGTCTTGTTCGCAATGCTCGGCATCTTTATCTTTATGATGTTCCGCCGCAACAAGAAGACCAAGGAGCAGCAGGCCACGCTGCAGTCCCAGTTCGCTCCCGGTGTTGAGGTCATGACCAGCTTTGGCCTCTTCGGCCGGATCGTCTCCATGGACGACGCCGAAAACAAGGTTGTCCTGGAGCTTTCTCCCGGAAGCCTCGCCACAGTCCACCGTCAGGCAGTCACGAAGATCGTGGAGCCTGCCGTTGTTGCTGAGGACGAGCCTGCGGTTGTCCCCGACGATGCGTCTTCACTGACTGCCCAGGACCTGGGCACCCCGGCCGCAACCGCCGAAACCCCGGACGAGACCCTGAAGCGCCTCAATGACGAGGGCAAAAAGGACAGCTAGTCCCGCTGCCTCTCGGCACCAGGCTTCACAACACCTCTACGGCTGCGGACCACCGCCGGTGGGAGCAACAGGCTCGCATCGGCGGTTCCTCCGTAATAAGAGAAAGATCGACAATGGCACGAAGTGGCCCCAAAAACTCAGGCCTCCGGGTACTGGTGTGGCTCGGCGTAATCCTCGCCGTGCTGACTGCCGTACTGGCCGGCGGCACCCTTGCAGGCCAGGCCAGCTGGGCGCCCAAGCTGGCACTGGACCTTGAAGGTGGCACCCAGATGATCCTGGCGCCCAAGGTTGAGGGCGGTTCGGACATTAACGAAGAGCAGCTCAACCAGGCGGTGGCCATCATCCGCCAGCGCGTTGACGGCTCCGGTGTTGCCGAAGCGGAGATCAGCACGCAGTCCGGACGCAACGTGGTGGTCAGCCTTCCCGGTACACCCACCAAGGAAACCCGCGACCTCATCCAGGCCTCGGCGGACATGAACTTCCGCCCGGTCCTGCTGAACGGAGACGGCGCAGCTGTTCCGGCCGAGGCGCAGACGCCCGAGGCCCAGCTTCCGAAGCCGACGGCCAAACCGGCCAACGGCAGCGATATCAACTGGATCACCGCTGAGATCTACCGGGAGTTTGAAACCCTCGACTGCAACAACCCGGGACCGGAAAGCCCTGAGGCTTCCGATCCGACGAAGCCCCTGGTCACCTGCGAACCGGCTACTGAGACCACGCCCGCCATCAAGTACATCCTTGGTCCCGTGGAGGTTAAGGGCAGCAACATTGTCACGTCCTCCTTCCAGCTCCAGCAGGGTGCGCAGGGCGCCGTCACCAACGACTGGGCCGTCAACATCCAGTTCGACGACGAAGGCACGGCCAAGTTCAAAGAGGTCACGGAACGCCTGAACCAGTTCTATGTGGCCGCCGGCGGCGAGTCAGGCACCGATCCGAAGGCACAGTTCGCCATCGTGCTCGACGACCAGGTCATTTCCGCGCCACGGTCACTCGCAGTGATCACGGACGGACGTCCCCAGATCACCGGTGGCTTCACCGAGCAGACGGCCAAGGTGCTCTCGGACCAGCTCCGCTTCGGCGCGCTGCCCATCAGCTTCGAAATCCAGAGTGACCAGCAGATCTCCGCGACTCTCGGTGGTGAACAGCTGCGCATGGGCCTCCTTGCCGGCATCATCGGTTTGCTCCTCGTGGTGGTCTACTCCCTGTTCCAGTACCGGGCCCTGGGCTTTGTCACCATTGCTTCCCTGGTGGTGGCAGGTGCCCTGACGTACCTGGCCATCGCCATCCTGGGCTGGACGGAAAACTACCGGCTGTCCCTTGCCGGCGTGGCCGGCCTCATCGTGGCCATCGGCCAGACCGCTGACTCGTTCATCGTGTACTTCGAACGCATCCGCGATGAACTCCGCGAGGGCCGCGGCCTGGTCTCCGCGGTGGAGAACGGCTGGAAGCGTGCCAAGCGGACCGTGCTGGCCTCCAAGGCCGTCAACCTGCTCGCCGCCCTGGTGCTCTACTTCGTGGCCGTTGGCAACGTCCGCGGGTTCGCGTTTACCCTGGGCCTGACAGCCATCGCAGACCTCATCGTGGTCTTTATGTTCACCCACCCGACCCTGCAGCTCCTGGCACGGACCAAGTTCTTCGGGGAGGGCCACCCGCTCTCCGGCCTCGACCCCAAGCGCCTGGGTGCCGTTCCGCTGTACCGCGGCGCAGGCCGCCTGCGTACGCCGGAAGCCAAGCCTGCCGTGGTCCGGGCCAAGAACACCGGTGCCGCCGGCGAAGCTGAACGCCGCATGACCATCGCGGAACGCCGCCTCGCGGAAAAGCAGGAGCAGCTCACCGGCTCCTCCAAGAGCGCAGCCAAGGAGAACAAGTAATGTCCACCTTTGCCACTTTCGGTAATGAGCTCTATACGGGCAAGCGGTCCTACAACTTTGTGGGCGCCAAGAAGATATGGTTCCTCATCGCCATCGTGGCGGTTGCGCTGTCCATCCTGATCCCCCTGGTCAAGGGCGGATTCAACCTTGGCATCGAATTCCGCGGCGGTTCCGAGTTCACCGTCTCCAACGTCAAGGACACCGACTCTGCCCTCGGTGAAAAGGTCGTCGAAGACGTGGTGGCCGGCAGCGTGCCGCGCGTTGCGAACGTCGCGGGCACCACCATGCGGATCCAGACGGACAAGCTCACTGACGATGAGACGCTCAGGATCAAGGAAGGCCTCACCACGGCCTACGGTGTCACCGACAACGAGGTGACGTCGACCTTCATCGGACCCACGTGGGGTGCGGACGTCACCAAGCAGGCGCTGATGGGTTTGATCGTCTTTGTGGCACTGGCCGCCGTGCTGATGGCGCTGTACTTCCGGACCTGGAAAATGTCAGTATCCGCCTTGACCGCAATGCTGGTGACCATGTTCATCACCGCCGGCGTGTACGCCCTCAGCGACTTTGAGGTGACGCCGTCAGCGATCATCGGGTTCCTGACGGTGCTCAGCTATTCGCTGTATGACACCGTGGTGGTCTTCGACAAGATCCGCGAAAATACCGCCGATCTGGATGCCTCCACGCGCCGGACTTTCGCAGAGGAAGTCAACCTCGCGGTGAACCAGACCCTGGTCCGCTCCATCAACACCATGATGGTGGCCATCCTTCCGGTCGGCGCCATCCTGTTCATCGGGGCCGGCCTCCTCGGGGCAGGCACGCTGCGCGACTTGTCGCTTGCCCTGTTCGTCGGCATCTTCATCGGAACGGCGGCCACGATCTTTGTGGCGGCACCCATGTACGCATGGCTGCGCCAGGGCGAACCCGAGCTGGTGAAGCAGGCCAAGCGCGTTGAGCACCGCAGGGCCGAGACTGCTGCCCGGACGGAAGAACCGGCAGCACCCGCAGGGGCCTGACGGCAGAATCCACTACGGGCCGGGCGGCGATGGAATTCCACGCCACCCGGCCCGTACGCATTTAAGCGCCGGTTACAGAAGTGAACTGGCTGGGGAATAGACTGGGTAATTAAACAGGTCGTGAGGGGTGCTTCATTGGAAGAACGTTCGGCATCGGTGCCAATGGCAGGCGGGGATGAGAGTCCCGGCCACGGAGTTCAGGCCGGGCTGACCGCTTCCGCACGCCCCGTGCAGGGTGTTCCCGTGGACAATTCCGGCGCACGGCCCACATTTCCTGGCCGTCGTGAACGCACGCGATCCAGGCTGGCCCGGCTGACCGGCCGCGGCACCACCACGTATTCCCCGATCCTTGAGCCGCTGCTGCGTACCGTCCGCGCGAACAACCCCAAAGAAGATTTCGACCTGATCCAGCGCGCGTTTGACGTTGCTGAGAACAGCCACCGCGGGCAGAAGCGCAAGAGCGGTGATCCATACATCACCCACCCGGTTGCTGTGGCCACCATCCTTGCCGAGCTTGGCCTGAGCGGGACCACTCTGGCTGCTGCCCTGCTCCATGACACGGTTGAGGACACGCCGTACACCCTGGCGGACCTCAAAAGGGACTTCGGGCCAGAAGTTGCCATGCTGGTGGACGGGGTCACCAAGCTGGACAAGGTCAGCTTCGGTGAAGCTGCCCAGTCCGAGACCGTCCGCAAAATGGTTGTGGCCATGGCCAAGGACATCCGGGTCCTGATGATCAAGCTCGCCGACAGGCTCCACAACGCCCGGACCTGGCGTTTTGTGTCTGCGGAATCGTCGGCCCGAAAAGCCCGTGAGACGCTGGAAATCTTTGCCCCCCTGGCCCACCGCCTCGGCATGAACACCATCAAGTGGGAGCTCGAGGATCTGTCCTTCGCTGCCCTCTATCCCAAGGTCTACGAAGAGATCGTCCGGATGGTGGGGGACCGCACTCCGGAGCGCGAGAAGAGCCTGGGCGTCATCCGGGACCAGATCACCGAGGATCTCCGAGCCGCCCGGATCAAGGCCACCATTACTGGCCGGCCGAAACACTATTACTCGATCTACCAGAAAATGGTGGTCCGGGACAAAGACTTCGACGACATCAACGACCTCATGGGCGTCCGTGTGCTGGTCGATTCGGTGCGGGACTGCTATGCGGCGCTGGGCACCATGCATTCACGCTGGAACCCCCTGCCCGGGCGGTTCAAAGATTACATTGCCATGCCCAAGTTCAATATGTACCAGTCACTGCACACCACGGTGATCGGCCCCGGCGGCAAGCCGGTCGAGATCCAGATCCGGACGCATGAAATGCACCGCCGGGCGGAGTACGGCGTGGCCGCACACTGGAAGTACAAGGACCAGCCCAACCGCACGGCCGTTGGTCCCGGCAGCCCCCGCGACGGCGACATGGGCTGGCTGAGGTCCCTGGTTGACTGGCAGCAGGAAACCTCTGATCCGGGGGAGTTCCTGGACTCGCTGCGGTTCGAGATCAACGCCCGTGAGGTGTTCGTCTTCACCCCCAAGGGCGAAGTCATGGCACTGCCTGCCGGATCAACCCCCGTGGACTTTGCGTACGCCGTCCACACCGAAGTGGGGCACCGCACCATCGGCGCCCGGGTCAACGGCAAGCTGGTTCCGTTGAACAGCGAACTGAACCACGGCGACTGGGTGGAGATCTTTACGTCCAAGGCCGAGGGCGCTGGACCCAGCCAGGACTGGCAACACTTCGTCAAGAGCGCCCGTGCACGGAACAAGATCCGTCAATGGTTCAGCAAGGAACGCCGCGAAGAGGCAATCGACCGCGGCAAGGAACTCCTGACCCGGGCCATGCGGAAGCAGAACCTGCCCCTGCAGCGCCTGATGACGCACGAGGCCCTGGCGGCGGTGGCGGCCGACTTCAAGTACGTGGACATCTCAGGCCTCTACGCCGGCGTGGGCGACGGACACACCTCAGCGCAGTCGGTCATGGAGAAGCTCGTCGAAAGCCTCGGCGGCAGCGAGAGCACCGACGACGACATCACTGAAGTCAGCATCCCGACGCAGGTGGCCAAGACCAAGTTCTCGGACTCCGGCGTGGTGGTGCGGGGCGTCGGCGATGTCTGGGTGAAGCTCGCCCGCTGTTGCACACCGGTTCCGCCGGACCCGATTCTGGGATTCGTCACGCGCGGCTCCGGTGTCTCAGTTCACCGCACGGACTGCACCAACATTTCGGACCTCAAGGACCAGCCGGACAGGATCGTGGATGTTGACTGGGCACCCACCCAGTCGAGTGTGTTCCTGGTGGAGATCCAGGTTGAGGCGCTGGACCGGAAGTCCCTCCTTTCGGACGTGACACGGGTCCTGTCCGAGAACCACGTCAACATCCTGGCCGCCAGCGTCAACACCTCCAGCGACCGGGTGGCCATCTCACGGTTCGCCTTCGAGATGGGCGACCCCAAGTACCTCAGCCACGTCCTCAGCGCCGTCCGGCGCATCGACGGTGTGTTCGACGTCTACCGGACCACCGGCAACAAGCGCCGGAGCTAGCAGCGCAAGCTTGTCCAGGGCTGCCCGCTTGTGCGGGACCCTGGGCGTGGCTTCGATGGCGAGGACAAGCAGGCGGAGCCGCACGTCGTTTTCCGGGCGGGCCAGCAGCCCCGCCAGCGCCGGAAGGGCCCGGCAGGTGTCCACGTGCAGGGCAATATCCACGGCAGTCCTAAGCGGACTCGAGACCATCAGCCCACCCATGCTGACCACATCGAAGGGGCCGAGCCTGACTTCATGGAGCGTGCAGCCCCGGGTGCCGCGGAGACTCGAAATCCGCCGTTTCGCATCCACCAGCAGCGCCAGCCGGTCCGGCTCGTCAGCGCAGCCGTAGATCCAGGCTGCCGTCATCCTGCCGGCTACCACGCGCTGCCGGACAGCGACCGGGACCGCGCTGGCTGCGGCCCTGGCCCGTAGCTGGGCTGACACCTGAACGTCGGGCAGCGTAAAGCCGTGCTGATGGAACCGCGACAAGACTCCGTCCGTTGCCAACGTCTGCAGCTCCGGCCACGTGAACGTTTGCCCGGGTGAGTACAACTCCGGGTGCTGGGGCGGTGACGGGGTGGCCATCCATCCATCCTGCCGCGTGGGTCCTTAAACACACAGGCCCGGTTCCGGTTATGTGGATAACCGGAACCGGGCCTGGATGGCCGTTCGCTGGTGTCTAGGAAAGCTCGCTGGCGGAGCGCTGGATCTGGTCAAGCCAGGCCTGCCTCGCCTCGAGGGCTTCCCTTGCGGCCTTGATCTTGCGCTGGTCGCCGGCCTGCTCGGCCTTGGTGAGATCGTCCTGCAGGCCGGCAATGGCTGCTTCCAGCTGCGACAGGGCGCTGTTGGTGCGGGCCTTGGTCTCGGGGTTGGAGCGCTGCCAGTTTTCCTCTTCGGCGTGGCGGACCGCGTCCTCCACCTTGCGGAGGCCGGCCTCGATCCGTCCCATGTCGGCGCGGGGAACCTTGCCGGCTTCTTCCCAGCGGTCGCGGACCGACTGGAGCGCCTTTTTAGCGGCGGCCAGGTCCTTGACCGGCAGGATGGTGTTGGCCTCGGCCAGGAGGGCTTCCTTCACCGTGAGGTTGGCTGCGTATTCCTGGTCGATCTCCTCATTGGCTGCCTGCCGGGACGTGAAGAACACATCCTGGGCCGCCCGGAAACGTGCCCACAGGGCGTCGTCGTCCTTGCGGCTGGCGCGGGGGGAGGCCTTCCATTCGTCCATCAGGCGGCGGTATTCGCCGGCCGCGAAGCCCCAGTCGGTGGACGAGGACAATGCCTCGGCCTCGGCGATGAGCTTCTCCTTGGCCGACTTGGCGGCCGAGTTGGTGCTGTCCAGCTGGGAGAAGTACGCACGGCGGTGGCGGTCAAAGACAGTCCGCGCGGCACGGAACCGCTTCCACAAGGCATCCTCATTGCTGCGGCCAAGCCGGACACCGCTCTTCTGGGCCGACTTCCAGCTTTCGAAGAGTTCGTTCATCCGGGCGCTGGACGTCTTCCACTGGATCTGGGCAGGATCCTGGCCCGAGATTTCCTCGGCTTCGGACACGATTGCCTCGCGGGCTGCCAGTTCGGTGGCGCGGACGGCGTCGTGTTCTGCCTTCTCTGCCTTTTCCAGCTCGGTGATCTGGCCGGAAACGGCGTCCAGGCGTGCTTCTGCCGAGCGGAGGTCTCCCACCATGTTCCGCTCTGCCAGCTGCTCGCGCAGGTGGGTCACGGTTTTCTGCATGTCGGTGCTGGGCGCCTTGGAGCTGACGCGCTGCTCCAGGAGCAGGACCTGCGCCACAATGTCGTCATACTTCCGCGCGAAATAACCCAGTGCTTCGTCGTTGCTGACGTCGGGGTACTGGCCCACCGGGTGCTCTTCGCCGTCGATCGTCAGGAACACGTGGCCGTCACCCTCGACGCGGCCCCAGCGTGCAGCTTCCGCCAGTGACGTCGCGGAGGCGACGGGTGCGGGGGCTGCGGCAGGTGCAGCCGCGGCCGGCTTGGGCCGGGCGGCGAAGGCTGCCGGGGACGGTGCCGGACGTGGAGCGGGGGCCGGAGCCGCGGGCTGTGACGCCGCCGGCTCTTCGGCTGTTGCCTCGGCGGCCACCGTTTCAGCCTCGGCCTCGGCGGCGCTCCAGCAGCCGCTTCTTCCTGCACAGCCGTGTCCGGCAGCCGCCTCCGGAGCCGCGGTGGTCTCAACCGTGGCCTGGGCCGCTGCCGCCTCAACGGCTACCTCATCGGCCGCGGGAGCCTCAACCGCAGCCTCGTCGGCTACTGCTTCGTCAGCTACTGTCTGCTCAGCCTCGGGGGCCGCTGGAGCCTCGGCTACTGCTTCGTCAGCTACTGCCTGCTCGGCCTCGGGGGCCGTTGCGTTGGTCAGGTCTGCTGCTGTTTCGTCGGATTTCTGACTGTCTGTCACCGCTAAAAGTCTTTCGCTTGGAGGAAAATACTCACATACCGCACCGCAGCCGTAAGGCCGGGCTTCCTACTTCAGAGAGAACGAGTCTATCGTGACTGGTTCCACGGGCGTGCCGTCCGTGTCGCTGCTGCCCGGAGTAATTCCTGCCGCTGCGATTCCGGACACCACATCCAGCCCGGATGTCACCTTGCCCACCACCGTATAGCCGCCGGCAGTGTCTGCTGGAATCTTCGTGTCTTTGTAGACAATAAAGAACTGGGTGCCGTTCCCGTAGGCATTGTTTCCGGTCCTCGCCACTGCGATGGTGCCTGCCGGGTAGAGATTGTCAGCCGGGACGTTTTCCAGCGGGCCCCACGTGTAGTCGGGATTTCCGCTGCCCTTGCCGTCCGCTGACCCGCACTGCAGGACGCCGAAGCTTTCGCTGGTGGTCAGCCGGTGGCAGGTCTTGCTGGCGAAGTAGCCGTCGTCGCTGAGGGATTTGAAGACTGCAGCTGCCTGGGGCGCTTTGGTTCCGTCAATTTCGACGCCCACCGTGCCCCGGTTAAGGGCAAGCTTTCCGGTGAACACTTTCCCGGCGGCAGTGTCAGGTGACGGGATGTTGGCCGCGTTGGTGGGCGGCGCCGAGGCGGTGGGGGAGGCGGAGGGACTGGTCAGGCCCGCCTCGGCCGCAGCGAATTCGTCTTCCGTGGGGTTGCCCGAGAAAACCGTGAGCTGGAGAACGACGGCGAGCACCACAGCGGCGGTGCCCGCACCGGCGGCGATGAAGTTGTCGCGTTTGCGCCGCTCCTCCTGGTCCCGCCGCAGCCCGCGTTTTGCCTCCATCTGCTGGATGCGCCGTTTGGCTTCGCGGGCACTGCGTGAACTGGCCGCCAAGGGTCCTCCTCTATGTCGGTCTGCAGCCGGACTGAACAGGGTCCGGGCGCAGTTGTCTGCTTGCAGCCTTACATGCCCACAGCCGCGTATTAGAGATGCAGGCGGAAGGCGCATAAACTGACTGCCGCACATAGTTTATGCATGAGTTGCTGGACAGCCGCCGTACCTGGCCCGTTTCGGGATGCCGGGCGGTGTCCCAGGCGCCCTTTCATCAAGAGGAGAACATCCACCATGGCACGCACCGCCTCCCTGTCCGGATTCCCCGAGTGGCTTCCCGAGGAGCGGCTGGTGGAGCTGCACGTGCTGGACACCCTGCGCAAGGTTTTTGAGCTGCACGGCTTCGCCTCCATCGAGACGCGGGCCGTGGAAACTGTTGGCCAGTTGCTGCGCAAAGGCGAGATCGACAAAGAGGTCTACGGCCTCAGCCGCCTCCAGGACGACGAGGCTGACTCATCCGATGCAGCCAAGGCGGGAAAGTCCGATCCGCATGCCCTCGCGCTGCACTTCGACCTCACGGTGCCCTTTGCCCGCTATGTAGTGGAGAACGCCGGCTACCTCGCGTTCCCCTTCCGGCGCTACCAGATCCAGAAAGTCTGGCGCGGCGAACGCCCGCAGGAAGGCCGGGCCAGGGAATTCACCCAAGCCGATATTGATGTGGTGGGAGACGGCGAGCTGCCCTTCCGCTATGACGTGGAGATTGCCCTGGTCATTGCCGAGGCCCTGAGCGCCCTGCCCATTCCGGACTTCCGCCTTCGCATCAACAACCGCAAACTCGCCGAGGGCTTCTACCGTGGCATCGGCCTGGATGATACCGCCGGCGTGCTCCGCAGCATCGACAAGCTGGAAAAGATCGGCCCCGCCAAGGTCGCGGAACTGCTGAAGTCCGAGCTCGGGGCAACCGACGAGCAGGCGCAGCTGGCGCTGAAGCTGGCCGGAATCCGCACCGAAGACACCTCCTTTGTGACCCAGGTCCGCGCCCTCGGCGTATCCAACGACCTGCTCGAGGAGGGCCTGAACGAACTGGAGCAGGTCATCGAGGCCGCCGTGCAGCGTGCGCCGGGCAAGGTGCTGGCCGACCTCAGCATCGCCCGCGGCCTCGACTACTACACGGGCACCGTGGTGGAAACCGTCCTGGTGGGCCACGAGCAGCTCGGCTCCATCTGCTCAGGCGGCCGCTACGATGCCCTGGCCTCGAAGGGCAACCGCAAGTTCCCCGGCGTCGGGCTGTCCATCGGCGTCACCCGCCTGGTGTCCCGCATCCTCAGCCAGGACCTGGCCAAGGCTTCCCGCTCCGTGCCCACCGCAGTGCTGGTTGCGCTGACCAACGATGACAGCTGGGGTGCCGCGCAGGATGTCGCCGCCCAGCTCCGCAGCCGCGGCATCGCCACCGAAGTTGCCGCCAAGGCAGAGAAATTCGGCAAACAGATCAAGTTCGCGGACCGCCGCGGCATCCCGTTCGTCTGGTTCACCGACGACGACGGCAACCACCAGGTCAAGGACATCCGGTCCGGAGACCAGGCCGCAGCCGATCCCGCACAGTGGACACCGCCGTCGGACGATCTCCACGTTCAGGTCAAAACGGCAGCAGCCCTGCCGGCCTGACCGGCTCAGGCCCGTAGGCCCGCAGGCCGGCGGCGACAGGGTCCGCCGCCGGCCTTCATGGGGCACTTCGACACGCACCCGCCGTCGCCTACGTCGGATTGTCCAGCGAAGTGGCCCAAAGTGCCCCACGACGGACGCGTGGCCGGCCGGCTGCGGTACTAGCGGCGAAGGCGGAGCACCACCCAGCGTCCCGCCACACCCAGGGCCAGGACGGCGGCCATCCCCAGCACCGAAGCGGGCGGCAGTGTGAACGCCAGCAGCAGGCAGCTGATAAAGCCGGCCACGTTCAGCCACCTGGGCGCGTGGTACGGGTGTTCGTCCAGTGTGTAGGCTGCAGCGTTGGTGACGGCGTAATAGATCAGCACGCCGAAGCTGGAGAAACCCACCACGGTCATCACCTCGGTGGTCACGAGCAGCAGGATCACGACGGCGGCTACGGCCAATTCCGCCACGAACGGCACCGTGTGCCTCCCGCCAACACGGGCCAGCGGTGCGGGCAGGTCCCGCTCCCGGGCCATGGCCAGCGCAGTCCTGCCCACGCCGGTGATGAGCGCCAGCAGTGCTCCAAGGCACGCCGCAGCCGCACCGGCCTGAACCAGCGGCGCACCGGCCGCCAGCCGTGAATTAAGGACGGCGTCGAGCAGCGGAACTGCGCTGACCGCCAGCTGGCCGTCCTTCAAATGGTTTTGCAGCAACAGCGCCAAGCCCAGGTAGATCACAAAGGCGGTGCCCAGCGCTGCCAGGATGGCGCGTGGAATGGTTCTGGCCGGGTCCTTGACCTCCTCGCCCAGGGTGGCGATTCGCGCGTAGCCGGCAAACGCGAAGAACATCAGACCGGCGGCGGGCAGCACCCCGCCGATGCCGCCGGCAACGGCGGTGCCAGCGCCCGGGGCAGGGCCGGGGACGAAGCTGCCGCCACCCGCCCCGGACGGATGCGGCCCGATGATGGCGGCAACGGCCACGAAGACCAGGGTGGCCAGCACCACGCACAGCAGGATCCGGGTGAGCAGTGCCGTGCGGGTGATGCCGAACAGATTGACCACGGTGAGCGCGACCACGGCTGCCACGGCCACCGGCACGGCGTAGTCCGGGGCGACGTAGTGGCCGAACGTCAGGGCCATGGCGGCACAGGACGCCGTCTTGCCGCTGACAAATCCCCAGCCCGCCAGGAACCCGGGCCATTCCCCGAGCCGCTCCCGGCCATACACATACGTACCGCCGCTGGCTGGATAACGCGCCGCCAATTCGGCCGACGCCACGGCGTTGCAGTAGGCCACAGCGCCTGCAAGCAGAACGGCCAGGACCAGGAAGTTGCCGGCCAGGCCTGCTGCCGGAGCGAAGACCACAAAGACGCCGGCGCCAAGCATCGAGCCGAGTCCGATGGAGGTGGCGTCAAACACGCCGAGCCTGCGCTGAAGCTGCCGATGCGGGTTCATGGGGGAGCAGGGCCTTTCCAGCGGGTAAACTCAGACGGGATTGTTCCCGGAATGATCCTATGCATCTTTAGTCTTGAGTTTTCCCTGCTGTCTCTTTCAGAAAGGTGTGCTGTGCTGCGCACACATGACCTCGGATCCCTTCGCTCCGAGCACATTGGACAAACCGTAACCCTGGCTGGCTGGGTTGGCCGCCGTCGCGATCACGGTGGTGTTGCATTCGTGGATCTCCGCGATGCATCCGGCGTGGCCCAGGTTGTGGTCCGTGAAGAAGAGGTCTTCCACGGTCTGCGCAACGAGTACGTCCTGCAGGTGACCGGCACCGTCTCCCAGCGTCCCGAGGGCAACGAGAACCCCGCCCTGGCCACCGGCTCCATCGAGGTCATGGCGGACAAGGTGGTCATCCTGAACACCGCTGACCCGCTGCCGTTCCAGATCGATGAGCACGTCGAGGTGGGTGAGGAAGCCCGCCTGAAGCACCGCTACCTGGACCTGCGCCGCCCCGGCCCCGCCCGCAACCTCCGGCTGCGCTCCGAAGCCAACCGGGTTGCCCGCGAACTGCTGCACCTGGACGGTTTCGTCGAGATCGAGACGCCCACGCTGACGCGTTCGACGCCGGAAGGCGCCCGTGACTTCGTGGTCCCCGCACGCCTGGCCCCGGGTTCCTGGTACGCACTGCCGCAGTCCCCGCAGCTTTTCAAGCAGCTCCTTCAGGTGGGCGGCTTCGAGAAGTACTACCAGATCGCGCGCTGCTACCGCGATGAGGACTTCCGCGCCGACCGCCAGCCGGAGTTCACCCAGCTGGACATCGAAGCCAGCTTCGTGGACCAGGACGACATCATTTCGCTCGGCGAAAACATCGTCAAGGCACTGTGGAAGCTGATCGACGTCGAGATCCCCACGCCCATCCAGCGCATCACCTACGCCGACGCGATGGCACGCTACGGCTCGGACAAGCCTGACCTCCGCTTCGGCGTGGAACTGACCGAGCTCACCGAGTTCTTCAAGGACACCAACTTCGGCGTCTTCAAGGCCCCGTACGTCGGCGCCGTAGTGATGCCCGGCGGGGCGTCCCAGCCGCGCCGCACCCTGGACGGCTGGCAGGAATTTGCCAAGCAGCGCGGCCACAAGGGCCTGGCGTACGTCCTCTTCAAGGAAGACGGCGAACTCGCAGGCCCGGTCGCCAAGAACCTGACCGACACCGAGCGTGCCGGCCTGGCCGACGCCGTGGGCGCCAAGCCCGGCGACTGCATCTTCTTCGCCGCCGGCGAGAAGTCTGCCGCCCGTGGACTGCTCGGTGCCGCCCGTGTGGAGATCGGCCACCGCACCGGCCTGATCGACCCCAGCGCCTGGGCCTTCTGCTGGGTGGTGGACGCGCCGATGTTCGAGCCGGCCGCCGCCGCGGTTGCCTCCGGTGATGTGGCCGTTGGTGCCGGCTCCTGGACGGCCGTCCACCACGCCTTCACCTCGCCCAAGCCGGAGTTCATGGACACGTTCGACAAGGACCCGGAATCGGCCCTGTCCTACGCCTACGACATCGTCTGCAACGGCAACGAAATCGGCGGCGGCTCCATCCGTATCCACGAACGCGACGTTCAGGAACGGGTCTTCGAACTGATGGGCCTGGACCGGGCAGACGCCCAGACGAAGTTCGGGTTCCTGCTCGAAGGCTTCAAGTTCGGCGCCCCGCCCCACGGCGGCATCGCCTTCGGCTGGGACCGCGTAGTGGCACTCCTGGCCGGCGTTGAGTCCATCCGCGACGTCATCGCATTCCCCAAGACCGGCAACGGCTACGACCCGCTGACGCAGGCTCCTGCGCCCATCACGGCGCAGCAGCGTAAGGAAGCCGGCGTGGACTTCAAGCCGCAGGCTAAGGCGGAAGAGCCCAAAAAGGCCGAACCGGAAGCCAAATAGGCTCAAGGTCCGAACTTAAGCAGGAGGCTCCCCGGATAAACCGGGGGGCCTCCTGCCGTTGACGGAGAAGGGGTACCATGGCCCGCAATGCCTTGCCGGACCTTGAACGTGCCATGGACGCGGCCTGGCCGGCGCCCGACCGGGAAGACGCCAGCGGGTGGGTCCTGCGCGCCGCAGACGGCGTGACCCAGCGCGCCAACTCGATCTGGCCGCGGATGGCGCCGGACGGAGACCCGCACGAGAATCCTGCCCTTCTGAGGCAGGCCCGGGCCTGGTACCGCAGCCGCAGGCTGCCGGTGATCTTCCAGGTCTTTGACAATGCCGCCAACGGGGAACTGAACGCCTTCCTCGACGCGGAAGGCTTCACCCGGCAGTCCGAAACCGTGATTATGGTGGGCGACGGCCGCGGTGCGCAGGCGCCCGATGCCGGCGTCGAAATCGCGGCGGAGCCTTCCGCGGAGTGGCTGAGGCTCTGGTGGAGCGTTGACGGCAGGGGCGGCGATGAAGCACTCGCCACCGCCCGCACAATCCTGGCGGGCTGCCCTGCCCTGTACGCCCTGGTGAGGGACGACGACGGCGTCCCCGCCGCCGTCGGACGCCTCGCGTTTGCTCCTGGCCAGCCAGGCGGACCGGAGCAATATGGCGGCCTGTACTGCATGGCCACCCGCCCGGATGTCCGCCGCCACGGCTACGGCACCAGGGTTCTCCGGGCCCTGCTCCTGACCGGTGCGGCACAAGGCCTGGGCCACTACTGGCTGCTGGTCACCGCCGCGAACCGCGGGGCGCAGGAACTCTATGCCAAGGCCGGATTCCGTGAAGCAGGCCGTTACATCTACCGGCAGGAGCGCCCAAAGCGGCACCTGACGGGCTGCTGAGAGCCCCAACCGTCACCCCTCTGTCTTCGGCAACGCGGGGTCACTTTTCGCCCGATAATTCGAGGTTATCCGGCGAAAAGTGACCCCGCGTTGCATTGCGATGGCCAGTTTATAGTTGAAGCTTCAATTAAAAGCGGCTACTATGGATTTATGACTCAATCACCTGGCCAGCCTCCGGTACTTTTCCTTAGCCATGGCGCGCCGCCGCTTGCGGACGACGCCACGTGGACCCGGCAGTTGCACGACTGGTCCGGCACGTTCAGCAAGCCCAGGGACATCCTGATGATCTCCGCGCATTGGGAAAATGCGCCCGTGACACTCAGCGCCACGCAGCGGGATCCCGGGCTGGTTTATGACTTTGGCGGGTTCGCCCAGAAGTACTACGACGTCACATACGACGCCCCTCAGGCGCCTGAGCTCGCGGCTGAGGTTGACAGGCTGGTGGCCGGCCATGGCCACCACGTTGAGCGTGACGAGAGCCGGGGACTGGACCACGGCGCCTACGTGCCGCTCAAGGAGATGTTCCCGGAAGCCGATGTTCCGGTCGTCCAGATGTCCATGCCTACCCTTGATCCTCAGGGCCTGTTCAACCTCGGCATATCGCTGGCACCGCTGCGCGAACGCGGCACCCTCATTGTCGGTTCCGGGTTCACCACGCATAATCTGCGCTGGTTCAACCCGGCCGGCGGCCCGGACAGTGCTCCGCCAGCGGCCTCCAGCGAGTTTGACCACTGGGCGGAAGAAGCCATGGCCCGCGGCGACGTCGATGCCATCCTCGACTTCCTCAACAAGGCCCCGGCCGCCCGGCAGGCGCACCCGCGCAGCGAGCACTGGGCTCCGCTGTACGTGGCGCTCGGCGCGGCCTATGGCTCCGGCGAACTGCACGCGAAGACTGCAATCGAAGGGTTCTGGTACGGGTTGTCCAAGCGCTCCTGGACCCTGACTTAGAGACTGGGCGGCGCCTGGCCCACGAACCACGTCGAAAGTGCCTGGCCCTGGAGCCTACGCGGCGTCGGCAACCTGGATCCGCACGGCGCAGACATCCCCGGCGGCTTTCCTCATCACGGAGCCGTTGGGGTCCGCCACATCCAGGAAGGCCAGCCGGGCGGCTGAGGCGTAGGACCGCATGGCTGGATGATCCATCACCAGGCCCGCCAGGGTCCGGTCGCCGCCGGGGGCAAGGTACTCGATCACGTGGCCGCCGAAGATTGCTGCTGCGTGGACAGCCACCTTTTCCACCAGTTCATCGGCCTGGTTGGCGCGGCGGCGGGCGAACCGCTGCTGCGACTGGCCGCCGGCGGCGGACCGGGACTGCACGTACCTGGACCCGGTTTTGGACGCCAGTACGGTGCCTTCTTGCGCCACGGCCACCGCAAAGCCACCGCGCCGCACCAGCACCAGCCCCACAGTCCGCGGCTGGGATGCCACGGATGCCAGGCGTTCCAACGGACCGGCACCGCGTCCTGGGCGCCCGTCGGCCGGCCATGGCGCCTGGAGCAGTGCGATGGTGCCGTCGGCCGCCAGAAGCCGTACGCCGTCGTCCTCGTCGCTGAGCCGAAAGCCGCCGTGCGCGGCGCCGAAGCGCTCTGCCCACCCGGCGAGGCGGGGTGCCGGAACAAAAGCGGTCCGAACGGATCCCGCACGGCCCGGGCCCACACTGCGGGATCCCACGCTGCCGGATCCCGCACGGACTGATCCCGGACGGCTGACGCCGTCGGTGTTGCGTGCGGTCATGGCTGGTCCCTTGTGAACATGCGGAATTGTGGCGCTGAACTATGAGTAGCCTATCTATGTGGATGATCTCTTCGGCCAAGGGCCCGGCAATGACGACGACGGCAGTGACGAAACGCCGTCAGCCGGGGGTTCAGCGACCGGGAAAAACACCCGGCCACGCAGCCCGCTGGCAGTCAGGATGCGGCCGCGAACCCTGGACGATGTGGTGGGCCAGCAGCACCTGTTGGGCCAGGGCTCGCCACTGCGGCAACTGGCGGCCGGAACCGACGCCGTGGGTCCCGCCGGCCCTGCCTCGCTGATCCTGTGGGGACCCCCCGGGACCGGCAAGACAACGCTCGCGCATGTGATCGCCAAGGGGACGGGGCGGAAGTTCGTGGAACTGTCCGCCATCACCGCGGGCGTCAAGGACGTGCGGCGCGTGATGGACGAGGCCCTGACGGCGCGGGACCTCTATAAGACCACTACCGTGCTGTTCCTTGACGAGATCCACCGTTTCAACAAGGCGCAGCAGGATGCGCTGCTGCCCGGCGTGGAGAACCGCTGGGTGGTCCTCGTGGCCGCTACTACGGAGAACCCGTCCTTTTCGGTGGTCTCGCCCCTGCTGTCCCGGTCATTGCTGCTGACCCTGAAACCGCTGACGGACGCGGACATCGAAGGGCTCTTGCAGCGTGCCGTGGCGGACGAGCGGGGACTGAACGGAAAGGTGGAACTCAGTGCCGAGGCGCTGGGCCACCTCGTCAGGCTGTCCGGCGGGGACGCCCGGCGTGCCCTCACCGCCTTGGAGGCCGCCGCGGGCGTGGCGTTCGGTGACGCCGACGACGCAGACGCCGACTCGACGGTCAGCGTTGAACTTAAGCACACCGAACGTGCCCTTGACGTGGCCGCCGTGCGCTACGACCGTGCCGGAGACCAGCACTACGACGTCGCCAGCGCCTTCATCAAATCAGTCCGCGGCTCCGACGTGGATGCCGCCCTGCACTACCTCGCCAGGATGCTCGAGGCGGGGGAGGACCCCCGCTTCATTGCCCGGCGCATTGTGATTTCCGCCGCAGAGGACGTGGGCATGGCCGACCCCACCGCGCTGCAGACGGCAGTGGCCGCCGCCCAGGCCGTGCAGCTGATCGGGATGCCCGAAGGCCGGATCGTGCTGGCCGAAGCGGTGGTGCACCTCGCTACCGCGCCGAAGTCCAATGCCGCGTACATGGGCATCAACAAGGCCATCGCGGACGTCAGGGCGGGCCTGGGCAACGGGATTCCGGCGCACCTGCGCGATGCGCACTACCCGGGTTCGAAGCAGCTGGGCCACGGCAAGGGCTACAAATACGCCCACGACGCGCCGCATTCAGTGGCCAGCCAGCAGTACCCGCCGGACGACCTGGTGGGCCGGGACTACTACGAGCCCACGGCCAACGGCGCGGAGCGTGACATTGCCGTGCGCCTGGAACGCCTGCGGAAGATCATCCGCGGCACCTGAGGCGAGTGGGGAATGCAGGGTAATCCTGCTAAGATGGTTCGTTGTCTGGCAAGGCACGGACGCAATCTCCCCAACCTTCAGTAATTTCTCTGTTCAGTTTGGGGTAGCCCTGTGCCCAGTAGCAAAAGGCAGCGGTTGGCCGATGCTCTCCATCGTGGAGGCCAGTAACACTGACACACCGCAGATATTGGAAGGACACAAGTGGCTAACAACACTCGTGCTCGCCGTACAGCACGCCTCTCGCGTGCACTCGGCATTGCTCTGACCCCCAAGGCCGCCAAGTACATGGAGCGCCGCCCGTACGGCCCCGGTGAGCATGGCCGTGCCCGCAAGAAGCAGGACTCCGACTACGCCGTACGTCTGCGCGAAAAGCAGCGCCTGCGCGCCCAGTACGGCATCCGCGAAGCCCAGATGACCCGTGCCTTCGAAGAAGCACGCCGCACCAAGGGCCTGACCGGTGAAAACCTGATCGAACTGCTCGAAATGCGTCTCGACGCCCTCGTGCTGCGTGCAGGCTTCGCCCGCACCATCGCCCAGGCCCGCCAGCTCGTTGTGCACCGCCACATCCTGGTTGACGGCATCCGCGTTGACCGCCCGTCCTTCCGCGTCGGCGAGGGCCAGCTGGTCCACGTCCACAGCCGCAGCGAAACCATGGTTCCGCTCCAGGTTGCAGCAGCCGGCGCGCACCGCGACGTCCTGCCCCAGGTTCCGGCCTACCTGGACGTCAAGCTTGACGCCCTGCAGGCACGCCTGGTCCGTCGCCCGAAGCGCTCCGAGGTTCCCGTAACCTGCGAAGAGCAGCTCGTCGTCGAATTCTACGCACGCTAAATTCCAGCAGCGTATCCAAAGAAGCCCGTGGCAAGCGCCACGGGCTTCTTTGTATGTAAGGTACTTGGGGGACATCTGCGGAACGCATTAAGGCAGCGTGCGCGGTGGGAAAAGATCCACGTCAGTTTCAAGGAGATGAACGTCTATGTCTGGTGGCGATATTGCCGGCCTGATCGCAGCCGGGGTGTTTGCGCTCCTGGTGCTGCTGCTCGCCGTACCAATCCTGAAGCTGGGCAGCGTCCTGGAAGAAATACGGACGTCCATCCGGTCCATCAGCGACGGCGCCACGCCCCTGATGGACGAGGTCACCGCCACGGTCTCCACCACCAACCAGCAGCTCAAGAAAGTGGACGGCATCGCCTCCAACGTTTCTGATGCTTCGGCGAACCTCTCCGCGTTGTCCTCCCTTGTTGCGGCGACGGTGGGGTCACCGCTGATCAAGGTGGCAGCCTTCAGCTACGGAGTGCGCACCGCCCTCGCCAACCGCAAAAAGCCCGCGGCCGGCCGCCGCAGCCGCTAAGCGACGGAAGAACAGAACATGAAACGACTTGTCTGGATGGGAATCGGCGTCGCGATCGGAGTTATCGCGTTCCGAAAGGTGACTGAAGCCCAATCGAACCTGGGGCCCGAAGGCCTGAACAGGGCGGTCGGCCGGCTGGCCGACGGCCTCTACGACTTCGCGGACGCTGTCCGGTCCGGAATGCACGAGCGGGAGGCGGACCTCCGCACCGCACTCGGTGTCGAATCCCCGGCCGTCCCATCGCAGGATGCAGCCCGGCGCTAAGCGCACCGGAAACGCGCGAGAATTAAACCAGCAGATCCGTTCGCCGGAACTGCCGTCTGAATCAAACTGTCACGCACCTGAAACGCGTGATCCAAGAAGGGTATGTAAACAGCTCATGAAGTCGCAGGAGATCACAAAGCGCTGGGTGGACTTTTTTGTCAGCAAAGGCCACACCGCGGTTCCCTCCGCCTCGCTGGTCTCCAGCGACCCCTCCCTGCTGTTCACCGTTGCCGGAATGGTTCCGTTCATTCCGTACCTGACTGCCCGCGAAGAAGCCCCGTACTCCCGCGCCACGAGCATCCAGAAGTGCATCCGCACCGGTGACATCGAGGAAGTGGGCAAGACTGCCCGCCACGGCACGTTCTTCCAGATGTGCGGCAACTTCTCCTTCGGCGATTACTTCAAGGAAGACGCCATCAAGTACGCCTGGGAGCTGCTCACGAAGAGCGTGGACGACGGCGGCTATGGCCTGCCGCCGGAGCTGCTGTGGGTCACCGTCTACCAGGACGACGACGAAGCCCGTGACCTGTGGCTGAAGAACACCGGCGTGCCGTCCGAGCGGATCCAGCGGATGGGCAAGGCTGACAACTACTGGCACACCGGCCAGCCTGGACCCGCCGGCCCCTGCTCGGAAATTTACTACGACCGCGGCCCGGCCTACGGCGCCGAAGGCGGCCCGCTCGCGGACGAAAACCGCTACGTCGAAATCTGGAACCTCGTCTTTATGCAGTACCAGATCGACAATGTCCGCTCCAAGGACGACTTCGACATCGTGGGCGAACTGCCCAAGAAGAACATCGACACCGGCCTGGGCATGGAACGCCTCGCCATGATCCTGCAGGGCGTCGAAAACATGTACGAGACCGACCAGGTCCGTCCCGTGATCGACAAGGCAGCCGAGCTGTCCGGCCGGGAGTACACCTCCGCAGAAACCGCTGACGATCCCCACCACACCGACGACGTCCGGATGCGGGTTGTGGGCGACCACATCCGCTCCGCGCTGATGCTGATCGCCGACGGCGTCACGCCCTCGAACGAGGGCCGCGGCTACGTCCTGCGCCGCCTCATCCGCCGCGCCGTGCGCTCGATGCGCCTCCTCGGCGTCGAAAAGGCCTGCCTGCCGGACCTGCTGCCTGCTTCACGCGATGCCATGAAGGGCGTCTACCCGGTGGTGGAGACCGACTTCGACCGGATCAGCCGGATCGCCTATGCCGAAGAGCGGGCCTTCCTGCGGACCATCGCTTCGGGCACCGCCCGCCTTGAGGATGCCGTGACGGTGTCCAAGGCCGCCGGCGCTCCGCTGTCCGGTGCCGACGCGTTCGCCCTGCACGACACCTACGGTTTCCCGATCGACCTGACCCTTGAAATGGCTGAGGAAGCCGGGCTCAAGGTGGACGAGGCCGGTTTCCGCGCCCTCATGCTTGAACAGCGCCAGCGTGCCCAGGCAGATGCCAAGGGCAAGAAGGGCGGCCATGCCGATCTCAGCGCGTACCAGGAGATGCTGGGCGAAGGCGAGACCGTCTTCACGGGCTATGAAGAGCTCGACGGCGATTCCCGCGTCCGCGGCATCCTCAGCGCCGGCCAGCGCGTCCGGCATGCCGCTACCGGAGATGAAATTGAGCTCGTCCTCAGCGAGACCCCGTTCTACGCCGAGGCCGGTGGCCAGTCCGCTGACACCGGGCTCATCACCGGTGACGGCTTCGTCGTCGAGGTCCTGGACGTCCAGCGCCCCGTCAAGGGCCTGAGCGTGCACAAGGCGATCGTCCGTGAAGGCGAGATCTCCTCGGACGCCCTGGTGCGCGCCGCCGTCGACCGTGAACGCCGCCATGCTGCCGAGCAGGCCCACACCGGCACGCACATCGTGCACGCCGCGCTGCACCAGATCCTCGGCCCGCAGGCCACCCAGCGCGGTTCCTACAACAAGGCCGGCTACCTGCGTTTCGACTTCGCCTGGGGCGAGGGCCTCAGCACCGCTACGCGCTCGGAAATCGAAGAAGTGTCCAACCTTGCCATCCGCAACAACTTCCGGGTGGACACCAAGGTCATGGGCCTGGCCGAGGCCAAGGCACTGGGCGCCATGGCGCTGTTCGGCGAAAACTACGGCAGCGAAGTGCGTGTTGTGGAGATCGACGGCGCGTGGTCCCGTGAGCTCTGTGGCGGTACCCATGTTTCCAACACTTCCCTGATCGGCAGCCTGTCGCTGCTGGGTGAGCAGTCAGTGGGTTCAGGCAACCGCCGCGTCGAAGCCTTTGTGGGTATGGACGCCTTCCGCCACCTCGCCGCCGAGCGCGCCCTGGTGACCGAACTGACCGAGATGCTCAAGGTTCCGTCCGGCCAGCTCGCCGACAGGATTGCCAGCACGCTGAACAAGCTCAAGGCCACAGAAAAGGAACTGGACCGCCTCCGCAAGGAGCAGCTCACCGCTGCGGCAGCCAACCTCGTGGGCAGCGCCCAGGATGCCGCAGGCATCAAGGTCATCGCGCACGACGCCGGCCAGATCGGTGGTGCCGACGACGTCCGCAACCTCGCTCTTGACCTGCGCAACCGGCTCGGGTCCGAGGCCTCCACCGTGGCAGTGGCCGGTGTCAGCAACGACCGTCCCATGATCCTGGTGGCCACCAATGAGGCCGCCCGGGAAGCCGGCGTCAAAGCCGGAGCCCTGGTGCGGCTCGCCGCCGGCATCCTCGGCGGCGGCGGCGGTGGCAAGGACGACGTCGCCCAGGGTGGCGGCACGGACGCCACCAAGGTGGCCCCGGCGCTTGCCGCCGTCGTGGACGCCATTTCCCGGCGCTAGGGCCTCCATGACAGAACCTGCTGCAGCCGTCGTCTACCCCCAGGGCATCAAACTGGGGGTAGACGTCGGCACCGTCCGGGTGGGAGTGGCCATCTGTGACCGGGATGCCATCCTGGCCACGCCGTACAAGACCCTCGACCGGAACGCGAAGAAAAACTCCGACGTGCGGGTGATCGCATCCCTCGTGCAGGAACTCGGCGCCGTCCAGGTCATCGTCGGGTTGCCACGCACCATGAAGGGGGAGGAACACGCCTCGGCCCGGATGGCCACCGAGTACGCGGAGCTGCTGGTTGCAGAGCTGGCCGGCCGTGGCCTCGACGTTCCCGTCAACCTCGTTGACGAGCGGCTCAGCAGTGTCACGGCCCACCGCAACCTGCACGAAGCTGGCATGAGCAGCCGGAATCACCGTAAAGTGGTGGATCAGGTTGCAGCGGCAGGTATTCTCCAGCACGCCATCGACATGCAAAAAGCCAGGGGAACGGACGTTGGGAGCCGCGTGAGCGCGCCGCCCCGTCCGCAGCCTACCGGACCAGGCGAGTCAGCCCAGGCTGGCAGCTCCGCCTCCGAAGGCACGTCCCGATCCCAGAACACGGAAGGCTACAGTGAGCCCGTCCAATAACGACGACGCCCCAGGCGCCACCAGCAATGGTGGCGCAAGGCCGCTTACCCGAAAAGAGCTCCGCGCGTTGGAGAAGCACACCGAAGAATCCAACGCGGTTCCGGAACAGGCCTACGAAACAGGTCAGGACCTGCCGGTACCAGCGCAGGAGCCTGAAGCTTTCGAGCTCCGCTCCCGCGCAGGAGTACGTTGCTCCATTGGCGCCGGAGCGCGAGCCCGCTGTACCCGTGACGCCGGACTACCAGCCCGGTGCGGCTGCCGAACCAGTCGCCGGAGCCTGTCCAGGCACCCCAGCCGGCAGTGCCGACGCTGCCGGACACCCCGCCGTCCATCCAGGTAACAGCGCCCGCCGAGCAGCATTTTCACGCGGACTCCGAGCCGCACTACCACGCTGGGCCTGTTCAGGAATCCACGCCGAGGAGGCCCTGCCCTACGAAGCGCACCCGGCCGATTACGCCCATCCTGACGAGGTCACTCCACTACGAGGACCAGCACTACGAAGCCCATCATTACGAAGAGCAGGCTCCGGACGGGCAACAGTTCGTCGACAGTCATGAGCACCCACCCCGACGCAGGCCTGTTCGCCGGGGCAGTCGGGAGCACCAGTTGTGACCAAGCCCTCGAAGAAGGTCCGGCGCAGGCGCAGGCTCCTGGCTCTCTTCCTGACGCTGGTGGTGTTCGTGGCCGCCGTGGCCGTGGGCGCCCAGTTCCTGAAGCCCCTGTTGGGAAGCGACAAGGCGAGTGACTATCCCGGTCCGGGCACCGGCGAAGTCCAGGTTTCGGTCCAGCCGGGTGAAGGCACACGCTCGGTGGCCGTCAAACTGGAGACCGGGAAAGTGGTGGCCAACGCGGACACATTCCTCCAGGCATTCACCGCCTCAGGCGGAACCCTCTCGCCGGGGGACTATCACGTTCAAGCTGGAGATGAAGAACACCGATGCCGTTGACGTGCTGCTCGGCCAGGACAAAGCCAAGGTCATCTACTTCGCCCTGAGTGCAGGCCTGCGGATCGACGAATCACTGCAGGCGATTTCCGAGGGATCAGGAATAACGGTTCAGCAGCTGAAGGAGTTCAGCGACTCGCCGCAGCAGTTTGGACTGCCGGCCAAGGCCAAGAACCTTGAGGGCTTCCTGCACCCGGGGGAGTACCGCTTCCCGCTCGGCACGCCAGCGAAGGAAATCCTCCAGAGCCTTGTCAAGACCACCAAGGACGAACTTGTGGCGCAGGGGATCACCGATCCCGCGAAGCAGTACGAGGCCGTCATTGTGGCCAGCATTGTGCAGGCTGAAGGCGGCCAGGCCGAGTACGGCGACGTTGCCGGAGCCATCTACAACCGGCTCAAGCCCAATGACCAGACCTCCGGCTTCCTGCAGGTGGACTCGGCTGTGACCTACGGCCTGGGGACCAGGAGCTTCAACTTCACCGAGGAGGAGCGCCAGGACAAGTCCAACGTCTACAACACGTACGCCAACCCGGGCCTGCCGCCGGGCCCCATCGGCTCGCCCGGCAAGACTGCCATCGATGCCGCTGCCAAGCCCAAGACGAACGATTACCTGTACTGGGTCACCATCAACCTGGACACCAAGGAGACCAAGTTCTCCAAGACCCTCGCAGAGCACAACACGTACGTGGAGCAGTACAACACCTGGTGCGAGGCAAACGTGGGCCGCTGCGCATGAGCCTGCGGGCTGCCGTCCTGGGCCATCCGATCAGCCACTCCAAGTCACCGGCACTGCACCTCGCGGCTTACGGCAAGCTGGGGGTGGAGATCGGGTACACGGCCGTGGACCTGACGGAGCAGGCGTTGCCGGCCTTTATGCAGCGGGTCAGGAACCAGGAAGGGTGGCGTGGACTCTCAGTGACCATGCCGCTGAAAACCGGCATGGTCAGCGAAGTGGACGAGGTCCGCGGCGTGGCCAGCACCCTGGGCGTGGTCAATACTGTCGCCTTTGAGGAAGCCGGTGGCTCCGTCCGGCGGATCGGCTACAACACCGACGTCGCGGGGATCGTCAACGCGGTCCTCAACGCCGGGGTAGTCGCCAGCCCGTCCGCCGTCATCCTCGGCGGCGGCGGAACGGCAGCGGCCGCTGTTGCCGCGCTGAAGGATCTGGGCACCGCCCATGCGCAGGTGTTTGTCCGGGACACGTCCCGGGCCAGCCGAAGCGCGGGCTGCCGCCGCAGGCGTCGGCCTTGCCATCGACGTCCGGCCGATGACCGAGGCCGCCACGCCCACGGCAAGTGCCGACGTCGTGATTTCCACCCTCCCGCCGCGCGCAGCGGACAGCCTGGCTGCCGAGATCGCCGGACTGGGAACCGGAACCCCCGGCGTCCTGCTCGACGTGGCCTACGATCCCTGGCCCAGCCAGATTGCCACCGTGTGGCAGGCCGGCGGCGGTGCCGTGGTGCCGGGACTGGAAATGCTGCTGTACCAGGCAGTGGAACAGGTGCGCCTGTTCACCGGCCGCGGCGAAGAGGTTAATGCGGCTGTCATAGATGTGATGTGTGACGCAGTCGGCCTTCCCCGACGGGCGTTCTAACGGCCATACGTGGCAGGATGGAAATTATGTTGCGTTGGTTGACAGCCGGTGAATCCCATGGTCCGGCTCTGATGGGAATTATTGAAGGCGTCCCCGCCGGTGTTGAGATCACCAGCGGGCAGATCGCCGATTCGCTGGCACGCCGCCGCCTGGGCTATGGCCGGGGCGCGCGGATGAAGTTTGAGCAGGACGTGGTGACCATTCTGGGCGGCGTCCGCCACGGCCTCACCCAGGGCGGGCCGGTGGCCGTCCAGGTGGCCAACACCGAATGGCCCAAGTGGGAGCAGATCATGGCTGCGGACCCCGTGGACCCCGAGATCCTCGCCGACCAGGCCCGCAACGCACCGCTGACCCGGCCCCGCCCGGGCCACGCAGATTTCACCGGTATGCAGAAGTACGGCTTCGACGAAGCACGTCCGGTGCTGGAACGCGCCAGCGCCCGGGAAACCGCAACCCGGGTGGCCATGGGTACCGTGGCGTCCCAGTTCCTCAAGCAACTGGGGATCGAGCTGGTCAGCCACACAGTTTCCATCGCCAGCGTGACCGTTCCCGAAGGCCGTCCGCTGCCAGTTCCGGCCAACGTGATCGCCCTCGACGCAGATCCGCTGCGCTGCTTCGACCGCGAGACCTCCGACGCCATGGTGGCCGAGGTGGACGCCGCGCACAAGGAAGGCGAAACCCTGGGTGGCGTGGTGGAAGTCCTCGCCTACGGCCTGCCGCCGGGACTGGGCAGCTACGTCCACTGGGACCGCCGGCTCGATTCACGGCTCGCCGCCGCACTGATGGGCATCCAGGCGATCAAGGGCGTGGAAGTCGGCGACGGGTTCCTGACGGCTGCCCGCCGTGGCTCGGCTGCCCACGACGAGATCGTCAAGGACTCCGACGGCAAGATCATCCGCACCAGTCCAACCGTGCAGGCGGCATCGAAGGCGGCATGAGCATCGGAGATGTCCTGCGCGTCCGTGCCGCCATGAAGCCGATCGCTACGGTGCCCCGCGCCCTGCGCACTGTCGACGTCAGCACGGGGGAGCCCGCCAAGGCACACCACCAGCGTTCCGACGTCTGTGCCGTGCCGGCCGCCGGCGTTGTCGCCGAGGCGATGGTGGCGCTGGTCCTCGCAGAAGCCGTCACTGAAAAGTTTGGCGGCGACTCCGTGGCGGAGACCGCACGCAACATCAAGGGTTACCTGGACAACATTCCGGCATCCCTGGACTCGATCGGCCACTAGTGCCGCGGGGCAGCAAAACCGGTGTGCCGGGTAACCGGCCCATCGTCCTCATCGGGCCAATGGCCGTGGGCAAGTCCGCCATTGCGCACGAGCTGGCCAAGCGCCTGGACGTGCCGCACGTCGATACGGACGGCCTGATCGTGGAGGCGCACGGCAGCATCCCGTCCATCTTTGCCGGGCGCGGTGAGCATGCCTTCCGGGAGATCGAGGCCCGGACCGTTGCCAGCGCGGTAGAGCATGCGGAAGTCACCCCCAGCATCATTTCGCTCGGCGGCGGCGCCGTGCTGGACTCCGGAACGCAGCAGATCCTGGGCCGCTGCACCGTGGTGTACCTCGAATGCGATGCGGAAACCGTTGCCACGCGGATCGCCCGGAACTCGGGCCGGCCGCTGCTGGCCGGCGATGCCATGGCCCGCTGGTCCGCCCTCTTCGCCACCAGGAAACCCGTCTACGAAAGGCTGGCCGACCTGGTCATGGACGTCCGCCACGGCTCGATCGCCGAGCTCGGACACCGGCTTGAAGTTGCACTGCGTGAGTACGCAGCCGCCAAACAGGAAGTTGAAAATTGAGCGTCGATTCAACAGTCATCAAGGTCACCGGCGAATCCGCGGGACAGAATTACGACGTCGTCGTTGGCCGCGGCCTGCTGGGCGACCTTCCCGCCCTGCTGGGTGAGCGGGTCCGCCGGGTGCTGGTCATCCACCCCCGCGCTTTGCGCCTCACCGGCGACACCGTCCGTGACGAACTCGCCGCCGCCGGGTTTACCTCGCTGACTGCGGAAATCCCGGATGCCGAAGAGGGCAAGCACGTCCAGGTGGCCGCATTCTGCTGGCAGGTACTGGGCCAGAACGACTTCACCCGCTCTGACGCCATCGTGGCAGTAGGCGGCGGCGCCGTCACAGACCTCGCCGGCTTTGTGGCGGCCACCTGGCTCCGTGGCGTGAAGGTCATCCACATGCCCACCAGCCTGCTGGGCATGGTGGACGCTTCGGTGGGCGGAAAGACCGGCATCAACACGGCAGAAGGCAAGAACCTGGTGGGCTCGTTCCACCCGCCGGCCGGAGTGCTGGTGGACCTGGACACCCTGAACACCCTGCCCCGCAACGAGATCATCTCCGGCATGGCCGAAGTCATCAAGTGCGGCTTCATCGCGGACCCTGCCATCCTGGAGCTCGTGGAAAAGGACGCCGCAGCGGCCACAGATCCCGGATCGGACGTCCTGCGGGAGCTCATTGAGCGCGCCATCGCCGTCAAAGCGAAAGTGGTCTCGGAAGACCTCAAGGAATCCGGCCTGCGCGAGATCCTGAACTACGGCCACACGCTGGGCCACGCCATCGAGCTGGTGGAGCGGTACTCCTGGCGGCACGGTGCGGCCGTGTCGGTCGGCATGATGTTCGCGGCCGAGCTCGCCCGCAGCGTGGGCCGCCTCAGTGACGCCGACGCCGACCGCCACCGCAGCATCCTCGAGACCCTGGGGCTCCCGGTCACGTACCGGAAGGACCGCTGGCAGGGGCTGCTGGACGGCATGCGCCGGGACAAGAAGTCGCGCGGGGACCTGCTCCGTTTTGTGGTCCTCGACGGCATTGCCAAGCCGGGCATCCTGGATGTTCCGGACACGTCGCTGCTCTTTGCCGCCTATCAGGAAATCGCCTCCTGATGCAGGGTGACGTGGCAGGCACCAGCGACTGGCCCGAGGCCGGCTTCCCGGGCGTCCGGATCAATCCGGTGTCCCTGCTGCCTGAGATTGTCAACGAGGACGCCTGCCGTGCCGCCCTGGCACAGTCCACCGACCCCGCGGACAACATCTTTGTCCTGATCGTGGAAGGACATGCCGCCGAGGCCGCCGAGCTGCTGGCGGAAGCGCGGTTCAAGGACCCCGAGTCCTTTCGGCTGAGGACTTTTGAGGCCGAGGTGCTGCGGGTATCGCACCGTCCCGACCGTGCGCTGGAGCTGTTCAGGCAGCTTCTCGCCGAAGTCCAGGGAACCGACCGTGAGGCCCTCGTCCTGCATTACATGGGAAAAGTGCAGTACGCGGCCGGCCACATTTCCGCAGCGGTGGAGGCCTTTGCCCGGGCCCTGGATCTTCGGGTGGCCCAGTCTGCTGACGCCGCCCAGATCTACTCCTCCACAGTGGCTCTCCAGCGGGCCCGCGACGTCCTGGACCTTGCCTGCTGAGCAGCCATCCGCCACGGGACACAGGCTGTCCGCGTTTTACCGGTAGAATAGTTCTTGGATTTTTGACAAACACGCGCTGGCGGGCCACCCGGCCTGGCCGGCCGGCATAGAACGTCTGATAACTCACCAGACTGACGAAACCAAAGGAAACCAGTGGCAACCACTAACGACATCAAGAACGGCACGGTCCTGAAGCTCGAGGGCCAGCTCTGGAACATCATCGAATTCCAGCACGTCAAGCCCGGCAAGGGTGGCGCCTTCGTACGCACCAAGATGCGGAACGTGATGTCCGGCAAGGTTGTGGACAAGACGTTCAACGCCGGCCTCAAGATCGAGACCGCCACGGTTGACCGCCGCGACTACCAGTACCTGTACCAGGACGGTGCCGACTTCGTGTTTATGGACACCTCCGACTACGACCAGATCACCGTCTCCGGTGCAACGGTTGGCGACGCCACCAACTTCATGCTCGAGAACCAGATGGTCAACATCGCCATCCACGAAGGCAACCCGCTGTACATCGAACTCCCGCCCAGCGTTGTCCTGGAGATCACCTACACCGAACCCGGCCTGCAGGGCGACCGCTCCTCGGCCGGCACCAAGCCCGCAACCCTGGAAACCGGCTACGAAATCCAGGTTCCCCTGTTCGTTGAGAACAACACCAAGGTCAAGGTTGACACCCGCGACGGCAGCTACCTCGGCCGGGTCAGCGAGTAGTGAGCGCACGCGGTAAGGCCCGGAACCGGGCGCTGGATGTACTTTTCGAAGCTGAGCAACGCTCGGTTTCGGCTTTTGACGTGCTCCGGGCGCGGCGGGAAAAAACCGACCAGATCGTGAACCCGTACACCCTCGAAATCGTGGAAGGCGTTGTCTCGCAGCAGACCGCCATCGACGAATTCCTGGAGACCTACTCGCAGGGCTGGACCCTGGAGCGCATGCCCTCGGTGGACCGCATCATCCTGCGGATCGGCACCTGGGAACTGCTCTACAACGATGACGTCCCCGACGGCGTCGCCGTCAGTGAGGCAGTGGCACTGGCCAAGACGCTCTCAACTGACGAATCGCCGTCGTTCATCAACGGCCTCCTGGGGCGGCTGCAGCAGCTGAAGCCTTCGCTGCTCGCCTGAGTCCTGCTCCAGCAGGAACAACGCCACGCCAGAGAAGGGACCAGTGACCACCACGCGGTGGGCGCTGGTCCCTTTCTTCGTGTGGCGCGCGTCCGGGTCAGCCCGCGACGGCGGCACGCAGCGCCAGGATCCGCTGCAGCTGTTGCTGCTCCTCGGCCTGGTGCAGCCGGACGTCACGGCCGCTGAGGATCCGCTGCCGGATAAAGGCCAGCTGGGTGGCAGCGTGCAGGAAGGCCTTCATCTGCGGCCGGCGGTGGTAGCCGGCCGCCCAATGCAGTGCCGTGCGCCTGCCGCGCGGCGTTGCCAGCAGGTCCACCTCGGCGGGGCTGAACCAGCCGGCGGCCGAATACTCCATGAGCCGTTGGCGCGTGAGCCGGTTTTCCGCGACCCGGAGCAGGATGATGCCCAGCACGGCCAGCACAAAAATGGGCACCTGGATGAGGACGTACTCGGCCAGGAAACCAGCACCCATGCTGTTCCACCGGTTATGCAGCACCATCGCCGGGACCAGCCCGATGAAGAACGCCAGAACGGAGGCCCCCGAGTGCCAGCGCCGTGCGGCGAAACCCATGATGAGGCCCGTGGTGCCCGTAAAGATGGCATGCGCGAACGGCGACATCACACCGCGGAGCAGGAATATCTGGGCGAGGTCGGTCGCCGGGCTGGCGGACTCGGCAATGGCGCGGCCGAAGTAGAGGATGTTCTCGGTAAATGCGAAGCCGCCGGCAATGGTGAACGCGAACACCACACCGTCCACCGGGCCGTCAAAGTGTTTCCGCGCCAGCAGCAGGAGCAGCAGCAGGCCCAATGACTTGGCGAACTCCTCCACAATGGGCGCCTGGACGGTGGCCATGTATGTCTGCAGGTCAGCAGCGTCACTGAACTGGAACGTCAGGGCGAAGAACGGCTGGATCAGGAGGGTGACGGCCACTGACACTGCCGCGCCCCAGGTAAACGCGAAGAAGAGGAGCCGTTTGGGTTCAGGTTCCCACCGGTCGATCGCATGGACGGTCAGCAGCACAGCGGACAGCGGGAATCAGCGAGACCACAAAGCCCACGATGAACCCGCCTACGCCGGTGTTTGCCACCAGGAACGGCACCACCAGCAGCAGGCTCAGGAAAGCCAGGGCGGCGCCGCCTATCGTCAGTGCCAGCAGGCCGGCGGAGCGCATGCCTGCGACGGTCCGTGCCGGGCTGCGGCGGCCCCAGTGCCGGCAGCGGAGCGGCGTAGGTTCCCGGTGCCGGCCGGTAGTACTCCGGCTCCACCCGGCCCATCCAGCTGGGGTTGGCCTGGCCGGGGAAAGGGTCCCGGGGTCCGGCGGGCCCGCCGGACTGGCCGGGACCCCGCTGATAAGGGTTGGTGGACATACACGAAAGCCTAGTGCCCGGCGCCGATGTGGTAATTTTGAACCGCACATGATCCTTTTTTAATTCCGTCCTGTGAGGCGGGGAAAGGGGAGACGAGCGTTGACTTCTGTCACAAGCGCACCGGTTCCAGCCAGGGTTGTCCTCAACCAGGCCGATATTGACCGTGCCCTCACTCGTATCGCCCATGAGATCCTCGAGGCCAACAAAGGCTCCAAGGACCTGGTCCTGCTGGGCATTCCGCGCCGCGGCTATCCGCTGGCACTTCGCCTGGCACAGAAGATTGCAGCGGCGGACCCCACCGTGGACGCCTCCGCAATTGTCGGTCAACTGGACGTCACCATGTTCCGCGACGACCTCTCGCACCAGCCCACCAGGCCGCCGTACCCCACACAGCTCCCGCGCACGGGAATCGATAACAAGGTTGTGGTGCTCATTGATGACGTCCTGTACTCCGGGCGCACCATCCGGGCCGCCCTTGACGCCATCATCGACCTGGGCCGTCCCCGGATCGTCAGGCTTGCCGTGCTGATCGACCGCGGCCACCGTGAACTTCCCATCCGGGCCGACCACGTGGGAAAGAACCTCCCCACCTCGTCCGCAGAGAAGGTCCGGGTCCGGCTCGAGGAAACAGACACCGCCGCCGACGGCGCGAAGGTCAACGAAGTGGTTATTGAGGGCGGCGCGTGAAACACCTCCTCTCCACTGAAGACCTCAGCCTGGCCAACGCCATCCGCATCCTCGACACCGCCGAAGAAATGGCGGCCGTGGGGGACCGCGAAGTCAAAGAAGCTCCCGGCCCTTCGCGGGCGCACCGTGGTGAACCTCTTCTTCGAGGATTCCACCCGCACGCGGATCTCCTTCGAAGCGGCCGCCAAAAGGCTGTCCGCGGACGTCATCAACTTCGCCGCGAAGGGCTCGTCCGTCTCCAAGGGCGAATCCCTCAAGGACACCGCCCAGACGCTGGCAGCAATGGGCGCTGACGCCGTCGTGATCCGTCACTGGGCCTCCGGCGCACCCCACCGGCTCGCCGCGACCGACTGGATCGACGCCGCCGTGATCAACGCCGGCGACGGCACCCACGAACACCCCACGCAGGCGCTCCTTGACGCCTTCACCATGCGCCGCCACTGGGCCAAACTGTCCGGCAACGGGTCCATCGGTGCGGACCTCAAGGGCATGCGCGTAGCCATCGCCGGCGACGTCCTGCATTCCCGCGTTGCGCGCTCGAACGTGTGGCTGCTCCGCACGCTCGGCGCCGAGGTGACCCTCGTGGCGCCGCCCACCCTGCTGCCCATCGGCGTCGAGCACTGGCCGTGCAAGGTCAGCTACAACATGGACGAAACCCTCGAGCAGGGGGTGGACGCGGTGATGATGCTGCGTGTGCAGGGCGAGCGGATGAACGCCTCGTTCTTCCCGTCCACCCGCGAATACTCCCGCCGCTGGGGTTTCGATGACAACCGGCTCCGGGCACTGGACAGCCTGGGGCTGAAGGACACCATCATCATGCATCCCGGCCCCATGAACCGGGGCCTGGAAATTTCCGCGGCCGCCGCCGATTCGCCCCGTTCCACCGTGCTTGCACAGGTGCGCAACGGCGTCTCGGTCCGTATGGCCGCGCTGTATCTGCTGCTCTCCGGGGACACCCGCGAACCAGCCACAGCGGGCGCAGCCCACACCAACACGGCCCGCACCAACGGAGCCGTCACCAGCACCGCCGTTCCACAGAGGAGAGCAACTAATGGCAGACAACAACGGAACGTACCTGATCCGCGGTGCGGCCATCCTGGGCGGCGACGCCGAGGACCTGCTCATCCGTGACGGCGTCATCGCCGCCCGCGGCGCCGGCGCGGCCACGCACACCGATGCTGAGGGCGCCACCGTCATCGAAGCCGCCGGCCTGGTTGCCCTGCCCGGCATGGTGGACGTGCACACCCACCTGCGCGAACCCGGCCGCGAAGACGCCGAAACCGTTGAGACCGGAACGCGCGCCGCAGCCCTGGGCGGCTTCACCGCCGTCCACGCCATGGCCAACAGCAACCCGGTGGCAGACACGGCCGGCGTGGTGGAACAGGTCCACAGCCTGGGCCGGGCGGCCGGCTGGGTGGACGTCCGCCCCGTCGGCGCCGTGACCGTTGGCCTGGCGGGGGAGCAGCTCGCCGAACTCGGCGCCATGGCCGATTCCCGCGCCCAGGTGCGGATGTTCTCCGACGACGGAATCTGCGTCCACGATCCCGTCCTGATGCGCCGCGCCCTGGAGTACGTCAAGGCGTTCGACGGCGTGGTGGCCCAGCATGCGCAGGAACCCCGCCTCACCGCCGGGGCACAGATGAACGAGGGCGCCGTCTCAGCGGTCCTGGGACTCACCGGCTGGCCCGCGGTTGCCGAGGAAAGCATCATCGCCCGCGATGTGCTGCTGGCACAGCACGTGGACTCCCGCCTGCACGTCTGCCACGTCTCCACCGCAGGGTCCGTCGAAATCATCCGCTGGGCCAAGGAACGCGGCATCAACGTCACGGCCGAAGTCACCCCGCACCACCTCCTGCTGACGGACGATCTGGTCCGCAGCTACAACCCCGTCTACAAGGTCAACCCGCCGCTGCGCACGGACGCCGATGTGCAGGCCCTGCGCGCCGGCCTGGCCGATGGCACCATCGATGTGGTGGGCACGGACCACGCCCCGCACCCCAGCGAGCACAAGGAATGCGAGTGGGCGCAGGCAGCGATGGGCATGACCGGACTGGAAACCGCCCTGTCCGTGGTCCAGCACACCATGATCGAGACCGGCCTGATGACCTGGGCCGACTTCGCCCGGGTGACCTCCACCGCGGCCGCACAGATCGGCCGGCTGGCCGACCAGGGCCGTCCGCTGGACGCCGGCGAGCCCGCCAACGTCATCCTCGTGGACCCGGCCGCCCGCTGGACCGTTGATCCCGCCAAGATGGCAACCATGGGCCGCAACTCGCCTTTTGCCGGCCTGGAGCTGCCGGGCAAGGTGGTGGCCACCTTCTACAAGGGCCACCCCACCGTCCTGGACGGCAAGCTCAACACGCCCTACCGGGAATCGGCGGCGGCCGCGGCAGGCGCCTCCTGATGGACACCCAAATGCTCACGCTGGTCAGCACCCTGGCGATCATCGCCGTTGTGCTGGTCATGATCGGGTTCGGCTGGCGGAACCGCCTCAGGCGGCAGGCCGACGTCGACCCCTTGCCCGCTGTGCCGGCGGAACCCGGCGTGCCGAGCGCCGAAGCGGACGGCCAGTACGTTACCTCCACCACCGCAGGTGACTGGCTTGACCGGATCGCCGTGCACAGCCTCGGCATCCGGACCAACGCCGTCCTCAGCGTCTACTCCCACGGCGTCCTCCTGGACCGCTCCGGCGCCCCCGCCGTCTACATCCCGGCCGCAAGCCTGACCGCCGTCCGGCAGGAGAGCGGAATGGCCGGCAAGTTCGTGGAAAAGGAAGGCCTCCTGGTGATGACCTGGGACCTCGGAACCCACACCCTGGACACCGGCTTCCGGACCCGCAGGGCCGCCGACAAAGAAGCCCTCTATGACTCCCTTCAGCAATTGATCGCCGCAGCCCCCCAGGATTCGATCCCCAGAGTGGAAAGTAAGACAGTGACAGACTCCAACGAAGTGTCAGAAGCAGTAGTGACAAAAACAGCACCACAAGCAGAGACCGCGGCCGCAACAGCCCTTTCCACACCGGCAGTGTTCGTCCTGGAGGACGGCCGCATGTTCCGCGGCACCAGCTACGGCGCCCAGGGCACCGCCCTGGGCGAGGCAGTGTTCGCCACCGGAATGACCGGCTACCAGGAAACCATCACCGATCCTTCCTACGCCCGCCAGCTGGTGGTGCAGACCGCGCCGCACATCGGCAACACCGGTGTGAACAGCGAGGACGCCGAGTCCCGCCGCATCTGGGTGGCCGGCTACATCGTCCGCGACGCCGCCCGCCGCCCCTCCAACTGGCGCTCCGAACGCTCCCTGGACGAGGAACTCGTTGAGCAGGGGATCGTCGGCATCCAGGGCGTGGACACCCGCGCCATCACCCGCCACCTGCGCGAGCACAAGACCATGCGCGCCGGCATCTTCTCGGGTGCCGCCGCCAAGGCCACGGACAAGGAACTCCTGGACACCGTCCTGGCCAGCGCCCCGATGGAGGGCGCCCGCCTGGCTGAGGAAGTCAGCGTGGACAAGGCCTACGTGGTTGAGCCCAAGGACCACGGCTGGGACGGCGAGCCCGCCTTCAGCATCGCCGCGATCGACCTCGGCATCAAAGCCATGACCCCCGTCCGCTTCGCCGAGCGCGGCGTCCGGGTCCATGTCCTGCCCGCCACCGCCACCCTCGAGGACGTCAAGGCCGTCAACCCGGACGGCTTCTTTATGTCCAACGGCCCGGGCGACCCCGCCACCGCCGACGCCCAGGTCAAGCTGCTGCGCTCCGTCCTGGACGAGAAACTGCCGTACTTCGGCATCTGCTTCGGCAACCAGATCCTGGGCCGCGCGCTCGGCTTCGGCACCTACAAGCTCCGCTACGGCCACCGCGGCATCAACCAGCCCGTGCTGGACCGCCGCACCGGCAAGGTGGAGATCACCTCGCAGAACCACGGCTTCGCCGTGGACGCCCCGCTGGACGGCGCCACCCAGGCACCCGAAGAGCGCTACGGCCGCGTCGAGGTCAGCCACATCAGCCTGAACGACGACGTCGTCGAAGGCCTCGCCTGCCTGGATATCCCCGCCTTCTCGGTCCAGTACCACCCGGAAGCGGCCGCCGGACCGCACGACGCCGCCTACCTGTTCGACCGTTTCATCGACTTGATGGCGGACACGAAAAATGGCGCAAAGAACACCACCGATTCCAAGACTGAGGACAAGAAGTAATGCCGAAACGTACAGATCTCAAGAGCGTCCTCGTCATTGGTTCCGGCCCGATCGTCATCGGCCAGGCCGCTGAGTTCGACTACTCCGGCACCCAGGCACTGCGTGTCCTCAAGGAGGAAGGCCTCCGGGTCATCCTGGTGAACTCCAACCCGGCCACCATCATGACGGACCCCGAGTTCGCCGATGCCACCTACATCGAGCCCATCACCCCCGAGGTGGTGGAGAAGATCATCGCCAAGGAACGGCCGGACGCCGTGCTGCCCACCCTGGGCGGCCAGACCGCGCTGAACACCGCCATCGCGCTGGACAAGAACGGTGTGCTGGAAAAGTACAACGTGGAGCTCATCGGCGCCAACATCGCCGCGATCGAGCTCGGCGAGGACCGCGAAAAGTTCAAGGGCGTGGTGGAACGCTGCGGCGCCGAATCGGCCCGCAGCCACATCATCCACACCATTGACGAAGCACTCACGGCGGCCGAGGACCTGGGCTACCCCATGGTGGTCCGCCCCTCCTTCACCATGGGCGGGCTGGGCTCCGGCCTGGCCTACGACGAAAGTGACCTCCGCCGGATCGTTGGCCAGGGCCTGCAGTACAGCCCCACGTCCGAGGTGCTGCTCGAAGAGAGCATCCTCGGCTGGAAGGAGTACGAGCTTGAGATGATGCGGGACAAGAACGACAACGTGGTGGTTGTCTGTTCCATCGAGAACTTCGACCCCGTAGGCGTCCACACCGGCGACTCCATCACCGTGGCCCCCGCGCTGACCCTCACCGACCGCGAATACCAGCGGCTGCGCGACATCTCCATCGCCGTCATCCGTGAAGTGGGCGTGGACACCGGCGGCTGCAACATCCAGTTCGCCGTCGAGCCCGATACCGGCCGTGTTGTGGTCATCGAGATGAACCCGCGCGTCTCCCGCTCCTCGGCGCTGGCCTCGAAGGCCACGGGGTTTGCGATCGCCAAGATCGCCACCAAGCTCTCCCTCGGCTACACCCTGGACGAGATCCCGAACGACATCACGCAGAAGACCCCCGCGTCCTTCGAGCCCACCCTGGACTACGTCGTGGTCAAGGTCCCGCGGTTCGCCTTCGAGAAGTTCCCGGCTGCTGACGACACCCTGACCACCACCATGAAGTCGGTCGGCGAAGCGATGGCCATGGGCCGCAACTTCACCGAAGCCCTGCAGAAGGCCCTCCGCTCCCTGGAGCAGAAGGGCTCGCAGCTGGACTTCAGCTCCGTCCCCGAATGGGAAGTCCCGGAGCTGATCGAGAAGGCCAAGCGTCCCACCACCGAGCGCCTGCACCAGGTCCAGCGCGCCCTGCTCGGCGGCGCCACCGTGGAACAGCTCTTCGAGGCCACCAAGATCGACCCCTGGTACCTGGACCAGCTCCAGCTGCTCAACGAAATCTCGCACGAAATCCGCAAGGCCGGTGCCCTGACCATGGAGATGCTCCAGCGCGCCAAGCGCCACGGCTTCTCGGACGAGCAGATCGGTGCCCTGACGCACAACTCCGAAGCCGTGGTCCGCGGCGTCCGCCAGGCCCTCGGCATCCGCCCGGTCTACAAGACCGTGGACACCTGCGCCGCCGAGTTCGCCGCCTACACCCCGTACCACTACTCGTCCTACGACGAGGAGGACGAGATTGCGCTGCACTCCAAGCCGTCCATCCTGATCCTGGGCTCCGGGCCCAACCGCATCGGCCAGGGCATCGAGTTCGACTACTCCTGCGTGCACGCCTCCATGGCGCTGCGCAAGGCCGGCTACGAGACCGTGATGGTCAACTGCAACCCGGAAACCGTCTCCACGGACTACGACGTCTCCACCCGCCTGTACTTCGAGCCGCTGACGCTCGAAGACGTGCTGGAGGTCATCGCCGCCGAAGAGCGCACCGGCGGCGTTATGGGCGTGTTTGTGCAGCTGGGCGGCCAGACACCGCTGAAGCTGGCGCAGCAGCTTGCCGACGCCGGCGTGCCCATCCTGGGCACCTCCCCGGAAGCGATCGACCTCGCCGAGCACCGCGGCGAATTCTCCCGCGTCCTGGACAACGCCGGGCTGATCGCCCCGAAGAACGGCACCGCCGTGTCCTTCGACGACGCCAAGAAGATCGCGGACGAAATCGGCTACCCGGTCCTGGTCCGCCCGTCCTACGTGCTCGGCGGCCGCGGCATGGAAATCGTCTACGACGAGCCCAACCTCTCCCGCTACATCGCCAACGCCACCGAAATCACCCCGGACCACCCGGTGCTGATCGACCGGTTCCTCGAGGACGCCGTCGAAATCGACGTCGACGCACTCTTCGACGGCACGGACATGTACCTCGGCGGCATCATGGAGCACATCGAGGAAGCCGGCATCCACTCCGGTGACTCCGCCTGCGTGCTGCCCCCGATCACCCTGGGCAACAACGTGATCGACCGCGTCCGCACCGCAACCCGCGCCATCGCCGAGGGTGTGGGCGTCCGTGGCCTGATCAACATCCAGTTCGCGCTGGCCTCGGACGTGCTCTACGTCCTGGAAGCGAACCCGCGTGCCTCCCGCACCGTGCCGTTCGTCTCCAAGGCCACCGGCGTACAGATGGCCAAGGCCGCGGCCCTGATCGGCACCGGCGTCACCATCAACCAGCTGCGCACCGCGTACAAGATGCTGCCGGAGACCGGCGACGGCTCCACACTGCCGCTCGACGCGCCGGTCTCGGTCAAGGAAGCAGTGCTGCCGTTCAGCCGCTTCCGCACGCCTGAGGGCAAGGTAGTGGACTCGCTGCTCGGCCCGGAAATGCGCTCCACCGGTGAAGTCATGGGCATCGACAAGCACTTCGACACCGCCTTCGCCAAGAGCCAGGCAGCTGCCAACAACGCGCTGCCCACCGAAGGCAAGATCTTCGTCTCCGTGGCCAACCGGGACAAGCGCGCGGTCATCATGGCCGTCAAGCGCCTCTCGGACCTCGGCTTCGAGATCGTCTCCACCGGCGGCACCGCCGATGTCCTGCGCCGCAACGGCATCCAGGCCAGCACGGTCCGCAAGGTCGCCGAAGGCAGCAGCGCCGAAGGCGAAGGCACCATCGCGGACCTGGTCATCGCCGGCGAGATCGACATGGTCTTCAACACGCCCTCCGGCGGCGAGGCCCGCAGCGACGGCTACGCCCTGCGTGCCGCCGCAACGTCCATCGGCATCCCCTGCATCACCACGGTGGCGGAGTTCAACGCCGCCGTGCAGGCCATCGAGGCGATGCGCACCTACGAGTGGTCAGTGACCAGCCTGCAGGAGCACGCGGCCGCCCTGGTGGCGTCCCAGGCCGCGGATGCTGCAGCAGCCGCATAACGCAGCAGCGCAGCATGCCTGAGTCCGGCTCCACACCGTCAAGCGCCCGCCGGCCGGGAGTCCTTCGGCTCCCGGCTGGGGGCGGCCATGGCTGCCCGCGGCCCGCTCTGTGCGTGGGCATTGACCCGCACCCCGCGCTGCTGAAGAGCTGGGGACTGGACGACGACGCCGCCGGGCTGAGGCGGTTTTCGCTGACGGTCCTGGAGGCCGTGGGTTCCCTCGCTGCCGCGGTCAAGCCGCAGGTGGCGCTTTACGAGCGCCACGGCTCGGCCGGCATGGCCGTCCTGGAGGAGCTTCTTGCCGCGGCACGGGACGAGTCGTGCTCACCATCGCGGATGCCAAGCGGGGCGATATCGGCTCCACCATGGCCGCCTACGCGGACGCCTGGCTCCGGGACGGATCGCGCGCTGGCCGCCGACTCGGTGACACTCAGCCCTTACCTCGGCTTTGAGTCGCTCCGCCCGGCCCTGGATCTCGCGGCGGAGTACGGGCGGGGCGTGTTTGTCCTCGCCCTGACCTCCAACCCGGAGGGGGCCTCCGTCCAGCACGTCGGCGGCAGCGATTCGGTGGCGCGTCGGATCACCGAAGCGGCCGCAGCAGAGAACAGCCGGTACGAAGGCCCCCTGGGTTCGGTGGGACTGGTGGTCGGCGCCACCGTGGGCTCGGCGCTGACTGACCTGCAGCTGGACCTGCAGGCCGTCCGCGGCCCCATCCTGGCCCCCGGGCTGGGCGCGCAGGGGGCAACCCCGGCCGATCTTCGCCGGACGTTCGGCGCGGCGTACCCGCAGGTGCTGGGAACATCGAGCCGGGACATCCTGGCTGCCGGTCCCGGTATCCAGGGCCTCCAGGCGGCGGCCCAGCGGACGCTGGACGGACTTCGCGAGGGCTGACCTGCGGTTGGGCGGTTTCAGGTCTTCGCGCATATTGCCGTGGTCCATTGATTCGCGGGGCACCAAAGGGTAGGTTTCAGGACAAGTCCAATGGCGGCCGCCTTGGACGCATCTGAAAATTCCCGGGGGTGTCCTCCATGAGCCTGCGACCCTTATCCGCGTCAGAACGCGCTGATGCCCTGCACAAGGCTGCCGCCGCCCGGGCAGCCCGGGCAGCGGCGAAGGAACGGCTCAAGAACGGCGAGACCTCCGCTGCGGACATCATCAGCTCGGCCGCCGCAGGACGACGCCCTGGCGCGGATGCGGGTGGCCGAGCTGTTGGAGGCCCTGCCCGGCATCGGCAAAGTCAGGGCCGCGGCGATTATGGAGCAGCTGGGGATCGCGGCGTCCCGGCGGGTCCGCGGCCTGGGCATCCACCAGCGCCAGGCGCTGGTAGATTTTATAGACGAGAAGTAGGGCGAACCACGCTTCGCCGATCCATACACCGCCGCAAAGGAATACGTGAGCAAGAAACCGGGACTGACAGTCCTCGCAGGTCCGACGGCTGTTGGCAAAGGCACCGTGTCCACCTACATCCGGGATAACTACCCCGAAGTCTGGCTTTCCGTATCGGCCACCACCCGCGCTCCGCGGCCCGGTGAGCAGGACGGGGTCCACTACTTCTTCAAGTCCAAGGAAGAGTTCGAATCGCTCGTGGCGGCCGGCGAGCTCCTGGAGTGGGCCGTCGTCCACGGCCAGAACACCTACGGCACGCTCAAGAGCACCGTGAACGCAGGCCATCGCGGACGGAAAGTCCGTGCTGCTGGAGATCGACCTGCAGGGTGCCCGCCAGGTCAAGGCGGCCGTTCCGGACGCCCAGTTCGTCTTCCTGGCGCCGCCGACCTGGGACGAAATGGTGCGCCGGCTTGTGGGCCGCGGCACGGAAACGTGCCGACGAGCAGCAGCGACGGCTGGAAACCGCTAAACTGGAACTTGCCGCTGAACCGGAGTTTGACTACACCGTCATCAATGATGACATTCGCCGGGCAGCGGACGAGCTTGTTTCACTCATGGGGCTGACCCCGCACCCGCACTAGTAGCCGGTACCAGTCAGCCCGTTAGAATTTGGAGAATTCGTGTCCACGAACCTTGAAGGCATCATCAACCCGCCGATCGACTCACTGCTTGAGGCAGCTGATTCCAAGTACGGCCTGGTGATCTTCGGTGCCAAGCGTGCACGTCAGATCAACGCTTACTACGCCCAGCTGCACGAGGGCCTGTTCGAGTACGTCGGCCCCCTGGTCGACACCAAGCTGAACGAGAAGTCGCTGTCCATCGCCCTGCGCGAGATCAACGAAGGCAAGCTCGTTTCCACGCCGATCGAAGCTGCAGAGTAAGTTCACAGACTGCCTGTTGACGGAGGTCACGTGCGCATAGTCCTCGGAGTCGGGGGAGGGATTGCGGCCTACAAGGTCGCATCGCTCCTCCGGCTTTTTACTGAAGCCGGCCACGACGTCACGGTGATTCCCACCGAGGCGGCCACCCGCTTCGTGGGTGTCGCCACCTGGGAGGCCCTGTCCGGCAACCCGGTCAGCAACAGCGTCTTCGACGACGTCCACCAGGTCAACCACGTCACGGCTGGGCCATGAGGCGGACCTGATCGTGGTGGCACCGGCCACGGCGGACCTGCTGGCCCGCGCCGCCACCGGACAGGCCAACGACCTCCTCACCAACACGCTGCTGATGGCCAGCGGACCGGTGCTTTTCGCCCCGGCCATGCACACCGAAATGTGGCAGCACGCCGCCACCCGCGCCAACGTTGAAACCCTGCGGAGCAGGGGAGTCGCCGTACTGGAGCCGGCCAGCGGGCGGCTCACCGGCACCGATTCCGGTCCGGGCCGCCTGCCCGAGCCGGAAGCCATCTTCGACGCCGCCATGGCCCTTGCCCAGGGCCAGTCCGACTACCAGCTTCCGCTGGCCGGCAGGACCGTCACCATCAGCGCCGGCGGCACCCGCGAACCCCTGGACCCGGTCCGGTTCCTCGGCAACCGCTCCTCCGGCAAGCAGGGCGTCGCGCTGGCCGTGGCGGCCCGCAACGCCGGTGCCACCGTCCGGCTCATTGCCGCCCACATGGACGTCCCGGCGCCGGCCGGCGTCGACGTCGTCACGGTCGAGACTGCCCTGCAGCTGCGCGAAGCCGCGCTGGCAGCGGCCGCCGATTCCGACGTCGTGATCATGGCTGCCGCGGTGGCCGACTTCCGCCCCGCGGAGATCTCCGGCACAAAAATCAAAAAACGCGACGACACAGCGGACCCGGTCATCACCCTGGTCCGCAACCCGGACATCCTGCACGAGCTGGTGGAGGCGCGCAACGCCCCGGAAAACCAGGCAGCCCGCGCGCAGCCAGCTGATCGTCGGTTTCGCCGCGGAAACCGGTGACGGCCAGGGGGACGTCCTGGCCTACGCCGAGGCAAAGCTGAAGCGCAAGGGCTGCGACCTCCTGGTGGTCAACCACGTGGGCACGGACAAGGTCTTTGGCCAGGACACCAACTCGGTAGTCATCCTGTGCCCGCTCCGGCGCCGAACCACAACAGGCGTCCGGCTCCAAGACCGAGGTCTCGGCCGCCGTCATCACGCGGGTCGGCCAGGAGCTGAGCCACGTTTCACCCCGCGCCTGACCGAAAGCCATGCAACGTTTCCTTAGCACGGGGACACACGCCGCCGGACGTCCGATTCCCAACCAGTAAGGTAGTTGAGTGACTTTACCGCTGCACATTCCCCACACCCACGGGGCCACGCCCTCCGCGCTCCGGCTCTTCACGTCCGAGTCGGTGACCGAAGGCCACCCGGACAAGATCTGCGACCAGATCAGCGACGCCATCCTGGACGCCCTGCTCGCCGCCGACCCGGAGTCCCGCGTCGCCGTCGAGACCATGGCCACCACCGGCCTGGTCCACGTTGCCGGCGAGGTCACCACCGACGCCTACGTCGAAATCCCGCAGATCGTCCGCGAGACCATCCTGGGCATCGGCTACGACTCCTCGGCCAACGGCTTCGACGGCGCCCGCTGCGGCGTGTCCGTCTCCATCGGCCAGCAGTCCAACGACATCGCCGGCGGCGTCTTCAACTCGCTGGAAGCCCGCGAAGGCCGCCAGGAGGACGACTACGACCTCCAGGGCGCCGGCGACCAGGGCCTGATGTTCGGGTACGCGAGCGACGAAACCCCCTCCTACATGCCCACGCCGATCTGGCTGGCGCACCGCCTCTCCGAACGCCTCACCGAAGTCCGCAAGTCCGGCGAACTGTCCTACCTCCGCCCCGACGGCAAGACCCAGGTCACCGTCGGCTACGACAAAGACGTGCCGGTTTCCGTGGAGACCGTGGTCATTTCCAGCCAGCACGCCGAAGGAACCAGCCTGGACCGGCTGCGCGCCGACCTCGCCTCCTTTGTGATCGCGCCGGTGCTGGCCGCCGCCAACCTGGACATCTCCCGGGCCGCCAACATCCTGAACCCGGCCGGCGAGTTCGTCATCGGCGGGCCCGTCGGCGACGCCGGCCTGACCGGCCGCAAGATCATCGTGGACACCTACGGCGGCATGGCCCGCCACGGCGGCGGCGCCTTCTCCGGCAAGGACCCGTCCAAGGTGGACCGCTCCGCTGCCTACGCCATGCGCTGGGTCGCCAAGAACGTGGTGGCTGCCGGACTGGCCAAGCGCGCCGAGATCCAGATCGCCTACGCCATCGGCCAGGCCCGCCCGGTGGGCACCTACGTGGAGACCTTCGGCACGGAAACCGTGGACCCGGCGCGGATCAGCGCCGCCATCGCGGAGATCTTCGACCTCCGCCCGCGCGCCATCATCGACGCCCTGGACCTCAAGCGCCCCATCTACGCCAAGACCGCCGCGCACGGCCACTTCGGCCGCGACGATCCCGATTTCACCTGGGAGCGCCTGGACCGCGTGGACGACCTGAAGGCCTTCTTCAACGCGTAGCCTGCCGTCACGCCCAGCCAATCACGTGCCCCGGCTGAAAATGTCGGTGGCCAGGTGGTTGGCTGGTTGTGAAAGGGGTAGCCGCCATGGCAACACCTGAGACGTCCACGCCGGGCCCGGCCTTCCCGGCGCCGTGCAGCCGTCCCTGCTCCAGGGCTTTCCGTCCGCGCACCGCAGGCCGGACCCCCGCTGGCCGCGCACCTTCCGGTGGCCAGGGTCCTGGTCGAGATCCTCGCTGCCGCACCTGGACCGGCCCGTTTGACTACAGCGTGCCCGCCGACCTCGACGAGGCCGCGCAGGCCGGCGTCCGCGTCAAGGTCCGGTTCAACGGCCAGGAACTCAGCGGGTTCATCATTGAACGCACCGCAGAGTCCGACGCCGGCCACACCCTGGTGCCCCTGCAGAAGGTGATCTCCCCGGTCGCCGTCCTCACGCCCGCCGTGCGGGACCTGGTGTCCGCCGTCGCCGCCCGGTACGCCGGAACGGTCAGCGACGTCCTGCGCGTTGCCGTGCCGCCGCGCATGGCCACGGCTGGAGAAGGACTTCCTCGCCGGCTCGCCGGACGAGCCGGGCCCACGGCGTCCGCGGCCGACGCATCGACAGCCGGCACCGGCAGATCTCAGCCGCTGGCCCCGACAGCCGCTGCCCCGCCCGCCACCGGCTGGGCGGGGTACCGCAACGGGCCCGCCTTTGTCCGCCACCTGCGGGACGGCGGATCTCCACGGGCGGTCTTCAACCCGCTCCAGGGATTCGGCCCGGCAGCATGGCCGCGGCTGATGGCCGCGGCCGTGGCCGCAGTCCGTGCCTCCGGCCGCGGCGCCGTGGTGGTGGTGCCGGACTACCGCGACCTGGACCAACTCGAAAAGGCGCTCCTGGAGGTGCTGCCCGCCGAGCGACATCGCCCGCCTGACAGCCGATGACGGACCCACTCCCCGCTACCGGAATTTCCTGCGCCTCCTGGCCGGGTCCGCGCGCGTGGCCATCGGCACGCGTTCCGCAGCGTTCGCCCCGGTCCGGGACCTCGGCCTCGTGGCCTGCTGGGACGACGGCGACGACCTCCACATCGAACAGCGTGCCCCGTACGCCCATGCCCGCGAGGTCCTGCTGCTGCGCGCGGACCAGGAAGGCACCGCCTGCCTGATGGCGGGCCATGCCACGGAGCACGGAACTGCAGCGGCTGGTGGAGGCCGGCTGGGCCATGCCCGTCGAGGCGGAGCGGGCGTTCGTCCGCCGGACGGTTCCGCGCGTCCTGAACACCGCGGACAGCTTTGAACAGGAACGCGACCCCCTGGCCCTGGTGGCGCGGCTTCCCGGCGCCGCGTGGCGGGCCGCCAAGGACGGGCTGGAACGCGGGCCGGTGCTGGTCCAGGTGGCCCGCGCCGGCTACGCGCCGTCGCTGGTATGTGAGACCTGCCGCGAGCCGTCGCGCTGCCGGTCCTGCCAAGGGCCACTGGCCCTGGCCGGCGCCACGCGGCAGCTCGGCCATCCCGCAATGCCGCTGGTGCTCAACGCCGGCTCCGGACTGGCAGTGCCCCCACTGCTCGGGGCGCAGGCTCCGCAAAGGCGCCACCGGCGTCCTGCGGACCGCCGAGGAACTGGGCCGTGCATTCCCGGGAAAGCCTGTCATCACGTCCTCCGGCGACCACGTCAAGGCCGAGGTGGGCAGCGCCCAGGCCCTGGTGGTGGCCACCGTCGGGGCCGAGCCCGTCGCCGAAGGCGGCTACGCCGCTGCGCTGCTGCTCGACGGCGACTCGCTGCTGCGCCGGGAGAACCTCCGGGCCGGCGAGGACACCGTCCGCCGCTGGTTCAATGCCGCAGCGCTGGTGCGTCCCGCGTCCGACGGCGGCCTGGTGGTCATCACGGCGACGGAAAGCGCTGCCGTGGGTGCGCTGCTGCGGTGGGACCCGGCCGGGTACGCCAGGCGCGAGCTGGAGCTCCGGATGGAACTCCAGCTGCCGCCCGCTGTCAGGATTGCTTCCGTGACCGGCCCCCGGTCCGCCGTCGTGCATTTCACTGCGGCGGTGCAGAAGCAGCTGGCGGCGTCCGGCGTGACGCTGCGGACCGCAGGTCCGGCCCCGGTGGTGCTCGTCGGCCCTGCGGCGGCCCTGCAGGGCGATGACGTCCGGACCCTGCTGTTCTTTCCCTACGGGCAGGCCGGCACGGTAACGCGGGTCCTGCGCGCCACCAAGGCTGCCGCCGCCGCCAAGCGGAGCGAGGAACCGGTGCAGGTCCGGCTCGACGGCGTGGACGTCCTTTAGCGCGGACGCTTGCCGCGGTGAGCGCGCGGCCACAATGTCGTGGGCCACGTCAACCAGCTGCCGGGCCGACTCGTCCCAGCTGAACTCCGCCGCGCGGGCCACGGAACGGCGCGACACGTCCTGCCAGTGCTCGTCATCCCGCAGTTTCTTCACGGCCGCGGCAAAGTCCGTGGCGGAGCCGGGTTCAACGTAGGACGCGGCGTCGCCGCCGACTTCCCGGAAAATCGGGATGTCGCTGGCGATCACCGGGGTGCCCAAGCGCCATGGCCTCCACCAGCGGCAGCCCGTACCCTTCGGCGCGGGAGAGGCTCACCAAGCGCGGTGGCGCGCTTGAGCAGGACGGCGTATTCGTCGTCGGTGACACCGTTGTGGAAGACCACCTTGGCGCCGGCGGGAACCATGATTTCCAGCTCGGCCCGGCGTTCCGGCGTGATCCTGCTCAGCAGGTGCAGGGTGAAGTCGGGCAGCTCCGGACATGCCGGCCACCATGGTCTCCACGTTTTTGTAGGGCATAAACGAGCCCATGTACACGAGCGAATGGTCCGCCCCGGCCGCAGGATCGCGCGGGTCCTGCGCCGGCTGGGGGGCGTTGCTGATGATCCGCACGGGCCGCCTGGGTCAGCCGGTACTTGGCCATCAGCGCTTCAGTGGTCCGGCTGATGGTGGCCACGATGTCTGCCCGGTTGAGCAGGAGGCGCTGCGGCCAGAAGGCCTTGTGGTACAGGCGCCACAGCACCCGCACCGGTGCTGGCAGGAACCCGGGGGGAGCGGGGTGCTCGTAGTAGATGAGGTCGTGCAGGGTCAGCACCAGGCCGTACTTGCGTCCCCAGCTGCCCATGGTCTGCATGGGGCAGACCACCACGTCCGCGCCGAGCGGGTTGATTTTGCGGGCCACAAACAGCTCCAGCGGGGACAGCGGGCTGTTGATCAGCGTGTACGGAACATCCGGGAGCAGGGCCAGCTGCCGCGTATCGCTGATGAGCATGGAAACGTCGGCTACCTTTGCCGTGGCTGCGATCAGGCTGGCCCCGTAGCGGCTGATGCCGTCGTGGTGGTCGGTCCTGGTGAATCGTGCATCGATGACAATCTTCACGCGGGGTGGTCCTTAAGGAAGCTGCGGATGAAACCGGCGGCCGGTCCGGGCGTTTCGTAGTGAATCAGGTGCCCGACGCCGGGAATGACTTTGAGGACCCCGTCCGGGAGGAGCGTGGCAAGGTGGTGCTGGTCGGGGAGCGTGGCAATCTCGTCTTTTTCGCCGGCCACCAGCAGGACCGGCAGGGTCAGCTTCGCCGCAACCTCTGCCACATGGCTGCTGACGGACGCCGTGAATGACTCAAGCAGGCTGTCCCGGTCCGCGAACGCACTGAAGTAGGAGTGGTGCTGGCCGTGGATGAAACGGCGCAGGTCCTTGTCGCCGGTCTTGGCCATGGCCTCGCTCATGACCCGGACAATCAGCGGACTGCGCAGCAGGGCCAGGCCCAGCGTGCGGGGGAGACGGGCGGCCAGCCGGTAATAGAGCACGGCAAGCTTGGTCATGATGCCCTTGGGGCCTTCCAGGGCGGGCGCGGCGATGGGATTGATGAGGATCAGCGGCGTGACCGTCCCGGGATGGGCTGCCACGAAGTGGGCGGCGACGATCGAGCCGAACGAGTGCCCCAGCAGCACGGTGTCGGGGCCAAGGCCCAGCGCAGCCATGAACCCGCTGATGAACGCGCCGTACTGTTCCACCGAATGCTCGCCCGGCCGCGAACGCGGCGGAGCTGCCGAAACCTGGGAGGTCGGGCATGATGATGCGCATTTCCGGCAGCTGGTCTGCCACCCGGAGCAGGCCGTGGTGGTCGCCGCGGAACCCGTGGATGACCAGGATGGTGCGGGTGTCGGCGGTGGCCTGCACTGGTTCGTAGGTCCAGTACGCCACGGTGCTGCCGTTGAGTTCGATCTCGGCGGCCCGGGTGCGGGCTGCCAGCCCGGCGCTGAAGTAGGACGGCGCGTCGGATGGCTGGTGGGCGGTTGTTTTCATGACCCTCGGTCCTAGTTGACGTTGTCGGGGTGGGAGCCGGTGCGCTGCCCGCGGTCAAGCTCTGCCAGGGCTGCCATGTCGCGGTCCGACAGGGCAAAGCCGAAGACGTCCAGGTTTTCCCGGATCCGGGCCTCGGAGCTTGCCTTGGGGATGGCGATGTTGCCCAGCTGGATATGCCAGCGGAGGATGATCTGGGCAGCTGTCCTGCGGTGTTCGGCGGCCAGGGCCAGGACCACGGGATCTGCCAGCACGTGTCCGCGGCCCAGCGGGCTCCAGGCCTCGGTCAGGATCCCCAGGCTGTGGTGCTTTTCCCGGAGTTCCGCCTGCTGCAGCCAGGGGTGCAGTTCAATCTGGTTGACCGCCGGCACCACTTCAGCGCTCTCGAGCAGCCGGTCCAGGTGCGCCGGCTGGAAGTTGCAGACGCCGATGGCCCGGACCTTCCCTTCGCGGTAGAGCGTTTCCATGGCCCTGTACGTCTCGGCGAAAAGACCCCGCCGGGCGCAGGGCCAATGGATCAGGTACATGTCCACGTAGTCCAGGCCCAGGTTGACCATGGAGGTGTCAAAGGCCCGGAGCGTTGCGTCGTACCCGTGGTCATCGTTCCAGACCTTGGTGGTGACAAAGACGTCCTCGCGCCGGAGCCCGGGCGAGGCTTCCCCGGAACCTCCGCTCCCGCCGTCGGAATCAATCGCGGCGCCAAGTGCCCGCGGGCCACGCCGCTTTCGTTGCCGTACATCGCGGCCGTGTCGAGATGGCGGTAGCCGGTGCCCAGGGCCATGGCCACCAGCGATGACGCGTCCGAGGGCCGGAACCTTGTACAGCCCGAAAGCCCAACTGGTCGATCAGCACGCCGTTGTTGAGACTGAGGCGGGGTGAGGATTTCATAGGACTGACTTTACCCATTCGGTTACAGAGACGCCGCCAAAGCCCACCAGTCGGCGCGCGGTGGCTTCATCCAGGATCAGGTCCGTGGCGAGGCCTGCGGTGAGGGCACCCCGGAGCCCGTTGATCTTTGATGCCCCGGACACAACGCAGATCCGGCGCCGGACCTGGCGCAGCTGCGAGAGTGCCGGACCCGTTGAACGTTCGTTGAGCACGATTCCGTTCGAGGATCCGTCGCGCCGGAAGAAGACGGTGGCAACATCGCCCACCACATCCGAATGGGCCAGCACCCTGAGGTCGTTTTCGTCCAGGTAGCCGCCGGCGTAGACATGGCTGGGGTAGTCGGCTTCAACGGATCCAACGCCGAAAATGGCGATGCTCATGCGCGCCTGCAGGGCGAGGATCCGCTGCACGCTGCGCTCATTCCACATGGCGGTCTTGGTTGCGGCGTGGTCAAAAAAGGCCGGCACGGGGAATTGCTCCACCCGGGCGCCGTAGGCACTGCCAAAGCGGCGCATGATGTCACTGGCGTACGTAATGCCAGTGGTGTGCATGTTTCCGGCGCCGTTCAGCTGGACCACCACGGTGTCATGGGTGATCTTGCGTGTCAGGTGCCTGCTGACGGCGCTGAGCGTCGACCCCCAGGCGACGCCGATGATCGCGTTGGAGTCCACCAGCGGGCCGATGGTGCGCGCTGCCTGCAGGGCCACCCGGTCCAGGGTTTCAGCTTCGTTGAGGGATTCAAGCACCGGCACAACGTGGACGTCCACGTTGTACTCCCGCCGGATGATGCTCTCCAGCTCCGGGCCGGTGTCCAGCGGATTGCGGATCTGGATCTGGACCAGGCCCGTATCGCGGGCCGCGGAAAGAAGCCTGGAAACCGTGGACCGGGACGTCCGGAGTTCCCGGGCGATCGCGTCCATGGTCAGGTCCTGAAGGTAATACATCTGTGCAGCCCGAAGCGCGTCCGAGTGGCGGGAGAGCGTCATTCCGCATCCAATCTGCACGTTTGTGCATAGAGCTTGACTCCATTTTCCATTAGTCCAAACAATAGTTGAAGAAGGGCGGCTGACCTGCGATGGTAGCCCCAAGGACTAAACCCAAGGAGCATTTTTTGGGACCCAAGAACTTATTCGGCCACGGCGGCGCCATGCCTTCCCCGGCCACAGATGCACGAGCCTCAGCTGCGAGCGCTCCGGGAGCGTCCACAGGCCAAAGTGCTGATCATCGGCGGCGGCATCAACGGCGTCGGCACGTTCCGGGACCTCGCCCTGCAGGGCGTGGATGTGGCCCTGGTGGAGCGCGGCGACTACTGCCAGGGTGCCAGCGGCGCATCCTCCCACATGATCCACGGCGGCATCCGCTACCTGGAAAACGGCGAGTTCCGCCTGGTCCGGGAATCGGTGGTGGAGCGCAACCGGCTCCTGCGGATCGCACCCCACTACGTCAAGCCGCTCCAGACCACCATCCCCATCTTCAGCACCTTCTCCGGCGTCCTGGCCGCACCCGCTGCGGTTCCTGACCCACAAGCAGCAGGGCAAGCCCAAGGAACGCGGCGCATTCCTGATCAAGCTCGGCCTGAGCCTGTATGACTCGTTTTCCCGCGACGGCGGCACCGTGCCCGCGCCACCAGTTCCGCGGCCGCAAGCGGGCGCTTGCGGAACTTCCGCGCCTGCACCCCGGCATCAAGTACGCGGCCACGTACTTTGACGCCTCGGTGCACAATCCCGAGCGGCTCACCCTCGATGTGCTCCAGGACGGCGAAAAGGCCGGTCTGGCAGCGGCGTCCGGGAGCAGCACTGCGCGGGCCAGCAATTATGTATCGCTGCAGTCGATGAGCGCCGGGCGCCGTCCGGGACCGGCGGCCCGGCAGCGGGCAGCACCGTCCAGCTCCGTGACGAACTCACCGGCGAGCTCTTTGACTTCACCGCCGATGTCATCGTCAACACCACCGGCGCATGGGTTGACCTGACCAACCAGGCCATGGGGGCGGCGTCGGCCTTTATGGGCGGCACCAAGGGATCCCACATCGTGCTGGACCACCCGGAGCTTCTTGACGCCTGCAAAGGCCGGGAGATCTTCTTTGAACACACCGACGGCCGGATTGTCCTGATCTACCCCATGGGGGACCGGGTCCTGGTGGGAACCACCGATGTGGACGCCGACATGGCCCAGGACGCGGTGTGCACGGACGGGGAGATCGAGTACTTCCTCGAGCTGATTGGCCACGTCTTCCCGGACATCCCGGTTGATCGCGGCCAGATCGTCTACACGTTTTCCGGCGTCCGCCCGCTGCCGCGGCATGATGCCACCCAGCCCGGATTTGTCTCCCGGGACTACCGGATCGAACGGCAGGCAAGTGCCCCCGGGCGCCGTCGTCTTCAGCCTGGTAGGCGGCAAATGGACAACCTTCCGGGCGCTGGCCGAGCACATGAGCAGACAACGTGCTGGCCGAGCTGGGCATGGAACGGAAAGTATCGACGGCGAAGCTCGCCATCGGCGGCGGTGCCGGCTTCCCCGCCGACGACGAAGGGATCCAGAAATGGATCAAGGCGCACGTCTCGGACAACCGTGACGCTGAACGCACCGCTGTCCTGCTGACCCGCTACGGCACACGGGCAGGGGAGGTCATCAGCTACCTCGATGGCGGGCCTGACAGGATGCTCTGCCTCAACCCGCGAACTCAGCGTCCGCGAACTGGAGTACATGGCCGGGCACGAGCAGATCGGGCACCTCGTTGATGTCCTCATCCGGCGTACGTCCCTTGCCTTCCGGGGGCTGGTCACAGGCGAGCTGCTCAGCGAGGTGTGCGATGTGCTCGCCGGTCCGCTGGGCTGGGATGCCGCAGCAAGAGCCGCCGAGATCCACCACGCCCAGGAGGTGCTGGAGCGTTTCCACCGCGTAAAGATCCACAGCCTGGTGGCCTAGGCAGGCCAGGCTGCAACCGGAGCGTCAACGCGCTCCGGTACAACGGTCCTTCAACCCGCGAGGGACCGACAATAGAAAATAAAAGGAGTCAATGATGTCTCTTGGAATTGTTTTTCTTTCCGAAGTGTTCGGAACTGCGATGCTCACCCTGCTGGGTTGCGGTGTCGTTGCCAACGTAGCCCTGAAGGGCACGAAAGGTAACAGCGGCGGGTTCCTGATGGTCACTTGGGGGTGGGGTATCGCCGTCTTCGCGGTGTTTTCGTTGCCGCAAAGTCCGGTGCCCACCTTAATCCCGCCGTTACCCTGGGCCTGTTGGTTAACGGCAAGGCGGAGTATGCCCCCGGCGTACCCGATCGATGTAGCCTCCACGCTGACCTACTTCGGCGGCGAGATGCTGGGCGCATTCCTTGGCGCGGTGGTTTGCTGGCCGCCTACAAGCAGCACTTCGACGCCGAGCCGGAGCCCGCCAGCAAGCTGGCGATCGTTCTCCACCGGTCCCGCCATCCGCTCCACCCCATGGAACCTGGTCACCGAGATCATCGGCACCTTCGTCCTGGTCTTCGTCATCCTGACCTTTGGCGGAACGCCCTCCGGACTTGGCCCGCTGGCGGTCGCCCTCCTCGTGGTCGGCATCGGCGTTTCCCTGGGCGGACCCACCGGCTACGCCATCAACCCCGCCCGTGACCTGGGCCCCCGCATCGCCCACGCACTGCTGCCCATCAAGGGCAAGGGCAGCAGCGACTGGGGATACTCCTGGATTCCCGTGGTGGGCCCGCTGGTAGGCGGAGCCTTGGGCGGAATCGTCGCCAAAGTTGTTCCCATCATCATCACCGCCGCAGCCTGACCGTTCAGCAACCAAACCCTGCATACAGACAAGGACGTCACCATGAACCAGTACGTAATCGCCATCGACCAGGGCACCACCAGCTCCCGCGCCATCATCTTTGACCACAGCGGCAACATCGTCTCCTCCGGCCAGATGGAGCACGAACAGATCTTCCCGCAGGCAGGGTGGGTGGAGCACAACCCCGCCGAGATCTGGAACAACACCCGGGAGGTCATCGGTTCCGCCCTCTCCAAGGCGAACCTGACGCGCCACGACATCGCCGCCGTCGGGATCACCAACCAGCGCGAAACAGCAGTGGTGTGGGACAAGACCACCGGCGAAGCCGTATACAACGCCATCGTCTGGCAGGACACCCGCACGCAGAGCATCGTGGATGAGCTGGCGAAGGACGGCGGCCCGGAACGGTTCAAGCAGAAGGTGGGCCTTCCGCTGGCCACGTATTTCTCCGGCACCAAGATCAAATGGATCCTGGACAATGTCGATGGTGCCCGGGCCAAGGCCGAGGCCGGCGACCTGGTCTTCGGCAATACGGACTCGTGGGTCCTGTGGAACCTGACCGGCGGGGTGGACGGCGGAGTGCACGTCACCGACGTCACCAACGCCTCCCGCACCATGTTCATGGACCTCGACACGCTGAGCTGGGATGAGGAGATCCTGGGCATCTTCGGCGTTCCGCTGAGCATGATGCCGGCTATCAAGTCCTCCTCCGAGGTCTACGGCAACGTCCATACGTCCCAGCTTGCTGCGCGAAGTGCCGGTGTCCGGCATCCTCGGTGACCAGCAGGCGGCCACGTTCGGCCAGGCCGCGTTCGAAGCCGGCGAAGCCAAAAACACATATGGCACCGGCTGCTTCCTGATCTTCAACACGGGCGAAGAGATCGTCCACTCGAAGAACGGCCTGCTGACCACCGTGGGATACAAGCTCGGTGACGCCCCGACGCACTATGCGCTGGAAGGCTCCATCGCGGTCACCGGTTCCCTGATCCAGTGGCTGCGCGACAACCTGGGCCTGATCAGCAGCGCCCCGGAGGTTGAGACCCTGGCTGCCTCGGTCGAGGACAACGGTGGTGTGTACATCGTTCCGGCGTTCTCCGGGCTCTTCGCCCCGTACTGGCGTTCGGATGCCCGCGGTGCCATCGTGGGCCTCACCCGCTTCGTCAACAAGAACCACATCGCCCGCGCTGCCCTGGAGTCCACGGCATTCCAGACCCGCGAGGTGCTGGACGCCGTCAACGCGGACTCCGGTGTGCCGCTCACCGAGCTGAAGGTCGACGGCGGCATGGTGGCCAACGATGCGCTGATGCAGTTCCAGGCAGACATCCTCGGCGTTCCGGTGATCCGGCCCAAGGTGGTGGAAACCACCGCGCTGGGTGCAGCCTACGCCGCGGGCCTCGCCGTCGGATTCTGGAAGGACCTCGGCGAGCTGTCGGCCAACTGGTCTGAGGACAAGCGCTGGGAACCGCAGCTGGACCAGCCCGAGCAGGACCGCCAGATGCGCCTGTGGAAGAAGGCCGTCACGAAGTCCATGGATTGGGTGGACGAGGACGTGAAGTAAGCCCCTCACGAGTTGCCAAAGGACCGGAGGCTCCCCGCCCGCCCGCTCCGCGGCGCTCCCAACACTCGCAAGCTCGTGTCGGGGCCCTCGCAGCCGTGGGCCCCCCACGAGTGCCCACCACACCATGGCGGGGAGCCTCCTCCTTGCCGTGCGGGCCAGGTTAGGCGTCGTGGCTAAGGAGCAGCAGGGGTCGCCTTTCTCGCGTAGGTGACCACGCCTCACTCGTTGTGGAGCTCTACTGTTCCTGCGCTGCCGTCTACCGTTACCAGTTGGCCTGTGTGGAGGATGTGGGTGGCGTTGCCTGTTCCTACTACTGCGGGGATGCCGTATTCGCGGGCTACCAGGGAGGCGTGGGCGGCCAGGTTGCCGCCGTCGGTCACGACGGCGGCGGCTTGCGCGAAAAGCGGGGTCCAGGCCGGTGCCGTGGCCTTGGCCACCAGGACCTCGCCGGGCAGGAAGAGGGCGAAGTCCTCGGGGCTTTCCACCACCCGCACCCGGCCCTGTGCCCTGCCCGGACTGGCCGGGTGCCCTACCAGGGCACCCGCCGGAAGGTTCCTGGTGCTGCGGGCAGCGTCTGCCATGCGATCGAAGGCATTGCCCAGCAGCGGCGGCATTTTCCCCAGCGCAAGCGGTGCCGCAAGTTTCCGCTGCCTGAGCCATTCCATGCGGCGCCCCGCAACGATTGCCTGCTGCGGCGGCGCGTCATCCTGCAGGGCGTCGAGGGTGAGGAAGTAGACGTCTTCGGGCGCCGCGATGATTCCGCGGTCGTGGAGGCGGGCACCCAGCTCGGCCGCGCAGCGGCGCAGCACCGGCCAGCCCAGAGTGAAGTCCCGGACCTGTTCCTCGCGAAGTAGTGCATAGCGTTGGGCGAAGCCCAGAATGACTTCAAACCTTTTCAGCCGGCGGGTTCCTTTCAGTACCTCACGGCATGCAATCTCGGCGGCCCGCCGCCGCTCAGCGGCAACCGACGGGGGTGCTTGCCGTGCTTCGGCGTGTATGGCCTGAACCTGCGATGGGAATTGTTCGTACGCCGTCGGGTGGTACCAGTCGATGCTGTACACGGCATAAGGGACCGGGGCAGGCAGGGCGGGGGACAGGCCGCCCAGGAGGGCCTGGTAGCCCATCGCTTCGGGGGAACCCGGTGTCGACTTGGCCGCCAGCGCACTGGCAACGTGCCGGCGCCAAAACCTGGCAAGTGCCATCTCCATTTTCCAGGCGGCGCCGCCGGTGGCCGCGAAGAACCAGAGATATTCCCCAGCTATGCGCGCCACCTGGTCCACCAGATCAATCAACTCCGGCACCGTGGCCGATACCGTGACGGTGGGCGGAGTCTCGGCCACGTGCCGATAGGCGGGCAGGCACTGCGAGCGCCACTCCCGCTCGAGCGCACGCAAGACAGATCTGTCTGCCCCTGCAGGGTCGAATATTGGCCGCACCACGGAATTGAAGAAGTAAGGCACTGCCCGGCGTTCGCTGCCGAACAGCAGCTGCGGCAGAGCCAGGGGAGTCGGCGGGGCGACGTAGTACCAGCCGTTGACTTGCGCGTAGGCCATGGGAATGTCGATCCCCGCCGACCTGCGGACAGCCTTGTTGTACGCTGCGTCCATCCGTGGGATGACCCAGTCCATAAACAACGGTGTCACCGGTTCGGGCAGCCATTCGCCGAGGCGGAAATTCCTGAGCCAGGAGCCCTTCCCTGGCGGCGCCCAGCTGACCGGATCGGGGAGGGCGGTCATGGGCCGGGACTGGAGGATGTTCACGGCTCCTGTATGGTCCAGCGCCCACTCGATGTCCTGGGGGCAGCCGAGATGCCGGGCGACGCGGGCCGCGGCGTTGGCCACCGCCGTCGCGCTTTCCATGGAGAGGACGCCCCCGGCGCCGCGGGCCGGAGCGGGACTTCCGCCGCGCGCTGTCCATTGCTCGCCGGTCTCCACCCCGGAAACCAGTCCTTCCGCGAGTCCCGGCACTGCCGAGATGACGGTTTCAGACCGGTCGCCGGTCAGGGGATTGGCAGTGAAGGCCACGCCGGCGGCTGCCGCCTCCACCATCTGCTGGACGAGGACCGCCATGGCGGCGCCGTCGCCGGCAGGTCTGTTGCCTTGGGTGGCCCCGACGGACGCGTTGTACGTCCGGACCCTGTCGGCGGCGGCCGAGTCGAAGCAGCGCTGCACGGCCGCGTCGAGATCGGCAGGAGCCACGTTGAGGTAACTCTCATACATACCGGCGAAAGAGGCCCCCGGCAGGTCTTCGGCGGCAGCCGATGACCGGACTGCATAGGGGCCAGGACCAGCGGCCAGTGCAGCGGCCCGGAGCACCGCCGCTCTGGCGCCGGCAGGCCGGGCCGACAGGGCAGCATGGGCTGTGGCAGTCACCACGAACCCGGCCGGAACCAGGAATCCGGCCGCCGACAGGCCGGACAAAACCGCCGCCTTGCTGCCTGCAGTTTCCCGGTTCATCGCCGCCGGGGAGCCAAGCGGGGGAAGCGGGATGTCATCAACCACCAGTCTCACCTGCCCCGGTCAGTACGTGCGCTGTCAGTCGGTGCGCTGCAGGCTTCATTCTATTCGGGCCGGGACGGGGCCGCCCAGGATATCTGCACAGAAATGCCCCTCGCTGGTGCGCTAAAGTAGTCCTATGCGTGCGATCCTTCTGCTTAGCTAGCCGCCCGGTATCCGGAAACAACCGGACTGCCGAGCGGCCGCCCCTCCATGGAGAGGGGCTTTTGTGTGTCCGGGCACGTTTGCCGGGCCGGCAGCAGAAGGGATCAGACCGTTGGGGCAGCACAGATGCCGCAACAGAACAGAAGAGGGCAGCAGTGAGCGTTCAGCCGGAGACAGAGACCGGAACAGCAGCAGTGGCGGCGGAAACACCCGAGGAGGGTGCCTACAGCTTCGCGGCAATGGAGGCCAAGTGGCCGCAGGTGTGGGAAGACCTCAAGGTCTTCACCCCCGCGGACGACGGTTCCCGCGAGCGCCGCTACGTGCTGGACATGTTCCCCTACCCCTCGGGGGACCTCCACATGGGCCACGCCGAGGCGTTTGCCATGGGCGACGTTGTGGCCCGGTACCTGCGGCAGCAGGGCTTCGACGTCCTGCACCCGATCGGCTGGGACTCCTTCGGCCTGCCGGCGGAGAACGCCGCCATCAAGCGCAACGCCCACCCCAGCGAGTGGACGTACGCCAACATCGAGACCCAGGCGGCGTCCTTCAAGCGCTACGCCATCTCCGCGGACTGGTCCCGGCGGGTGCACACCTCCGACCCCGAGTACTACCGCTGGACCCAGTGGCTGTTCAAGCGGTTCTACGAGCGTGGACTGGCCTACCGCAAGGATTCCCCGGTCAACTGGTGCCCCAAGGACCAGACCGTGCTGGCCAACGAACAGGTGGTCAACGGCGCCTGCGAACGCTGCGGCACCGCCGTCACCAAGAAGTCCCTGAACCAGTGGTACTTCAAGATCACCGAGTACGCCGACCGGCTGCTCGATGACATGGACGAACTGCGCGGCCACTGGCCCGAGCGCGTCCTCGCCATGCAGAAGAACTGGATCGGCCGCTCCGAAGGTGCCCACGTCAACTTCGTGATCGAGGCCGACGGCGGCAAGCCCGCCAAGGACGTCACCGTCTTCACCACCCGCCCGGACACCCTGTACGGCGCCACGTTCTTCGTGGTCGCCGCGGACGCGCCCATCGCCGTCGAACTCGTCACGGATGAGCACGCGGCCGCCCTGGACGCGTACCGCGAACAGGTCAAGGCACTGACCGAGATCGAACGCCAGTCCACCGAACGCGAAAAGACCGGCGTCTTCACCGGCCGCTACGCCATCAACCCGCTGAACGGGGAGAAGCTGCCGGTCTGGGCCGCGGACTACGTCCTGGCCGACTACGGCACCGGCGCCATCATGGCCGTCCCGGCGCACGACCAGCGCGACCTCGACTTCGCCAAGACGTTCGACCTGCCCGTCCGCGCCGTGCTGGACACCGGCGAGGAGGATCCCGCCGTTACCGGCAAGGCCACGGCAGGGGAGGGGACCCTGATCAACTCGGGCGTCCTGGACGGCCTGCCGAAGGCCGAAGCCATCCCGGCCGCCATCGAGATGCTGGAGAAGCAGGGCACAGGCGAGAAGTTCGTCAACTTCCGGCTGCGTGACTGGCTCCTGAGCCGCCAGCGGTTCTGGGGGACCCCCATCCCCATCATTCACTGCCCCGCCTGCGGCGAAGTTCCCGTCCCGGACGAGCAGCTGCCCGTGACCCTGCCGGCAGACCTGCGCGGCGAAGACCTGTCCCCGAAGGGCACCTCCCCGCTGGCCGCCGCCGAGGCGTGGGTCAACGTGGACTGCCCCAACTGCCACGGACCGGCCAAGCGCGACACCGACACCATGGACACCTTCGTGGACTCGTCCTGGTACTTCCTGCGCTTCGTCTCGCCGCAGTTCACCGAAGGTCCGTTCGACCCGGCGAAGATCAACGAGTGGATGCCGGTTGGCCAGTACGTGGGCGGCGTGGAGCACGCCATCCTGCACCTGCTGTACGCCCGGTTCTTCACCAAGGTCATCCACGACCTCGGCATGATCGAAGCCGACGAGCCGTTCAGCGCGCTGCTGAACCAGGGCCAGGTCCTCAACGGCGGCAAGGCCATGAGCAAGTCGCTGGGCAACGGCGTGGACCTCGGCGAGCAGCTGGACAAGTACGGTGTGGACGCCGTCCGCCTGACCATGATCTTCGCCTCCCCGCCGGAGGACGACGTCGACTGGGCGGACGTTTCGCCGTCGGGCTCCGCGAAGTTCCTGGCCCGCGCCTGGCGCCTCGCGCAGGATGTCACCAGCGAGCCCGGCGTTGATGCCGCCTCCGGTGACCGGGCGCTGCGGTCCGTCACCCACCGCACCATCGCCGACGCCGCCGCGCTGCTGGACAACAACAAGTTCAACGTGGTGGTGGCCAAGCTGATGGAGCTGGTCAACGCGACCCGCAAGACCATCGAGCACTCCGGTGCCGGCGGGGCCGATCCCGCCGTCCGCGAGGCCGCGGAAGCCGTCGCGGTCATCCTGAGCCTGTTCGCGCCGTACACCGCGGAGGACATGTGGAACGTCCTGGGCCACCCGGCCTCGGTGGCGAACGCCGGCTGGCCGGCCCACGACGAAGCGCTGCTGGTCCAGGACACCGTCACCGCCGTGGTCCAGGTCCAGGGCAAGGTCCGCGACCGGCTGGAGGTCTCCCCGGACATCAGCGAGGACGAACTGCGCGAACTGGCCCTGGCCAGCGAAAACGTCCAGCGCGCCCTGGACGGCCGCGGCATCCGCACGGTGATCGTGCGGGCGCCTAAACTGGTGAACATCGTCCCGGCCTAAACCAGGCAAGGGCTGCGCACCGGCCGCCGGATCCACCCGGCGGCCGGCCTTAAACCAGGAGGCCCCTTGCCCGACCGTGACGCCGCCGCTTGGCTCTGGCTCCGGGAGCGGCTCGCTGCCCTCCGCCCCGCGGCGCGCCCGGGCGTACCCGCGGAGGCGCCCGCCGCCGTCGTGGTCCGCACTGCGGTGGTGACGGATTCTGCGTCCGCGCTGCCCGCCGACTGGGTGGCCGCCTGTGCCTCCGACGGCCTGCTGACCGTGATTCCGATGCCCGTCATGGTGGGCGAAGAAATCTACGGCGAGGGCGAAGACGACATCACCGAAACGATTGCCCTGGCCCTCGCCAGCGGCAAGTCGGTCAAGACCTCCCGCCCGTCACCTGGCCAGTTTGAACACGCCTTCCTGGCCGCCGAGCGCCGGGGATACGAGGCCGTTGTCTGCATCCACATTTCCGGCGGCCTGTCCGGCACCGCCGACGCCGCCCGGCTGGCAGCGGGCCGCGTGAACATCCCGGTGGAGGTCCTCGACTCCGGCACGGTGGGCATGGCGCTGGGGATGGGCGTCCAGGGCGCCGTGACCGCCGCTGCCGCCGGGCTGGAGGCCGCCGCCGTCAGCGAGGCAGCGACGGACCAGCTGGCCCGCACCAAGGTCTACTTCTATGTTCCCAGCCTCGAGCAGCTGCGCCGGGGCGGACGGATCGGGGCCGCCGCCTCTCTGCTGGGGACGATGTTCGCCATCAAGCCCATCCTCGCGGTGGACGGCGGCAAGATCGTTCCGCTGGAAAAGGTCAGGTCCGCAGCCAGGGCCATCGCCCGGCTCGAGGAGATCGCCGCCGCCGACGCCGCGTCCCGTCCCGACGGGCTGGTCCGCCTGGCCGTCCACCATTTCGGCAACCAGGCGGAGGCCGAAGGGCTGGCGGCAGGCTTGCAGCTGCCCTGCCCGGCTGTCCGCCGGCCCAGATCAGTTCCCTGCCCGCCGTGCTGGCCGCCCACGCGGGACTGGGCGTGCTGGCGGTCATCGTGGGGGAGAGCGCCCCGCCTCCCGCGGAGACGGCGCCGCTTTCCACATAGGGCGGGCCTGGCCTGTTACCGGTGGCTTTGTATCCCTAGCGTGGAGAGCATGTCACGCCGGGACGCTGGAGCACGCCAGGGGTCCCGGCATGCCCGGGACCGGCTGCAGTCCACCCTGGGGGAGGGCACGGGGCTTCTGTCCGACGGCGGCGGAAAGGTATTTGAGTACGACGGCGGCGCCCACGTTGGCAGCGCGGGTCCTGCTCGGGAATCCGGTGGTGCGGACGTGGCCGGCACGGGAGGGGTTGGGCCGGCGCTCAGGTGGCGGGTTGGCCTGCCCGTGGCCCTGCTGATCGCCGCCCTCGCGGTGGTGGGCGGCGCGTGGTTCTGGACGCAGGTGGCCGCCGGCCAGCCCCACGTGCTGCCACTCAGCGAGGTATCGGACCAGGAAGGCGGGCCCTCCGTCGACGGGGAAACCCTCGGGACAGGAAACCGACCGCGCAGGGCCGCCTGGAGTGCCCGGGGAGAGTCCTCAAGCCGGGGACGGTCATCATCCATGTGGCCGGTGCCGTGGCCATGCCCGGGGTGGTGCAGTTGCCCGCCGGCAGCAGGGTGCACCAGGCCATCGCCGAGGCAGGCGGCGGCACACCCTCAGCAGACCTGAACCGGCTCAACCTTGCCGCGGTGCTGGTGGACGGACAGAAGCTTTACGTACCCCGGCCGGGTGAGGACGTCCCGGCGGACTCCGGCGGCGGAGCGGGGACCGCGGCGGCGGATCCTGGCGGCGGCGCTCCGGCGGGTGGCAAGGTCAACCTCAACACGGCCGGCGTCGAAGAACTCGACGCCCTGCCGAAAGTGGGGCCCGTCCTGGCCCAGCGGATCGTGGACTGGCGCAAGGAACACGGCCTCTTCAAATCCGTTGAGGAACTCGACGCCGTCGATGGCGTGGGGCCCAAGATGCTCGAAACACTGCTTCCGCTGGTGGGTATCTGAGATGGCCCGGCGCAGCCCGTGGAGCCGCTTTGTCGACTCGGCAGTTCAGGGGCCGGCCGTGCGCGCGCCGGCGGTTCAGCGGTCAGCGGTGCAGCGCCCGGCCGTTCGCCGGGAGACTGCCAGGCTGGCGGATCATGTCCGGAAGAAGGTGAGTGGCAAGGAAGAATCGACCGCTCCTGCTGATTCTCCCCGCCGGCGGACCGACGTCCGGCTGGGGCTGCCTGCACTGCTTGTCTGGGGCGCCGCCGTGGCCGGAGCCTGGCTCACTCCCGGAATGCTGGCGTTGCTGTGCGGCACGTTGCTGGTCCTGGCCGTTGTCCTCCTGGCCAGGGCTGCACGCGTCAGGAGGCTCCGGGCCCGCCGCAGGAGCTTCCTGACCACCACTGCGGTGGCCCTGATGCTGGCCGCAGCCGTGGCAGCGCACTCAGCAGTCGCTTCCTCGCAGCGGCACGATGGACCACTCGCGGAGGCGGTGGCTTCCGGGAAATCGGTGGTTGCGGTCCTGGAGATTACGGGTTCCCCGCGTGCCCTGACACTGCCGGGACAGGCAGGGACGCCTGAACGGTGGTCGGTCCCGGCCCGGACGGAGGAAGTGACGGTCAGCGGCAATGTCATCCGCACCCGGGCCGAGCTTGTGGTGATGGGCGGCCGCGGCTGGAACAACGTTGTCCCGGGGCAGCTGGTCCGGACCGCCGGCAAGCTGAGGCCACCCGAGGCTGGACAACAGGAAGCAGCCATCCTGGCGGCGTCTATGGCGCCGGGCGCTGTTGCCGCAGGCGATGCCAACGCCGATGCCGATTCTGGTGCGGGGCCAATCTGGCAGGTCGTGGCCAAGGAGCTGAGGGGCCGGTACGTGGCCGCAGCCAGGTTCCTGGCGGCCGATCCCCGCGGGCTCCTGCCGGGCATGGTCACCGGTGACACGTCGGCGCTGGACGAGGGGCTCAATGCGGCCATGAAAACGGTGGGCATGACACATCTGACTGCCGTCAGCGGGGCCAACTGCAGCCTGGTCCTGGGCGCCCTGCTGGTTGCGGCGCGGAGCCTCCGTCTCGCCAGGCTCCCGGCGGCGGCCCTGGCGCTGGCCGGACTGGGGATGTTCGTGGTGCTCGTTGGTCCTGATGCCAGCGTGCTGCGAGCCGCACTGATGGGTTCGATCGCCATCGCCTCACTGGCTGGCGGGCGGGTAGGTCGCGGTCTGAGCTTCCTCTGCCTCGCCGTGATGGGACTTCTGCTGATCGATCCTGGCCTGGCTGCCAGCTTCGGTTTTCTGCTGTCGGTCCTGGCAACGCTGGGGATCATTGTTCTCGGTCCCCGGATGATGGAGTGGACCCCCGCGGTCATTCCACGCTGGGCGGCGGCAGCCTGGGCCGTGCCGCTCTCGGCGCAGTTGCTGTGCGGCCCCGTCATCGTGCTGCTGCAGCCGCAGTTCTCCACGTACTCCCTGCTGGCAAACATGGTGGCCGCGCCGCTGGTGGCACCCGTGACGCTACTGGGCACGGCTGCTGTGCCCCTGGTGCTGCTGGCTGCCCTGGCTGGCCACCGCCCTGATCGCCGTCGCAGGAACATTCAGTGCAGGTGTGGCGGCGGTTGCGAGGACGGCTGCCAGCCTGCCCGGGGGCGTCCCTGCCCTGGCCCGAAGGGCCGTTCGGTCTCGTCACGATGGTGCTGCTGTCCGTGCTGACTCTTGCCGGCGTCTGGGCGGCCGTCCAACCTCGCAGGCTGCTGCGGATGGTGTTCGCGCTGCATGCCCGGACAGTCGTGCTGCTGGACTTTGCAGAGAGGAACATACTGACCGGTGGAAGGGCCGGCTTCCCGCGTCCTGCTACCCGCGCATTTCCTGCGCCCAGCGGGGCGCTACGGTGTCCGTGGCTTGGAGGCGGGCGCCGGCCGTGGCAGGCTTAGACACTGCACCAGAATTTCCGGGAGGAATCCACCATGGCGGCTGCCCAATCCACACGAACCAAAACGACGGCGTCGAATGTTGCCTCCTGGCGGGACGTAACCCCCGCAGGGATCGTCCTGGTAGGCGGACCCGAGGAGTACCTCGGCATCCGCGCCATGGACCACATCCGCTCACAGGTACGGACCGCGTTCCCCGATGTTGAAGTCAGCCGCCTGGCCGCAGGCAGCTACGAGCCCGGCGCCCTTGCCATGAACGTCAGCCCCTCCCTCTTCGGTGAGCGCAAACTGATCGAGGTCGAGGGCGTGGAAAGCATGAACGATGCCTTCCTTGCCGATGCCCTCGCCTACCTGGCGAACCCTGAGCCGGACGCGGTCCTGGTCCTGCGCCATGGCGGGGGAGTCCGGGGCAAGAAACTCCTGGACGCCATCAAAACCGGTGGCTGGCCGGTGGTCGACTGCCAGCCCCTGAAGAAGGATGCGGACAAGGCGGCGTTTGTGGCCTCAGAGTTCAGGGCCGCCGGACGGAAGATCACCTCTGACGCGGTGCAGTCGCTGGTCAACGCCGTCGGCGCCAACCTTTCGGAACTCGCGGCGGCCTGCAGCCAGCTGATCGCGGATGCCACGGGAGCGGTGACTCCGGAGCTGGTGGACCGCTATTACGGCGGCAGGATCGAAGCGACGGCCTTCAAGGTGGCCGATGCCGCGATGGCCGGCAACGGTCCGGTGGCGCTGTCCACCCTTCGGCACGCCCTGGCCACCGGAGCTGATCCGGTTCCCCTGGTCGCGGCGCTGGCAGCCAAGCTGCGGACGGTGGCCAAGGTGGCCGGCGCCCAGGGATCCTCCGCGCAGATCGCCAGGGACCTGGGCATGCAGCCCTGGCTGGTGGAGCAGGCCCAGCGCGACGTCCGCCGCTGGACTCCGGACGGCCTGGTCCGCGCCATCCAGGCCACGGCCGAAGCCGACGCCCAGGTTAAGGGACTCTCGCGTGATCCGGTCTACGCCGTTGAACATGCGGTGACTGTCATCGCCACCTCCGTACAGCGGCACTGACCGCAGACGCGCGTCATGCCGGCGGCGAAGGAAAGCAGCTGTATCGGCGCAGAAAGACTGGGCGGCCCCGGAGCCGTGGTGCATGAAGCTGGTGCTTAAAGAGTTGAGGCCGGCACCCATTGGGTGCCGGCCTCAATCATCAGTTCCGGTGAACTGGAAACCTTACAGTGCGTTGACCTTCTTGGAGATCGCCGACTTGCGGTTTGCTGCGTTGTTCTTGTGCAGAACACCCTTGCTGACAGCCTTGTCCAGCTTGCGGCTGGCGGTAAGCAGGGCAGCAGCAGCTGCATCCTTGTCGGTGGACTCAACGGCGGTGTTAACGGCGCGGATGGCCGTCTTCAGCTCAGACTTGACTGCGTTGTTGCGCAGGCGGGCCTTCTCGTTGGTGAGGATGCGCTTCTTCTGGGACTTGATATTAGCCACGTGTGAACTCTCTTTTTAATGCGGAAATGGTCTAGAGGGCTTTCAGATTGGCCATTGACTGAGCGGCGTGGGGATACCTATGGCGACCAACCATGAGTGGCCGTCGACCTGCACGGACACACAGCTATAAAGAATAGCAGAACCCCTGGTGGCTGGCCATTTAGACAGGCTATTTCCAGCCGTGTCGCCGGCGCAGCCCCGCAGCCACCAGATCGAAGCGCTTCCGGTCCAGGACTGCGCCTTCGCGCCGAATGGCGTCCGGGGCGATCTGAAGGATCCGGCTGAGGTTGGCTTCGCTGGGCCGCTGCTGCCGGTCCCAGCTGCCGGTGCCAATGTCCACGTAGTCGCCGGAGCGGTGACCGTCCTGGTCGTGGTCCCTGCTCGTCAGCATCAGGGCCAGCAGATACCCGCCGTTCTTGCCCACCAGCAGGACCGGCCGGTCCTTGCCCCGCGAGTGGTCCTCTTCGTAGGGGACCCAGGCCCACACGATCTCACCCGGATCGGGGCTGCCGTCGGGCTGCGGGGCATAGCGGATGGCCGAGACGCCCTGAAAGTCCCCGGGATAGGCAGTGGAAATGGCAGATGGTGCGGGCGGCGATTGGCGGGCCTTCCCTGGGGAGCGCCGTGGCGCTGGCGCGGCTGCCCCGGACCGTATCTTTTGCAGCACCCTGATGGATGTCCGGACTGCGTTGGCCAGTGAGCGGAAGTTGATAGGCATGGTGAAAACAATATCGCCGGGGCAGTACCGCATGTTTGCCGCAGGATGCAGTGCGTTGCCCCCGGACGTGGGACACTGGAGGTTCAAAATGTGCGGTCCGGCCGCAGGGTGCCTTTGGTGCGTCCTGGTGGCGGCCGCGTGACTGCCAACAGTAAGGACCCTGCGTGTCTCCCATGGCCCGCACCGCCCCGGTGCCCGCCGCGACAGATCCGGCAACCATTCGGAATTTCTGCATCATCGCGCACATTGACCACGGTAAGTCCACCCTGGCCGACCGGATGCTGCAGTTGACCGGAGTGGTTCAGCCCCGCGATATGAAGGCCCAGTACCTGGATCGCATGGACATCGAACGCGAGCGCGGCATCACCATTAAGTCCCAGGCCGTTCGTATGCCGTGGGAACTCGATGGCAGTAGCTACGCCCTGAACATGATCGACACTCCGGGCCACGTGGACTTCACGTACGAGGTCTCCCGCTCGCTTGCAGCCTGCGAAGGCGCAGTGCTGCTGGTGGATGCGGCCCAGGGCATCGAGGCGCAGACCCTCGCCAACCTCTATTTGGCGATGGAGAACAACCTCACCATCATTCCCGGTGCTGAACAAGATCGATCTTCCGGCTGCCCAGCCGGAGAAGTACGCGGCGGAACTCGCCAATCTGATCGGCGGCAACCCTGAAGACGTCCTCCGCGTCTCCGGCAAGACCGGCATGGGCGTCGAGGCGCTGCTGGACAAGATCGTCCGCGATCTGCCCGCCCCCGTTGGTGACCCCAACGCTCCCGCGCGCGCCATGATTTTCGACTCGGTGTACGACACCTACCGGGGCGTGGTCACCTACGTCCGTGTGGTTGACGGCATGCTGCACCCGCGGGAACGCATCCAGATGATGTCCACCCGCGCCACGCATGAACTCCTCGAGATCGGTGTGAGCTCCCCGGAGCCCACCCCTTCCAAGGGATTGGGTGTCGGCGAGGTCGGTTACCTCATCACCGGCGTGAAGGACGTGCGCCTGTCCAAGGTGGGCGATACCGTCACCAACCTCGCCAAGCCTGCCGCTAACTCGCTGCCCGGGTATGCAGACGCCAAGCCCATGGTCTTCTCCGGCCTGTATCCGCTGGACGGCACGGACTACCCGGTGCTCCGCGATGCGCTGGAGAAGCTGATGCTCAACGACGCCGCGCTGGTGTACGAGCCGGAAACTTCGGCCGCGCTGGGCTTCGGCTTCCGCGTGGGCTTCCTGGGCCTGCTCCACCTGGAAATCACCCGCGAACGCCTCGAACGCGAGTACAACCTGGACCTCATCTCCACTGCTCCCAACGTGGAGTACGAGGTCACACTGGAGGACAAAAAGGTGGTCCACGTGACCAACCCCAGCGAATACCCCTCCGGCAAGATCGCCGAGGTCCGCGAGCCGATGGTGTCCGCCACCATCCTGGCGCCGAACGAATTCGTGGGCGCCATCATGGAGCTCTGCCAGAGCCGGCGCGGCGTCATGGGCGGCATGGACTACCTGTCCGAGGACCGGGTGGAAATCCGGTACCGCCTCCCGCTGGCCGAAATCGTCTTCGACTTCTTCGACATCCTCAAGTCCAAGACCCGCGGCTACGGCTCGCTGGACTGGAAGGCCGACGGCGAGCAGGTAGCTGACCTGGTCAAGGTGGACATTATGCTCCAGGGCGAACAGGTGGACGCGTTCTCTGCCATCACGCACCGTGACAAGGCCTATTCCTACGGCGTGATGATGACCACCAAGCTGCGTGAACTGATCCCCGCCAGCAGTTCGAGGTGCCCATCCAGGCGGCGATCGGCTCGCGGATCATCGCCCGCGAAAGCATCCGGGCCATCCGCAAGGACGTCCTGGCCAAGTGCTACGGCGGTGACATTTCCCGTAAGCGCAAGCTGCTGGAAAAGCAGAAGGAAGGCAAGAAGCGCATGAAGATGGTGGGCACGGTGGAGGTGCCGCAGGAAGCGTTCATCGCCGCCCTCACCACCGACGAATCAAAGGACAAGGCCAAGAAGAAGTGACCCACGCGCAGCGGGGGACCCGCTGATGCCCAGCGTTCTTCCCCTTGGTGACCCGGCGCCGTCGGACGGTCTGCTGCCTGACCAGGCAGCAGACGGTGCGGCGGCGCCGGGCTTTCGGGCTGTACGTACACATTCCGTTTTGCGCTGTCCGCTGCGGATACTGCGATTTCAACACGTACACGGCCACTGAGCTCGGCGGCGGCGCGTCCCAGGACGCCTATGCCAGCACGGCTGTCTCTGAGGTCCGGCTGGCTGCCGGGGTCCTCACGGAATCAGGGCTCCCTGCCCGCCCCATGAGCACAGTGTTCTTCGGCGGCGGAACCCCCACGCTCCTCCCTGCCGAAGACCTCGCACGGATCCTGGCCGCCGCCATCGAGGAATGGGGCCTGGAAGACGGCGCAGAAGTCACCACCGAAGCCAACCCCGATTCCGTTACCCCTGAATCCCTGGCGCTGCTGAAAAACGCCGGCTTCACGCGCGTTTCCTTTGGTATGCAGTCAGCCGTCCCGCATGTGCTCAAGGTCCTGGACCGCACGCACACACCCAGCCGCGTGCCGCAGGTTGTGCAGTGGGCGCGCGAGGCCGGACTGGCCGTGAGCCTGGACCTGATCTACGGAACACCGGGCGAGTCACTCGACGACTGGCGGTACTCCCTGGAGACCGCGTTGTCCTACGAGCCGGACCATATCAGCGCCTACGCGCTGATCGTGGAGGACGGCACCAAGCTCGCCGCCCAGATCCGGCGGGGCGAAGTCCCGGGAATCGACGACGACGACCACGCCGACAAGTACGAACTCGCGGACCAGCTGATCGGCGCAGCAGGACTCAGCTGGTACGAGGTCAGCAACTGGTCCCGGACGCCGGAGCAGGCATGCCGGCACAACCTCGCCTACTGGCGCGGGGATGACTGGTGGGGCATCGGCCCCGGCGCGCATTCGCACGTGGGCGGCGTGCGCTGGTGGAACGTCAAGCATCCCACTGCCTATGCCGGCCGGCTCGCGCAGGGGCTGTCGCCGGCTGCCGGGCGCGAAACGCTCGACGCCGAAACCCGGGACATGGAGCGCGTGATGCTTGAGGCGCGGCTCGTTTCCGGGCTGGCCATCCCATCGCTGGGGGAGTCGGGCCGCCATGCCGTGGCCGGTCTGATTGCCGAGGGCCTGGTGGAGGCGCCGGCCGCCTTCGCACGGAAAGCTGGTTCTGACCCTGAAGGGCCGCCTGCTGGCGGACGCCGTGGTCCGAAGGATCCTGCCGGACTGACGCTTGAAGCAACGCGAGGTCACTCCCTGCCCGATAATCGCACATTATCGGGCAGGGAGTGACCCCGCGTTGCGGTGTGAGCGGCGCTTACTTGATCCAGCGCAGGTTGAACTGGTAGCGGTGGGGCTGGCCCTTGTTCACGTGGATGCCGGCGGCCACCGAGAAGCAGGTCAGCGCGATCCAGATCAGCGTGGCGATGACGGCGAAAATGTTCCCGACCACCGGAATGAACACCAGGATGTTGGCCACCAGGGCCGCGATGGTGGGCGGCAGGCTGAAGTTCAGTGCTTCCTTGGACTCCTGCGCGGTGAACGGCCCGCGCTCACGGAAGATCAGGTAGATCAGCAGGGACGGTACACAGCCGAGGATCCCGCCAAAGTGCGCCAGCGTGGCCCATTGGCGGTCTTCGCTGGCCGTCAGGGGCAACGCGTTTGCGGGAACGCCCTGGTACTCGGAACGGCCTTGGTCGTCCCGGTGCTCGCGTGCGTTTTGTGCCACGGTTTCTTCCTTCGAAAGTGCAATGGTGCTGGTTTGGAGTATGCCGGTCTGATGCAGTCACGGCCTCCGCAGTACCAAGAATACTGGTTCCGCTGCCAAATGCTGCGGTCGGCGGCCAGCTTTGGGCCGGACAGGTCCCGCCGGGGCTACGGCGCCGTCAGGAAGTCGATGACTTCCTCCACGCGCCCCAGCAGTGACGCTTCCAGATCTGCGTAGCTGCGGACAGCACCCAACAGCTTCTGCCAGCCAAGGCCGATGTCTTCCTTGGTGGAGTGCGGCCAGCCGAACGCTGCCAGGATGCCGGTCTTCCAGTCCTGTCCGCGGGGCACCACGGGCCACTGTTCAATGCCGAGCACCGCGGGCCGGATGGCCTGCCACACGTCGACGTAAGGGTGTCCGACGATCAGCACGTTGCCGGCCGCACCGGGCGAGGCCATGACCCCGGCGGCGATGCGCCACTCCTTGGAGTCCGGCACCAGGTGGTCCACCAGGACGCCCAGCCGCCGCCCGGGCCCGGGACCGAAGGCGGCCACCGCCCCGGCGAGGTCATCGATGCCGTGCAAAGGCTCGACGACGATGCCCTCCACCCGGAGATCGTCACCCCAGACCTTTTCCACGAGTTCGGCGTCGTGCTTTCCCTCCACCCAGATCCGGCTCGCTTTGGCCACCTGGGCACGCTGGCCGGCCACGCGGACGGAGCCGGATGCTGTCCGGCCGGCAGGCACGGCGGCGGTTCTGCCTGGGCGCCGGGGGCATCAGCCTGATGGGCTGGCCCTCCAGAAGGAACCCGAATCCCAGCTTGAAGGATCGCGACTTGCCCCGCCGGTCCTCGAGGGCAACCACGTGCATGCCGCCGGATTTCTCCACCCGGGTCACCGCCCCCACCCAGCCGGACTGGGCGTCTTCGAGGACCATGCCGCGCTCCACCGGAACCTCGGGGAGTTCGTTCCGGACGGGCGCGGTGATCTCCTGCGGACCCCAGTTCTGGTAATGCATGGATTGATTCCGCCTCGCGCTAGATCGTGCCCCGGAATGTTCGCCCGGAGCGGTACCAATGCTAACAACGGGGTGAGTCATATTAGACTGTTAGCACTTAGGCATGTCGAGTGCTAACGAGCCCGACCCTTGCCGTGATGATTGAGGCGCAACCATGGATGGAGGTGGAGTGTGAGCGAGCCGCGCAAACTGGAAGTACTGCGTGCCATCGTGGAGGACTATGTGCACTCCCGCGAGCCCGTGGGTTCCAAGGCCCTGGTTGAACGCCACCACCTGGGCGTGTCCAGCGCAACCATCCGCAACGACATGGCTGCCCTGGAAGACGAAGGCCTGATCACCGCTCCCGCACACCAGCGCCGGCCGGATCCCCACGGACAAGGGCTACCGGCTGTTTGTGGACCAGATTTCGGCGGTCAAGCCGCTCTCGCCGGCGGAGCGCAAGGCCATCCAGTCGCTGCTGGAGGGCTCGGATGACCTCGACGACGTCCTGGACAGGACTGTCAGGATGCTGTCGCAGCTGACCAATCAGGTGGCCGTGGTGCAGTACCCGCATCTGAGCCGGGCCACCATCCGCCACATCGAATTTGTTCTCCTGGCGCCCGCGCCAGGTTCTGCTGGTGCTCATCGCCACCACCGGCAAGGTGGAACAGCGCGTGATCGACGTCGGCCAGGACCTGGGTGAGGACGCTATCGCCGCCTTGCGGACACACTTCCTCGGCTCGCTGGCCGGTACGCCGCTGAGCCGGCTGGCCCAGTCGCTGCCGGGCGTGGTCTTCTCCGTCGCGCCAGGCCAGCGTGCAGCTGCCCAGGCGTTGGCCCACGGGCTGGAGACGCTCGCCCACAGCAGCCGTGAGGACCGCATGGTGATGGCGGGGACCGCGAACCTGGCCCGGTCCAACGTGGATTTCCCCCTCAGCATCGGTCCGGTGCTCGAAGCACTGGAGGAACAGGTGGTCTTGCTCCGCCTGCTCAGCGACATGGCGCAGGACCCGCGTGGTGTGGCCGTGAGCATCGGCCGGGAAAACCCTTACGACGGGCTGGCCGAAGCCTCGGTGGTGGCCACGGCCTACGGGCCGGACAGCACAGCCAAGGTCGGCGTCCTGGGTCCCACCCGGATGGACTATCCCACCACCATGGCCGCCGTCAGGGCGGTAGCCCGTTACCTGTCAAGAATTCTGGGTCCGTAACAGCCGGTCCAGGCACGAAGAGCAATGCCGGCAGCCCGGCTGCCGGCAGTACAACAGGGAAGAGATACGAACTTTGAGCAGCCACTACGACGTCCTCGGAGTCTCGCCGGAAGCCACCGGAGAAGAGATCAAGAAGGCCTACCGCAAGCTGGCCCGCACCCTTCACCCGGACGTTAACCCCGGGGACGATGCGTCGGACCGCTTCAAGGCCGTGACCCACGCCTACGAGGTACTTTCGGACCCCCAGAAGCGCCGCGTCTATGACACCACCGGCAACGAGAACGGCACCGACAACGGCTTCGGCGGCGGCGGATACGCCGGCCAGGGCTTCGCTTTCCAGGACATCTTCGATACGTTCTTCGGCGCCGGCGGAACGTCCGGCCCCGCGTCCCGGGTCCGCCGCGGCCAGGACGCCCTCATCAGCGTACGGATCGAACTCCGCGATGCCGTGTTCGGCGTCAACCGGAAACTCGAGGTGGACACCGCCGTCACCTGCCCCACCTGCAACGGCTCATGCTGCCGCGAAGGCAGCCACCCTGAACGCTGCGATATCTGCGGCGGCAGCGGCCAGGTCCAGCGGGCTGTGCGCTCCATCCTGGGCCAGGTCATGACGGCGGCCCCGTGCGGCAGCTGCGAAGGCTTCGGGACTGTCATCAAGGATCCCTGCAACGAGTGCAGCGGCCAGGGCCGCATCCGCAGCCGCCGCTCACTGACCATCAAGGTGCCTGCCGGCGTCGCGACAGGCACCCGGATCCAGCTGTCCGGGCAGGGCGAGGCTGGTCCGGCCGGCGGACCCTCCGGCGACCTGTACGTCGAGATCCGGGTCAACAACGACGCCACCTACGTCCGTGACGGTGATGACCTGCACGCGACGCTCCACATTCCGATGACGGCCGCTGCCCTGGGCACCGAAGTGTCGCTGGAAACCTTTGACGGGCTTCAGGAAATCGACGTCAAGGCAGGGACCCAGGCCGGCGAGGTCATCACGCTCCGCGGGCTGGGCGTCACCCACCTGCGGGGTTACGGCCGCGGGGACCTGATGGTCCACCTGCAGGTAGAGACGCCGGCCAAGCTGGACGCCGCGCAGGAGGATCTGCTCCGGCAGCTGGCCAAGTTGCGCGGCGAGCAGTTCACCGAGGGCAAGCTGACGGCCAGCGGCGGCGTCTTCGCCAAGCTGCGGGACCGGCTCGGTAACCTGTAGCGGTGAGCAACCCCGTTTTCTTCAGCGGCGCCGGGTCGCTGGACCAGCTTGGTTCCCGGGGCCCGCTTCACCCTCCAGGGTCCTGAGGCCCGCCATGCCGTCACGGTCAAACGGCTCGTCCCGGGAGAGGCCGTGGACATTGCCGACGGCGCCGGGAAGCGGCTGACCGGAACGGTGGTGGCGGCATCACCGGCCGAACTCACCGTCGAATGCGCCGGGCTGGCTGTTGAGGAACAGCCTGACATCCGGCTGGTGCTGGTCCAGGCCCTGGCCAAGGGCGACCGCGATGAACTCGCCGTGGAAACCGCCACGGAATTGGGGATCGACGCCGTTGTGCCCTGGCAGTCGGAACGCTCGATTGTGCGCTGGAAGGGTGAGCGCGCCGCCAAAGCCCATGCCAAATGGCAGTCCGTGGTCACGGCCGCCGCCAAGCAGGCACGGCGGGCCTGGATCCCCGAGGTGCGCGCCGCCGTCGAGACCCCGGGCCTGGCGGCCGCCGTGGCGGCAGCGGACCTCGCGGTGATCCTCCACGAAGACGCGGTCCGGCCGTTCCGTACAGTGCTGGAGGCGTGGCACGCCGCCGAGCCGCAGGCGGGCCGCCGGGAAATCCTGCTCATCGTTGGCCCGGAGGGCGGAATCAGTCCCCGCGAAGTTACCCGGCTGTGCGATGCCGGAGCGGTGACAGCCCTCCTGGGACACCACGTCCTGCGGTCATCCACGGCGGGACCTGCAGCCGTTGTGCTGGCGAGCGATGTGTTGGGACGCTGGAGCGCCCCGCAACCCTGAGTGCTAGCTGACGTTGAAGTTCCGCGTGTCGGCGTTCGGTTCCTCGCCTGTGCCCCCGCCGTCCGTCTGGGATACGCGGAGCTCATAGCTGCCGGAGGAGAGGCTGAGGGCCAGCGTGAAGATGCCGGACTGGGCGGCGTCCGTCGCCGGCCGTGGTCTCGCCGGTCAGGTAGGGCGTCTTGTCCCCGTTCCCGGCGGTCCGCAGGATCTGCCAGCGGAGCTTGCCGCCGGGAACGGTGCTGCGGCCAGTGATCTTGACGCTGCCGCCGGCAATATCCGTACCCTCCTGCGGATCAATGATCCAGACAGGCGCCACCATTCCGGCGGCGCGTGACATTGGAGCACCCAGCTGGATGTGGTCAAAGGCAACGTAGTCCGTGTGGCTGTCCACCAGGACGCGGACCTGAATCTGCTGGCCGGAGTCGATCAGGCCGGAACTTGCCGCCGCCGCGGTGGCGGTGAAGACCAGCTGCTGGATGGCCCTGACAGCCATCTCGGCGTCGACATTGCTGTTGAACGCATCCTCGGAGACATCCACAGTGATGACGTTCTTTCCGGAGATCGACGTTGCCAGCTTCGTGGGACTCTGCCAGGGCGTGAAGAAATCGGGGTCCAGCGGCTTATCGGACATCATGGCCCGCAGTGCTCGGGTCACAGGGTTCTCCTGTTCCGGGACGTCCCGGAATTCCCGGTACAGGAAGGCGTTGCCGTCGCTGCGGCCAATCCAGTACACGGGGGCCTTGTTAGACGACTGTGTAGTCTCCAGGGGCGCGCTGGTGGAGGGCACGCCGGCCGAGCCGGTGGCGTCAGGGCCGGAGTTTGCCGTCAGGGTGGGCTCGGGGCCGGCGTCCGCAATGCAGCCGGTCAGCAGGAGGAGGGCCGGCAGGAGACCCAGGACACCCCGGGCACGGAAGAGCCGTGAGGCGCGTCCGGCTGTGCGGGGGGTGGGTGTTTCCGGCACTCTGGTGGCCTGCCCTTCCTGGCTGAAATGTAGAGGCGTTGACCTCGTGGGCCGGTCCCCGGACGGCCTGGATTTCAAGCATTGCATAGTGCCGCGCACCAAGAGTGCCCAACGCGTCCGTAGCTGCCCAAACTGCAACGGGAACGATATGAGGCCGATATGAAGTTGATATCTAATGACGTTGGCGCTGCGCCTGCCGCCGCTTGTGAAGCGCCTGCAGGGCTGCCGCCGGCGGGTCCCTTCCGACGCCGCGGTGAGGGAGCTGCTGGCGTAAGATGGAAGGAATCCGCTGGCTCCGGCGTGTTCGGCAAAAGCCCGCCCACGCAGCATCCGGCGGTAGCTAAGTTTCGAACTGGAGGAGACCACGGGCCCGCGGGCCAGCACCATGACTGAATCAACGAACGGAAAGCGCCGGCTGAACACCGACCGCGCCGCCGGAGAATTCCCCCATTCACTTCCCGGTGTCCGGACGGAGGTGGTTCTCTTTGACAACTCCGATCAGATGGTCCAATCCCTCGGCAGCCATGACGAGGCCCTGCGGTACATCGAAGAACAGTTCCCGGCCGTCAACTTCCATGTCCGCGGAAACGAACTTTCCATCAGCGGCCCCGCCAGCGAAGTGCCCCGCATCATGCGGCTGCTGCACGAAGTGCGCGGTCTGGTGGCCCGCGGCACCGTCATCAGCCCCGCGGTACTGCAGCAGCTCGTCGCGTTGCTCCGCAGCCAGTCCCTGCAGAATCCCGTGGATGTCCTCACCCACGACATCCTCTCCAGCCGGGGAAAGACCATCCGGCCCAAGACGCTGAACCAGAAGAACTATGTTGACGCCATCGATGCCAACACCGTGATCTTCGGGATCGGCCCGGCCGGCACCGGCAAGACCTACCTGGCAATGGCCAAGGCCGTCCAGGCGCTGCAGCAGAAGGAAGTCAGCCGGATCATCCTGACCCGGCCGGCCGTCGAAGCCGGCGAGCGGCTGGGGTTCCTGCCCGGCACGCTCAGCGACAAAATCGATCCCTACCTGCGCCCGCTGTACGACGCGCTGCACGACATGATGGATCCGGAGTCGATTCCGCGCCTGATGGCCGCCGGCACCATCGAGGTTGCGCCCCTGGCCTACATGCGCGGGCGGACCCTCAATGACGCCTTCATCATCCTGGACGAGGCGCAGAACACCACGCCTGAGCAGATGAAGATGTTCCTGACCCGGCTGGGCTTCGGATCGAAGATGGTGGTCACCGGGGACGTCACCCAGGTTGACCTCCCCTTCGGCACCCGCTCGGGGCTGCGGATCGTGGAAGAGATCCTGCAGGGCATCGAGGACGTCAATTTCACTGTCCTGGATTCCACGGACGTCGTCCGCCACCGCCTGGTGGGTGACATCGTCCGGGCCTACAGCGTCTGGGATGACGTTCAGCGGAACAAGGTCAAACACTCGGTCAGCCGGGAAAAGCGGGGGGAGCACGCATGAGCATCGAAGTAAACAACGAATCCGGCATCCAGGTGGATGAAGCCGCGCTCGTCGCGCTGTCCCGGTACATTTTCGAGCAGCTGTACATCCACCCCCAGGCTGAACTTTCCATTCTGCTGGTGGACGAACCTGCCATGGAGAAGCTCCACATCGAACTGATGGACGAGCCCGGATCCACCGACGTGCTCTCCGTCCCCATGGACGAACTGACCCCTGGCACGCCGGACCGGCCGACGCCCCAAGGGATGCTCGGGGACATTGCCGTGTGCCCCCAGGTTGCCGCAGGTCCAGGCCGCCAACGCCGGACACTCCCTGCAGGACGAGATGCTGCTCCTGACCACGCACGGCATCCTGCACCTGCTGGGCTACGACCATGCTGAGCCCGAGGAAAAAGAAGAGATGTTCGGCCTCCAGCGCGAGCTCCTTTCCGGCTTCACCGGCAAAGATGCGCCCGCCGAGACTACGCAGTGACGCCCCTGCTCCTTGTTGGCATGGCCCTGGTGTTCCTTGGCACCGCTGCACTCCTGACGGCGGCCGACGCCGCATTCACCTTCCTTCCGCGGCACGACGCCGAAGACGCGCTCCTGAAAAGCCGCGGGCAACGCCATGAGCCGCATTCTTGGCCCAGCCCGTGGCGCACATCCGGGCCCTGCGCTTCTGGCGCATCTGGTTCGAGATGGCGTCCGCCGTGGCCGTGGCCGTCCTGCTGCACAGCCTGCTGGACAACGTGTGGCTCGCCGGCCTGGCCGCCACCGGCATCATGGCCCTGCTGGGCTTCGTGATCGTCGGGGTTTCCCCGCGCCAGCTCGGCAGGCTCCATTCGGCGGCGGTTGTCCGCTTCACCGCACCCCTCATCCGGTTCCTGACCTGGATCCTCGGCCCCATCCCGGGCTGGCTCGTGGCGCTCGGCAGTGCGGCCGCACCCGGCGCGCCGGCCGGCGATGACGCGTTCTTCAGCGAACAGGAATTCCGCGAACTCGTGGACCGCGCCTCCGAATCGGACATGATCGAAGACACCGAAGCGGAAATGATCCAGTCCGTCTTCGATTTCGGCGACACCCTGGTGCGGGCCGTTATGGTCCCGCGGACAGACATCCTCAGCATCGACGCCGGCTCCAGCCTCCGCCGGGCCATGTCGCTGTTCCTCCGGTCGGGCTACTCCCGGATCCCCGTCATCGGGGACAACACGGACCAGATCCTCGGAATCGTCTACCTCAAGGACGTCGCCGCCATGCTGCACGAGCTGGGACCGGACGACGAACAGCCGCCCGGTGGAGGCACTGGCCCGCGAAGTCCGGTACGTTCCGGAATCCAAGCCGGTCAGCGACCTGCTGCGGGAGCTGCAGAAGGAATCAACGCACGTGGCCATCGTCATCGACGAATACGGCGGCACGGCGGGCCTTGTCACGCTTGAGGACCTCATCGAGGAAATCGTCGGCGAAATCGTGGACGAGTATGACACCGAAAGCGCCGAAGCCGTGGCCCTGGGCGACGGCTCTTACCGCGTCAGCGCCCGGATGAGCATCGATGACCTCGGCGAGCTTTTCGACATCGAGCTCGACGACGACGAGGTGGACACCGTGGGCGGGCTGCTGGCCAAGGCCCTCGGCCGTGTGCCCATCGTCGGCAGCCACGTGGAAGTGCACGGCATCTCGCTGCGCGCTGAACGGCTTGAAGGCCGGCGCAACCGGGTCAGCCACATCATTGCGGCAGCCGTACCAAAAGTAGACACTGACCTTGAAGACCTCCTCGACGAGGCGGAAGCAACCCAGCAGGGAGTTCCACGTGAGCAAGAAAAATAACCGCCCGGCCAACCAGGGTTCCGACACGCCGGACTATCGGCGGCTACCGGGCCGGGTTTTCGGTCCTGGTGGGGCGCCCCAACGCCGGCAAGTCCACACTGACCAACGCCCTGGTGGGACAGAAGGTGGCCATCACCTCTGCCAAGCCGCAGACGACCCGGCACACCATCCGGGGCATCGTCCACCGCGAGGACGCCCAGCTGATCCTGGTGGACACCCCGGGCCTGCACCGGCCCCGCACACTGCTGGGAAAACGGCTCAACGACCTCGTCGCGGACACCCTCGCCGAGGTGGATGCCATCGGCTTCTGCCTGCCGGCCAACGAGAAAATCGGCCCCGGCGACAAGTTCATCGCCGCCCAGCTCGCCGCAAGTGGGCAACAAGCCGGTCATCGCCATCGTGACCAAGGCCGACCTGGTGGACCGCCAGGCCCTCACCGAGCAGCTCCTCGCCGTCGCTGCGCTGGGGCCGGGAGGTCTTCGGCGAGGACGGCTGGAAGGACATCGTTCCCGTCTCCGCCGCCGACGGCTTCCAGGTCGAAACCGTCGCCGACGTCCTGATCAGCCACATGCCGCCGTCGCCGCCGCTGTACCCGGACGGGCACCTGACGGACGAACCGGAAGCGGTGATGATCGCCGAACTCATCCGGGAGGCCGCCCTCGAAGGCGTCCGCGACGAATTGCCGCACTCCCTGGCCGTCGTCGTCGATGAAATCGTTCCGCGTGAAGGCCGGCCCGAAGACCGGCCGTTCCTTGATGTGCGGGTCAATCTTTACGTGGAACGTCCTTCCCAGAAGGCCATCATCATCGGCAAGGGCGGCGCCCGGCTGCGCGAAGTCGGCACCAACGCACGCAAGGGGATCGAGGCGCTGCTCGGCGCCCGCATCTACCTCGACCTGCATGTGAAGGTGGCCAAGGACTGGCAGCGGGACCCCAAGCAGCTGGTCAAGCTCGGCTTCTGACGCAGCGCCACGCCCTGCTCCGGCCGGCCACCGGGAAGTTCCCAGAATGGGCAACTAAAATAGGCCGGATTGAATTTTTCGAGGAAGGTACATCACATGGGGCGAACCCGCGACAATCGCGAGTCCGGAGCGGACGCGTCTGCGGGCGGGACCGGTATCCCGGCACGCCGATGCGGGCGCCGTCGGGCGTTGCCCGGCACCTCGGGGCGCAGCGCCGAATGCCTGTGTGGCTGAAAGTGACCACAGCCGTCCTGACAGTGGTGCTGCTTGGCGGCCTCGGCTTTGCCGGTTACTGGTACTTCCGCCTGCAGTCGAACATCACCACGGCACCGCTGAGTGCCGGGGATGGCACAGCCAACGCCTCTGACGACGCAACGGGCAGGATGCAGATCCTCATCCTGGGCTCGGACACGAGGGACGGCAAGAACGCCAAGTACGGCGCAGTGGAGGACTCCAAAGGGTACGGCAAATCCGACGTCATGATGCTGATGGACATCTCCGCCGACAACAAACGCGTCAGCGTCATCAGCTTCCCCCGTGACCTGCTTGGTGGACATTCCGAAGTGCACCGACAAGAAAACCGGCGCGTCGTATCCCGCCCGCAGCGGTGTGATGATCAACGAGGCCATGGCGGAGGCCGGCATCGGCTGCGCCGTGGATACGGTCAACAAACTCACCGGCCTCGAGATCGATCACTTCATGATGGCCGACTTCAACGCCGTCAAGGAACTCTCCAACACCGTGGGCGGCGTCGAGGTCTGCATCAGCGACGCCGTCTATGATCCCGATTCCCGGCTCCGCCTCCCGGCGGGCACATCTTCCGTGAAGGGTGAAATGGCCCTTGCCTTCCTGCGGACCCGGCACGCCTTCGCCGACGGCGGCGACCTCGGCCGGATCAAGGCCCAGCAGGGTTTCCTGTCCTCCCTGACCCGGAAGATCAAGGACGACGGCACCCTGTCCAACCCGGCAAAAATGCTGAACATTGCAGACACCGTGACCCAGAACCTCACCGTGGATGACGGGCTCGCATCCGTTCCGTCGCTGCTGACCATCGGCAACCGGCTCAAGGACATCGACATCGGCAAGGTGGCGTTCGTGGCAGTGCCCACCACGCCGGCAGCTTCAGACCCCAACCGGCTGGAGATTGCCGAACCGGCCGGTTCCCAGCTGTTCACGGCCCTCCAAAAGGACATTGACCTCACCGATCCCACCGCGCCGGCCACGCCGTCTCCGAGCCGTCGGAAACCGCAACCCCGTCGGCTGCCCCCACAAAAACAGCGCCGCCGCTGCCGCCCTATGACAAGGCGCTCCAGCCTGTCACCGTGGCCAACGGCAGCGGGGTTCCGGGCCGCGAACAGGAGATCGTGCAGGCACTCGTGACCGGCGGCTTCACGCAGACCGGCCAGTTCGAGGCCACCCCGGTGACGCAAAGCGTGGTGTACTACGGGGCGGACTTCGCCGACGTCGCGGCTGACGTGGCCGCGCTGCTGAAAATTCCGGCCGCGCAGGTACAGCTGGCACCCGGCGTCGTCGGCGTTCAGGCCTACCTGGGCACCGACTTCACGTCCGGTGCCACCTACGGTGCCGTCGCACTGCCGAAGGACATCGTCAACCAGACCGCCGGCGACAGCCTGTGCCAGCAGGCGAACCCGGCCCTGATCGTTCACAGGCTGAGTCTCAGCGGAGCGCAGCAAAAGAGGCGGGGCCAGCCAGGCCCCGCCTCTTTCATTTGCCGTCCGATTACCAGATGCTGACGCGTGCCTCCTGCGGCATCCACATGCCGTCCTGGTCAGTCACGCCGAAGGCCTCATGGAATGCGTCGAGGTTCTTGGCGATGGCGTTGGTCCGGAACTCGTTGGGGGAGTGGGGATCTGTGGCGAGCCTCCGGATGGCCTCTTCGGCCCGGATGACCTGGCGCCAGCCGGCGGCCCAGGAGGCAAAGAAGCGCTGCTGCCCCGTCAGCCCGTCCAGCACCTCGGGTTCCTTGCCGTCGAGGCTCAGCAGGTACGCCTTGTAGGCGATGGTCAGGCCGCCAAGGTCGCCGATGTTTTCCCCGAGCGTCAGTTTGCCGTTGACGTTGTGCCCGGGGGCGGCGTAGGGGGACAGCGCATCGTACTGCGCCACCAGCTTGGCGGTGAGTTCCTCAAACGCCTTGCGGTCATCCTCCGTCCACCAGTTCCGCAGGGCGCCGCCGCCGTCGAACTGTGACCCCTGGTCATCAAACCCATGGCCGATCTCGTGACCGATCACTGCGCCAATTCCGCCGTAGTTCACGGCGTCGTCGGCGTCGGCCGTGAAGAACGGCGGCTGCAGGATCGCCGCGGGGAACACGATCTCGTTCAGCATCGGGTGGTAATAGGCATTCACCGTCTGCGGGGTCATGAGCCACTTGTCGAGGTCCACGGGCTTGCCCACCTCATCGAGGTGGCGGTCGACGTCGGCGTTGTGTGCCCGCTCCACGTTGCCCAGGAGATCGGTGGGGTCGATCTCGACAGCCGAGTAGTCGATCCACTTGTCGGGGTAGCCGATCTTGGCGCGGAACGCCTCCAGCTTCCGCAGCGCTTCAGCCTTGGTGTCCTCACCCATCCAGTCCAGTCCGGTGATGCTCTGCCGGTAGGCCTCGATCAGGTTGGCCACCAGGGTCTGCATGCGTGCCTTGTGCGACTCGGGGAAGTGCTTGGACACGTAGATCTGGCCTACCGCTTCGCCAAGGCCAGCTTCAACGACGGCGACTGCCCGCTTCCAGCGGTCCTTGTTCCGGGGCGTGCCGCTGATGGTGGTGCCGTAGAAGGCAAAGCTGGCATCCACGAACTCGGCCGAAAGATACGGCGCAGCGGCGTTGATGATCCGCAGGGCAAGCCATTCCTGCCAGGCCGGCAGCGGCTCGGAGTCCAGCAGTGCCGCTGCACCGCTGAAAAAGTCAGGCGTGCTGACGACAATTTCGCTTCGCTTGGCGGCGTCGATCCCGGCGGCGTCGAACCAGGTGCCCAGGAGGGGGAAGAGGGCGGCTGCTTCCTCCGAGGACTTGAGGTTGTAGGTCTTCTGCGGATCCCGAAGCGTGACATTGTCCCAATGATGGGAAGCGAGGCTGGTTTCGAGGTCCACCACCCGGCCTGCCGCCGCCTCGGCGTCCGCAATCCCGGCGAGGGTGAACATGGTCCGGACGTGGTCCCGGTATGCGGAGACCATGGGGGCGAACTTCTCTTCGCGGTAGTAGGACTCGTCGGGCAAGCCCAGTCCGCCCTGCCCGGTGTAGAGCAGGACGCGGTCCGGGTTGCCGGCGTCCGGGGCGGGGTAGATGTAGAAAAGTCCGGACACGTCAGACCGGAAAAGCCTGCCGGCCAGGGCCACCAGCTCGGAGACCGTGGTGGTGGCAAACACCTCGGCGAGCCGGCCCCGGATGGGATCCATGCCCTTGGCCTCCACAGTGGCTTCGTCCATGAAGCTGTTGTAGAGGTCGCCAACCTTGCGTTCGATCCCGCTGGCCGCTTCGCCCTTTGCGGCGGCTTCCTCGATGATGTCCCGGACAGCGATTTCGGCTCCGTCGCGCAACGCGGTGAATGTTCCCTCGAGTGGCCGGTCATCCGGAATTTCGGTGGCCTTGAGCCAGGACCCGTTCACGTGCTGGTACAGGTCATCCTGCGGCCTGACGCTGTGGTCAATGTTGGACAGATCGATCCCCGAGATGGGCACAGAAGCTCCTTCGTGTGACGTGCCGCAGCCGGCGCTGGCACCGGCTGCGGCGTCTGCATGGTGGACGTTGCTGGAGGTGTTGCTCCTTCATCTTACGCACGCGTGTTACTCTCAAATGGTGCGCGCAGAACTGCTTCTTCTTAGCTGCCGCGGCGAGGCCTCAGACGCGATCTAGCGCAAGGCCCATCCTCGTCGCGGAGTTTGTGTTGCCCGGCCACCCTTTCAGATATGAACCACAGAAAAGGCCCCGATAGTAATGCGAAACGCACAGAAGCCCTCTGGAATGCCCGCCCACCGTTACCTGCCGTTCCAGGACCAGATCACCGTTGAAATGCCGGACCGCACCTGGCCCGACAAGGTCATCACCAAGGCCCCGCGCTGGTGCGCAGTGGATTTGCGTGACGGCAACCAGGCACTGATTGATCCCATGAGCCCGGCACGCAAGATGAAGATGTTCGACCTGCTGGTCCGCATGGGCTACAAGGAAATCGAGGTCGGCTTCCCGTCCGCGTCGCAGACCGACTTCGACTTCGTCCGCCAGCTCATCGAAGGCAACCACATCCCGGACGATGTCACCATCCAGGTCCTCACACAGGCCCGCGAGCAGCTGATCGAGCGGACCTACGAATCGCTGGTCGGCGCCAAGCAGGCCATCGTCCACCTGTACAACTCCACGTCCGTCCTGCAGCGCCGCGTGGTGTTCAACCAGGATGAGGACGGGATCCTGGACATTGCACTCCAGGGCGCCCGCCTGTGCAAAAAGTACGAGGAAACCCTCGTCGACACGCACATCACGTACGAATACTCCCCGGAGTCATTCACCGGGACCGAACTGGAATACGCCGTCCGGGTCTGCAACGCCATTGCCGATGTGTTTGAAGCCTCCGCTGACCGCCAGGTCATCATCAACCTGCCCGCCACGGTGGAAATGGCCACCCCAAACGTTTACGCCGATTCAATCGAGTGGATGACCGCCATCTGCACCCCCGCGAAGGCATCATTCTCTCCCTGCACCCGCACAATGACCGCGGTACAGGTGTGGCGGCGGCCGAACTGGGTTACCTGGCCGGCGCGGACCGCATCGAGGGCTGCCTGTTCGGCAACGGCGAGCGGACCGGCAACGTGGACCTGGTCACCCTGGGCCTGAACATGTTCGTCCAGGGCATTGATCCCATGATCGACTTCTCCGACATCGACGAGATCCGGCGCACGGTGGAGTACTGCAACCAGCTGCCGGTCGCCGAGCGCACGCCGTACGGCGGAGACCTCGTCTTCACTGCTTTTTCCGGCTCGCACCAGGACGCCATCAAGAAGGGCTTCGAGGCGCTGGAGCGGGATGCGGCTGCCGCCGGCAAGGACGTCGCCGACTTCACGTGGGCCGTTCCGTACCTGCCCGTTGACCCGAAGGACCTGGGCCGCAGCTACGAGGCCGTTATCCGGGTCAACTCGCAGTCCGGCAAGGGAGGCGTTGCCTACCTGCTCAAGAACGAGCACAGCCTGGACCTGCCGCGCCGCGCCCAGATCGAATTCTCCGGCGTGATCCAGAAGCGCACCGACACCGTAGGCGGCGAGGTCACGGGATCGCAGCTGTGGCAGATTTTCCAGGACGAGTACCTGCCTTCCAGTGAGGCGGACGGCCAGTGGGGCCGCTATTCCCTGGGCTCCTTCAGCACCGAAACCGATGACGACGGCGGGCTGACCACCCTGCATGCCTCCCTCACCGTGGACGGCGTCCAGGTCCGCCGCACCGGCACCGGAAACGGTCCGATCGCGGCGTTGCTGAGCATCCTGCACGACGACGGCGTGGACGTCAGGGTCCTGGACTACTGCGAGCATGCACTCTCCGAAGGCGGAAGCGCCACGGCCGCCGCGTACGTCGAGTGCGCGGTGGGGGAGCGGGTCCTGTGGGGCGTCGGCATGGATGCCAACACCAGCACGTCCTCGCTGAAAGCGGTCATTTCCGCGGTGAACCGCGCCATCCGGGATTCCCGCGCCTGATCCGGAATAGCGTTGCGCGCCGGAAATCACGGCGCGCAACGCACCGGCATGGCCGGCATTCCGGAACACAGTGCGAAGATTAACCGTGGTCCAACAATCCTTTGCTGCGCGGTCCTACCGTGATGACGCCGTGGTGCTCCGAACCCACAAACTGGGTGAGGCCGACCGCATCATCACGCTCCTGACCAAGCACCACGGCCAGATCCGGGCAGTCGCCAAGGGCGTGCGGCGGACCAGCAGCAAATTCGGCGCCCGGCTGGAGCCGTTTATGGTGGCGGACCTGCAGCTGGTTTCCGGGAAGACCCTGGACATCGTCACCCAGGCCGTTGCCAAAGGCTCCTACGGCGGCGACATCGCGGCGGACTACGGCCGCTATACCGTTGCCGCGGCCATGACGGAAACAGCCGAAAAACTGACCGACGTCGACGGCGAAGCGGGCACCGCGCAATACAACCTTCTGGTTGGGGCGTTGGCCTCCCTCAGCAGGGGTGACCACGCACCGGGGCTGATCCTGGATTCGTACCTGCTGCGGGCCCTCGCGACCGGCGGGTGGGCGCCGAGCTTCACGGGCTGCGCCCGCTGCGGCAGGCCCGGACCGCACACGGCTTTTTCGGCTCCCCTCGGCGGCATGGTCTGCGCAGACTGCCGGCCGCCCGGCTCACCCGCCCCGGCGGCGGAAACTGTCACGCTGCTGGGCGCCCTGCTGACAGGGGACTGGACGACGGCGGACGGTTCCGACGTGCCGCACCGCCGGGAAGCCGCCGGGCTGGTGGCCGCATACCTGCAATGGCACCTTGAGCGTGTCCTGAAATCACTCAAACATGTGGAGCGTGGCTGACAGTGGCCCTGGGAAAAAAGAACAGCCCGTCGCGGAAGCGGACCACCCCCGTGGTGGCGCCGTATCCGCATCCGTCCGGCGCGGTGGCGCCGGCAATCCCCGCCGAGTTCATTCCCCGGCACGTCGCCATTGTGATGGACGGTAACGGGCGCTGGGCCAACCAGCGCGGACTCCCGCGGATCGAGGGCCACAAGGCAGGCGAGCCCGCCCTGCTTGATGTGATGGCGGGCGCCATTGAACTCGGCATCGAGTACGTCAGTGTTTATGCCTTCTCCACCGAGAACTGGCGCCGCTCACCGGAAGAGGTCCGCTTCCTCATGGGTTTTAACAAGGACGTGCTACGCAGGCAGCGGAACCAGCTCGATGACTGGGGCGTCCGCGTCCGCTGGTCGGGCCGCCGGCCCAAGCTGTGGGGATCGGTCATCCGCGAGCTCGAAGAGGCCGAGGAATTCACCGCCGGCAACAGCACGTGCAACTTGACCATGTGTGTTAATTACGGCGGCCGGGCGGAGATCACGGACGCGGTTTCGGCCATCGCCGCGGAGGTGGCGGCGGGCCGCCTCAAGCCCGGGGCCATCACGGAGAAGACCATCCAGAAGTTCCTGGACGAACCGGACCTGCCCGATGTTGACCTGTTCCTGCGGAGTTCGGGGGAGCAGCGGCTGTCAAACTTTCTGCTTTGGCAGTCGGCCTACGCTGAGTTCGTTTTTATGGACACCCTGTGGCCGGACGTTGACCGCCGGACGCTCTGGGAAGCAGTGGAAATCTACGCCCAGCGGGACAGGCGCTACGGGGGCGCCGTGGACGCCGCCGCTCCGCAAGGGTAGGACTGCACCCAGCAGGGCAACGTCCCGGCGGTGCGTATCGCTGCTGATGTTTTGCCACTAGCAGGTCATGGGCCGGTCCCGGGGTGGGTGGGGCCGGGATCGGCGGCACCGTAACCGCGCAGCCACCGCGCCAGCCGCGCATAAGCATCCTCCCGGACGGCGGCAGGCGAGAGAAAAACGTCGTGGAGCGCGCCGTCGACCCGCTCCACGCGTGACGCTGCGCCCCAGCGTCAGGGCCCGGAGCGCGATGATGTTGACGTCCAGCACAGCGTCGGAACGTCGCATTTCCTCGGACCAGAACGGTCCGTTGGCGCTGCCCCGGGAGAGCATCACCAGGATGGGTATGTCGATGCCCAGCCCCCGCGCCACCTTGGCTTGGCCGGCCAGGATGGCACTTAGCCAGCCGGCCCGGAGCGGAAAAGCCATCGGCGGCCGGAACTTGTCGTCCACAGCCCACTCGCCGTCGGCTGCATTGCTGATGGTCCGCCAGTAGAATCCCCGCTCGGGCAGGCGCAGGACTGCCTCGGGGCGGAAGCGTGCAACAGGTCCCACCATCGTGGACGCGGCATGGCGGACCAGTGCACTGCCATGCATCTCCAGCCAAGGGCTGTTCAGTACCAGGTGCGAAGCTGAACCAGGGTGGCTGCTGACCCAGAGGGCGGCCACCAGTCCGCCGGTGGAATGGCCCATGAGCGTCAGGTCCAATGATGCTGAGCCTTCACTGCCTCGTGTGCCTTCCGTGTCGCCACGGATGATGGCGATGGCCTGGTCTGATTTCGGCGTCGTAGTCCGCCAGGTTCGCCACATAGCCGCCGGGCGTACCGGGGCGCAGGCTGCGGCCGTGATTGTGCATGTCCAAGGCGTAGAACTCGTACCCGTTGCCCGCCCAGAAGCGTGCGAGGTCAACGTTGAAGAAGTAGTCGCTCCAGCCATGCAGGAACAACACTGCCCGTTGCGGCGTATGCCCGCTGCCTGGCCGGACCGCGCCGGGCTCACCCGTGCCGGCACGAAACCGCACCAGCGTCGCGGTCCGCCGGACGCCGTCGGCACCCGCAGCCTCAAACGTGCAGGCTTCAAAGCCTGCACCGAGGATGTCTGGCTGCCACTCCATGGCTTTATGGTAGCCGGGCAACCCACTGTGGCGGCCCGGTTTGGTCTGGACCGCCCAAGGCGGAAAACTAGAGCCATGCGCGTATATCCGACATTCTTCAAACTGGCCTTTTCATGGATGGACGCCGAACGCGCCCACAAGATCGGATTCAAAGGGATCAAGCTCGCCCACACCTCCGGCGCAGGGCGGCTCCTCCAGCGGTTCACGGCACCCGCCCCGTCGCTGCAGACCTCGGCCTTTGGTGTCACGTTCCCATCCCCGTTCGGTCTCGCCGCCGGGTTCGACAAGGAGGGGCTCGGCATCGAAGCCCTTACGGAACTCGGCTTCGGCCACGTCGAAGTAGGCACCATCACCGGCCAGGCACAGCCCGGAAATGAAAAGCCGCGGCTCTTCAGGCTGATCGAAGACCGTGCCGTGATCAACCGGATGGGCTTCAACAACGACGGTGCGGCCGCCGTCGAACCCCGCCTCAAAGCAGCGCGTGCCGCGCTCCAGCGCAAGCACCCCAACGTCCGCCCGGTGATCGGGGTGAACATCGGCAAGAGCAAAGTAGTGGAACTCGACGACGCCGTGGCGGACTACCTCATCAGCGCCCGGAGCCTCGCCCCGGCCGCCGACTACCTCGTGGTCAATGTCAGCTCGCCCAACACGCCCGGGCTCCGCCTCCTGCAGGATGTCCAGACACTCCGGCCCCTGCTGGCCGCGGTGGGGGAGGAAGCGGACAAGGCTGCCGGCCGGCACGTCCCGCTCCTCGTCAAGATCGCCCCGGATTTGAGCGATGAAGATATCGACGACGTCGCGCGGCTGGCCTTGGACCTGAAGCTGGACGGGATCATCGCCACCAACACCACCATCGCACGCTCAGGCCTGGGGTCGCCGGCAGCAAAGGTGGAGGAGTGCGGTGCCGGGGGCCTGTCCGGGGCGCCGCTGAAGCAAAGGTCACTGGAGGTACTTCGTCGGCTGAAGGAAGCCACCGGGGGAGCAATCACCCTGGTGGCCGTTGGCGGAGTCGAAACGGCGGAGGATGTCCAGGAACGGCTGGACGCGGGGGCAACGCTGGTCCAGGGCTACACGGCCTTCCTCTATGAGGGGCCCTTCTGGGCGGCACGGATCAACCGCGACCTGGCCAGGATCCGCCGGCACTGACGGCTCGCAGACGCGAAAAATCCCCGGCGGTCCGTCCGCCGGGGATTTTTTCCGTATGGAGTGCTCCGTGACGGGCCCTATTGGCACGCCATGAGCGGGTATGTCAGGACCGGTCCATCAGGAGGGGTACTGGCCGCGCTTCACGAGGGGCTTCGGCAGCCGGAGCTTGCGGAACTGCATCGAACGCATCGAGCCGTACCAGACGGTGCCGCGCTCAATTTCGCCGAACTTCGCTGTCAGCTTCTTGCGGAGCTGCCGGGACAGAATGAACACGTCCACGAAGACGGCCAGGAACATCACCCAGAAGCCGCCCAGGACGTAAATCATCTGCTCGCTGGAAGCCGGCACGATCAGGGAAATAATGACAAATACGAGGGCGCCGAACATCAGGTACTCGCCCAGGCTGAAGCGCGCATCCACGTAGTCGCGGGCGAAGCGCTTCTGCGGACCTTTGTCACGCAAGGGCAGGAATTTCTCGTCACCGGTGTCCAGGGCCTGGCGCATTTTGGCGCGCTGGTCCTGGATCGCCTGGCGCTCGGCTGCCTTGGACGCCTTCCGGTCCTCCGGCACCAGGGGCCGTTTGCGGGCGGCTTCCTGGGCTTTGCGTTTGGGAGTGGGTGCACCCTTGCCCAACGCGGCATCCTGCCGGGCTGCCGCTTCAGCGGCCTGCTGGTCTATTGATTCCTGCGCCGTTGGCGCTTCCTTTTTACGTCCGAACACCTGAACAGAATACCTTGCAGCCCGCGGCAACCGGCGCGGGTAGTGTGTTCGCCATGACTCCCACTTCAGCGGCAACTCCAGACCACGTCGGCACACCCCGCTCCGCCCGCTCTGCAGCAGCCATCGATGCCGATGGACTGCGGCTGTCCGTTGACCGGTCTTTCGAAGACACGCTCGAGCGGCTCAGTGAACTTGTGGCCATTCCAGGCATCGCCTGGCCGAGTTTCGATCCTGCCCCTTTGGATGCCAGCGCCGCTGCGGTGGCTGAACTGCTGCGCGCGGCCGGACTCGAGGACGTCCAGGTCCTCCGCAGCCAAAAGGACGATGGCACCCCGGGCGGACCAGCCGTCGTAGCGCGGCGCCAGGCGGCCGAAGGCAAGCCCACCATCCTCCTGTACGCCCACCACGACGTCCAGCCGCCCGGGGACCCGGCGCTGTGGGAATCTGAGCCGTTCACCGCCGTCGAACGCAATGGCCGGCTGTACGGGCGCGGCGCCGCCGACGACAAGGCCGGAATCATGGCCCATGTTGCCGCATATACTGCGGCGGCCGAAGTGCTCGGCAATGAATTCGGCCTGGGCGTGACCTTCTTCTTCGAAGGGGAGGAGGAAGCCGGTTCTCCGACGTTCCGCACCTTCCTCGAAACACACCGCGAACTGCTCAGCGCTGACGTGATTGTTGTGGCCGACTCCAGTAACTGGAAAGTGGGGATACCGGCACTGACCACGAGCCTGCGCGGGCTCGTGGACGGCACCATCGAAGTCCAGGTACTTGAACATGCCGTCCACTCAGGCATGTTCGGTGGCCCGGTGCTGGATGCTCCAACCCTGCTGTCCCGGCTGATTGCCACCCTCCATGATGCCGAAGGCAATGTGGCCATCGACGGCTTGGTTTCCTACGACAACGCCGGCGTGGACCTCACCGAGGCGGAGTACCGGGCGGATTCCTCCGTGCTCGACGGCGTCCAGCTGGCCGGCACAGGCAGCATCGCAGCGCGATTGTGGACCAAGCCGGCGCTTTCCATCATCGGGTTCGATGCCCCGGCCGTTGATGTGGCGTCGAATACCCTCCTGCCCCGTGCGCGTGCCAAGTTCAGCCTGCGCCTGGCTCCCGGCCAGGTTCCCGCGGCGGCGATGGAGGCCGTGCGGCAGGCATGTCGAGGCCAATGCCCCCTTTGGCGCCAAGGTTGTCTTCACGCCGGGGGAGAGCGGTAATTCTTTCCTCGCCGATACGTCGTCCACGGCGGCGAAGCTTGCCATGTGGGCGCTGGGAGAGGCCTGGGGAGTCCCGGCAGTGGAGATGGGCATCGGGGGATCGATTCCCTTTATTGCGGACCTGATGGAGGTTTATCCGGAGGTCCAGATCCTCGTGACGGGGGTTGAGGATCCTGACTCGCGGGCCCACAGTGCCAACGAGTCACTCCACATTGGCGACTTCAAGAACGCCATTCTTGCCGAGGCCCTGCTCCTGGCACGGCTTAACGCCGACGGGCTCGGCTGAGCAGTCCACGCCACTGCATGCCACCGACGAACCCACGGCGGGAACAAATCACCGGGCAGCCATGGTTACGTCTGGAGTTAGAGCTACACGTCTGACCGACGTAGCATGTAGCTATAGCCCGTACCGTATCCGTAGGGGCAGGCACCGCTGAAGCGGGGCCGCCAGGACCGTCCTAAGGTAGGCCAAATGAGCACCGCAACCAACGAGAACACCACCGAGACACCAGCCGCTGCCAGCGACGAACTGGCCGCGCACGAGGTCAAACTGACCGACGTCGCTGCAGGCAAGGTCCGCAGCCTCCTGGAGCAGGAGGGCCGGACCGACCTCCGCCTCCGCGTTGCCGTTCAGCCCGGCGGCTGCTCTGGCCTCATCTACCAGCTCTACTTCGATGAGCGACTCCTTGACGGAGACGCCGTCCGTGACTACGACGGCGTTGAAGTTGTGGTGGACAAGATGAGCGTGCCCTACCTCAGCGGGGCCAGCATCGATTTCGAAGACACCATCTCGAAGCAGGGTTTCACCATCGACAACCCCAACGCCGGTGGCTCCTGCGCATGTGGTGATTCGTTCCACTGACCCGGTTCTTTCGCCCGATGTCGGCGCCTGCTTCCTGTCCGGTAAAAACGGCACGGAGGCACGGCGCCGACATGTGGGCGAAACGCCCGGCGGAGCGGTAAGCTCTACACCGAGTAGTAAAACTTTTAGTGTGCCCGGAAGGCTATTGAGGCAGCCGGGCAACAGCAGCAACAAGTAGGAAGGGCCGTCTGTGAGTTCGCAGAACCGAACCGGCAGCCGACGCAAAACGATCACATCGATCTCAGGCTTGGCAGTCGCCGGCGCGTTGGTTTTGACTGGATGTTCGCCAGAGGTATCGAGGGGGTGGCTGCCCACCGAGCGTGGCACCACCAATCACACTGACCGGATCATGGACCTCTGGGTCAACTCATGGATTGCCGCCCTTGTTGTGGGCATCATTACGTGGGGCTTGATCGTCTGGTGCCTTGTTGCCTACCGCCGCCGCAAAGGGACCGTGGGGTTCCCGAAGCAGATCAGCTTCAACCTCCCGCTCGAGGTGTTCTACCTGACCATCCCGGTTTTCATGGTTCTGGTGTTCTTCTACTTCACCGACCGCGACCAGCGCGCCATCGATGACCGTTCACAGCCCGCCGACGTCGTGGTTGACGTCCGCGGCAAGCAGTGGGCCTGGGACTTCAACTACAAGTCCGGCAACGTCATCGAAGAAGATGTCTACGAAGCCGGGGTCCAGGCTCACCTGACCGGTAACACCATCGACAAGGAAGCTCTTCCGACGCTTTACTTGCCGGTTGGAAAGTCCGTTGATCTTGAGCTCAACTCGCGCGACGTCATCCACTCTTTCTGGGTTCCTGCCTTCCTCCAGAAGCGCGACATGATCCCCGGCAAGACCAACTACATCCGGTTCACCCCCACTAAAGAGGGAACGTACGACGGTAAGTGCGCAGAACTCTGCGGCGAGTACCACTCCGAGATGCTGTTCCGCGTCAAGGTTGTCTCCGAAGCCGAATTCCAGGCTCACATGGACAAGCTCAAGGCTGCAGGCAACACGGGACTCATCGGTAAAGAGTACGACCGTAACCCCAACCTGAACGAAATTAAGTAAGGGGAGCGACGTGGCTACTTACACTCAGTCCGCACCTGTGGAGACCCTTCAGGCTCCCGTAGTTCCTAAATCCAAGGGACGCATCGTCGTCAACTGGATCACCTCCACCGACCACAAGACCATCGGGTACATGTACCTGATCGCGTCGTTTGTGTTCTTCTGCCTCGGCGGCGTGATGGCGCTGCTGATCCGGGCCGAGCTGTTCGAGCCCGGCATGCAGATCCTGCAGACCAAAGAGCAGTACAACCAGCTGTTCACGATGCACGGCACCGTGATGCTGCTGATGTTCGCGACCCCTTTGTTCGCGGGCTTCACGAACGTGATCATGCCCCTGCAGATCGGCGCCCCTGACGTCGCCTTCCCGCGGCTGAATGCCCTCGCGTTCTGGTTCTTCCTTTTCGGCTCCACCATCGCCGTCTCCGGGTTCATCACCCCGCAGGGTGCCGCTTCCTTCGGCTGGTTCGCCTACGCCCCGCTGTCAAACACCACGTTCAGCCCCGGCATCGGCGGTGACCTGTGGGTCTTCGGCCTGGCCCTGTCCGGCTTCGGTACCATCCTCGGCGCGGTCAACTTCATCACCACCATCATCTGCATGCGTGCCCCCGGCATGACCATGTGGCGCATGCCCATCTTCACCTGGAACGCGCTTGTCACGTCCATTCTGGTACTGATGGCCTTCCCGCCGCTGGCTGCAGCGCTCTTCGCCCTCGGCGCGGACCGCCGCTTCGGCGCCCACATCTTCGATCCGGAGAACGGCGGTGCGGTCCTGTGGCAGCACCTGTTCTGGTTCTTCGGCCACCCGGAGGTCTACATCATTGCGCTGCCGTTCTTCGGCATCGTCTCGGAGATCTTCCCGGTCTTCAGCCGCAAGCCGATCTTCGGCTACAAGGGCCTGGTCTACGCAACCATCGCCATCGCCGCCCTGTCCGTGACCGTGTGGGCCCACCACATGTATGTCACCGGTTCGGTGCTGCTGCCGTTCTTCGCGTTCATGACCATGCTGATCGCGGTGCCCACCGGGGTGAAGTTCTTCAACTGGATCGGCACCATGTGGCGGGGGTCGTTGACCTTTGAGACCCCGATGCTGTGGAGCATCGGCTTCCTGGTCACGTTCCTCTTCGGCGGCCTGACCGGCATCATCCTGGCCTCGCCGCCGCTGGACTTCCACGTCTCCGACTCGTACTTCGTGGTGGCGCACTTCCACTACGTGGTGTTCGGCACCGTGGTGTTCGCGATGTTCGCCGGGTTCTACTTCTGGTGGCCGAAGTGGACGGGCAAGATGCTCAACGAGCGCCTCGGCAAGATCCACTTCTGGCTGCTGTTCCTGGGCTTCCACGGCACGTTCCTCATCCAGCACTGGCTCGGTGTTGAGGGTATGCCCCGCCGTTACGCGGACTACCTGGTGGAGGACAACTTCACCTGGATGAACCAGTTCTCCACGATTGCCTCGTTTGTCCTCGGCGCCTCCCTGATCCCGTTCTTCTGGAACGTCTACATCACGTGGCGGAGCGCGGAGCGCGTTGAGGTGGATGACCCGTGGGGCTTCGGCGCCTCGCTCGAATGGGCCACCTCCTGCCCGCCGCCGCGCCACAACTTCACCTCGCTGCCCCGGATCCGTTCAGAGCGTCCCGCCCTGGACCTCCACCACCCGGAGCTTTCACAGGTACACACCGTTGAGTCGCCGTCTGCCGCAGCGGCAGTGCTCGGTAACGCTGACCAGAAGGACACCGCCAAGTGAAAATCGAAGCATGGATATTTGGAGCCGGAGTCTTCTTCTTCATTCCGGTCTCTGTGATCTACGGTTTCCTGACCAACTGGAGTGAGTGGGTCGGAATCCTCGGGGTCCTCCTGGTTGGTGGCCTCTCCGGAATGATCGGCGGCTACCTCGGCTTTACCGCCAAGCGCGTGGGACTCCGTCCCGAAGACCGCAATGACGCCGAGATCCACGAAGGCGCCGGCGAACAGGGCCACTTCAGCCCGTGGAGCTGGTGGCCGCTGGTACTCGGCCTTTCCGCCGCAGGTGGCTTCCTCGGCCTGGCAGTCGGCTGGTGGATTGTCTTCATCGCAGCCGGCCTCGCGGTGGTTGCGCTTGTGGGCTGGGTCTTCGAGTACAGCCGCGGCGACCACGCACACTAGGTTGCCCTGAGCCGGTCTACGGACCAGCCAAAAAAACTAAAGGCGTTGTGCCCCACCTCCGGGTGGGGCGCAACGCCTTTTTTGTTGCCGCGCGAGTCGGACTGGGCGGGGACACGGCGTCACGCCCCCGCTCCGCCCGTCTTGCCCGATGGGAGGGCCTAGGCCGCCCCCTGCGACTCGAGAAGTGCCGCAAGCATCTGTAAGGCCTCGACTGCTGCCATCTGTCCGGAGGGGCCATTCAGGGCGCTGTCCGGGACGGCGAGCTCAACTTCGCATCCGAAGTGAAAATCGGCCGTCATCACTTCCAGCAACGACCTGGCGTCCACACCCTGGATTCCCGCTTTCCGGATGGTGACAGCAAGCCCTGTAGCTGTCACCGCCCGGACGAATTCCGCCGCCGGACGGGCATGCAATCCGATCGAAGCCGACACCACGGCCTTGTGCACTGGCAAAGGGTCTCCTTTATCCGGACGGCCCCCACCGTCACTCCTGAAATTTCCAATCCAATATAGCTGTCCGGATGTCCGTGCCACTAAACAGCGGAAGTTCGACTGCTGGTCTAGACCTGCCTGGCGTTGGCTTAAGATTGAAGGGTGAACATCAAAGCAGGGATGACATTTCGTGGCCGCTAAGGCCGAGGGTATCCGTGGGGACATTGACCGCAGCAGCGGTGTAGCCATCTACATCCAGCTCCGGGAAATTCTGCGGGCCTACATCAGCGAATCCTGTCCACCAGGGTCTGCCTTGCCGTCCGAACGGGATCTTGCCCTCCGGTTCGGGCTGGCACGCATGACAGTCCGGCAGGCCATCGACGCCCTTGTCGGCGAGGAAGTCATCGAACGTGTGGTTGGCCTCGGCACCTTCGTCCGCAAGCCGAAACTGGACCTCCAGGTAAAACTGACGTCCTACAGCGAGGAGATGCAACGCCGTGGCATGGTCCCGGCTGCAAAAGTACTCAGCTTTGAGCAAATCGGTGCCAGTGCTTTTCTGGCCCGTGAACTGCAGGTGGAGGAAGGGACCCCGTTGGTCCGGTTCCGGCGGCTGTTGCTGGCCGACGGTGAGCCCATGAGCGTGGACGAGAACTTTATCCCTGCGCAGCGCGTACCTGGGCTGCTGGACGGCGAACCCCCCACGTCGCTCTACAACGTCCTGAGCGAACAGTTCGGCCTGGTGATGGAGTGGGGCGAGGACATGATTGAAGCGACTGCAGCTTCTCCTTCCACCGCGCGCCTCCTGAACGTCGACGTGGGAACACCCCTGTTGAAGATTCAGCGGCATGCATTCGTTGCGCGGTCCATGGTTGACTATTCCGTTTCGTACTACCGGGCAGACCGCTACAAGCTATGGGTTCCCCTCCAGCGGCCGGGTGTACGCACCGCACGGAACCACTCCTCCGGATACCGCAGCAATTAGCACAAAACGGGAAAGGCCCGGTCCAATGGACCGGGCCTTTCCCGTTTTGAACTGAAGCGCTGTCAGTGGCTGAGGCTCTTGCTTTCCTCTGCCGCTTCCACTGCAGGGGCGTGGTGCCCGTGGGCGGCCTCCAGCTCGGCAGGCGTGGCAGGGGCCACACGGTCCTCGAAGAACCACCTGGAGAGGAACGCGCGCTGCTTTTCCTTGCGGGTTACGATGCCGTGCTCGTTGGGGACCGCAGGCAGCGGAACGGGCGACTCGAAGCCCACCAGCTTGTAGCGCTTGTACTCGTCGAGGGGTGCATGCACTTCGATGAATTCGCCGTGCGGCAGACGCACGATGCGGCCGGTCTCACGGCCATGCAGTGCGATCTCGCGATCCTTGCGCTGAAGGGCCAGTGCTACCCGCTTGGTGACGATGTACGCGAGGATCGGGCCGACGAAGAACAGGGCCCGGAGCCAGTACGTCACATCGTTCAGCGAGACGTGGAAGTGCGTGGCGATGAGGTCAGAGCCGGCAGCTGCCCACATGACGCTGTACCAGACGAAGCCGGCCACACCGATTGCGGTGCGGGTGGGTGCGTTCCGGGGACGGTCCAGGACGTGGTGTTCACGGGTGTCCTTGGTGATCCAGCTTTCGATCCACGGGTACATGAACATCACGGTGAAGAGGATTCCGGCCGGCACCAGGGCCGGGAGGAGGACGTTCAGCGTCAGGGTGTAGCCGAAGATGACGTATTCGAAGTGGAAATCTCCGATGACGCCCGGCATCAGGCGCAGTGCGCCGTCAACGAAGCCGATGTACCAGTCGGGCTGGGTACCGGCGGACACAGGGGAAGGATCGTAGGGGCCGTAGTTCCAGATCGGGTTGATCGTGAAGAAGGCCGCCATGAGGGCGATAACACCGAAGACGATGAAGAAGAAGCCGCCTGCCTTTGCCGCGTATACCGGGCCCAGGGGGTAGCCGACGACGTTGCCGTCGTTGCGGCCCGGGCCGGGGTACTGGGTGTGCTTGTGCACAACCACCATAAAGAGGTGGAGCACGATCATCAGCAGGATCAGTGCGGGCACGAGCAGGATGTGGAGCATGTACAGGCGACCGATGACTGCGGTGCCGGGGAACTCGCCGCCGAAGAGGAAGAACGAGATGTACGTGCCCACTACGGGGATGGCCTTGATAACGCCGTCGATGATGCGCAGGCCGTTGCCGGAGAGCAGGTCATCGGGGAGGGAGTAACCGGTGAAGCCGGCTGCCATGGCGAGGATCAGGAGGACGCTGCCAACAACCCAGTTCATTTCACGCGGTTTGCGGAAGGCACCGGTGAAGAAGACACGCAGCATGTGCACGGCAATGGAAGCCACGAACAGCAGGGCGGACCAGTGGTGCACCTGGCGCATGAAGAGTCCGCCGCGAATGTCGAAGGAGATGTTCAGCGAGGAGCTGTACGCTACCGACATTTCCACGTTCTTCAACGGGACGTAGGAACCCGCGTAGTGGGTTTCAGCCATTGACGGATCAAACCAGAAGGTCAGGAACGTGCCTGACAGCAGCAAAATGACGAAGGAGTAGAGCGCCACTTCACCGAACATAAACGACCAGTGGTCGGGGAAGACTTTGCGCCCAAACTCGCGGAGGATACCGGAACCGCCAACGCGGGCGTCAACGAAATCAGTGATGCGTCCGGCTTTGGTCTTGGCTACGAAGGCGGGGGCTTCAGCTCTTGATGCTGCGCTCATGCTCATCACGCTCCCAGTAACTCGGTCCTACAGGTTCTTTGAAGTCGCTGGTGGCGACCAGGTAGCCCTCGTTATCCACCGCGATGGGCAGCTGGGGGAGGGGCCGGCTGGCCGGGCCAAAGATCACCTTGCACTCTTGTGTGAGGTCAAAGGTGGACTGGTGGCACGGGCACAGCAGGTGGTGCGTCTGCTGCTCATAAAGGGCAACAGGGCAACCGACGTGGGTGCAGATCTTGGAGTAGGCAACGATGCCGTTGTAGCTCCAGTCCTCGCGGCCCGCTGAAGGCTTCAGGGACGCAGGATCAAGACGCATGAGGAGCACAACAGCCTTGGCCTTTTCGTTGAGCTTGCCCTCGTGCAGTTCGTTCAGGCCTTCCGGAATAACGTGGAAGGCTGAGCCCAGGGTGACATCGGAGGCCTTGATGGGCGTACCGTCGGGGTCCCGGGTGAGGCGCTTGAGCTTGCCTTCCTGGGGAGCCCACATGGTGTGGGCCAGTTTGTTGTCCGGGCGGGGGCCGAGGTCACCAAAAACCGCGATGGCGGGCAGTGGGGCCAGAGCAACGGCGCCGAGCAGGGTGTTGCGGATGAGCGGGCGGCGCTTGATGCCGGTCTCTTCCACGATGTCGTCCACGATGCGCACGGCGGCCTGACGGTCGTCTTCGGTGCGGATCGCGTGGCGCTCCTCCGAGACCTCATGGTCTGGCATGAGGGCCTTGGCCCAGTGCACAATGCCAGTGCCGATGCCGAGCATGGCAAAGGCTGTGCCAAGCCCCAGAAGCGCGTTCTGGAGGCGGATCGTGGCAATTCCTGCCCCTGACCCTTCGCCCAAATCGATGGCGAAGTACGCCACCAGGAAGATCAGGGTGCCAACAACGGAGATGCCGAAAAGTACAGCTACCTGCCGTTCTGCCCGTTTGGCGGCCTTCGGGTCCGTGTCAGCCAGGCGCAAACGATGCGGGGGAAGTCCAGGATCCTGGAATTTCTCCACCTCATTCTGACCAGCCGTAGCTACGGTGCCCGAGTGGTTCGGACTGCCGTCACTATGGTTGCCCATAATTCGCCTCATCCTTCTCTCGTCCCGGCGTCTGCCGGGTTAGTTTTCAATTTCAAACTGCTGACTGGGCAGCAGAAGTTCTTAAGGGTCCCGTTGTCCTAGGACGTTCGGGACGTCAGCCAGATCGTGAAGGCGATAATGACGCCAAGTCCTGCGATCCAGACGAAGAGGCCTTCAGCAACCGGGCCAAGGGAGCCGAGGTCCGCGCCACCGGGCGAGCCGTTGGCTTCGATCTGCTTCAGGAAGGTGATGATGTCGCGCTTGCCTTCGGGCGTTACGTTCGCGTCGCTGAAGACGGGCATGTTCTGCGGACCCGTGACCATGGCCTCGTAGATGTGCTTGCCGGAGACGTCAGCAAGGGCAGGAGCGAACTTGCCACGGGTCAGCGCACCGCCGGCGGCAGCTGCGTTGTGGCACATGGCGCAGTTCACGCGGAAGAGCTCGCCACCCGCGGCAGCATCACCCTTTTCGTCCAGCAGGCCTTCTTCAGGAATTGCCGGGCCTGCTCCCAGGGAAGCGACATAACCTGCGAGCTGGTGGGTCTGCTCGTCGTTGAACTGGGCAGGCTTCTTGTAGGCCTGGGGACCGTTCATCTGCATCGGCATGCGGCCGGTTCCGACCTGGAAATCAACTGCGGCAGCACCAACACCCACCAGTGCGGGGCCATCCTGGGTGCCGCTGGCGCCCATGCCATGGCAGGTGGCGCAGTTGGCTTCGAAGAGCTTTTCGCCTTCGGCGGTGTCACTTGCGCTGTAGCTGGTGGTGGATGCCTTGGCCTCGTTGACGGTGGTGGCAACGGCATAGAGCCCACCAGTGACGAGTAGTCCCATCAGGAGCAGCGCTATGACTGCGAGTGGGTGACGCCGCTTTTGCGAGAGAGCCTTCACGTGGTGGTTCCTTTATTCGATCCTGCGCCGGCTCCGTGAGCCGCTTCTTGAAATTCTGCCTCTTGTAGAAAAGGAATCAAAGCTTGACTACTTCAGTACGTAGATGACCAGGAAGAGGCCGATCCAGACAACATCCACAAAGTGCCAGTAGTAGGAGGTGACAATGGCCGAGGTTGCCTCAAAGTGGCCAAACTTCTTCGCAGCGAACGAGCGTCCGATGATGAAGAGGAAAGCTACGAGGCCGCCGATAACGTGCAGGCCGTGGAAGCCGGTGGTGATGTAGAAGGCCGAGCCGTAGGCATTTGATGAGAGCGAAACGTGCTCGGACACCAGCATGGCGTATTCCGTGGTCTGGCCCGCGACGAAGAATGCACCCATGATGAAGGTCAGGGTGAACCATTCGTTCATGCCCCAGCGGGAGAGCTGGAAGGGCCCGCCCGTCTTGCGGGGCTGCAGCCGTTCGGCGGCGAAGACGCCCATCTGGCAAGTAAAGGAACTGGCCACAAGGACGATGGTGTTAACGAGCGCAAAGGGGAAGTTGAGCTTGGCTGTCTCTTCGGCCCACATCTGTCCGCTCGTGGAGCGCAGTGTGAAGTACATGGCAAAGAGACCGGCGAAGAACATCAACTCGCTGGACAGCCAGACAACGGTTCCGACAGAAACCATATTGGGGCGGTTCAGCGTGGGGTGCGCCGGGGTACTGGGGGCATGGGTCGCAGATGTCACATAGACATTATGTCTATAAAAGTCCGTACTTCCCAACGCGAACCGCCTTTTCGGGGGACTTTTTCTACAAAGACGCGAAATCGCCGGGAAAAGTTCCCGAAGGGGTTCACATTGGTCAGCGGTTGGGTGGGTCGATAGCATCAGGAGGTGACTTCTCAGGCAACCGCGCCGGCGGACAGCAACACCTGGCCCCGGCTCATCTCAGCGCTCATCAACGGTACCGATCTCACAGCGGAAAGCACCGCTTGGGCGATGGACAGAATCATGTCCGGAGAGGCGACGCCCTCCCAGATAGCAGGATTCCTCGTTGCCCTCAGCTCCAAGGGTGAGACCGTCAACGAAATCTCGGGGCTGGTGGAGGCGATGCTGCGGCACGCGACACCCATCAGTATTCCTGGCGAGAAGCTCGACATTGTGGGCACTGGCGGTGACCAGCTCAACACAGTCAATATCTCCACCATGGCTGCCTTGGTGGCTGCCGGAGCGGGAGCGAAGGTGGTCAAGCACGGCAACCGGGCGGCGTCGTCATCGTCCGGCTCGGCTGATGTCCTTGAGGCCCTGGGAGTCAGGCTCGACCTCCCTGTGGAGCAGGTTGCCCGGAATGCGGGGGAGGCCGGCATCACGTTTTGCTTCGCGCAGGTTTTCCATCCGTCCTTCCGCCACACGGCGGTGCCGCGGCGGGAATTGGCAATTCCCACCGCATTCAACTTCTTGGGGCCCTTGACCAATCCGGCGCTGGTCCAGGCCTCAGCCGTGGGCGTGGCCAATGCCCGGATGGCTCCCTTGGTGGCAGGCGTTCTGGCGCAGCGGGGGAGCCGTGGACTGGTCTTCCGCGGCAACGACGGCTTGGACGAACTGACCACGACGGGCCCCTCCACTGTCTGGGAAATCCGCGGTGGCGCTGTCACCGAACTGAGCTTTTCACCGGCCGACCTCGGTATCCGTCCTGCGACTGTGGAAGACCTCCGTGGCGGGGACGCCCAAGCGAACGCCGCCGTCGTGCGTGATGTCCTCGCCGGAAAGACCGGGCCCGCGCGCGACGCCGTACTGCTCAATGCGGCGGCTGGACTGGTCGCATTCGATGCGACGGCGGAGGGTTCGTTCCTGGACCGCATGCGTTCAGCCCTGGGCCGGGCTGCTGACTCGATCGATTCGGGTGCCGCCGCGGCAGTCCTCGACAAGTGGGTGTCCCTGACCCGGCCGTAACGCACTCATCAGTGACGAAACAGGCGGGCCCGGCTGATCAGCCGGGCCCGCCTGTTTCGTCCACGGACGTGCTACTGCTCGAAACCCAGTGCAAAGGCAGCGTCGAGATCGTGCTGGGAGTATGCACGGAAAGCGATGTGGGTGGTGGTGTGGACCACAGCGGGGACCTTGGAGAGTTTGTCTGCAATGACATCGGCGAGATCCTCGTGCCGTGCAACACGGGCGACGGCGATCAGGTCCCATTCCCCCGTCACCGAATAGACCTCGCTGATCCCCGGAATCGCGGAAATCTCCTCAGCGGTTTCCGGGATGCGTGCGGCGTCGGTCTTGATCAGAACGAATGCGGTGATCACTTTTTCAATCCTTCCGGATCAGTTGGCCGTAGCGATGCCCGGCAAGACTCAATGGTGATGCCAGCCTATTACATGGCCACCGCACGCGAAGCCTGAGAGGCAACGCACGCTCCCTGTGGCGTCAGGACTTCCTTAGCCTGCCTGCCAGCGCCAGGAGTGCCCGGTAACCCAACAGAACCAGGCCGAGGCTCAAGAGAGCCACAATGACGAAGGCCAGCACCACTGTCTGGCCAGTCATGGCACGCAGAACCATGCCGCCCGCAACCGCTCCGAGCCAGATTGCCAGGCCGGACCGCATGGACAGCGGACGCCGCCATGCGCGGGCCGCGAGCCATGCCAGGGCCGCCCCGGCGAGGAACGGCCAAGCGGTGAGGAAGACGCCGGTGACCACGTCACCGCGCTGGTGCGTGTCCCTGCCGATCGCGGCGAACACAAGGATCAGGACGGCGTCGAACAGCGCCGCGGCAATAACGGCGCGCGTGCCGCCGTAAACGGATTGGCGGTGGATCGGGGAAGTCATGCCTTCGAGCCTAGCGCGGGGTGCCCGCGGCGACGAAGGGAGGCCCGGGGCGGCGCAGCCAGCATCCGTCGTCGGCCGTTGTCCCGGCTGGAGCCCCGGACTAGGCTCAAGCCGGAAGGGAGCAGCCATGCAGAAGATTTCAACGTGCCTGTGGTTTGAACGCGAAGCTGAAGACGCAGCGGAGTTCTACGCCTCAGTCTTCGACGACTCCAGGATTCTGGACGTTTCGCGTTACGCGGAGGGCGGGCCCGGTCCGGCCGGTCAAGTCATCACCGTCGAGTTTGAGATCGCGGGGCGCAAGTTCCTGGCTCTCAATGGCGGAGCGCCGGGCAACTTCACCGAAGCCGTCTCTTTTGTGGTCGACTGTGCGGACCAGGAGGAAGTGGACCGATACTGGTCAGCGCTGACCGATGGCGGGTCCGAGAGCCAGTGCGGCTGGTTGAAGGACCGTTATGGCGTGTCCTGGCAGATCGTGCCGTCCGTGCTGGGATCCCTGCTCGGCGGTCCGGACCGGGAAGGTGCCCAGCGCGCAATGCAGGCAATGCTCGGGATGCAGAAGCTTGATATCGCAGCCCTTCAACTGGCCTACGACGGCTGATACGGACAGCTTTAGGAGCTGGTTCCGACCCGCCGCACCAGCCAGCTTGCCTCCCACCGGACGTTGTACTGTCCGTCGGCGTCCCACTCAACCAATACGTGCGTGACTGTATAGGCGATGGCCCTGCCAATACTGGAGCGTACCCTGACGGGAGCTGGCCTGAGCATAACCACAGGCCTTCCCGGGGCTTCCTCCAACGCGTGCTTCCGTGCCTGGGGGATGAGGGATTGGGGGCTGAGGGAATGCAGCATATGACGTCCTAAGAGCCAGGAACTGAACAATGCCGCTATCTCCGGTTCGCGGAAAGATCGACACTGGCCGCCCAGTGGTGCTGGGAAGCAGACGTTCCCAGCGTGCCGCCATAAAACGACGTTAAGGGCCTTGGAAGGTCCTCACACGCGTAGGGAGTACTCTACTTTTCCTGGCGGGCTACTTACCGGGCTGAGGGTCCTGCTGCGTCAGCGGCGAGTGCCTGGCAAGGCCACGATAGTGGCGGTTGCGTCCCGTGAGGATGACCGATCCAATGCTGGCGGCGACCAATGAGCCGGTCAGCACCCCGACTTTCACTTGATCCCCGGTACCGGTGCCTGGACTGTAGGAGAGCTCACCGACCAGGAGGGAGACCGTGAATCCGATGCCGGCGACGAAGGCCATGCCGATGACGTCCGCCCACTGGATGGAGTCGTCGATCTTAATCCCCCGGAAGCGGGTGACAAGGTAGGTGGTGCCGGTGATGCCGAATGCCTTGCCCAGGACAAGTCCGGCAATGATTCCCAGAGCCACGGTGTCGCTGAATGATTCGAGCAGGCCGCTGATCCCGCCGATGGCGACCCCCGCAGAGAAGAACGCAAACACCGGCACGGCGATGCCGGATGAAATCACACTCCACCGGTCGGCGAAGTGGGCAGCGAGCCCGTCGTATCGCGGAAGGCCATCAGATCCGGTTCCCACTTTCACCCTGGCCCCCTTCGTGGCAACGACCGGAACCATAAATCCCAGCAGGACTCCGGCGACTGTGGCATGGATCCCGGAGGCATGGACAAGCGCCCAGGTTGCTACGGCCAGCGGGATGAGGATCCACCAGGTGCGGACTCCACGTTGGACGGCGTAGGCAAACACGCCCAGTGGAACGGCGGCCAGCGCGAGGGGCAGGACCGCAACGCTGGCCGTGTAAAAGATGGCGATGATGGTAATAGCGAGCAGGTCGTCCACCACGGCAAGTGTCAGAAGGAACGTGCGCAGTGCGGGTGGGAGGTGGCGGCCGACCACAGCCAGGACAGCGACGGCGAATGCGATGTCGGTTGCGGCTGGAATGGCCCAGCCCTTGAGGGACTCGCCACCGGATGGCACGTTCACCAGGACAAAGATCAGTGCCGGGGCGATAACTCCGCCGACGGCGGCGGCAATTGGCACCAGCGCGGTTTTCGGATCGCGGAGCTTGCCTGCAACGAATTCTTCCTTGAGTTCCAGACCGACAACGAAGAAGAAGATCGCCAGCAGCCCATCGGCGGCCCAAGCCCCGACGCTGAGGTTCAGGTGAAGTGATTCGGGGCCGAACTCAAAGTCGCGAAGGTCCGAGTACCATCCGGCGGCGGGTGAGTTGGCGAGGATGAGGGCCAAGACCGTAGCGCCGAGCAGCAGGGCCCCGCCGACGGTGTCTTGTTTGAGTGTCTGGTGGATCCCGCGCCAGATCGAGTGTGGCTGCTGGTTGATGGGCAGTCGTGAAGTATTGGGGGACATCAAGGTCTCTCGTCGAAATAGGGGTTACACGGATTCTGCACATCCGTGGTCCCCGATTCAGGAGAGGCAGATGTGGCCTAGGCCACCGGTGGCGGGCAGCCGGCGATTTCGCCGTGCGCGTTGGTGCCCCACGAACTCATCCAGCCGTTCGTTCCGCTGGCCCGCTTCGTCACCAGCCGATCGTTCGGGAACGCAGCCGACGCCCTAATTCGGGAGCGCGTCGTCCGGGGCCGGGGATAAGTCACCTGCTCATCCTATCGCTGCGGACCGCACTGTCCCTCGGCAGGGGGAGGGGTGTGCCTCCGAACAGGACTCCGTATGGGCCATGGCGTCAGGGCCGGGACTGTGCCCGGAGGTGTTGACGGAGGCCAGGGATTGCGAAGTCCACCTTTCCGTGGGCGGTGGATTCGACGAGGCCCGCCGCCAGCAGTCTCGAGCGGTAGTTGGCGACGAGATTTGTCCTGGCTCCGAGGCGTCGGCCGATGTCCCCGGCAACAGAAGGTCCGTCGTCCTCCGCCATGGCATGAAGGAAGTCAAGGTCCTTGGGGGAGGCGGCGGCGAGGGCGGCTTCGATGACGGTGCGTCCATTGCGGCGGTTGGCCGCCTCGATGGCGCGTTCGACTGTTTCGGGAGCGAGGTGGCCCTGGTTGTTTTCAGCTTCCTTCCAGAGGAAGTAGCCGACAAGTTGGATCAGGAATGGGTATCCGCCCGTGGCTTCTGCTGCGCGGCGGACAAGGTCGGGGGAGACCTCGAAGGCTGCTTCGGCGAAGGTGCTGGCGAAAGACTCCTCGACTTCCCGGACGGCTGCGGCGTGGAGATCGATCTTGTCGGCCCGGCGGAGGAATGTTGCCACACCTTCGTTGAGCAGGTCGGACACCGCGGCAGGCAGCCCTGCGAAGACCAGGCCGATGGGCAGCCGGTCCTGGATGAAGTGCTGGACGCTGGCGGCCAGCTGGGCGAGTTCGCTGCGGTCGGCGGCATGGATCTCGTCCACCGTAATAACGAGGCCGTTGCCGCGTTCATCCAGGAGTCTGAGGAGGTCCTCACCCAGTGTCCGCCACGCAACCTGGCGTTCAGGCGGTAGCTGGGTGGTGATACTGAAGCCCGCGGCGGCGATCGCCGTGATCCGGCGGTTCGCCGGCCCGGTGCCAAGCTCTTCGGCGAGCTGGCGCATGGACTCGCCGATCCGGCCCATGAAACCTGCAGTGGCGGTCTCGGAAACGACGGCCCAGCCCTTTTCGCGGGCGATGTCGTGCGCGGCGCCGATCATGACTGTCTTGCCGATCCCGCGGGCGCCGGTAAAAATGGTCAGCAGGCCAGGGGCGCCGGATCCCAGCCGGAGTCCGTACTCGAACTCATCCAGCACACCTGCCCTGCCGAGGATTTGCGGCGGCGTCGCCCCCGCCGAGGGGCGAAAAGGGTTCTCCATCGGCATTCTCCTGTGAGTTCTTGTGTGTCTTGTGAGTTTGTGGGGCACTGTGAGTTTATATGAGTTTTGTGAGTTTGGGGGAGTGCATTCCAGGTCCGCTGAAGCCTCAACATCTTCCGCACAGTGGAATCGGTCCGAAAACGCAGCGCCCATTCGTGACCGGAGTTGGGGCGGCGCATAAACCAGGCCGGCCGCGGGGCGGCTGTCTTATGAAACGCTGGTGACATGCACGATCACATAGACCTGGTGGCAGGCATCAACTCGCGGGGCGCGTCTGGTCAACGAGCAGGTTCCCGCAGGTTCGCTGTCATCACGGTTCCGGTGTCTGTGGGGTTCACTGCGATTGAGGACGCCGTTCAAGGGGCCTTGAGGGCGGCCAACCTGGGCTGGGCTTATGGGAACGTCTATGACGGGAACGGTGCGCCGTTGGACTGGTGGAAGCAAGGCCAGGCAAGCCGGTGAGCAAACCGCATTGCGGAGCCTGCGGGAGAGGCCCGCGCTATCGCCTCTTTTGGATTACTTGACATAATGTAGATTATCGGCGTTATGTTCCAGGCTCCGGAAAGGGGCAAGCAGTGCCGTTTCGACGGCCCGTGGCTGAAGATGACGTACGGTCCGTCACGCAGGACTTTGTCGCGATTCTGTGCGCCGCGCCTGAAGCGGCTACTGCCTGTTTCCCTAGGTCAGGTGCAGGTTCCGCGCGTCAGGGCGCAAATCAGCGACGTCGACGCCAAATGTCCCGCACGCCGCGGGTTTTCACGCGAAACACAGACGACGCGCCGTCAATTGGTCTCTTTGACGCCGGTCAATGTAACGTTTAGGTCACCGGTTGACGCACACGCCTACGGGAGCGTCCTGAGCGCTTTGGCGTGTGATAATGCCAGGCGGCAACGCCTTGTGCTCCGACAACCGTGACCAACTCCGGGCAGGACGCATTCCTTAGCCTGGCCGTTCCGCACTCCCATGAAGAGGCTTTATTTTCCATGCGCAAAAGAAGTCTGCTGGCCGCCGGCATGCTCTCGGTCCTACTCGCCACCTCGGCGTGTGGCGCCATGACCGGTGCCACAAACTCCCCTGCACAGCCGCCCGGCCCGGCTAACACCGAGCCTGAAGCCAGCTTCAGCGCCATGTACGACATGTCATCCGACGAGATCGGGACAACCCAGCGCGCCGCGGCTGCCGCGGCTGCCAAAAAGGCCGAGGAGGCCGGGGCAGCCTTTGTGGCAGCCCGGAAGACGGCCGCAAGGGTTCAGGCGGCGGGCCGAAACCCGGCTGCCGCAGCACGCGCGGTGGCCCCGGGGCTGGCACTGAAGCCGGCCCCCGCTCCCCTGCTGCCGGCGTTGTTTCCAAAACGGAGCGACAACGCTGCTGACGCGGCTGCGCCCACGCAGGACGGCAACCAGCCGGTCGGCCCGGGAGCCAGCAGCCGCGGGGACCAGCATGTCACGGGTACGGGCACTGACGAGGACCCGACTACCGGCGACTCGGGGCATTGCCCCGCCACCGGCGAGGACGCGGATCCGCCGGCCGGAACGCCGAGTGACCATGCGAATGACCGACGCGACTCCAACGTCGAAGACGATAGCGACGACTGCAACGACTCCCAAGGCGGAAAGTGCCACGGGCGCGATAACGCGAAGGGCAAGAACCACTCGGACTGACATGTGGATCCGGACAGGACCCCGGATGGAAAGTACACGCCCCTGAACCACTCGGTCATGCAGGCTGGTCCCCGGGATTCAACCGAAGGCCGCTGCGGAGGCTGGCGCATTGCGCCGGCCTCCGCTTGCGTCTGCACAACACGCCAGCCCCACAAGTACTGGTTTGAACCAACCCCGGCCATTGTCTTATCTCAAGTGCTCGCCAAGAATGAACCAATGACGGTCTACGTGCGCTCCCTGGAAACTGCTGTCCCGCCGACTGTGCTGATCCAGGCCGAAGCCCGGGATGTTTTCGCAGCTCAGCCGGGGCTGACCAGGCTGGGCTCAAGGCTGGTGAACACATGTTTCGATTCAGCGGCCATCGACACGCGCCACACGGCAGTTGATGAAATGACCATGGCGTTTCGCGCGGACGATCCACAGTTTTTCGATCCGGCCACGGGCCTTCTGCTGAACCCCACCACCAAGGTGCGGAACGAGATCTTCGCCGAGCAGGCCACTAAGCTCTTCATCGAGTCCGCGCAGGCTGCCGTGGACGCCTGCCCGGACCTCACGTTACGCGACATAACCCACGTCATCACCGTCTCGTGCACGGGGTTTTTCAACCCGGGTCCCGACTACAAGCTGGTCCGCGCACTGGGACTTGACCCTGCTGTCCAGCGGTACCACCTCGGATTTATGGGCTGCTATGCCGCCTTCCCGGCGCTGCGGGCAGCAAAGTCGTTCTGTGAGGCGGATCCGCAGGCTGTTGTGCTGGTGGTTTGCGCTGAGCTCTGCTCCCTCCATGTGCGGACGTCCAACGACCCCGACACCATCATGGGGTCCGCGCTGTTCGCGGACGGCGCCGCCGCCGCGATCGTCACGGCCCGGATCGCTCCGGAGGCACCGGCGCTGCTCCAGTTGGACCACTTCGAGACGGTGCTGACTCCGGTGGGCGAAGAGTCCATGGCGTGGAACATCGGCGATCACGGCTTCGAGATGGTCCTGGGCAACTACGTGCCCCACATCATCGATGACCACATTATCGGCGCCCTCGAACCGCTCCTGTCCCGGGACCTGTCACTGCAGGGACTCCCCTACCGCGACATCCGCCACTGGGCCATACACCCCGGCGGCCGGAGCATCCTGGACAAGGTTCAAACGCGGCTCGAACTCACTGACCAGCAGTTGGTGCCCGCACGGGAAACGCTGCGGAAGTTCGGCAACATGAGCAGCGCCACCGTCCTGTTTGTCCTCAAACACATCCTCGAGCAGCCGCCGGTGGACGGCGACGAACGCATCTGTTCCATGGCCTTCGGCCCCGGACTCACCGTGGAAACCGGGCTCTTCACCAAGCTCCGCCAAGCCGGCAAGCCCGCATCTGACATTGAACCCGGAAGCGCCCGGTCCGGGGAACGGGTCCCCGGCCGGGCGGCGGCCACGTCCCGGGCCTGAGACTGTGTTGCTGATGCGGCGGCGCGCGGCGGATGCGGTCGAGAGGATGGATGCGCCGGACTGCGATCCGCTGAAGCTGGAGCGGACCTATCAGCAGTTCGGACTGGTCAACCGGCTCTTTTCCGGCTGGCGGGGCCTGTATGTCCGGGAACTGCGGCCCCTCCTTTCCCCAACCACCATCACCACTGCCCTGGACATCGGCAGCGGTGGAGGAGACCTGGCGCGGCTTCTTGCGAAGTGGTCCCGCCGGGACAAACTGCTGCTCGAAATCACCGGCACCGACCCCGACGCCAGGGCCTACGGCTTTGCATCCAGCCGTCCCCACCACGCAGCCGTCAGCTTCGTGCAGGCCGACAGCAGCGACCTGGTCCGCGACGGCCGCCGTTTCGACGTCGTCATTTCCAACCATGTCATCCATCACCTGCAGCCGCAGGACGTGACCGGACTCCTGGCAGACTCGCACGCCCTGGCTCGGCAGCTTTGCGTGCACAATGACCTGCGCCGAAGCCTTGCAGCCTACGGCCTGTTCTCGCTGGCAGCCCTGCCGTTCCGCGGTTCGTTCATCCGTCCCGACGGCCTGGTTTCCATCCGGCGCAGCTACACCCCCGCCGAGCTCGCCGCGCATGATTCCCCCGGGCTGGCATGTGCAACGCCACGCACTGTTCCACCAGGTCCTCGTGCACCGCCCGGCCCGGTCCGATGATTGACGTGCTGATCGTGGGCGGCGGACCGGTGGGCCTCTACCTCGCCGCGTTGCTCCTTCAGGAAGGCGTGGAGGTCCGGGTTCTGGAACAGCGGCCACGGCGGGAAAGCCACTCCCGGGCAATCGGCATCCACCCGCCTGCCCTTGCGGTTCTGGACCACGTGGGCGTGGCCGGGGCCATGGTGGATGCGGGCGTCCCGATCCGCAGCGGCACGGCGATCAGCCGTGGCAGGACGGTTGGATCGATGTCGTTCGCCACCGTTTCAGACCGCTTTCCGTTCGTCCTGTCCCTCCCCCAGTTCACGACCGAATCCCTGCTGGAACAGCGAGTCCACGAACTGGACGGCGCCGCCCTGCGCCGGGGAGCCCGGGCAGTGGATGTAACGGACGACGGCGGCGCGGTCACCGTTGCGGTCGAGGCCCCTGAGGTGGACGGTGGCGGCAGCCGGATTACCGCACGTCTTCTTGTCGCCGCTGACGGTGCCCGGTCACAGCTGCGCAGCCTGCTGGGTATCCACGTGCTCTCGAAGTCCTATCCGGACCACTACGTCATGGGAGATTTCGCCGCAGCGGGCGACCACAGCCAGGAAGCCGTGCTGTATCTCGAAGCCGGTGGGATCGTGGAATCTTTCCCGCTCCCGGGAGGCCTGCGGCGCTGGGTGGTCAGGATGGGTGGTCCTGCCCAAAATGTCGGATGCCGCGGAGCTGTCGCGGCTGGTCCATCAGCGCACCGGTGTCCGGCCTGATCCGGCCACCAACACCATGCTGAGCGCCTTCAGCCCCCGGTCAACCCGCGGCCAGCAGACTGGTGGCAGGACGGGCCGTGCTCATCGGCGACGCAGCCCATGAGATCAGTCCCATCGGCGGCCAGGGCATGAACCTCGGGTGGCTCGATGCTGCGGAGCTGGCGCCGATCATCTGTGCATCCTTGGCGGGAGGGCCGGCTGGCCGGCGCCTCCGCGACTATGAGGTTGGTCGCCGGAAGGCTGCCCGCCTGGCGAGCCGGCAGGCCGAGGTCAACATGTTGTTGGGACGCCCCTTGGCTCCGGCGTTCCTGGGTCTGCGGAATCTGGCCATGGGCGCAGTGGCGGCACTTCCAGCCGCGAACAGGCTGGTGGCCCGGCGCTTCACGATGCAGTGACGGCACCGGCAGTCCGTCGGAAGTGCTGGTGGCGTCGGCTCAGGAGTTCCGGAAATAGCAGTCGTAGCTGTCCTGGCTGACAATCTGGCCGTCGCGGACCTCGAAGACCGATGCCGTCCGGGCACGGATGGTCTCGCCGGCGTCCCAGTACTTCAAATCCATCAGTACCGTCGCCGACCAGTCGGCCTCGAGGACAACGCGGCCACCTTCACAGGTTGTGCGCCGGATGTCGAACTTCTGGTGGGCCACCACCTCGCCGCTTTGGTCGGCGCCGGCAAGCACCTGGTCCAGGGTTCGGGTGGACCCTTCCGGAGCGAGCAGGTGTGGGGCTTCGAAAAGGCGGAAATCCGCTGCGAGGAAGGGCCGGATGGCCTCGCCGCCGCCTCCGGCCTCGAGCGTCCGGACAAAATCCAGGACGCGTTCCAGTGCGATGGGATCCGGGGAAATCAGTTCTGCCATGGCATCGACAGTATCCGACCCGGCCCACACCGCCGTTCTTCCGCCGTTAGGCTTTCCCCATGACTGCCGAATCGCCGCCGACCCCGTTCACGCCCTGCGCAACTCCAGGAACGGGTCCAGGAGATCCTCGCCGCAGATGCTTTGCCGCCCATCGTGCAGGCCGGGCATCCCGTGCTCCGGCACCATGCCGCCGCCTTCGACGGCCAGATCACTGCCGCCGAACTTGAGCAGCTGATCGGGCTCATGCGCCAAGTAATGCATGAAGCACCGGGCGTGGGACTCGCCGCGCCCCAGATTGGGATCCCGCTCCAGCTGGCGGTCCTCGAGGACAAGTTCGACGTCGATCCGGAAGCGGCCGCCACGCGGCACCGCACGCCCTTGGATTTCCTGGCCGTCCTCAACCCGCGCTACACGCCCGTCGGCGGAGAAACCGCGGCGTTCTTTGAGGGCTGCCTCTCGCTCAGCGGCCTGCAGGCAGTGGTGGTGCGCCACGAACGTGTGCGGCTCCAGTTTGAAACGCCGGACGGCCTCGGCATGGAGCAGGAGTTCGAGGGCTGGCAGGCGCGGATTGTGCAGCACGAAACGGATCACCTGCTCGGCACCCTCTACGTGGACCGTGCCGAGCTGCGGTCCTTGACCAGCAACGCGGAATACGCTGCCAACTGGGCCGAGCCCGGCATCGCCAAGGCACGTGCCGCCTTGGGCTTCCTGCCCGAATATCCCTGAAGTCCCTGCGGGCTTACTCGTGTGGAACGCCGGCGGGGTTCGCCGCCGTCGGAAGGAACCTGGCCCACCAGCGCAGAATGTGCTCGAACCGCTGGCGGCGGTGCAGCGGCCGTCCTGACCTGGACAGTTCGTGGTCCTCGCCGGGGAAGGCCAGCAGCGCGGCTTCCACTCCCTGCCGCTTCAAAGCTGCGTAGTAGCGCTGTCCCTGTTCCAGCGGGCAGCGGAGATCGTTTTCACTGTGGATCACCAGGGTTGGTGTCTGCACCATAGCTGCGTGTCCGAGGGGGCTTTGGGCGGCGAGGGCGTCCGCTGAGTCACCCAGATATTCGCCGCCGAAGTACCAGCCGATATCGGCCGAACCCTCGAAGCTGACCGGGTCCAGGAATCCCCGCTCCACGATGGCTGCCTTGAATCTGTGGTGGTGTGCGATGGTCCAGGCGGTGAGGTAGCCGCCGTACGAGCCGCCCATGATGCCCAGGCGCCCGGCGTCGAGCGTGGGAAACTTCGCCAGGGCGCCGTCGAGGAATGCCAGGACATCGCGCATGTCGTCGGTGCCAAACCGGCCCTTGATGGCGAGCCCGTGGTCCCGGCCGTAGCCTGCCGAGCCGCGCGGGTTGCACATCAGCACGGCGTACCCGGCTGCGACGTAAACCTGGGCCTCGTCGAACAGGGCCACGGTGAACTGCGTGAACGGACCGCCGTGGATGTTCAGCAGCACAGGGTGCGGTCCCTTGCCGGCTGGCCGGACCAGCCAGCCATGGACGGGATAGCCGTCGGGTGCGTCAAAGGTGACTTCCTGCGGCACGGCGATGTCCGTTTGGGTCCTCAGCAAGGCCGAGTAGTCCGTCAAAATCCGCAACTGCCCGTCGTCGAGCACTGCGAGGTCCCCGTGGGTTGACGGGTCGGCGAATGACACGAAGAGCGAACCGCCGGCCCAGGCGGCCCCGGTCACCGCCTTGTCCCCGTGCACCAGGAGTGAATGCCCACCGGTCGCTCCCAGTTCCAGGAGCTCAACTGTTCCCTGCGCATTGTTCAGGACCAGCGCACGGTCCGGGCCGCGAAGTTCAATTCGGCTGCCCGGGGCGGCGACATCCATCACCTCCGGGTCCGTCAACGGAACCGGCTCGCCGCCGCTCGCGGGCACGCAGTAAAGCACGGCGTTGCGCGCCACAAAGTCCCTGCCCGACACGCCGAGTCCCGGGCAATGTAGAAGAGCCACCGGCCGTCCCTGGACTCGCGGACGTCCAGCACCGACTGAGGTGAACCAGCCGCCAGATCAAATACCGCAGGCTCGCCGCCCGTGCTGGGCACCCGGTAGATGCTGGCGGCCAGCCCGTCGTCGTCCGCCGGCGGCGCCGCAGCAAAGTACACGGCAGAGCCGTCAGCGCTGAAGGTCCCGCTGGCAACATCCGTGGTGAGTGACGTGAGCTGCACGTGCCTCCGGCAGCGGCTGCCGAAGGCTCGCCACCGAGCTCGGGGACCTCCACCATGAACAGCTGACGGGGTTTGTCGCGGGTGTAGCCCACCCCGTTGAGCCTGTACTGGTTCGTCGTAATAAGCCGTGGTTCTTCTGCTTCGGCCGCGGTGCCTTCCACGGTGCCGTATCGTCCGGCCTCGGGTTCGCGGGAGCTGAAAACGATCCGGTGCGAGTCCGGGGACCACGAGAAAGTCTCCACGCCGAGAAGCCGGTCGGTAATGACCTGCGGCTCGCCGCCGTCGGCCTCCACAACACACAGCTGCGCCTTCGACGACGGCCCGTCCGTCCGGAGGAAGGCCAGCACCAGTCCGTCGGGTGAAAAGGCCGGAGCCGTGTCCCGGAAGCCCCTGGTGATCCGGCGCGGCAACTTCTCCTGGTCCAGCGGAACAGTCCACAGCTGACCTGCGTAGGAATCGGCGTCGAAGTCCGGGCTGGTCACCGACACCACGGCGCGGCTGCCGTCCGGGTGGACTGCGGGCGGCGAGACGGAATTGAGCAGCGGGAGGTGTTCTGGCTTCACCCACGTGAGCCTAACGTGCGTCCGCACCCCAGACGAACAGCAACGCCTCGCCAGTCGCGGGGGCCGCAACGTGGGTGCCGCCATAAGATGGTGCCTATGCCGTCTTCCCCTTCCTCGCCGCTGCGCTGCCCCCTGTGCGGCTGACCAGCTGAAGCGTCCGTGCCATCACCGGTGAGACAGGCCCGCCGTGCCCTGGCATGCGGAGCCGGGCACAGCTTTGACGCGGCCAGGCAGGGCTACTTCAATCTGCTGGTAGGGAAGGGAACAGTCTTCGAGGCGGACTCCGCGGACATGGTTGCGGCCCGTTTCAATTTCCTCGACGCCGGGCATTACCGGCCCTTGGCTGATGCTGTCTCGGAGGCTGTGGTGGCCAGGGGTCCGCCCTGGAAAGCCGTTCACCGTCCTCGACTCTGGAACCGGGACGGGACACTACCTCCGGGTGGTGCTCGACGACGTCAGGCGGGTCACCGACGACTGCTCCGCCGTGGCACTCGACATCTCCAAATTCGCCTTGCGGCGGGCCGCACGCCTCAACCCTGAAGCGGTCAACCTCGCCTGCGACGTCTGGCAGCCGCTCCCGGTGGCGGACTCCGCCGTCGACGCCGTGACCGTCATTTTTGCGCCCCGCAACGCCGCCGAATTCGCCCGGGTCCTCCGCCCCGACGGCCGGCTGGTGGTGGTCACGCCGCGTGCGGGACATCTGGCGTCCCTGGCCGCCCATACGGGAATGCTGGCCATTGAGGAGGAGAAGGATGCCAGGCTGGCGGAGTCCCTTGCCGGCCACTTCGTGCCCGAATCAACCCGGGACGTTGATATCCGGATGACGCTCACGCCCGGGGAGATGGCCGACCTGGCTTTTATGGGCCCGGCGGGGCATCACCTGGACCAGGCGGCAATTGCCGGCAAGCTCGAAAGAGCGGCTCCAGTCTCCGCGGTGGATGCCCTGTTCCGGATCACGGTGTTTCGCCCGTCGCGGCCCGCCGCGTAACGACTTGGCCACGTTCGGCTGACCTCTTCCCGGCGGCCTGCCGTCCGGCTGGCCGGCGGACTAGGATAAATAGACAGCTACCGGAAGGTCAAGGGGGACGGAATGTTTGAATGGCTCGGTGAAAACTGGTGGGCTTTGTGGCTCACGGCTTTCCTCGCGTTCGCGGTGATCGAGATGATCACCCTTGACCTGTTCTTCATCATGCTCGGCGGCGGAACACTCGCCGCAATAGTTGCGGATTTTGCCGGCGCTGACCTGTGGCTGCAGATCGTGGTTTTCTGCGTGGTGTCCCTGCTGATGATCGCATTTGTCCGCCCGGTGGCCCTCAGCCACCTGAAAAAGGGACCTGCCGAACAGCGCACCAACGTGGACCGGCTCATTGGCGAGCAGGCACTGGTCATGGAAGCAGTCAGCTCCACTGGCGGCCTGGTCAAAATCGGCGGCGATGTGTGGAGTGCCCGGTCCGCCGGCGCTGTTCTGCCGGCCGGCCAGAAGGCCGTGGTCTCAGCCATCGACGGCGCCACAGCCGTTGTGTCTGCACCACAGGAACAAGCGGACCCGTCGTAGATCAGCGGCACCAACAGTGTTGGATACAGCCTAAATATTGGGGATAAGGAGATGTATGGATAACGCAGGAGGAGTCGCCTTGGCCATTGTGCTGGTGGTCCTGATCGTGTTCGTGATAATTGTTCTGGTCCGCTCGGTGCGGATCATTCCGCAGGCGAGGGCCGGCGTCGTTGAGCGGCTGGGTAAGTACCAGCGCACCCTCAACCCGGGACTCACCATCCTGATTCCATTTGTGGACCGGCTGCTGCCGCTCCTTGACCTCAGGGAACAGGTGGTGTCCTTTCCCCCGCAGCCGGTCATCACCGAAGACAACCTGGTGGTCTCCATCGACACCGTGGTCTACTTCCAGGTCACCGATCCGCGTGCGGCCACCTACGAAATCGCCAACTACATCCAGGCCGTGGAACAGCTCACCACCACCACCCTGCGTAACGTGGTTGGTGGCTTGAACCTCGAAGAGGCCCTGACCTCCCGCGACCAGATCAACGGTCAGCTGCGCGGCGTCCTGGATGAGGCCACCGGCCGCTGGGGAATCCGCGTCTCGCGCGTCGAGCTGAAGGCCATCGATCCGCCCCACTCGATCCAGGACTCGATGGAGAAGCAGATGCGGGCCGAGCGTGACCGCCGCGCAGCCATCCTCACGGCGGAAGGCACCAAGCAGTCAGCCATCCTGACGGCCGAAGGCCAGCGGCAGGCATCGATCCTCGCAGCGGAGGGTGACGCCAAGGCAGCCATCCTCCGTGCGGACGGTGAGGCGCAGGCCATCCAAAAGGTCTTTGATGCCATCCACAAGGGAAATCCCGATCAGAAGTTGCTGGCCTACCAGTACCTGCAGACGCTGCCCAAGCTGGCCGAAGGCTCCTCCAACAAGCTGTGGATCATTCCCAGTGAAGTCGGGGAAGCCCTCAAGGGCATCGGCAACGCACTCGGCGGCACCAATCCCGATCCGCGGGCCGGCGGCGGACTCTTTGATGAGGAACCCGCCAAGCAGCCCTGAACCTGATTTAGCCCTCAGGAGGCCGCGCCGCCATACCGGGCGGTGCGGCCTCCTGCCGTTGGATATGGCTGCGGGTGCCGTCCGCGTTTGTTTGCGTTTGTCGGTGAGCGCGCGTACCGGTATAATTGAGTGTTTGTCCGGCCGGACCAGATCCGCTGGAACAAGAACGCTTCGCAATGCGTTGAATCTAATGATGCAGCACAGTGCACACAGTAGTCCGGTGCGGTTATGTCGCACCGGATGGCGTGGGGCCTTGCTCCGCGAACCGACCAGAGGGAGAAAACATGAGCGATCGCAGCCTGCGGGGTATGCGCCTTGGCGCGCAGAGCATGGAGACCGAGTCCGGCGTGGAGCCGGCTCCGCGTCAGCGTGTCGAATACCGGTGCGAGGACGGCGAGCAGGTTTTCGTCACCTTCTCGTCAGAGGCTGAAATTCCTCCGGTATGGGTCTCCAAGACCGGCAAGGAAGCGCTCCTGGTTGATGGCGAACGTCCTGACACCAGCAACGAAAAAGCTGTCCGAACCCACTGGGACATGCTCCTTGAGCGCCGTTCCCTCCCGGAGCTGGAGCAGATCCTTGAGGACCGGCTGACCATCCTGCGCGAACGCCGCGGTGAACGGCGCAGCGCCTGATCCATTGGCGGTCACAGCCTCACCTGGCTGAGGCGCACTGAACAACATGCAAAGGGCCGGCCCGGCAACGTGGATCACGTTGCCGGGCCGGCCCTTCGTTTGGCTTCTTTACTCAGCTGCGCTGTGAGCGGGCAGGTGTTACCCCTGGGCCGGTGCTTCCTTGCCCGTGAGCTTGTTCCAGCGCGCCTGCAGGCCCCACCTCGTCACGTTAATCATCGCCTCAACGACGATGTTGCCGCTCATCTTGGATGCTCCCAGCTCACGCTCGACGAACGTAATGGGGCGCTCCTCGATCCGGAGGCCCATCTTGGCGACACGCCACGCCAGGTCCACCTGGAAGCCGTAGCCCACTGAATCGACCTGATCGAGGTTCAGTCTTTCCAGTGTGGACCTCCGGAACGCGCGGTAGCCGCCGGTGACGTCTTTGATCTTCAGGCCCAGCATCAGCCGCGCGTACGTGCTGCCAACGCGGGAAATCGCCTGCCGGTACAGCGGCCAGTTGACCACGCTGCCGCCCGGAACCCAGCGGGAACCCATGGCAAGGTCGGCGCCCTGCTCAACGGCGTCAAGCAGTTGTGGCAGCTGTTCGGGCTGGTGGGAACCATCGGCATCCATTTCCACCAGGACGTCGTAGCCTGCCGCCAGGCCCCACTTGAAACCGGCGATGTAGGCGGCGCCAAGGCCTTCCTTGCCCTTGCGGTGCAGGACGTGGACCTGTGAATCTTCGGCAGCGATGCTTATCCGCCAGGTGCCCGGTGCCGTCGGGGCTGTTGTCGTCCACCACCAGGACGTCCGAGGCGGGTACGGCTGCCCGCAGGCGCTGGAGGGTCTTGGGCAGCGATTCCAGCTCGTTGTAAGTCGGAATAATGGTGAGGACGCGCACAAAGGGCCTTTCCTGGACGGGAGCGGTCGGAGCGGCTGACCATCAGCGAAGTCGCTGGCTGGCAGGCGCAACTATCTATTATAGGGCGCTGATCTGCGCATCGGATCAGGAACGCAGCGGCAGGACTGGAAAAGAGCTCCATGGCCGTCCCGGACGGTCTGCAGGCAAACCGGGTCCGCGCCGGTGTCCAGCGCCGGAAGCAGGGGCGTGCGGGCGCGCGGATCGGTACTCCAGGACTGCACCCGTCCGTCCGCCACCTGGACCATCAATTCCTCAACGTCCCAGACGGCGAAACTGGCGGGCGCGCCGGGAACCAGCTGGCCGGCCATCGGGTTGTGGTACTTGGCTGCACGCCAGCCTGCCCGCGTGTGGCCCAGGAACGCGGCGCGTGCCGAGATCCGTTCGTCCTGGTTGTGGTGTTCCAGGCAGGCACGCACACTCGACCATGGCCGCAGCGGCGTCACCGGGCTGTCGCTGCCGAAGCAGATGGGAACGCCGGCCGAGTAGAACGAGGCAAACGCGTTCATGGACCGGCTCCGGGCACCCAGACGCTGCTGGTACATTCCGCCGTCGCTCCCCCACGCGGCGTCGAAGCGGGGCTGGGCGCTGACGGTGACGGAGTACCGGGCCAGCTGCTCGATGGCGCCGGCATCTGCCACCTCCACATGCTCAAAGCGGTGGCCAACTGCGCGGATCCGCTGTTCGCCTACTTCCGCAGCGGCGAGCTCCAGAGCCGCGAGGGCGGCATCGAGCCCGGCGTCTCCGATGACGTGGAAGCCGCCCTGGATGCCAAGCAGTGAGCAGGCGGCCAGGTGCGCGCCGGCCTCCGCGGCCGTCAGGTACAGGCTGCCCCGCTCCCCTGCGGCGTCACTGTAGCCGGACCTCAGCGCCGCAGTCCGTGACCCCAGGGAACCGTCGATGTTCAGGTCGCCGGCGAGGCCCCGCACGGGGACACCGAGACCGTCCAGCAGCTCCCGGGCATGCTCCTCGGAGGTGGCCAGTTCGCCCCAGTAGGCAAGCACTTCCGGGACGGCAGCCTCACCGGATGCGGTGTTCCACGCGGCGGCAAGCCGAAGATCGCCGACTCCCCCGATGTGTGGAGCAGCCATCTCCGCCAGCGCCACATAACCGTTTTCGGCTGCCTCGGTGAGGGCGCGCTGCTGGTATGACCGGAGGATGGCGTCCGGAAGACGGCGCGCTTCGCGCCGGGCCGCCGTGTGCGCGGCACGCGTAACCTGTGCCCCGGAGGTGTAGCCGTCCAGTCCGGTAAGTCCGGCATCGGCTGCCAGCGATGCGGACACCAACGCCGAATGCGCATCCACCCTGGACAGGAATACGCGCCTCCCTCCGGCGGCACGCTCGAGTTCATCGGCGCCCGGCAGGGCGGGGTCTTCCCACGTGGACTCATCCCAGCCGTGCCCCAGCACCGGTCCGTCGCCCTGGAACGCTGCCACGGCGTCCAGCAGCTGCCGGGCGGAGCTCACGCCGCCCAGTTGCAGGGAATCCAGCGCAATGCCGGTCTCCGTGAGGTGCACATGCGAGTCAACAAACCCCGGCGCCACAAGGGCGCCGCGGAGATCGATAATTTCCATGGAAGAGTCGGCAATGGATGACGCCGCCTGTTCGGAGCCCACCCAGGCCACAGTGTCGCCGTCCACCACCATCGCGGTGGCCAACGGATCGGCGGCCGAATACACCGAGCCGTTACGGTACAGGACCACTTTCCGCTCGAGCGGGGCGGGCACGGTTGAACGTTCAGTGGTCATCGGGGCGAAGCTCCTGGGGTAGGGGTAAGGATAGGCAGCAAACGCTGCCGGTGTATCGGAGGGCGTGCTACATCAAAGGACTGAAGAGTAAGCGACCACGCCGCGGCGGATCAGCGCGATAGCCTCCGAGCAAAGCCGTGCCAGGCGTGGTTCCAGGCCGGGGATCTTGGCCAGCTGGTCCAGGAGGTCAATGACCTGCTTGACCCAGCGGACAAAGTCGCCGGCCGCCAGGTCAGTTCCGTTCAGGACATCCTGCAGGTGCCGTCCTTTCGCCCACTTGTACATGGGCCACACGAGTCCCAGTTCGGGTTCGCCGGTCAGCGGCAGCTTGTTCTGCTCTTCGACGTCCTCCAAGGCTGACCATTCACGGACCACCAGGTCCACGGAGGATTCCAGTGCGACGCTCGGCATCCGGGGGCGGAGGCCTCGGTCCTCGCGCTTGGCCTGGTAGACGAGGACACTCGCCAGGGCCGCAACTTCGACGGCGTCAAGGTCGCTGAAAGCGCCCAAACGCAGTGACTGTGAAATCAGCAGGTCCTTCTCGCCATAGATCCGCCGCAGCCGCTGGCCGTCGGCACTGATGGACAGGCGGCCATCGGCTCCGGCCTCCAGGTAGCCGTAGGCCGACAGGACGTCGCAGACACGGTCGAAGGTCTTGGCAATGGTGTTGGTCCGGCCTTGGATCTGGCGGACCAGTGCGTCCGTTTCGCGGCGCAGCTTCCACCAGCGCTCTGACCAGCGTGCGTGGTCTTCACGCTCGCTGCAGCCGTGGCAGGGGTGTGCGCGGAGTGCCCGGCGGAGTTCCGTGATGCGTTTTTCCTGGTTGGGCATCACACTTCCGAGACCAAAGTCCGTGGTGCGGCCAGGCGACGGCGGACGGTTTTCCCGCAGGGCATTCCGGGCCGACGAGGCAAGGTCGCGCCGGGACTTGGGGACTTTGGCGTTGAACGACTTCGGAATCCGGATCCGCGTCACAGGCGCGATGGGACCTTCCAGGTCTTCGGTGCCGATCCGCCGGAGTTGGTTGTCCAGGGTGAGGACGGCTGGGCGTGGCTCCCGGCCGCTGTGGTCCGAGCTCAGGACAACGGCCAGCCCTGGCGCCCGGCCGCCGGGGACGTCCACCACGTCTCCGGGCATCAGCCGGGCCAGGGAGTCTTCGTTCAGGGACTTCCGTGCCCGGGATCTTGGTGCGTGAGGTGATATTTTCCGCGTCGGACAGCTCGCGGCGCAACCGGGCATATTCGGTGAAATCGCCCAGGTGGCAGCTCATGGATTTTGCATAGCCTGCGAGGGACTCTTCCCGGCTGCGAACCTGCTTGGCGAGGCCCACAACGGACCGGTCCGCCTGGAACTGCGCAAACGAGGACTCGAGGATCTCCCTCGCGCGGGCCCTGCCAAATTGCGCCAGCAGGTTGATGCTCATGTTGTACGTGGGCCGGAAGCTTGAATTCAGCGGATAGGTCCGTCGGGACGCGAGGCCGGCTACCGCGGTCGGATCCGTGCCGGGCTGCCAGAGGACCACCGCATGGCCTTCGACGTCGATGCCGCGGCGGCCGGCGCGTCCGGTCAGCTGGGTGTACTCCCCCGCGGTGATGTCTACATGGGCTTCGCCATTGAATTTGTCCAGTTTTTCCAGGACCACGGAGCGGGCGGGCATGTTCACGCCCAGGGCGAGGGTTTCGGTGGCGAAGACAGCCTTGACCAGCCCCTCCACGAACAGTTTCTCCACCACTTCCTTGAAGGTGGGCAGCATCCCGGCGTGGTGGGCGGCAAAACCCCGGAGCAGGCCGTCCCGCCACGTCCAGAAGCCCAGGATGTCCAGGTCCTCAGAAGGGATGTCCTGCCCTGCTTCGTCAACGCGCTGGGCAATGATGCGCTGCTCCTTCTCGGTGGTCAGCCAGAGCCCCGAAGAGACGCACTGGGCCACGGCGGCGTCGCAGCCTGCACGGGAGAAGATAAACGTAATGGCGGGCAGCAGGTCCTGCCGGTCCAGGCTGGCGATCACCTGGGGGCGGCTGGCCTTGCGGACGGCGCCGGTCTGGGCGTCCTTGCGGGGGACGCGCATCGGACCTTTGCTTGTGCTGCCGGCGCTGGCTCCGCCCGCCATGGCCGAACCGCCCACGGAAGCTCTCCTGGCTTTCGCTGCGGGCCATCGCCAGCAGATCAGGGTTGACCTCGAACCCCCGGCCTGCGCCATCCCGGATACCGGTGTCCCGTGCCGGATCCAGCTCTTCGCGGACGGGCAGGGGTGCTCCGGTTTCGGCATCGGCGGGCGGCGCGATTTCGTCGAACGTGGTTTCTCCGGCGAACAGGTCCACGATTTCCCGGCCCACCATTACGTGCTGCCACAGGGGCACCGGCCGGTGCTCGGAGACGATGATGTCCGTGTCGCCGCGCACGGTGTCCAGCCACGCGCCGAACTCTTCAGCGTTCGAGACGGTGGCACTGAGCGAAACCACCTGGACTTCGCTGGGGAGGTGGATGATGACTTCCTCCCACACGGCCCCGCGGAACCGGTCAGCAAGGTAGTGGACCTCGTCCATGACCACGAAGCCAAGGTCGTCCAGGGTGGCGGAGTCGGCGTAGAGCATGTTCCGCAGGACCTCGGTGGTCATGACCACTATCGGGGCGTCGCCATTGATGCTGGTGTCGCCCGTCAGGAGCCCGACGTTTTCCGTCCCGTATTTTTCTGCGAGTTCCGTGAACTTCTGGTTGCTCAGCGCCTTGATGGGCGTGGTGTAAAACGCCTTGAGATGCCGCTCCAAGGCGAGGTAAATGGCAAACTCCCCCACGATGGTTTTGCCGGCACCGGTAGGGGCGGCCACCAGCACTCCCCTGCCCTCCTGCAGGGATCGGCAGGCGAGACGTTGGAATTCATCAAGTTCAAAATCGAGGGTGCGGACGAACCCGCCAAGGAACGTCCGCGCCTCGGCTGTACGTTCCGCGCTGGCCCGGTAACTTTCAGAGGGCGAGAGCGGCCCGGAAATAGAGGACATGCTTCAAGCCTAGTGCGCTGCGCGCTACAGGTTTTTCAGTTCACTGCCCGGGGTGGCGACATCGGCTGTTGCGTCCGTCTCGGCGGCCCGTTTGGCCACGCGTTTGTCCCTGCGCTTGTCATTGAAGATACACAGCCCGATGGCAGCGAAAAACAGGACCAGCAGGGGCGCGGCCAGCAGGAACATGGACAGCGCGTCCGTCCCTGGAGCGGCCAGGGCGGCCAGGACGAAGACCAGGAACACGATGATCCGCCAGGCTTTGAGAATGGTCCGGCCCCGCACAACGCCCGCCATGTTGATGCCCACGAGAATCACGGGCACCAGGAAGGAAATGCCGAGGATCAGCAGCATCTGCGTGGCGAACGTGAGGTAGTCCGTGGCGGAGATGTTGTTCGCGCCGGTCTGGGGCGTGAATTGGAGCAGCGCCCGGACCACCGTGGGGAAAACCAGCCAGGCAACATAGACGCCGGCGAGGAACAGCGGAACGGCGGCGGCCATGAAGCCGAGTGTGTAGCCGCGTTCCTTCCTGGTCAGGCCCGGGGTGATAAATGCCCACACCTGGTAGATCCACACGGGGCTCGAAATCACCAGCCCGATCTGGATGGCGATTTGGATCTTGAAGGCGAACGGATCCGCGATGGTCGCAAAGTTCAGGACGGCCGTGCGTCCCGTTTCCTGGGCAATGGAAATCAGTGGAGCCGAGAGGCTCCCAACCACGGGGTCGTAAAGGAACCAGCCGCCCACGGCAGCGAGCAGCACAGCAATTGCCGATTTGATCAGCCGGTTCTTGAGCTCTTTGAGATGGTCCCAAAGAGCCATCCGCCCCTCAGGGTTGGATTTGCGGCCCCGCGTCAGTGCCACTGTGCGTTACGCGCGGGTCGACGGCGGAACGTCAGTGCCGTCGGTCGGCTCACCGGGCTGAGTCGGTGCAGGCTTTGCCTGCGGGTGGTTGACGATCTTGCCTTCCACCGGCCCCGAGGCGTCGTCGGTGGATTCAGTCTTGCCGTCGTTCTTCATCTCCTTGACCTCGGACTTGATGATCCGCATGGACTGGCCAAGGCTGCGGGCCATGGCAGGGAGTTTGGGCGCAGCAAAAAGAAGCAGCGCAACGACGATGATAATGACAATTGGCCAAGGGCCATCAAAGAGTCTTCCCACGGGAATTCCTTTCCTCTTACAACATCCTACGTCTAACTGAGATCCAGATCGCGAAGCGACTGGGGCTGGCCCCGATCGTGCTTGCGCTGTACCCGCCTCTGGCGGCGGTCTTCCCTGCGGGATGACTTGGATGCGTGGTAATCATGTCGCATCCGGGCAGGCGAGGCAAAAACAGCGGCACCCGGCTGATCCGCCGTGGCAAGCTGTGGCTCGGCGGCCATGGCCGGGGCCAGGTGTCCAAGTTTCGCACCGGCGTCGCCAAGGTCCTTCAGCGCCGCCATGGCCTGGCGGTACAGGCGGATGCCCAGGAGGACATAGAAGAGCAGGGACAACGCAACGAGCGCTATCCAGATCAGAATCCACGACCACCAAGGCATGCTGACGAGTCTAGCCGCCGTACCGGGCCAGGGCCGCCTCGATCCAGCTCCGCGCCGCGGCCGCGAGGTCCAAGGGCTCCAGGATCCGCGCCGCCCCGCCATGCTGTGCCACGAACATAGGCAGCCACGTGGTGCTTCCGAACCGGATCTCGGCCACCAGGCCGCCGTCTGGCAGGGGTGCCACCCGTTCGGCATAATAGTCGTCGGCAAGCCCCGCCCCCTGCCTGGTGAGTTGCACCAGGACGGTGGTGTCGTCGTCATTCGGTGTGAACAGTTTGGCGGGGAACCCTTCCTCTGGCCGGGCGTGCGTTGAAGCAGGTTCTCCGTTCGGCGCAATTTCCTGGACCCTGTCCAGCCTGAAGTTACGCAGGCCCTGGGCGGAGTGGCAGTAGGCCTCGAAGTACCACGTGTTGTCCAGCGAGTAGAGGCGGAGCGGGTCGACGTCCCGCTCGGAGACCTGGTCCCGCTGGGGAGAAAAGTAAACCAGCCTCAGCTGCGAGCGGTCCCGGATGGCAACGCGGACTACGTCCAGGACCGCCGAATCCGAGGGTCCCACTTCCGGACCGGCCAGCGATGCGGCCCGCATCCCCTCCTGGCCGGCCGCCGCCATGAGTTTGAGCGTCACGGACTCCAGGGCGCCACCTTCGGCAAGTTCAGGCAGCCCGTTCAGCGTCTCCAGACCGGTCAGCAGCGCACAGGCCTCGTCCACGGTGAACCGGACCGGCCTGGTGAGGTCCAGGTCCTGGGTGATGTAGACATGGCCTTCCTCCCAGTGGATGTCCAGAAGGTCGTCAGGGTATCCCTCAGGCAGTCCGGAACAGATGAGGATCCGTAGGTCTGTCTCGAGCTCGTCGGACGTGACACCGAACCGTGCTGCGACGTCCTGGATGTGGAGGCCCTGGTTGTGGACCAGGAACGGTACCAGCTGCAGCATGCGCTTGAGCTGGTCCTCGGAGGTGCGCTTGCGGACGGACCGGCCACGCGGCGTTTCATCAAAGCGGTAGCCAGGAACAGGGGCCGTGCTGAAGGCTCCGGCCTTGCGCAGGCGTTGCCGTACTGCTGTCACCAGTTCTTCGGGCTCACGGGCCACGGCGTCGGGACCGTAGGAGGCAAGCTCCTCGGCAAGCACCTCGGCGTCCCGGAACTCCAGGCGCAGCCGCTCGTCGCCGCCGTCGGGCGTTACCGCAGTACCCGCAGCTGGACCAAACGCGGAATCCAGCTCGGCCCGTTGGCGCAGCCCAAGGAGGCGGCCCTTCCGGACGTCTACGACGGCGGTGCGGAGCGGAAGTTCGGGGAGCCGGTCCAATTCCTGGCGGATGTTGAAGTTTGCCGGCGGCGAGTAGGTTTCCTTCTCCAGCACGGTAACGGGGCCGGTGAACCGGGAAAGCCGGAAATGGCGCGGTGCGTGGCGGGAACGGTCGTAACCGGTCAGGTACCACTGGCCGAACCGGCTGCCGAGGCCCCAGGGTTCCACCGTCCGTTGCTCCTCCTTGCCCGTGGTGCCGGCGAGGTAGCGGAAACTCACGGGGTGCTGGGCGTGCATGGCAGCCACCACGTCGTCAAACACCTGGCCTGCCGGCCTGATCCGTGGCTGCACGCCGACCGGAAGTTCGACGTCGGAGAGGGTCCCGGAAGCCTGGAGCTTGCGCAGGGCGTTGGCCGCGGCAGTCCCCAACGCGGCCCGCTCCCAGAGCTGGGATGCCAGAAGGAGGACTGTCCACTCCCCCGGGCTGAGCTGGACATCGGGCAGGCGGTTCGATTCCTTGCCGATGCGGTAACGGGTGGTGGCCGGATCATCCTCGCTCCAGCCGTGGTCGGTTACCGTCTCAACGTCGAAGCCGAACTGCCGGAGGTCATTTTTGTCCCGTTCGAACATCCGGCCGAACGCCACATCGTTGCCTGAGGTGTCATGGTAGACCTTCACCCGCAGCTCTGCGCGGCGCAGGCCGTATTTGGTGTTCAGGAGGGCTATCAGGAGGTTCAGGAGGCGTTCAGTACGGGAGACGGACACTCTGGCTACGTTACTAAATTCCTTCGTGGAAAGCCGAAAAGCGCGGCAACAACAGGGAAACAGCTCCTGATTGTTACCGCGCTTTCCGGTCTTACCGTGTTCCGGTCAGCGTACGCCGACGAGGTCCACAACAAAGATCAGTGCTTCGTTGGGGCCGATCGCTCCGCCGGCGCCGCGGGAGCCATACGCCAGCTCGGAGGGAATCTCCAGGCGGCGGCGGCCACCCACCTTCATGCCCAGCAGGCCCTGGTCCCAGCCCTGGATGACCTGGCCCACGCCTACCCGGAAGTCCAGCGGCGCGCCGCGGCCCCAGGAAGCATCGAATTCTTCGCCGGTGGACCAGGCCACGCCGACGTAGTGGGTCGACACGGTGTCGCCCTTCTTGGCCTCGGCGCCGTCGCCTTCAATGAGGTCGGTGATGACCAGTTCGGTGGGAACGTCGCCTTGCGGGAAGTCAATCTCCGGCTTCTGGCGGTCGAAATCGCGCTGACCAAATGACATGGTTGCTCCTGATGTTGGTTGGGATGGATTACGTGGCACGGATGCCCAGGCGTGGACTACTTACCTGACACCGAGGATATCAACGACGAACACCAGGTCGCCCTTTTCGGCGCCATAGGCCTTGTCTGCCGGGATGGACAGGAGCACCCTGGAGCCGACGGTCTTGCCGGCAAGGCCTTCCTGCCAGCCCTTGATGAGTCCGCTCAGCGGACTTACCAGCGGCTCACCGGTGAAGCTGGACTCCAGCTGCTTTTTGTCTTTGAAGGAGTACAGAACGTAGTTGACCACAACAGTGTCTGTGGCCTTCACTTCCGGGCCCTTGCCCTTGATGAGGTCCTGGGCCACGAGGGCGGTGGGTGCCGCAGCGCCTTCGATGGAGATCTCCGGAACGCCCTTGTCATTTTCCTTGACGGTGGGCAGTCCGGCGGGCGGTGTGACGGTCTCGCCTTCAGGCTTTTCAAGCGGCGGCGTAACCTCCGTCGCGGAAAGCAGCTTGATCACCAGGAGCTGAGTGGGCTGGGCTGCTGCGCCTTCCGCGCCGGCCTGGCCGGGCACGGCAAGGGCCAGGGTGGAACCGAGTTTTGCCCCGACAAAAGCGTTGTAGATGACGGCGCTTCCGGTTTTGAGTTCCTCGTTGAGCTCAAGCGGCTCGGGTTCGCCGGCGAAGGTGTCCTCCAGTGTGGAACCGTCGGTTCCGTTCACGGCGAGGATCGAGATGTTGGCAATCTGGTTCGCTTTCACCCGGTCGCCGTCACCTTCCGTGACCACCTTGATGGTGGGCTCAGTGACTTCAAGCGGCTTGGTGAACTCAACGCCCGGAGCCTTTTTGTCCCCGTTGTCCGTCAGTTTCAGGGAGTCGAACTTGGCAGTGTCACCGGCGGACTGGCTGGTGGGTTCCGGTGCCGCGGGCGAACCGCCGCAAGCGGTGAGCAGCAGCAGGCCGGGGAGAAGGATTGCTAGGAGTCGGCGCACGTAAGAGAACTTTCGTTGGGGCAGGGTGGACGCGATACCGGACACAGGTGCCCGGCACCGCTGCAGGGCCAATGGATGGCCCCATCAAGGATAGCCCCTGAACCTGAACGTCAGCCCATAGAGCCCAGCAGGGCATCCACGCGGTCATCGACACTGCGGAACGGATCCTTGCACAGGATGGTCTGGTGGGCACGGTCGTTCAGCTTGAGGTGCACCCAGTCCACGGTGTAGTCCCTGCCCAGTTCCTGTGCCCGCCGGACGAAGTCGCCCCTTAGCTTCGCGCGGGTGGTTTGCGGCGGGGCATCGACGGCGTCCTTGATAACCGTGTCTTCCACGACGCGCCGCACCGCGCCCCTGGACTGCAGCAGGTAATACAGGCCACGCGTCCGCGAAATGTCGTGGTACGTCAGGTCAAGCTGGGCGATCCGAGGCGCATCCAGGCCCAGGCCGTGCCGCTCCCGGTAGTTGTCCATCAGTTTCTTCTTGATGGCCCAGTCGATTTCCGTGTCGATGGTGCTGGTGTTTCCGCTTTCGATCGCCTTCAGGGTCCGCTCCCAGAGGTCAAGGATGAGCGGAACGTGGGGGTTGTGGGCGCCGTGCTCCTGCACAAAGGCGGTGACCTTGGTCAGGTATTCCTGCTGGATCTCCAGGGCAGTCAGCTGGCGGCCGTTGGCGAGCCGGACCAGTGCCCGGCCGCTGAGGTCATGGGAGATCTCGCGGATGCTCCGGATGGGGTTCTCCATCCGCATGTCACGCATGATCACCCCGGCCTCAATCATGCGGAGAATGAGGTCCACGGTGCCCACCTTGAGCAGGGCGGTGGTTTCGGACATGTTGGAATCGCCCACAATGACGTGGAGGCGGCGGAAAAATTCCGCGTCGGCGTGCGGTTCATCCCTGGTGTTGATGATGGGACGGGACCGTGTGGTGGCGGACGAGACGCCTTCCCAGATGTGGTCTGCCCGTTGCGAGAATGCATAGGTTGCGCCGTGCGGTGTCTTCAGGATTTTGCCGGCGCCGGCAATCAGCTGGCGCGTGACCAGGAACGGGATCAGGATCTCTGCGAGCCGGGAGAACTCGCCCCGGCGCGGGATCAGGTAGTTCTCGTGGCTGCCATAGGAGTTCCCGGCGGAATCGGTGTTGTTCTTGAACAGGTAGACGGTCCCGTTGAATCCCTCTGCGGCAAGCCGTGCCTGCGCCTCATCCACGAGGTCGTCAAGGATCAACTCGCCGGCGCGGTCGTGGGCAACAAGCTGGGCCAGGTCATCACATTCCGCGGTGGCGTATTCCGGGTGCGAGCCGACGTCGAGATACAGCCGAGAACCGTTGGTCAGGAACACGTTGGAGGACCGGCCCCAGCTGACTACTTTGCGGAACAGGTACCGCGCCACCTCCTCAGGCGCCAGCGGCCGTGAATCGGGGCTCGAATACGAGATACCGAACTCGGTCTCAATACCGAAGATTCTTTTGTCCATCTCAGTCCTCCTCCGCAAGCAGCGCCGTGATGTCGGCGTCGTTCAGTCGCCGGAAGGCCCGGCGGAAACCCCTGGCGGTCTCCGACTGCCTGTCCAGGACGGCAACCTCCACGGCTTTGGCCGGAAGGGTGGCATCCGCCTCGCCCTGCTCAGTGCCGCCGGCCAGGCCGCTGATGGCCAGCCGGACAGCGCCGGCGAACCCCTGCGAAGAACGCCAGCCCTCGGCAATGACGGCCGAGACCCGCTCTGCCTGGCCGCCCATCACAATAAAGCCGTGCTCGTCGGCGATCGATCCATCGAACGTCAGCCGGTACAGGTGGTCCTGTTCGGGCGTCGGGCCCACTTCGGCCACGGCAAGTTCCACTTCAAAGGGCTTCTGCTCGGCGGTGAAAACCGCGCCGAGGCTTTGCGCATAGACGCTCGCGAGGCCCCGGGCGGTGACGTCTTCACGGTCATAGGAGTAGCCACGGACATCCGCGTACCGGACCCCGGCCTGGCGCAGGCTCTCAAATTCGTTGTACTTGCCGACGGCCGCGAAGGCGATCTTGTCGTAGATCTCACCGATCTTATGCAGCGACGGTGACGGATTTTCAGCCACGAGGGCGATCCCGTCCTGGCAGCTGATAACAACCACCGACCTGCCGCGGGCGATGCCCTTCCGTGCGAAGTCCGCACGGTCCTTCATCAGTTGCTCAGGCGAGACATAGAACTGCTGCGTCATCTCAGGCCTCCCGTCGCTCGGCGGAACGGACTTCGATGATGCGGCCCGCCACGGCAGCCAGCTCGGACTCGGGAATGCGCCTTGCACCGTCCCGGTTCACCGTATAGATCACGGGCCACAGCTGGCGGACCGGATCCGGGCCGCCGGTGGCGGAGTCGTCGTCGGCCGCGTCGTAGAGCGATTCAACGGCCACCGAGACCGCCTCGGCTTCGGTCAGGCCAGGCCGCCAGAGTTTCTTCAGCGCGCCGCGGGCGAAAACCGAGCCGGAGCCTACGGTGTGGTGCTCGCGTTCCTCGTACCGGCCGCCGGTGACGTCATAGGAGAACAGGCGGCCCACGCCGGCAGTAGTGTCGAATCCGGCAAAGAGGGGAACCACCGCCAGGCCCTGCAGCGCCATGGGCAGGTTCCCGCGGATCATGGCACCGAGCCGGTTGGCCTTGCCGTCGAGGCTCAGGAGTGTGCCTTCGATCTTTTCGTAATGCTCCAGCTCAACCTGGAAAAGCCGCGTCAGGTCAATGGCAATCCCTGCCGTGCCCGCTATGCCCAGCACCGAGTACCTGTCTGCGGGGAAGACCTTTTCGATGTGCCGGCTGGCAATCACGTTGCCCATGGTGGCGCGCCGGTCACCGGCCATCAGCACACCTCCGCCGTAGCTCATCGCCACGATGGTGGTGGCATGCGGCACCTGGAGCGGAGTGGCACCCGCTGCGGCTGCTGGCAGTGCGCGGTTGTACGGAAGCAGGTCCGGGCGGTCCCGCTGCAGATGCTCGGTAAATGACGACGTCGCGTTGCCGGCTACCTGGTTGGCGGTTGATTCCTGCACTCATGCACTCCTTGAACGTGGTCCTTCTACGTCGGTACAGCTTCCGGCCGGCGCGGCGTCCGCCACCACCCGGGTCCGGGTTACTGGCCGCCCTTTTGGACGAAGGCGCGGACGAACTCCTCGGCGTTGGACTCGAGGACGCCGTCGATTTCGTCCAGGAGGTCATCCACACCCTGCGTGGCAGCCGAGGCCTGGGCCTCGGGGGCTGCGGGGGGCGCCTCGGGGACGTCTTCTTCGACCTGGCTGTCGCGCGATTGTGGCTGCTGCTGTTCCTGGCCTGCCATGGTGATCTCTCCTTCGGGAATCATCGGATCCGGGCGGATCTGCTGATACGCCCATATTGCCACGCCAAACGCCTGCTGGCGTGGTTTACGCCGGAGGCGGAGGGGTGTTGTGCCCGAGGAGTTCGGCGAGGAACGGTCCGGCCGTGCGGTGGCGGGCGAAGAGCCCTCCCGTGAGGGCCTTGGTGCCGCGGAGTGGCTCCCGGGTCGGCACGCGCTGCAGGCGGCCGTAGCCCGGGACGTCGAAGATGACCGAGTCCCAGCTGGCCCCCACCACGTCCTTGCCGAAGCTGCTGATGCAGCGTCCGCGGAAGAAGGCACGGGTGTCCGGCGGCGGTTCGGTCACCGCTGCGGAGATCGCCGAGTCCTCAACAATCCGCTGCATGCGGTTCCTGGCCAGGAAACGGTAGTACAGACCCTTTTCCGGGCGGATGTCAGCCCACTGCAGGTCCACCAGGCCAAGCCTTGCGTCATTCCAGGCCAGGTTGTCCCGGTCGCGGTAACCCTCCAGGAGGGACAGCTTGGCCAGCCACTCTACGGAGGTGGCCGCTGCACCCCTGTCGGAATCGAGCTGTGTCAGGGTGGTGGCCCAGCGTTCGAGTACCTCGTGCGTGTGGCCGTCGCCGTCCACGGCATCGGCAACGCCGGTGTCCTGCGCCAGTTTGGCGGCTGCCTCGTGGTAGATCCACTGCAGATCCAGGGCCGTCACGCGGCGGCCGTCCAGCAGCCTGATCCTGGCCGTCAGCGACGTGTCGTGGCTGATTGCCTGCAACGCGGAAACGGGCTCGTGGACCTCCACCTTGGGCGCCAGGCCAGCCTCGATGAGGCTCAGGACCAGGGCCGTGGCGCCGAATTTGAGGTAGTTCGAGGACTGGCTAAGGTTCGCGTCCCCGATGATCACATGCAGGCGCCGGTATTTGTCGGCCGTCGCATGGGGTTCATCACGGGTATTGATGATGGGCCGGCGGATGGTGGTTTCCAGTCCCACTTCGGCTTCGAAGAAGTCGGCGCGCTGGCTGATCTGGAACCCAGGCGTGGAACTGTCCTGCCCCAGGCCCACCCGCCCTGCTCCACACATGATCTGGCGCGTGACGAAGAACGGTGTCAGTCCCCGCACAATATCCCCGAAGGGCACCGAGCGCGGCATGAGGTAGTTCTCGTGCGAGCCATACGAGACGGACTTGTTGTCCGTGTTGTTTTTGTAGAGATTGACCGGCGGCAGCTCTGGGTCCGCGGCCAGGCGGCGTACCGCTGCCAGCGCCACGAGGTCTCCGGCAGCATCCCAGATCACTGCATCACGGGGATTGGTCACTTCGGCGCTGGAGTATTCCGGGTGGGCGTGGTCCACGTAGAGGCGGGCGCCGTTTCCCAGGACCATGTTCATCAGCAGGCTGCCGGCCTCATCCTCGCCGTCCAGTTCAAGTTCCTCGCGGCCGTAGGCCAGGGCTACCGCTTCGGCGTCGAGCACCGGCGGCTGGTCGGTGAGCTGGCTGGGGTGGGCTGAGGCGCGTTCCAAGGTCCAGCCGCGGGCGTCGTGCAGCGGCTCTTCATCGGTGTAGTCCCAGCGGGTCTCGGCGCCGCCGGCGGCCCGCTGCCGCGTCACCTGGGCGTACGCCTGGACAACACGGGCGGACATCATGGTGGCGTTGGCCCCGGGGGCGGACGGGGCATGGATCCCGTACTCCGTTTCCGCCCCCATCACACGCATAGCCCCGCCGACGGGCAGCGACTCCCCATAGGAGGGGCGTCCGGGCGCAGCCGTCATAGGTACTGTCCCGTGCTGGGCATCGTTTCGATGGACTTGCCCGGTTCCTGCCCGGCCTTGCCTTGGACGATGGTGCGGATGTAGGTGATCCGCTCGCCCTTCTTGCCGGAGATCCGGGCCCAGTCGTCCGGGTTGGTGGTGTTCGGCATGTCCTCGTGTTCGCGGAATTCATCCACCACGGCACGGAGCAGGTGCTCGATCCGGAGGCCCTTCTGGTGCAGGGTCAGGAGGTCCTTGATGGCGTACTTCTTGGCCCGGTCCACGACGTTCTGGACCACGGCGCCGGAGTTGAAGTCCTTGAAGTACAGCATTTCGGTATCACCGTTGGCGTACGTGACTTCGAGGTACTCGTTGGACTTCTCTGTGGAGTACATGGCTTCGACCGTGCGCTGGACCATGGCGTCCACCGTGGCCTGGACGTCCCCGCTGTGTTCTGCGAGATCGGACTCGTGGAACGGCAGGTCAGTGGTGATGTATTTGTTGAAGATGTCCGCCGCGGCCTCGGCATCGGGGCGCTGGATCTTGACCTTCACATCAAGCCGGCCAGGACGGAGGATGGCAGGGTCGATCATGTCCTCACGGTTGGATGCACCAATGACTATGACATTGTCCAGCCGCTCCACGCCGTCGATCTCGCTCAGGAGCTGGGGCACGATGGTGGTTTCGACATCTGAGGAGATTCCCGTGCCGCGCGTGCGGAAGAGCGAATCCATCTCGTCGAAGAACACCACTACCGGGCTGCCGTCCGAGGCCTTCTCCCGGGCCCGCGAAAAGATCAGGCGGATATGGCGCTCCGTCTCGCCCACATACTTGTCCAGGAGCTCGGGGCCCTTGATGTTGAGGAAGTAGCTCTTGAGGTCGATATTGCCGGACCGTTCAGCCGCCCGCGCGGCGAGCGAGTTGGCAACAGCCTTTGCGATCAGGGTTTTGCCGCAGCCCGGGGGGCCGTAGAGCAGAATACCCTTCGGGGCCTTCAGGCCATGTTCGCGGTAGAGGTCCGGGTGCAGGAACGGCAGTTCCACGGCATCGCGGATCTGCTCGATCTGGGGGCCAAGGCCGCCAATGTCCTCATAGGTGATGTCAGGGACTTCTTCGAGGACCAGGTTTTCCACTTCGGAGCGGGGCACCTTTTCAAGGGCATAACCGGTTCGCGAGTCGATGGACAGCGCGTCCCCGACCCGGAGCTTTTCGCTGAGCAGGGCACCGGAGAGCCGGATGACCCGTTCCTCATCGGCCCGGCCCACCACCAGTGCACGGTCCGTCCCCAGCATTTCCTTGAGGGTGGCGAGCTCGCCGGCGCGCTCATACCCGAGGCCCGCAACAATCAGCAGTGCCTCGTTGAGCAGAACCTCCTGGCCGACAGCCAGCTGGTTGATGTTGACCAGCGGGCTGATCCCCACGCGCATTTTCCGGCCGGCGTTGAAAATATCAGCTGATTCCTCGGTGGCGGCCTGCCCGCTGTTGCCTGCCGACGGCATGCGCCGGGGATTGAGCTGCAGGATGGTGCCGAAGCTGTATGGGGGTTGGCCTTCCTGGTCCAAGGCGTTTTTCAGGCGCAGGATCTCGGCTTTCGCCGCTTCCAGCATGCTGACCAGCTTCGCGTTGTTCTGCGTAGCGGCGGCAAGCTGGCGATCGATGTGCCTGAGTTTGTCCCGGAGGACGTTGACCTGCCGGTCCGCGACAGACAGTTCATTGGCGGCAGACTGCTCCGCCGGTGTACGTCCGGAGTCCTGATTCGGCGTCTCCATGATGCATCAGCCCCTTCCTGCTCTTCTTCTTAAGACCTTAGCCCCAAGTTGGCAGGTACTGCTGGAGACTCCCGAAATGTGGACTAGTTCGTGATCTCCGGTGCGTCCTTGACGTTGGTGCCGGCGATGGCATCGCGGGCGGCCCTGCGGAGTTTCTTGTCGGAGACAGACCGCTCGCCAACTGCACCGGGTGTCCAGGCATTGACATCTTCCTCGTTGAAGTCCGTCTTCGAGGGGCGGCGCTTGACCGAGATGCCCGTGACGCCGTCGGCGAGCCTGCGGGTGACCAGGAGGAAGCCGGTGTGGGCAACCATCCGGTGGTCGGGGCGCACCGCCAGGCCTTCCAGGTGCCAGCCACGGACCATGGATTCCCAGGCGTCGGGCTCGGTGAAGCGGCCGTCTGCCCGGATGGCTTCGGCAGTCCGGGACAGCTGGGTCACCGTGGCCACGTAGTTGATCCAGACGCCGCCGGGGGCAAGCACAGTGGCTACGGCGTCCAGGCATTCCCAGGGCGCCAGCATGTCCAGGACCACGCGGTCCACGGAGCCGGGAGCCTCGTTGCGGACTACTTCCTCCTGGAAGTCACCCAGCGAAATTTTCCACGCCGGGTGCGGGCCACCAAAGATGGTCTCCACGTTGCCGCGGGCAATGTCGGCAAATTCCTCGCGGCGTTCGAAGGAGTGCAGGTAGCCGTTGTCGCCCACGGCCCGGAGCAGCGAGATGGACAAGGCGCCGGAACCCACCCCGGCTTCAACCACCCTGGCGCCGGGGAAGATGTCGGCCATGGTGACAATCTGGCCGGCGTCCTTCGGGTAAACCACTGCGGCGCCGCGGGGCATGGAGAGGACAAAGTCCGAGAGCAGCGGGCGCAGCGTCTGGTACTGCTGGCCAACATTGTTCACCACAACAGAGCCATCCGCTTGGCCGATGATCTCGTCATGGTTCAGGAAACCGCGGTGGGTGTGGAAGGCGCCGCCGCTTTCAAGTGTGATGGTGTTCATGCGGCCGCGCTCGTCGGTCAGCTGGACCCGCTCCCCTTCGCGGAATGGTCCGCGGCGGCGGGCAGCCCCCACCGGCTGGACGCCGTTGGCGGCCACACCTGTGGTGGACTGTGCTGTGGTGGACAGCGCTGCTGTGGACGGTGCTGCGGTTGCGGCGGCAGATTCGCTGCTCATGAAATTTCCTCGCTCTTGTAAGACTGTGGGCAACGCATCAAAAAAGCACGCCAGGCGCGTGCATGCACGGGGGCGGCCGTCCGGCGGCAGTGCACGGCCGGCACGTAACTCTACCGGTTTTGACCCTGCGGGTGCTTATTTGGCCGGGCCGCCTTGCCGGTGATGGCTACAACGACGGCGTTTTGCGAAAGGAGGCCGGTCACGGTGCCGTTGTGGTCCACCACGGCATATTCGTGGCCTTCCAGCTGGGAGAGATACTGGATCAGTTCCTGTCCCTGGGACCATTCAGGTACGTAGGCGCCTGCCGCCAGTGCGTAGGACACGGCTGTCGCGGGGGTGGAATCAGCAGCGTGCTCGGGCACCGCGGCCAGGGCACGGCCGTCCACCACACCCTGCGGACGTCCCTCCGGCCCGCACACAACAACCGCCGGCGTCCCGTTCGTTGACAGCCGGCGGATGTCGGCAACGGTTGCGGTTGCCGGAATTCCGACGGCGGGAGCAGCCAGCGCGGTGGCGCTCACCAGGTGCAGCCTGCCGCGCATGGTTCCCTGGTTGATAGCCGCGCTTGCCCCCATCCAGAGGAACCCGCCAACGAGGATGGTGATCATCAGGAGGCTGAAATCCGGTGTGACGCCGCCCAGCAGCGGCATGGCAATGAACCACAGGCCCAGCGCCACCACGATGATGCGGCCAGCCCAGCCCGCGGCCACCGTGCCCTTGGCCTGGCTGCCGGTGGCCTTCCACACGGCTGATTCAACGATCCGTCCGCCGTCCAGCGGCAGTCCGGGCAGGACGTTGAAAATGCCGATGACAAAGTTGGCCCACATAAAGATGTTGGTCAGCGTATCCGCCACAATGCCCATGCTGACGCCGGACAGGACCAGCCACGCTCCGCCGGCAAGGACAAGGTTGGCGGCCGGGCCTGCCAGCGCCACAATGACGGACCGGGCAGGCGTTGCGGTGAAGTTTTCAAACTGGGTGTGGCCACCCCAAAGGTTCAGCACGATCTTCTGGGTGGGCCAGCCGTAGACCTTGGCTGTGAGGGCGTGCGCCAGCTCGTGGACCAGGACCGAAATGAGCAGCAGCAGGGCGTAAGCGAATGCCACGTAGTACGCGGTGACGCCAAATCCGGGATTGCGTTCGAGCAGCACCGGTCCGTAGACGATGACAGTGAAGGCGGCGATCACGAACCAGGAGTACGCCAGGATGATGGGGATTCCGGCGATCCGCCCGAGTCGGATTCCTTCGCGGCGCGCAGGAGCGGGCGTTTCAGTCATAACGTGCCCCCGGGCCCCGGCGCCGACAAGCCTGCCGCTGGGGCCAGGCTTCCGGCCGCGATTGCTTCCAGCTCGGAAACCGTGCGGCCCGCAAGTGAATCCCACGTGGTGTGCCTGGGGTCTTCCGGCAGCGGGACAATATGGGGAATGGCCACTGTGGCAACCCCGGATGCCACCGCCGCTGCTACTCCCGGGGCCGAGTCTTCCAGCGCGACACAGTGGTCGATGGTGAGTCCGGGATCCGCTTCCTGGAGCAGTTCCACCGCTTTGAGGTACGCCTCCGGGTGGGGCTTGCCCTGGGTTACCGTGTCCCCGGTGACGAGGAATTCGAAGTAGGGCTTGGGCAGGCTCGCCACGATTTCGCGGGCCAGGGGCCCTTCTGACATGGTGACCAGCGCACAACGCACTCCCGCACTGTGCAGCTCATCGAGCAGTTCCCTGGCGCCCGGACGCCACGGGACAGAACGCTGGACGCTCTGGATGACCTCCGCGGTCAAGGTGTCGATGATTTGCCTGGTGTCCATCCGGACACCGGCCTCCTGCAGGATTCCGGCTGAAAAGGTCAGGGCCTGCCCAACGAGCTGCGTGGCTTGTTCGTGTGACCAGGTGCCGCCATGGGCTTCCACGAGGGAGCGCTCCGCGGCGATCCAATACGGTTCGGTGTCCACGATGGTGCCGTCCATGTCCCAAAGAACAGCACGGAGCGGGGAAACTGAAGGTGAGGGTCGCATGCTTTCAGTCTACGGGGCGTGCCTGAGCGCCAGCCGTGGGGTACGCCCTTGGCGAATATCGGCCGGGCTGCGGGCCCGGAGACACTTTTTGGCGCTGCATTCCATGCATCGTCCCGGTTCTTGGACGTAGGGTGAAGAAATGAATAGCTTCGACGGAGACACCACGGAACCGGGTGCCGAGCCTGAACAGGAGCAGTTCCTGCTGCCGGTGGCCGATGGGGAGCGCATCACTGTGATGTTGGCAGCTTTTGAGGGCTGGAACGACGCCGGGGAAGCAGCCAGTGACTCGTTGCGCTATCTCAACAAGGTGTGGGGCGGGAAGAAGGTCGCTTCCATCGACGCCGACGAGTACTACGATTTCCAGTTCACGCGTCCCACAGTCCGGAGGACCGCCTCGGGGGAACGCAAGATCAAATGGCCTTCCACCCGGATCTACAAGGCCAGCGCGCCGGATTCAAACATTGACGTCATCTTCGTCCAAGGCACTGAGCCCTCCTACAAATGGCGGGCCTACACCGCGGAGCTGCTGGTCCATGCGGAAGCGCTCAAGGTGGATTACGTGATTCTCGTGGGCGCCCTGCTGGCGGATGTTCCGCACAGCCGGCCCATCCCGGTGAGCACGTCCTCCGATGACGCCCCGTTGCGGGAACGCCTCAACCTGGAACCGTCCCAGTACGAAGGTCCTGTGGGCATTGTTGGTGTGCTCTCGGAAGTGGCGCTGCTGGCCGGCATTCCGACGGTTTCCCTGTGGGCTGCAGTCCCCCACTATGTGGCCCAGGCGCCGTCGCCGAAGGCGCAGCTGGCCCTCTTGCACCGGGTGGAGGAACTGCTCCAGGTCCCGCTGGATACGCACGAGTTGGCGGAGGAATCGGCGGCGTGGGAGCGCGGCGTGGATGAGTTGGCTACCGAGGATCCGGAAATCGCCGCGTATGTCCGCCAGCTTGAGGAAGCCAAGGACACCGCTGACCTTCCGGAAGCCAGCGGGGAGTCCATCGCACGTGAGTTTGAGCGCTACCTGAAGCGCCGGGGACGCGACAAAAACTAAGCCCAATGGCTGCGTCCGCCCGCAGTTGCACAGCGGGCGGACGGGCAGTTCGCTACAGAACGACGCCGAGAAGCGCCTCGACGGCGTCACTTACCAGGGCTTCGTCCTGCGGGCTGCCCGCTTCCGCGGCGGCGGTCGCCATGGCGGCCCAGCGGTCCACAGCTTCCAGCGCTGCCGGCGCGTTCAGATCCGAGGCCAGTGCCGACCGCATTTCCCCAATCACGCCTGCCGCGGATCCGGCGGGTGCTGCGGCGAGGGCACGGCGCCAGGCGGCGAGCCTCTCTTTCGCCTCCGCGAACCCCTCCGGCGTCCATGACCAGTCTGAGCGGTAGTGGTGGGCCAGAATGGCCAGCCGGATGGCGGCCGGCTCTTCACCGTCTGCCCGCAGTCTGGACACGAGGACCAGGTTGCCCTTGGACTTACTCATCTTTTCACCCTCAAGGCCCACCATGCCGGCGTGGGCGTAGTGGTGCGCCAATGGGACACCGGCCAGCGAATAGGCGTGGCCGGCCCCCATCTCGTGGTGCGGGAAGATGAGGTCGGAGCCGCCGCCCTGGACGGTGAAGGGCGCGGGAAGGTACTGCTGGGCGATGACTGTGCATTCGATGTGCCACCCGGGCCTGCCCTGGCCCAGCTCTCCGCCGGGCCAGCTGGGCTCGCCGTCGCGGGCCACACGCCAGAGCAGGGGGTCCAGCGCCTGCCGTTTGCCGGCCCTGCCAGGGTCGCCTCCGCGTTCGGCGAACAGTTCAAGCATTTCGGCTTCCCCGAGGCGCGAAATCGACCCCAGGGTCCAGGCGTCCGGGTCCACCGATTGTTTGCCGGCGGCTTCGACGTCGTAGTAGACATCGCCGTCGGGCTCTCCGTCCGTACCCGCAACGCGATAGGCCAGGCCCTGGCCGATCAGGCGCTCAATGGCCGGAACAATCAGGTCCACAGATTCAACAGCGCCGATGTAGTGGTCCGGCGCGACGACGTTCAAGGCTTCCATGTCCGTCTGGAAAAGTTCGATCTGGCTTGCGGCCAGTTCCCGCCAGTCAACACCGGTGGCCGTGGCCCGCTCCAGCAGGGGGTCGTCAACGTCCGTCACATTCTGGACGTATGAGACCTTGTGGCCGGCGTCGCGCCAGGCCCTGTTCAGGAGGTCAAACGCCACGTAACTGGCAGCGTGGCCCATGTGCGTCGCGTCATAGGGGGTGATGCCGCAGACATACATCGACTGCTCGCCACTGACAGGCAGGCCAATTTCGCGTCCCTCGGCGGTGTCGAACAAACGGATGGCCGGCATGGCGCCGGGCAGCACGGGGACAGGGCGGGAAGTCCAGGATTTCACAGCCCAAGCCTACTTCTAGGCGTCGATGACATTGAAACCGAGCAGAAGGTAGAGGGCGAGGCCCAGGAGGATCCGGTACCAGACAAAGAGCCGGTAGCTGCGCGTGGAGATGAATTTGAGGAACCAGCCAATGATCACGTAGCCCACCACGAGGGCGATGACCGTGGCCAGTGCTGTTTCCGGGAGGCCGTACGGGCCGGTGATGCCGTCTTTGGAGACCACCTTGTACAGCTGGTAGAGGCCGCTGCCGAACACCGCCGGGATGGCGAGGAGGAACGAGTAGCGGGCAGCTGCTTCACGGGTATAGCCCATCAGGAGGCCCGCCGTGATGGTGCCGCCCGATCGCGAAACGCCGGGAATGAGAGCCATCGCCTGGGCGAATCCATACAGGATGCCGTGTTTGTACGTGAGCTGGGAAAGGTCCCGGTCCTGTTTGCCGACGGTATCTGCGACGGCAAGGATCAGGCCAAAAACGATCAGCATGGTGGCGACGAGCCACAGGCTCCGAAGCACCGATTCAATCTGGTCCTGGAACAGGAGGCCCAGCACGATGATGGGCAGGCTGCCGAGAATCACCAGCCAGCCCATGCGGGCGTCAGGATCCTGCCGGGAGACTTTTCCCGTCAACGAGCCCGCCCAGGCCTTGACGATGCGGACAATGTCACGCCAGAAGTAGATCACCACAGCCGTTTCGGTACCAAGCTGGGTGATGGCCGTAAAGGCCGCCCCCGGGTCGGCGGCGTTGGGGAGGAACTGCCCCACAATCCGCAGGTGCGCGCTTGATGAAATCGGTAGAAATTCGGTCAGACCCTGTATTAGCCCCAGCAGGGCTGCCTCAATCCAGTTCACGCTAAGACACTACGTCATGCACCCTCTTGATTCCCCGTAAGCTTGCAGCTATGCAGCAGCGTTACGTCGGCAACAGTGGATTGCGAGTCTCCGCCCTCTCCCTCGGCACCATGTCCTGGGCCGGCGAAACTGATGAACAGGACGCCTCGGAGATCTTGCGCACATTTGTCGACGGCGGCGGAAAGCTCATCGACACGGCCGCCTCGTACGCTGACGGCCGCGCCGAAGCCATGATCGGGTCCTTGCTGGGCGACGTTGTCTCCCGCACTGAAGTCTGCATTTCCACTAAGGCGGGGACATCGACGTCGGACGGCCGGCGATCTGTGGACACCTCGCGCAATGCGATGCTGAGCAGCCTGGACGCCAGCCTTGCGAGGCTTGGCACCGACTATGTGGACGTCTGGTTTGCCCAGTCGTGGGACGGCAACGTCCCCCTGGATGAAACGCTGTCTGCCCTCGAATTCGCTGTCCGCAGCGGCCGCGCCCGTTATGCGGGCATAGCCAACTTCAATGGCTGGCAGAGCGCGAAGGCAGCAGCAGTGGCCGGATTTCCGCTCGTTGCTGCACAGGCCGAATATTCGCTGCTCCAGCGGAAACCGGAAGCGGAACTGGTCCCCGCCGTCGAAGACGCAGGCCTGGGACTCATGGCGTGGGCACCTCTGGGCCGCGGCGTGCTGACGGGCAAATACCGCAGCAGTATCCCCGCTGATTCGCGGGCAGCGCGCACTGATTCCGCACCGTACGTTGAGCCATATTTGGAGCACCAGCCCTCCAGCGTTGTGGAAGCCGTGGCGATGGCCGCAAAGGGCCTGGGCCGAACGCCGCTGGATGTTTCGCTGAGCTGGCTGCTGGCCCAGCACGGCGTGGCCACCGCCATCGTCGGACCCAGGACTCCGGTTCAGGCGAAGGAGATCCTTGCTGCCCAGCTGACCCGGCTGCCCCCGGAGATCGCGCGGGCGCTGGAGGATGTGTCCCAGCCCGCCTGAGCCTGGGGAACCCGGCTGATGCCTGGGGAACTTAATCAGGTCCGGTTGCGTCAGTCCTGGACGATTTCGAGGTCCTCATCGTCATCGACGCCGGTTTCTTCGTCTTCGTCCTCTTCGTCGTCAAAGACCTGAAGGGGCGTGACCTCGCTGTAAGCCTCGTAAAGCGCGTCTTCGTAAACCTCGAAGGCATCTGCGACCGCGAAAAAAGCGGCTTCGACTGCGGGATCCCCATCGTCGCGCCGGTTGGATGCTGCTATAAGGTGTTCTTCCAAAGCGGTTGTCAAGGACTGAAGCGCGACACGCGGATCGATGCTCATGACTTCACGTTAGCCGGAAAAGGACGAAAATGGAGAGCAATGAAGGAACATTTTCTCACCAGCTCGGTCCAGCGCGAACGGGACTTTATCAAGCAGTACGAGTACCTCGTACTGACGGTCAGCCCCGACGATTCGCTGCCTGAAGCCAGGCGCCGGCTCGTGGAACACTCCGAGTACGGCAAGTGGGAACTGGAGCGCAGCGTGCTCTATATGGGCGGCGGCAGGCGCTTCTGGCTTCGCCGGCGGGTAATGCAGGTCCAGCGGACCGTCTAGGCCGTGCGGCGGCCAGCCAGACTGTGCCCCAACAACTGAAACGCTCTCTCACTTAATGCTCTCCTAAGTGTCAAGCAGCAGTTCGGTGTTGTCTGGTGTTGGGGATGATGTGCTGGCGGCCGGGGTTGAGGATGAAGTAGACCTCGCGGGCGAGGTATCGCTTTAGGCAACGGATGATTTCCATCTTGGAGTGTCCCTCGGCGGTCTTTTTCGCGACGTAAGCCTGTGTTCTTGGGTCGAGCCTGATCCGGCTGATGACCGCGAGGTGCAGGGCGCGGTTGGCTTGGCGGTCGCCGCCGCGATTGAGTCGGTGCCGTTGTGTCATTCCGGAGGACGCTGGCAGGGGTGAAACACCGCAGAGCATCGCGAACGCGGCTTCGGACTTCATCCGGTCGGGGTTGTCGCCGGCTGTCACGAGGAGCTGTCCGGCGACTTCGATGCCGATCCCAACACGTTCGAGGAGTTGGGGTGCGAGGGCTTGGACGATGGGGTTGATGAGCTCGTCCAGGTCGGCTATCTCGTCAGTGAGTTCGAGGTATCGGCGGGCCAGGGATTTCATCGAGACCCGATAGGCGGTGACGGGATCGGTCGCGTTGGACACGTCCGGCCGCCATGCGGCGAGGGTGCGGATCAGTTGCATCCGGGTCAGGTGGCGGACTTGGTCGCGAAGTTCCTCCGGTGCGGAGACGATCGACATTCGAAGGAGCTGTAGGGCGCTGCGGCGCTCCCGGACCGCATGGGCGCGGGTGACGCGGAGCACCCGCAGGGCTTCGACGGCTCCGTCCTTGCTTTTCGGGACGCTGGTGCGTCGGCCGTGCAGGGCGGCGCGGGCTGCATTGATCGCGTCGAGATCGTCGTCCTTGCCTTTGCGGCGGCGGTCGGACCGGTCGGGCCGGTCGACCTCCAGGATCGTGACGCCGGCTTTGGCGAGGTGTCGGGTCAGGCCGGCGCCGTAGGAACCGGTGCCCTCGACGCCGATCCGGGCCAGGTCACCGAACTCGCCGATCCAGGCGAGCATCGCCCGATAGCCGGTGCGTGTGGTTGGGAAGCTCCTGGTGCCCAACACTGTCTCGCCGGCGTCGATGACGGCGGCGACGTGGAGTTCTTTGTGCGTGTCGACGCCGGCGAAGACGGGCGTCGGCGCCTTGTCCGGGTCGCAGGTTGCGGGTGTTCTGGTCATGTCGTGTTCCTCCGGTCCATTCGTCGTGCAAGGGCACGGCCCCGCGCATCGACCGACCGGCGGACAAGACAGTGATGAGCACCTTGGTGCAGGCTCTCCTTAGGTCACCCCGGCGGTGAGGCGTGGCGCCTCACCGGGCACCCCCTGGGGACTGACAGATCCGGGGAAAGACAACAACGTCGATCGGAGTGAGAGTCAAGAACCCCCGGGGGCACCCGGCACCAGCATCCTGTCGTGTCCATCAGTATGCGAGTCAAGGACCTCCGGGAATACCGGTACGGACAGTCTCACTGTCCGAATGCACCAGCGGCTGCTGCCCCGGCTCAAGACAGGCGAGGGCACCGCGGAGGGAACCGTTGGTGAGCTCCAGGTTCGGCGAGCTGCCCAAGGAATAGGAGATGATCTGCCGGTCGAAGAGGTCCATGACCGGGGAGAGGTAGAGCTTCCGGTCCCCGACGCGGAACTCCGTCACGTCCGTGACCCACTTCTGGTTCGGCGCGTCAGCATCGAACTTCCGGTTCAGCAGGTTCGGGCGCAATCCTGCCCTGTTCGCCCTGGTAAGAGTTATAGCGCTTCCTGCGCCGGACCTTGCAGAGCAGCTCAAGTGCGCGCATCAGTTTCAGCACAGTCTTCTTCGCGACCGTCCACCCTTGCTTGAGTAGCTCCGTATGGACCCGCCGGTGCCCGTACCGGCCATGGTTCGTTTCGAAGATCTCCGTGACCGCCGTTTTGAGTTTCTCTTTCGGGTCCGGGGCCTGGAGGCGGGCCTGGTGATAAAAGAACGTCGAGCGGGCCAGGCCCGCGACCTCCAGCAGGACCGGGAGTGGGTAGTCAGCCTTGAGGGAAACGACGGCCTGGACCTTCAGCGTCGTTCCTGATCCCTCAAGGCCCGCACTTTTCCCAGATACGCGACCTCCGCGCGGAGCCGCTCGTTCTCCCGGCGCAAGCGTTCCAGTTCGGTTAACTCTGCCGGTGGAGGTGGAGCTGCGGACTTCGCGGGCCTGCCTTTGACCTTGGGACGCAATGCCTCCGCACCATCACGGCGATACGCCCGGACCCACTTTTGCAGCAACTGACGCGAGGACAAGCCGGCCTCCACCGCCAGATCCGGGCCGGTCTCGCCCGCCAGGAACCGTTCCACCAAGGCGAGCTTGAACTCGAACGAGTACGACTTTGCCGGTTTGCTCACCAGTATTGCGCAGGCGGCCGCGGCGCCGTTGACGGTGACGGCGGACCGTCTAAGCCTCCAGCGGTCCCAGCCAGGCGTTCGCCACGGTATTGTGCGCCGACTCATCGTCTGACGGGTGGAACATGCCGGCCAGGACGTCCCGGTACAGGCGCTCAAGTTCGGAACCGCGGAAGTAGCTGGAACCGCCGCTGACCCTGATGGCCAGGTCCACAACGCGGCGCGCGGTTTCCGTCGCATTCACTTTCAGGCCAACGAGCTTGGGGAACCACTGCGGCCCGTGGTCGGCGAGGGCGTCCACGTCGCGGGTCACCGCGAGCAGGTGGGGATAGAGGCTGTCCATGGCCATCGCGGCCTCGGCCACCTTCCAGCGGATGTCCGGATCCTGTGCGTAGCTTCTGCCGGCGTTCTTGAATGATGTCCGGCGCTTCACGGCCTCCACGCCGAGGACCAGGGCACGCTCGCCGATGCCGGTGTACACCGCAGCCAGCAGCGATCTCAAAGCAGGCAAAGATGGCGAAGATCAGCGGATCGGCGTTGGGGCCGACCGGCAATTTGCGGAAGATCCGGTCCGCGCGGCACCTCGACGCCGTCCAGGACCGTGGTGTTGGACTGGCTGGCCCGCATGCCCAGGGTGTCCCAGTCGTCCAGGATCGGTGTAGCCCGCAGTATCGCGGGCGATGAATCCGTGGACCAGTTCACCGTCGCCGTCCCTCGCCTGGCGTGTCCTTGCCGAAGATGCCCAGCCGGGTCCACGCCGGTGAAAGGCTGGTGAAGATCTTGGTTCCGGTGAAGCTGTAGCCGCCGCCCGGCAGCGGGACGGCTGCCGTCGTGGAATCAAAGAGGACGGAATCATTGCCGGCCTCGGAATTGCCGAAGGCAAAGATCTCACCCCGGGCAGCGTCCTGCAGGACGAAGTCCAGGGAATCGTCGCCCCGGGCCGCCAGGACCTGGGCGACGCCGGTCCAGACCAGGTGCATGTTGATGGCCAGGGCGGTGGCCGGGGCAGCCGTTGCCAGCCTGCGCTGGCACTGCGCTGCCGCCTCCAGCCCAAGCCCCAGGCCGCCGTCGGACGCTGGAACAAAGAGCTTCAGGTAGCCGGCGGCGGCCAGCTCCTCAAGGTCCTCAGCGAAGAACGCGTTGTCCCGGTCATAGCCGGCGGCGCGGCCGCGGATGTCCTCCAGCAGCTGGTCGGGAAGGACTTCCTCGGGCGTCATGGCCGTGCGCGGCTCAGTAGTTGGTGAGGAGGGTGTTGAGGACCCGGGCGCCGAACTTCAGGGAGTCCACGGGGACCCGTTCGTCGACGCCGTGGAACATGCCGGTGAAATCGAGGTCGTCAGGCAACATGAGGGGCGCGAAGCCGTAGCCGGTGATGCCCAGCCGGCTCAGGGACTTGTTGTCCGTGCCGCCGGAGAGCGTATACGGCAGGACCTTCGCGCCGGGATCCTCTGAGTGCAGTGCATCGATCATGGAGTCCACCAGGTTGCCGGCGAACGGCACCTCCAGCGAGACGTCGTTGTGCACGTAGCTCACGTCAACGCCCGGCGCCCGCGAGGTCCCGCACGATTTCCAGGACCTGCTCCTCCTGGCCGGGCAGGGTGCGGCAGTCCACCAGGGCCTCAGCCGATTCGGGGATGACGTTGTGCTTGTAGCCGCCCTTCAGCAGCGTGGGGTTGGTGGTGTTCTGCAGCGTGGCCCCGACGAAGCGGGCCACCGTGCCCAGCTGGTCAAGCAGGCGGTCCGGGTTGTCCGGATCGAATTCGACGCCGGTGAGTTCGGTCACGCCGTCAAGGAACTGCCGGGTGGTGGGAGTGAGCTCAATGGGCCACTTGTATTCGCCGATCCGGGTCACCGCGGCCGCCAGGCGCGTCACGGCGTTGTCGGTGTTGATCTGGGAGCCGTGGCCTGCCCGGCCGTGGGCAACGAGGCGAAGCCAGGAGATGCCCTTCTCGGCCGTCTGGAGAAGGTACGTGCGCTGCCCGCCGATGGTTGCGGAGAACCCGCCCACTTCCGAGATGGCTTCCGTGGCGCCCTCGAAGAGTTCCGGCCGCTTGTCGACGGCGTACCGGGCGCCGTATTCGCCGCCGGCCTCCTCGTCGGCGAAGAAAGCAAAGATGAGGTCGCGCTTGGGTTTCCGTCCGGACCTGGCCAGATCCCGCATGACGGAGAGGATCATGGCGTCCATGTCCTTCATGTCCACTGCTCCGCGGCCCCAGATGAGTCCGTCCTTGAGTTCTGCACCGAAGGGATCCACGGACCACTGTTCGCGCAGTGCGGGAACAACATCGAGGTGTCCGTGCACCACCAGCGCGCTGGCGGACGGGTCCTCGCCGGCCATCCGGGTGACAACGCTGGCGCGGCCGGGCGCGGATTCGAAGATCTCTGCCGAGAGGCCCACTTCCTCGATCAGCCCCGCCGTGTACTCGGCGGCCGCCCGCTCCCCCGGTCCGGACCCGTCACCGAAGTTCGATGTGTCTATCCGGATGAGTTCCTGGCAGATCCGTACAACTTCATCCTCGGCACGGATGTCAGACATGAATACTCCTTGGGCTGTGGGACGGGCGCGAACCGGAGGCGGTTTCGTGTGCCTTCAGCCTACCCATCAGCCCCGATTCGATGTTTCCGGAAAGTTCGTGTTAGAGTTTTTCTCGCTGCTTCGGAGAAAACCGAAACGCTGAAAGGCGGAAACGATCACCGAATTACCACCTGCGCGGGTGGCGGAATGGCAGACGCGCTAGCTTGAGGTGCTAGTCCTCGAAAGGGGGTGGGGGTTCAAGTCCCCCTCCGCGCACAAGGGAAAACCCCCAGAATCCAAGGATTCTGGGGGTTTTTTTCTGTCCTCACCCACGCGAGGGTCGTCTCCACTCCCCCGGGTGTCGAAATGCGACACCAGCAAGGGGGGTCGACGCTGAATGCATTTTGTGGCTTTGATCACCTCGTCGGGTGCGTGGACCCCGGCTCCAAAAAACATCACGCGGCGGGTGGCCTCCGGGGATGATGCAAACTTCCTTTCGACAGTGCTGACCGGATACCGTCCACGATGCCAAGAACTCTTGTGAGCCTTGCGTGCCGTTCAGTACGGTTCACACACCGCAGCGCGGTCACACGCCGCGCAGGAAAGCCAGGCCTCTGGCGGCCAACTCGTCCTGGCTCGGGGCCAGCGGCCGCCAGATTGAGGCCGCAACGGCAATCGCGGCATTATCCGCAGTGAAACTTTCGATGTTCAGAGGTCCGCTGTAGCCCACCTCGTCCAGGGCCTGCAGGAAGCCTTCCCAGTCGGTCTGGTCCCCGCCGGGGGCGCCGCGGTCGTTCCCGCAAACCTGCACGTGAACCACGTGCTCTCCGGCCGCCCGAACTGCGGCGGCCAGCGAACGCTCCTCAATGTGAAGGTGGTAGCTGTCCAGAGCAAGGCCGACGCCGTGGCCCAGCAACGGCTCCAGCGCCTCGAGTGCCTGGTCGACCGTGTTGATCAGGGATGTCTCGTACCGGTTCAGCGGTTCGATGCCAAGGACGATGCCCGCTTCCTGGGCCCGGTCCGCCACCGGCTGCAGATTTTGGCGCAGCTCGGCGTAGGCTTCGCGCCGCTGCCCCGGCGACATCCGCCAGACCCGGCCAGTCTGGGCGTAGAAAGGACCACAGACAGTGGGCGAACCGATGCTGCTGGCCATGCTGACGCAGGCCATGAGGTAGGCCTGGGTCCTTTCCACGGAGGCCGGGGCCGCGGCCACGAGGTCCCGGCCCGGCGCCATGGCACCGACAAGAAACGGTGTAAGCCCCGTGGACTCCAGGGACTCGCGCACCGCGGCGGGCGTGAAGTCGCCGGCGTTTTCCAGCGGCAGTTCGACGGCGTCAAACCCCATCGCGGCGATCCTCGCCAGGTGTCCGCTCAGGTTGGAATCGGTCAACGGTGACTCCCAGACCCATGTGCTGATCCCGATGAGGCGCTTCACGCTGCTCCCTCCAACGTAGACTCCTTCCACGCTGCGCGAAGAGCAGTGTCAGGGCATTTGCCGCTTCTGCCAGACCTCCGGGTAGCCGGGGAGGTCTTCTCCGCCAAACTTGGCGTAGTGCCCGCCGGGCATCCCCTGATTGCGCTGCAGCCACGTGTCCAGTTCGTCCGCGAGGATGGGCTTCTGCGGGAGGACCCATTCGGCCGGGATCTGCTCGCCCTTGAAGATCTTTTCCAGGGCCAGCAGCGGGGTCCGCCACTGGAAGTTGGAGTAGACGGGAGCCATGGCATCGATTCCGGTTTCCTTCCACTTGGTCAGGAAGCTCATCTCATCCTCGCCGGTCATCACCGGCAGGTCCTTGCCTGCATCCTCGAAAGCCTCGAGGGCAGCCACCGCACCGTCTCCGGCGTCCATCCAGACGCCCTGGACGTCGCCGGTGGCCAGTTCATCGGAGATGATTTTCTTGATTTCGGTGGGGTCGGCTCCGGTGAAGTAGTCCTTGGCCTGGATTCCCTTCTCCTCAAAGATCTTCTTTGCCGCCGCCCAGCGGTGTTCCAGCACGTCCACGCCGGGAAGGATGCGCAGGGCCACCACCTTGTCGCCGGACTTCAGCCTGTCGGTCAGGAACGTGGCGGTGTCGATACCCCAGGCAAAGCCGCCGATCGGGTGGATGAACGTGGTGGCGCAGTCGGTTTCGACGCCGCGGTCAAACACCACCACAGGCTTGCCGGTCTGGCAGGCACGTTCCACGGCCTGGGTCAGTGCCGCTGTGGAGTTGGGCGAGATGACGAACGCATCGCATTTTCCCTCGTCGATGAAGTAGTCAATGTCCGCGATCTGCGTGTTGTCGTTGTCCTTGGCATCCCGGGTCTCCATCTCGGAAATGACCCCCGAGTCCTGCAGGACCTTGAGCTGCTGGTTCATGGTGATCCAGCCGGTCTGGCGCCACGGGTTCGAGATGGAGGCATTGGCGAAGCAGACCTTGTGCGCCCCTGATGAGACGAATTTTGCGGTGTCCGTCATATCGCCGGCAATGTACTGCAGGTAGGGCTGCTCGGCGTTCCCTTCAAAGGCCGCCGAGCGTTGCTTGAACTGCCCATCGTAAAGAGCCTGGTCAAACCATTCCTGGCTCGCCGGACTGGTTTCTGCCGGTGAGCCGGCACCAGGTGCCGTCGTTTCGGTAACCGACGGATCGGTGGTGGTACAGGCAGTCAGCACCACCAGCGGCAATGCTGCCCCAAGTGCTATCGCGCGAATAGAGTGTTTGCGCATCAGACTCGATCTCCTCCTTGTTCGGTGCCCTCGTGGGGCATGGGTGCTGCGCGTAGCCGGTGCCGTTCGTCATGGGCAGCGGAAGTGGCTCCCTTGCGCTTGCGCTGCCATGACTTGGACGCTGCTGCCACAGCGATGATGATGATTACCCCTTGGACCGTGTCCCGCCAGGTGGCCTGGACACCCATGAAATTCAGGAGGGTAAACAGCGACTCGAGTGCGAACGCTCCTGCCGCCGCGGACAGGACCCAGCCACGTCCGCCTCCCAGCACTACGCCACCGAGGACGACGGCGGTGATCGCCGTGAACTCGTAGCCCCGCCCCACCGACGGATGTACTCCCGCGTAGCCCACGAGCAGGATCGCCGGCCACGGTGGCCGACAGCGACGAGATGATGAACGCCCGCGTCCGCACCCACCAGACGCGGGAGCCGGCCAGCTCGGCAGCCCGTGGATTGTCACCGACGGCGATGAGCATGCGGCCGAAGGGGCGGCGCATCAGGGCGACCGCCAGGATGGCCACCGCCGTCAGGATGATGACAGGGTAGGGAATGATGTCCAGGACCGGGACGTCCTGGATCCCGCCGCGCCCTATCTGGCGGAAGCTGTCCGCCGGGTTTCCCTGGGCCGCGCCGCCGGTCCAGTAGAGGACCAGTCCGAGCAGGGCCAGCATCATGCCCAGCGTCACAATGAAGCTGGGCACCTTCAGCAGCGTTGAGATCAGTCCGTTCACGAGCCCGATGAAGGCACCGAGCACAAACATCAGGATCAGGACCGGAATCACCCTGGAATCGTCCTGCCGGATGAGGTTGCCGGCAACGATGACCTGCATGGTCACCACCGATCCCATCGACAGGTCGAATTCGCCGCTGACAATGACGAAGTACTGGCCGACGGCGGCGATGGCGATCGGGGCCGTCCTGCCGATGAACCGGATGAAGGAGCCCGGCTCCCCGAAGGAGGGGTTCAGCACGATGATGGCCGTCAAGAGGCTGATCAACAGGATGAAAACGGCGCCGCCGGGGGTGCGCACAGCACGCAGGAGCCGCTGGGAACGGCTGGCGCGGTTCTGCCGGAGGACTGCGCTGCGCCCGGAGGGCAGGGCCGTGCTCATGGCCCCGCCGCGGATGCAGCCTGTGCGGCAGGCGCTTCCGCGGAACCCTTCGAGCTGAAGCGCTCCGGTCTGTTGACGATCCTGCGGCGGGCATACACGGCGACGGCGACGACAATCACCACGCCCCTGACCACGTCCTTGAGGAAGGGGTTGATCTGCATGACGGACATGATGTTGTCCAGCATGGCGAAGATAAGGACGCCGCCGAGGGTGCCGGTGATGGTCCCTTTGCCGCCGGCCAGCAGAGTGCCGCCGAGGACCACTGCGGCGATGGAGAGCAGATCGTAGCCGCCCTGGGAACCCACCGTCGGGCTGCCCACGCCCAGCCGGCTGGCGAGGAGCAGCCCCGCCATTCCTGCCAGCAGCGAACAGATCACATGAGCCGTGATGACCGGCAAATCGATGCGGATTCCCGAGGTCCGGGCCACGGAAATGTCACCGCCGACGGCGTAGAGGTGGTGGCCCACGCGGGTGCGGTGGAGCAGCAGCATGGCCAGGCCCGCGCAGGCCAGCATGATGATGGTCGAGATGGGAACAGGCCCCAGGCCCGTCGCCCCGATCAGGCGGAACGAGAGCGGGGTCTGGCCGAAGCTGCCCTTGAAATTGGTGGCGAGGTAGCCGCTGATGATCAGGCCCATGCCCAGCGTGGCGATGAACCCGTGCACATTAAGGCGGGCCACGATCAGCCCGTTCGCCAGGCCGATGACCGCCGCGGCTCCCAACGTGAGCAGGACGCCGGGCAGGACGTTGCCCGGGTTGTTGGCCATCACACCGGCGGCAATAAGGCTGGCCAGGCTGGCGACATAGGGAACCGAGAGATCCAGGCTGCCGGCCAGGATGACCAGTGTCTGTCCGATTGCGATGAATCCCAGGACGCTGGTTCCGGTCAGGATGCTGGAGATATTGCCCTGGCTGAAGAAATTCCGCCCGATCGTGCTGACGAGCACGGCACCAACGATAAGCGTCAGCAGCGCCACCAGGTAGACGATCTGTGTGGAGGACAGGCGATCGATGAAGCTGCCACGCTGTTTCATGTCCCTCCTCCAGATGCAGTCCTGGCGCCCGTTCCCAGCTGTAGGACGGCTTCCTCGGATGGTTCCGGCCGGAAGCTCGCCGGCGAGACGCCCGTCGCGCATGACCAGGATCCGGTCGGACATGCCAATGACCTCCGGCAATTCGCTGGAGACCATCAGGATGGCTTTGCCTTCGGCTGCCAGCTTGCGCATCAACCGGTACACCGCCACTTTGGCTCCCACATCTATTCCGCGGGTGGGTTCATCGAGTAGGACCAGGCGGGGGCGGATGGCCAGCCACTTGGCAAGGACCACTTTCTGCTGGTTCCCGCCGGAGAGGTACTGCACCTCCTGGTCCAAGTCCCGGGCCACGACCTCCAAGGAGGAGAACACGCCGGGGATCTCGGTTTTGACGGCTCTTGTGCGGCGCGGGAAAACTGATCTGATGACGGTCAGGGCGTTATTTAGGATGGACTGGTTCAGGCTCAGGCCCTCAGCCTTGCGGTCTTCCGTGATGAGGGCCATGCGCGCCCGGACCCCCTCCCGCGGCGACTTGGGCAGAAGCTCCCGGCCCTCCACCTTCATGGTGCCGCGGCTAAAGGGGGTGGCGCCGAAAATGGCGTGAAGCAGTTCAGTCCGGCCGGAGCCCTGGAGCCCGGCCAGCCCGACAATCTCGCCCGGCCGAACGCTGAAGCTGATCCCGTCCAGTTGGCCGTTTCCGGCCCCTGCAGATCGAGGATCGGATTTGCGGGGACGTCAGCACCTTCCGCGTTACTGACTTCGAGCGCCGCTGTCTGTCCTGGGCAGCTTGTCCGGGAAGAAGGCTGAAATAGGCCGGCCCACCATCAGCCGGACCAGCCGCGCATCGTCGAGTTCTGAGGCGGGGCCGGTGCTGACCACGCGGCCGTCCTTCAGGACGGTGATGACGTCGCACAGATCGAAGAGCTCCCGAAGCCGGTGGGAGACATAGAGGATGGCCGTTCCGCGTTCCCGAAGGCGGGACACGATCTGGTAGAGGAGCTCAACTTCGGCGCCGGCCAGCGCGGCGGTGGGCTCGTCCATGGAGACGATCCGGGCGTCGTAGCTGACCGCCTTCGCAATCTCCACCACCTGCTGCTCAGCTACGGTCAGGCTTCGCACCTGCGCGGTGGGCCGGATGGCGGTGATCCCGAGCGACTGCAGCAGCTCCGCCGTTTTCACGTTCATCAGTGCCTTGTTCACCAGGACTCCGCGGCGGGGCTCCCGGCCCAGGTAGATGTTCTCGGCCACCGTCCGGTCGGGAAGGAGATTGAACTCCTGGAATACCGACGACAGCCCGGCCTCGTGGGCCTTCGTAGGGTGGCTGAAAGTGACTTCCTGGCCGTCAAGAAGCACCGTTCCCGCGTCCGGCTGGTAGACGCCCGCAAGCACTTTCATCAGGGTTGACTTCCCGGCACCGTTTTCGCCCACGAGCCCGTGTACCTGGCCCGCGTGAAGGGTAAGGTGGGCGTCTTCCAGCACGGGAATCCCGAAGAAACTTTTGGTCAGTCCACGGACTTCCAGGAGTGGCGGCGGGGCCGTGGAACCTTGAGGGAGGCCACCGGGGATTGACGCCGCGCCAGTCCGTTCGTGGTTCTCCATCGATCCGCCCACGACTAACTGTTACAGGGCGGGTTCTGTTACGTCAAGGGATAAACGATTGCTTACTATCAGGACTATCTGGCCGTTGAACGCGGGCAAAAAACTCACGCTCGTGGAGCTCAAGTCATGAGAGGGAGTGCGTTCAAGGGAGTCTATGTGCGCGGCTTGGGCTGGCGTTTGTGTCAGTTCATTCCAACCCGCCGTGAAAATGTGTCCAACCTGACACTCTCAAAACGTTCCAACCGGCAACTGGCGTGGGCGGCCGCGGATGAATTGGCGTACTCTTATGGTTCACCAGTGGGACGCCCGGTACTAAAGAGCCCGGATTCCAAGCATTCGTGGCCCAGGCAGACCCTTCGAAATGGGGTTGAGTCCCCCTCCGCACTACAGGGGAAGCTCCCGGAATCCTGGTAGTCGGGGTTCTGTCCACCTCTGCCTGCGGCGCCACGGAAAAATTTTTCTGCCAGCCTATTGGGGAATAGGGGCTGGATGCTGTACGTTGCATACGCGACAGACGAACCAAAGAAAAGAGATACACCTAAGTGGCAACCGATTACGATGAACTTCGCTCCGACGTCAAGGAGTCGCAGGACAACTCGCTCGAGGCACTGCAGTCCGCCAATGCACCGGATGCCCGCAGCGTGGTGCTCGAGCTCGATGAGGCCGACGGACTGGATGGCGCCGGCGTTCCCGGCGGCGAATTCGTTGCCGAGGAACTGGTTGTGCAGGTTATCCCACAGGCCGAGGACGAATTTACCTGCTACTCCTGCTTCCTGGTCCGGCACCGCTCGCAGATTGCACGCCAGAAAGATGGCCACAGCTACTGCACGGACTGCGAAGGCTGATTCCCGAGCACCAAAGACTCAATCCAGCCGGCTGCACTCTCCGCCGGCAGGAAATCAAGGCACGCCCACATACAGTAGGCGTGCCTTTCCTGTTCGGCAGTGTTGCGTCCGCGGTGTTGAGGTTCGGACTCAACTCAGACGGCTGCGCACGATCTCGCTGACCGCCTTGCCGTCGAAGCGTCCGGCAACTTTCGCCGTGACAGGTTTCATGACGGCACCCAGTTGGCGAAGGCCAGGTTCCACGCCTTCGGACCGAAGCCCGGCAATAGTCTCGTCAACGATCGCTTCGACTTCCGCGGCCGTGAGCGCACGCGGCAGATACGCCTCAATGACCTCTGCCTCCGCGATTTCGGCCGCCGCCCGCTCAGCTTCACCGGCGTCGCTATAGATCTTTGCCGTGTCCCGTCGCTTGGCTGCCTCCTTCTGCAGCAGCGAAGTCACCTGGGCATCATCCAGCTCAACAGGCGTTTTCCCCGACTTTTCCCGGGTTTCGATCTCACCCAGCACGTTGCGCACCGTTGTCAGCGCGGTTTTGTTCCGCTCCTTCATGTGCGCCACAACGTCAGCGTGCAGACGTTCCTTCAAACTGCTCACAGTGTATTCCTCGTTTCGTTCAGCGCCGGAAGGCATCCGGACAGTATTGACCCATCCCTCTAGTACCGTAGATGGCTATGGCTGACAATAACTACTCCCTTTCCGGAGCGGAATGAATTTGGTTTCCGAGCAACTGTGGCAGCGGGTCATGGATGTCTTCAGCAGGGCTGCCGTCCCCAACGTCACGCTGATGGAACTGGCCGTGGTCTTCGCCGTGGCAACTGCCCTCTCAATCCCCCGGGCCACGTGGAAGTACTTCGGACTCCTCGCCACCGCCACCCACGAACTGGGCCACGCCTTTGCCGCCGTCATCAGTGGTCAGCGCTTGAGCGGAATCAAGCTGCGGCTGGACCACTCCGGCACTACCACCAGTTACAGCCGGGGACGGCTCGCCGCTGTGTGGTCGGGATTCTGGGGCTATCCGGTTCCAGCCCTGACGGGGGCTGCCCTGGTCACCTCCGGTTTTGCCGGCTGGGGACCAGCGGCACTGGCCACCGGTACGCTCATCCTCGTAGCCTCGCTCCTCTTCATGAGGAATGTCGCCGGCGTCCTCATCACTGGCGCCGCGATCGCAGGCGGCCTACTGCTGGTCCTCGCTGTTCCGAGCGACTTCACAGGCCACGTGGCCATCAGCCTCGGCGTGGCACTCCTGGTTGCAGCAGTCAGGGACCTTGCCAAACTCACCAACGTCCACCTGCGGCGCCGGGACCGCCTGGCCAGTTCTGACGCCTACATCCTGTACCGCGCAACGTCCGTCCCGTCCGGCATCTGGATCGCACTTTTTCTTGCTGTTGTGGCCGGCTGCTGGGTGGTGGCGTGGCAGCCCATCTCTTCGATTCTGGTTGCAGGAGCCTAGGCTTGTCCGCATGAGCCAGGAGTCAGCAGGCAGTCAGCCCGCCACCACCACACAGACCACCGCCAGCCCGGAGGGCAACTCCGCGCACACCAACGCCCACAGCACCAGGGGTGCCTATGTAACTGGCGGCGCGGAGTTCAACCGGGACACCAACTACATCGAGGACCGGATTACCCGTGATGGACGCCCCGGTGAGAACGGTGAGCCGGGGTGGCCGGTGGAGTCCGGCCGCTACCGGCTGATCGCGGCGCGGGCGTGCCCGTGGGCGAACCGGACAGTGATTGTGCGCCGGCTCCTGGGGCTTGAGGAAGCCATCTCCCTCGGCCAGCCAGGGCCCACCCACGACGTCAGGTCCTGGACCTTTGACCTGGATCCGGGTGGTGTGGATCCCGTCCTGGGCATCGAGCGCATCCAGGACGCCTACTTCAGGCGTTTTCCGGACTACCCCCGCGGCATCACGGTGCCGGCCATCGTGGACGTACCCAGCGGCGCCGTAGTCACCAACAACTTTCCCCAGATCACGTTGGACTTTGCCACCGAATGGACGCAGTTCCACCGGCCCGGCGCCCCGGTCCTTTATCCTGAACACCTCCGCGCAGGAAATTGACGCCGTCAACAAGCGCGTGTTTACCGAGGTCAACAACGGCGTCTACCGCTGCGGCTTTGCGGGCTCACAGGAGGCCTACAACTCCGCCTACACCCGGCTGTGGACCGCGTTGGACTGGCTTGAGGAACGCCTTACCGGTCAGCGCTACCTTGTTGGCGATACCATCACCGAGGCCGATGTCCGCCTGTTCACCACGTTGGCCCGGTTCGATGCCGTGTACCACGGGCATTTCAAGTGCAACCGGCAAAAGCTCAGCGAAATGCCGGCCCTCTGGGGGTACGCGCGTGACCTTTTCCAGACCCCCGGCTTCGGTGACACGATCGACTTTGTGCAGATCAAGCAGCACTATTACATCGTTCATGAGGACATCAACCCAACCAGGATTGTGCCGCAGGGGCCGGATCTGGCCGGCTGGCTGGAGCCCCACGGACGGGAGCCGCTGGGCGGCAGGCCATTCGGTGACGGCACTCCCCCAGGACCCGTGCGGGCCGGCGAAGAGGTCGCTCCCGGACACGGCGCGGCGGCCACGTCGGAAAGCGCTTTCTGACAAGCTAGGCTACGTCCATGCAGAATTTTCACGGCTTGGCAGCGCCAGGCTTCGAGTCCGTCCTGGATCTGTGCGATGCCTTCGTGGCCGCCGATCCGCAGTACAGCGCGCAGGTGGCGGCCTACCGGCACGGCGTCAAAGTGGTGGACCTGCACGGCGGCCCGCACATCACGGCTGATTCCATCACCGGCGCGTATTCGGTCACCAAAGGTGCCGCTGCCCTGGTCATCTCCCTGCTCGTCCAGGAGGGGCTGCTGGACCTGGACCGGACGGTGGCCCACTACTGGCCCGAATTCGGTGTTCACGGCAAGGACCGGATCCTGGTCCGTGAGGCACTCTCCCACCAGGCCGGCCTGGTGGGTCTTGAGGGAGGTTTCGCTTTCGACGAATTCACCACACAGCATGCAGCCGCGAGATTGGCCCAGGCGAGGCCGCTGTGGCGTCCCGGCAGTAGTTTCGGATACCACGCCCTCACCATCGGAATTGTCATGGAGGAACTCTGCCGTCGGGTCACCGGAATCAGCCTGCAGAGCCTTTTTGACCAACGCATCCGTACGGCTTACGGACTTGAGTTCTTCCTGGGCCTTCCTGCGGAGCTGGAGTCCCGGTACCGGGACGTGCTTTACGACGTCGATCCCGGACAACCGTGGCTGGATCCGCTGAGCTTGGAAGGGCTCAACGGAAATGCTGCTGTGGGTTCCATCATGGAACTTCCCAACCAGCGGAGCGTGCGGGCAGCCGGCATGAGTGCCGCAGGCGGCGTGGGGACCGCTGAGGGCCTGGCCAGGCTGTACGCTGCGGCGACAACCGGCGTGGACGGGAAGGAACCATTCCTCACTCCTGAAACGGTACGCGTCATGTCCGAGGAGCAGGTGTGGGGCCTGGACCGCAGCTCCGGCCTGGACAACGCCTTTGCCGTGGTGTTTATGAAACCCCACCCATCGCGGAATTTCGGCAGCCACCGTGCGTTCGGCCATGAGGGGGCGAATGCTGCCCTCGGTTTCGCCGATCCCGCCTACGGCCTAAGTTTCGGCTACATCCCGCAACGGGCGGAGGAGGGACGGACGCCCGGCAGGGCGCATCGGCTGGCAGCCGAGGTCCGGCGGGCTGCGGCCGCCTTGTCCTAGCGCACGGCGGCACCTAACGTGGGCGGAATGGGTGATACGAAAGCACAGCCGGGGCCCCCGCATGCCACGGGCTCACGTCTGCTGAAGAATGCCGTGTCCGGTCTCGCCGCCGCGTTCACGCTCCAGCGCCTGCTGCTGGCGGCCAAGGCAGCCCTCGCAGCCGGGCTGGCTTTTGCCGTCGCGCCCCTCATGCCAGGGTCCGCGGCGGATTATCCCTACTACGCTCCTTTGGGCGCCCTGGTCTCGATGTACCACAACGTGGCAGGATCCGTCCGGCAGGGATTCCAGGCACTGGTGGGCCTTGCCCTGGGCATCGGGCTTGCCTTTGCGCTTGTCAACATCAGTGATCCCTCTCCGTTTGCCGTCGCGGTTTTCATGGGGATAGGGATCCTGCTCGGCGGACTCCCCCGCATCGGTTCGGGGAGTGACTGGATTCCGACGGCGGCGCTTCTGGTCCTGCTGGTGGGCGGGAGCAATCCGGACGACTTTTCCTTTGGTTACCTGATCCAGATGGGAGCCGGCGTCGCGATCGGGATAGCCGTCAACTTCCTCGTTTTCCCGCCCCTGCACTTTAACGCGGCGGCGAACAGCCTGGCCGACCTCCGGCTGGCGCTGGGCAAGCAGCTGACCGACATGGGAGCGGCCCTGACGGAAAAGTGGCCGCCCGAGCACGAGGACTGGTCCCGCCGCTCCGATGAGCTGTCGGAAGCGGCGCGGACGGTCCGCCACCTAGTCCAGGAAGCGGATGCAAGCCGGCGGGCCAATCCGCGCCGGCGGTTACATCCGCGGGACGTGGATCTTGACTACCGGAACCTTCGCGATCTGGAGAGGGTCACGTTCCACATCCAGGACATGACCGAAGTCCTTTCAGACGTCATCTGGGCGGATGACGTCCCTTACACGGTGCCCTTCCAGGACAGTGAACCGCTTGCCGTTGCCCTGAACGCCACAGGCGAGCTGCTTGCCTCCTTCCATGGCGATGATGAGCCTGAGCAGCGGCGTCTGTTCGCGGCGGCTAAGTCAGCGGTGGAGGCCTGCACGGCCGTGGCATCCCAGCGCGAACAAGGACGATGCCGTGGTGGCAGCGTCTGAATCCATCCTCCTGAGCCTCCACCGAATTCTCAGGGCCGTGCGCCCGGCGTCCTAGAGCGGTGTCACCGAACCACTGAAGTGCTTGCGGCCGGAGCGGGGGTTCCACGCGACATAGTCGGAGCGGCTGCCAGCCTCCGCCCGGCTGCTGCATCAGTGGTGATCTCCAACGCCACCCTGCCCGGCAGGAACACCGGTGCCTCAAACGTCACGGCCCAGGCGAATGTCTCGCCCTTCACCGGCCCGACGTCCGCAAGCGCCCTGGACGCCAGGTACATCCCGTGGGCAATGGAGCGGCGCATCCCCAGCGCCCTGGCCGAAAGGACGCTCAGGTGGATCGGGTTGAAGTCACCTGACACGGCGGCGTACGCGCGTCCTGTGTCCACCCCCAGGTGCCAGACCGCGGTCGGGTCCGGCGGTGTGAAGTCGGCCTGGCCGTTGTTGTTGGGAGAGGCCTTGTCGATGCCCGGCAGGAACACCCCCTTGGCCAGGTAGGTGGAACGGCCGGTCCAACGGACATCCGGCGTCCCTGCCCCACGGACCTCGGCGACTACGTCCAGCTGGGTCCCCGCCCGGTGACCGCGGAGGTTCTCCACCCTGGCTTCAAGGTCCAGGAGCTCCGTGAAGAGTACTGGAGAGCGCTGCTCAACGTAGTTGCCCAGGTGGATCATGCCCAGCAGCGGCAACGGAAAATCGTCGCGGTTCATCACACTGATGGCAAGGGGAAACGCGAGTGCGTGGAGGTAGCCAGCGGGAAGGGTGTCCCTGGCCGTCAGGCCGATGAGGTGCTGGTAGGCGGTGAGATTGCCGACGTCGGCCCTGATGCCGCGCACTTCGTGACCGGCGGTTGGCAGGGTTGAGCCAGCGTGGGTCCCCATGACGCGTCGGCGCGCCGCCTGGGCGGCCGCATTGATGTACAGCTTGGAGAGCGAAGGCATCTCACCCAGGATGACCGGTTGCGAGGCACTCACGCGCCCACCAGGTTCTGTCCGCAGACGCGCAGGATGTCCCCGTTGATGCCGCCTGCGGCATCACTGGCGAGGAACGCGATGGCCTCGGCGACGTCGGACGGCAGGCCGCCTTGCTGCAGGGCGTTAAGCCGGCGGCCCACTTCCCGGACGGCGAAGGGGATCCGGGCCGTCATTTCGGTTTCAATGAAGCCGGGCGCCACCGCGTTGATGGTGCCTCCCCGGGCGGCCAGCAGGGGTGCCGTTGCCCGGACCATCCCCATGACCCCGCCCTTGGAGGCGGCATAATTCGTCTGGCCGCGGTTGCCGGCAATTCCGCTGGTGGAGGCTACCGAAACGATCCGGGGTGCACTGCGGAAATGGTCCGAGGCCAGCAGGGTGTCATTGATCCTGAGCTGCGCGGCGATGTTGATGTTGAGTACGGAGTTCCAGCGCGCGTGGTCCATATTGGCCAGCAGCTTGTCCCTGGTGATGCCGGCGTTGTGAACCAGGATGTCCAGGTGGCCGTGCCGCTGCACCGCGTGCTCAAGGATCCGCTGGCCCGCGTCCGTCCGGCTGATATCCAGCTGCAGGGCCGTGCCGTGGACCTCGTTGGCGACTGCGGCCAGGTGGTCCCCCGCAGCCGGGACGTCAACCAGGATCAGGGTGGCCCCGTCCCGGTGGAGGGTCCGGGCAATGGCCGCGCCGATGCCTCTGGCGGCGCCGGTGACCACGGCCACCTTGCCGGCCAGGGGCTTTTGTACGTCGTCGGGCAAGATGCCCTCCGCTGTGCTGACCGTCAGGAACTGGCCGTCGACGAAAGCCGACCGGCCGGACAGGAAGAAGCGCAGTGCCGCCAGGGCGCTCGGACTTGTGGTCCCGACAGCGTTGGACAGGAGGATGCCGTTTGCCGTCGCGCCGGCCCGAAGCTCCTTGGCCAAGGACCGCACGAAGCCGTCCACTCCTTGCCGTGCCGCGGCCACGGCTGGACTGCCGGCTTCTGCGGCCGGCCGGGAGATGCTGACAAACCGGGCGCTCGCGCCGAGATCCCGCAGGGAGGACGCAGCAGAGAGCACAGGCTTTTCCAGGTCTTCGGGCGTGGCGAGGCCGTCCAGGACCAGGATGATGGCACCGAGCTTTTCGCGGGGAACGGCGTGCCGGCGCACGTCCAGGTTCCAGGAAAGCAGGGTGGCTGCCAGTTCGTCGGCGCCGGGCAGTACTCCCCTGCACCAGGACGGGGCCGGTCACCAGAGGCTGGCCCGGGGTGTAGCGGCGCAATACCGCGGGCTGGGGAAGGCCCAGCCGCCTGGCGAGGTCTTTGCCCAGTCCCTGGCTGACCAGGCGGGTGTATGTGTCAGTCATCCGGTGCTCCTACGCTGCTTCAAGGATTGCGACGACGCCCTGGCCGCCGGCGGCGCAGATGGAAATGAGGCCGCGTGCAGGCCTGCCGTCGACGGTGCCCTTGGCCTGCAGCATCTTGGCGAGGGAAGCGACGATGCGCCCGCCGGTGGCAGCGAACGGATGGCCGGCGGCCAGGGATGAGCCATGGACGTTCAGCTTGGTGCGGTCGATGCTGCCGAAAGCCCCGTCCAGTCCCAGCCTGGTGCGGCCGAATTCCTCGTCTTCCCACGCGGCCAAGGTGCTCAGGACAGTCCCGGCGAAGGCCTCGTGGATCTCAAAGAAGTCGAAGTCAGCGAGCGTCAGTCCGTTGCGGGCCAACATCCGCGGCACCGCGAAGGCGGGTGCCATCAGCAGGCCGTCCTTGCCGTGCACGAAGTCCACAGCGGCGGCTTCGCCATCCACCACCGTCGCGAGCATGGGCAAATCATGCGCTTGCGCCCATTCCTCGGAGGCCAGCAGGACCGTGGATGCCCCGTCGGTGAGCGGGGTGGAGTTTCCGGCGGTCATGGTTGCCTCGGCACCGAGATTCTTGCCGAAGACGGGCTTAAGTGTGGCCAGCTTCTCCAGGGTGGTGTCCGGTCTCAGGTTCGAGTCCTTGGCCAGCCCCCGGTATGGCGTCAGGAGGTCATCGAAGAAACCTGCGTCGTAAGCTGCGGCCAGGTTGCGGTGGCTGTTGAAAGCCAGTTCATCCTGCGCCTCACGCGAAATGTTCCATTGGGCAGTGGTGAGGGCCTGGTGCTCCCCCATGGACAGCCCGGTGCGTGGTTCGCCGGTACTCGGGGCATCAGGGGCAAGATCCTTGGGCCGCAGCCGGCTGAGTACCTGCAGCCGCTGCGGAAGGGTCTTGGCGCGGTTGAGGTCCAGGAGTACCTCACGCAGGCCTTCACTGACGGCAATGGGGGCGTCCGAGGCCGAGTCCACACCGCCAGCAATGGCCGAATCGATCTGGCCCAGCTTGATCTTGTTGGCGAGGCCAAGAACCGTCTCCAGGCCGGTGGCGCACGCCTGTTGGAGATCGTAGGCGGGGGTCTCCGCGGACAGCGCTGACCCGAGGACTGCCTCGCGGGTGAGGTTGAAATCCCGGGAGTGCTTCAGCACAGCGCCGGCGGCCACTTCGCCGATCCGCTCATCCTGGAGGCCGAACCTGGCAATCAGACCGTCCAGCGCAGCAGTCAGCATGTCCTGGTTGGAGGACTTGGTGTAGGCCCCACCGGAACGGGCAAAGGGGATCCTGTTGCCGCCGACGATCACGGCCCGGCGCACTGGACGCGATGCGCCGGATGCCGCGGGGCTGGCGAATTCCTGGGGTCCGGTTGCGGACTGTCCGTTGACGGACATGGGTGTCTCCTCTGATCTGCGACGGTTACCGATACCCAGCGTACCTGATACGCTGGGTATCGTGAACAACCTCCCCCCAGAACTCCCGACGCCGGCAGCCGGCGGAAATGCCGACGGCCGCTCGGCCCGTTGGCAGACCCACCGGGAGGAGCGCCGCCGGGAGCTCATCAAGTCCGCGCGGCGGGCAGTCCATGCACTGGGCAGCGATGCCTCGATGGAGGAGATCGCAGCGGCGGCGGGCACCTCAAAGTCAGTGTTCTACCGCTATTTCGGCGATAAAGCCGGCCTGCAGCACGCCGTCGGGGAAGTTGTCCTCAGCCAGATGCAGCGCAAGATCCGCGAGGCAGTCCAGGGCGCCCAGACCCCGAGGGAAGGCCTGCTGGCGATGATCTCGGCCTACCTCCAGATGGCGGAAACAAGCCCCAACGTCTACAGCTTCGTTACCCGGTATGCCCCGGTGGACGCTGACAGTACACAGGGGGCGGCGGCGATTTCGGGGGCGCTGGGTCACTTTTTCGATTCCATCGCCGAGATGATCGCCACTCCGATGCGGACCCACCTGGGCGACGGGCGGGAAGCGGTGATCGGCTACTGGCCCACCGCCGCGATCGGGCTGGTCCGGAACGCCGGCGAACAGTGGCTCAGCACTCCGGATTCGGCGGCCAAGCCGGACCAGGAGGCAATGGCGCAACAAATTACTTCCTGGCTCTGCGTGGGAATCGCGCCTGAGCTCTCAGAAACATCTGTCAGAACCAACGAAGGACATTGACATGACTGAAGTAGTGGACCGCTCGGGCGGTATCGGCACAGCCCCAACGAACACGGGCATCACCAAGTCAGCTGCAACGAACCCAGCTGCAACAGGCGCTGCCAACCCGCGGCCCGCCGTCGACGCCGCCGCCCTCGGCGAGCAGCTTCTGGGCAAGTGGGCGGACGCCCGCAGGCACGCGCGCACCCTGGCGGGCCACCCTGAACTGCACAAGACCGAAGGCCTGACGCATACCGAACACCGCACCCGGACCTTCGGGCAGCTGAAGTACCTGGTGGACCACGGCGCCGTACACAGGGCCTTCCCGGCGGCCCTGGGCGGTGCCGATGACCACGGCGGAAACGTGGCAGGCTTCGAGGAGCTGGTCACGGCAGACCCGTCCCTGCAGATCAAGGCCGGCGTCCAGTGGGGCCTCTTTGGCTCGGCCGTGATGCACCTTGGCACAGCGGAACACCACGCCAAGTGGCTGCCGGGCATCATGAACCTGGACATCCCCGGCTGCTTCGCCATGACGGAGACCGGCCACGGCTCGGACGTTGCCAGCATCGCCACCACCGCCACGTTCGACGTCGGAACCCAGGAATTTGTGGTCCACACACCGTTCCGGGCAGCGTGGAAGGACTACATCGGCAACGCGGCAATCGATGGCCTGGGTGCCGTGGTCTTCGCCCAGCTCGTGACCAAAGGCGTCAACCACGGTGTGCACGCGTTCTACGTTGACCTCCGGGATCCCCAGACCAAGGAATTCCTGCCCGGCATCGGCGGCGAGGACGACGGCGTCAAGGGCGGCCTCAACGGGATCGACAACGGCCGGCTGCACTTCGACCATGTCCGCATTCCCCGGACCAACCTCCTCAACCGCTACGGCGACGTGGCGGCAGATGGCACTTATACGTCTTCCATTGCCAGCCCGGGCCGCCGCTTCTTCACCATGCTGGGAACCCTCGTGCAGGGCCGCGTTTCCCTGGATGGAGCGGCCGTTGCGGCGTCAAAGATCGCCCTGACCGCCGCCATCCGCTACGCCACCGAACGCCGCCAGTTCAACGCGTCGTCCCACACGGACGAAGAGGTCCTCCTGGACTACCAGCGGCACCAGCGCCGCCTCTTCACACGCCTTGCCACGACTTACGCCGCGGGCTTCGCCCACGAGAAACTGCTCCAGAAGTTCGACGACGTCTTCTCCGGCGCGCACGACACCGACGAAGACCGCCAGGACCTCGAGACCCTCGCGGCCGCCCTGAAGCCGCTCAGCACCTGGCATGCCCTGGACACCCTGCAGGAATGCCGCGAAGCCTGCGGCGGCGCGGGCTTCCTGATCGAGAACCGGTTCGCCTCCCTGCGCGCGGACCTGGATGTCTACGTCACGTTTGAGGGCGACAACACGGTCCTGCTCCAGCTGGTGGCCAAGCGGCTCCTGGCCGACTACGCCAAGGAGTTCAGGAACGTTGATTTCGGGGTACTGGCCCGCTACGTGGTGGCCCAGGCAACAGGCGTGGCGATCCACCGCACCGGGCTGCGGCAGGTGGCGCAGTTCGTCGCCGACACCGGCTCGGTCCAGAAGGCAGCCATTGCCCTGCGCGACGAAGAGGGCCAGCGCGAGCTCCTCACGGACCGCGTCCAGACCATGGTGGCGGACGTCGGCGCAGCCCTCAAGGGCGCCAACAGGCTTCCGCTCGAAAAGGGCGCGGCCCTGTTCAACCAGCACCAGAACGAGCTGATCGACGCAGCCCAGGCGCACGCGGAACTCCTGCAGTGGGAGGCCTTCACGGAGGCCCTGGCTGAGGTCCGCGACCCCGGCACAAAAGTGGTGCTGACCTGGCTCCGCGACCTGTTTGGCCTGTCGCTGATCGAAAAGAACCTCTCCTGGTACCTCATGAACGGCCGGCTCTCCATGCAGCGGGCGCGTACCGTGGGTGACTACATCAACCGGCTCCTGGTCAAGATCCGGCCCCACGCCCTGGACCTCGTGGACGCCTTCGGCTACGGCGATGAGCACGTGCGGGCCGCGATCGCCACTGGCGCCGAGAAGACGCGGCAGGATGAGGCCCGTGCCTACGTCAGGGAACAGCGGGCCAGCGGCAGCGCCCCCGTCGACGAGAAAGTCCTGCTGGCACGCGCGGCGTCCGCGCTGCGCACCACGCAGAACTGACCGCCCCGCCCCGCCTTAGACGGCAACGCGGAGTCACTTCAAGCCCCTCCGAGGCCCAGGGAGGGGCGATAAGTGACCCCGCGTTGGATCCGGGATTGCGCATGTACGACGGCGCCGCTCCCCTTCAGTGGGGAGCGCCGCCGTCGTGCGTCTTCAGTCGGTTACCGAAACGCGTCAGAGCACCGAGCGGTAGACCTCAAGGGTTGTCTCCGTGATGGACTCCCAGGAGAAGTGCTCCTCCGCGCGGCGGCGGCCGGCCTCCCCCATGGCACGTGCCCGCTCAGGATCGGACACCACTTCAGTCAGGGCTGCGGCAAACTCGGTCACGAACTTCTCCGGGTCCAGCGGCGTGCCGGTACCGTCGGTGACCTGCTCCAGGTCAACCAACAGGCCAGTCTCACCGTGCTGGACCACCTCCGGGATACCACCGGTAGCGCTGGCCACAACGGCAGCACCGCAGGCCATGGCTTCGAGGTTAACGATGCCGAGCGGCTCGTAGATCGACGGGCACGCGAACGCGGTTGCGTGGCTGAGGACCTGGATGAGTTCGTGGCGCGGCAGCATCCGCTCGATGAGGATCACGCCGGTCCGCTGCTGCTGCAGCTCCTCAATGAGGCGGGCCGTTTCGGCAGCGAGTTCGGGAGTGTCCGCGGCGCCCAGGCACAGGACCAGCTGGACGTCGGCGGGCAGCTTGGCGGCGGCCCGCAGCAGGTACGGAACACCCTTCTGCCGGGTGTTCCGGCCGACGAAGACCACGCTTGGCTTCTGCGGGTCGATCCCGAGCGCCCGCACTGCGTCTTCGCCTTCATCGCGCTGCCAGAGCTCAACGTCGATGCCGTTGTGGACCACCTTGACCTTGGCAGGGTCAACGTCCGGGTAGCTGCGCAGGATGTCCTGGCGCATACCCTCCGAGACGGCGATGATGGCCGCAGCTGCCTCGTAAGCGGTCTTCTCCACCCAGGAGGACAGTGCATAGCCGCCGCCGAGCTGCTCGGCCTTCCACGGCCGCAGCGGCTCAAGGCTGTGAGCGCTGAGCACGTGCGGGATGCCGTGCAGCAGTGACGCCAGGTGCCCCGCCATGTTCGCGTACCAGGTATGGGAGTGGACCAGATCGGCTCCCTCGATGTCCGGCACGATCCGCAGATCGACACCGAGCGTCTGGACGGCCGCGTTGGCTGACCCCAGATCCTCGGGCACGGCATAGGAGGTCACCCCGGCACCGTGGTAGTCAGCGTCGCGGGGAGCTCCGAAGGCACGAACCTGCAGGTCAACATGCTTACTAAGCACCCTGCTCAACTCGGCCACGTGGACTCCGGCGCCACCGTAGATCTCCGGCGGGAATTCTTTAGTCACAATGTCTATTCGCACGTTACCCAAGGTAGTCCTTCCGCAGTATCTGTTCTAGTGTGAAGGAGTCCGGGCATGCCGGACTGTTTGGGGAGTTACGAAGGCGTACAGGAGCGACCATAATGCCGTTGAACAAAAAAGTCCTGGCCATTGTCCTTGCAGGCGGCGAGGGAAACCGGCTTATGCCATTGACGGCAGACCGGGCCAAGCCTGCTGTGCCTTTTGCAGGCAGTTACCGCCTGATCGATTTTGCGCTTTCCAACCTGGTGAATTCGCGCTATTTACAAATCGTGGTGCTCACCCAATACAAATCCCACAGCCTTGACCGCCACATCTCCGAAACGTGGCGGATGTCCACGCAGCTTGGCAACTACGTCGCCTCCGTCCCGGCACAGCAGCGCGTGGGCAAGAGCTGGTTCCTGGGCAGCGCCAACGCCATTTACCAGTCCCTGAACCTGATCCATGACGCCAACCCCGACATCGTCGTCGTTGTTGGCGCGGACCACGTCTACCGCATGGACTTCGCCCAGATGGTGGAACAGCACGTGCTGAGCGGAGCCAAGGCCACGGTGGCCGCCGTGCGCCAGCCGCTGAACATGGCCAACCAGTTCGGTGTGATCGAGGTGGACCAGGCGGACCCGCAGAAGATCGGCGCATTCGTGGAAAAGCCTGCCACCACGCCCGGCCTCGCTGCCGACCCCACCCAGTTCCTGGCTTCCATGGGCAACTACGTCTTCGACGCCGACGCCCTGGTGGAGGCGCTGCACGTTGACGCCGAACGTCTTGATACCAAGCACGACATGGGCGGGGACATCATCCCCTACTTCGTCAGCCAGGGCGAGGCCGGAGTCTACGACTTCACACTCAACGACATCCCCGGCTCCACCGAACGTGACCGCACGTACTGGCGCGACGTCGGCACCATCGATTCGTTCTACGACGCCCACATCGACCTCATCTCGCCGGTGCCGATCTTCAATCTGTACAACTCGGAATGGCCTATCTACACGCGGCAGAGCATCTCCCCGCCCGCCAAGTTCGTCCGCGGCGAGGGCAATACGGTCGGCTCGGCGTTGGATTCCATCGTGGCAAGCGGCGTGCGTGATCTCCGGCGGCATCGTGGAGGGTTCGGTCCTCTCCAACGATGTCTTTGTGGGCAGGTCCAGCCGCGTCCTTGACTCCGTGCTGATGGACAAGGTCAACATCGGCGAGGGTGCCGTGGTAAAGCGCGCCATCATCGACAAAAACGTCAAGGTCCCGGCCGGTGCCGCGATCGGCCTCGATGCACGACCTGGACCGCGCCCGCGGCTTCAAGGTCACCGAGTCGGGCATCACCGTGCTGTCTAAGGGCCAGCTGGTCCCTGAACCGGACGAGGCCGAGCGCGCCCTGTCGGCCGCAAACCTGGTCATGGTGCCGGACGCAGTCCGGGCGGCCACGGAGACATGGACCGAGTTGAGGGAATCAGCGGAAAAGGTCGCTGAGGTCCACGCCGCCGCCGTCGGCGTCAACGCGTCGGGCTCGCCGTCGACCAAGTTGTAGAACCAGGCCGGAGCCCGGTCCCGCCAGCGTCGGTCCGGGCTCCCTGCAGGCTGTAAAATTGGGGCAATGAGCTCCCCCGATCTGTCGCCTGAGGAAATCCAGGCCTGCCTCAAGGTTCTGAACACCATCCACGTCTACGACGAGGAACACCCGGACTACGTTTCGGTGCGCCGTGCCACCGGAAAAATGTTCAAGGCCGTCAAGCGACACCGCCGCGTGACCAAGCGGGACCTGATCTCGGAAGCCGACCGGGCCGTCATCGCCCAGACTGCCACGGCGGCGCCGGACCGCATTGACGACGAGACGCGCGGCAACAAGCTGGAGACCTCCGCCACGGGCAAGATCGCCGGACACCTCATCCGGTCCCGGCCCTGCTATATCTGCAAGCGGCACTACACCCAGGTGGATGCTTTTTACCACCAGCTCTGCCCGGAATGCGCCGCCTTCAGCCACAGCAAGCGGGACGCCCGCACGGACCTTACCGGCCGGCGGGCGCTGCTCACCGGCGGCCGGGCGAAGATCGGCATGTACATTGCCCTCCGCCTGCTCCGGGACGGCGCCCACACCACCATCACCACCAGGTTCCCCAAGGACGCTGCACGCCGGTTCGCCGCCATGGAGGACAGCGGTGACTGGCTGCACCGGCTGCGGATTGTGGGCATCGACCTTCGCGACCCGTCACAGGTGATGGCCCTGACGGATTCACTGAACGCTGCCGGCCCACTGGACATCATCATCAACAACGCCGCCCAGACAGTCCGCCGTTCCGGCAATGCCTACAAGCCCCTGGTGGACGCTGAGGACGAGGCGCTGCCGGCCGAGCTGGAGCCCGCCAACGGCGGCCCGGAGCTGCTGACGTTCGGCCACGCCCACGACAAGCACCCACTCGCCCTCGCCAGCACCGTCACCGATCATCCCGTGCTGGCCGGCGACGCCATCACGTCGCTGGCGCTCTCCACGGGTTCGGCCTCCCTGGAGCGCATCGCTTCAGGAACAGCGATCGACGCCGGCGGGCTGGTCCCGGACCTGGCCACCATCAACAGCTGGACGCAGGTGGTGGACGAAGTGGATCCCCTGGAGATGCTGGAAGTCCAGCTCTGCAACGTCACGGCACCCTTCCTGCTGGTCAGCCGGCTCCGGGACGCCATGAAGCGCTCCACGGCACACCGGAAGTACATCGTGAACGTCTCCGCCATGGAAGGCCAGTTCTCACGGGCCTACAAAGGCCCCGGGCACCCGCACACCAACATGGCCAAGGCCGCCCTGAACATGATGACCCGGACCAGCGCCCAGGAAATGCTGGACGCCGACGGGATCCTGATGACGGCCGTGGACACCGGCTGGATCACCGATGAGCGCCCGCACTTCACCAAGGTCCGCCTGATGGACGAGGGCTTCCACGCCCCCTGGACCTGGTGGACGGTGCCGCCAGGGTCTACGATCCGATCGTGATGGGCGAGAACGGCGAGGACCAGTACGGTGTCTTCCTGAAGGATTACAAGCCCAGCCCCTGGTAGGCAGAAGGACACTGTGCTGGCCGGGGCGGCACAGCGTAGGCTCGGCGTCATGAGCAGCGAATCAATTACCGACGTACATAACCTGGAACACCACGAGTGCTGGGAACTCCTGCGGACGGTCTCCGTGGGCAGGCTTGCGGTCCTCGTGGACGGGCATCCGGACATTTTCCCCATCAACTACACCGTGGACGGCGGAACAGTCGTCTTTCGCACCGGCCAGGGAACCAAGCTGGCCGGCGCCTCCGGAGGTGCCGCCGTGGCGTTGGAAGCCGACGGCGTGGACGCCGTCAGCGGCCTCGCCTGGAGCGTGGTGCTCAAGGGGCCCGCTAAGGAAATCAAGGGCACAGAGGGGGTCCTGGACACTGCTGCCCTCTACCTGTTCCCCTGGCAGGCCGGCAAGAAGGACACGTTCGTCCGCGTCAGCCCTGACTCGCTGACCGGACGCCGGTTCAAAGTCACCGCTCCGATGACGTGGTGGACCCAGCTGAGCGGGGCCGCCAAGGCCTCCCCCGAGTAACCGCCGGCGGGCACCCGGCCTAGGCGAGCCGGGTGATCTCCACGCTGACGCTCAGCGCGGATCCCCCGCCGCCGGACAGGATGCCCTTCAGCGGCGGCACGTCGCGGTAGTCACGGCCCCTGGCCACGGTGACATGGAAGTCGCCCGCGGGTTTGTGGTTGGTGGGGTCCCAGCTGCGCCAGTCCCCGTCCCAGAACTCCAGCCACGCGTGCGACTGGCCGGCGACAGTCTCGCCGATGTCCGCCGTCGACCGCGGGTGCAGGTACCCGGAGACGTACCGGGCGGGGATGCCGCAGCTGCGCAGCGCACCAATGGCAAGGTGCGCAAGGTCCTGGCAGACGCCCTGCCGCTGGCCCCAGGCTTCCTCGGCGTTGGTGGTGACCGCTGTGGAGCCGGACATGTACGTCATCTCGCCGCGCATCCACTCAAAGACCGCCATGGCAGCCTCATGCGGGTTCTTGCCCGCCACCACACCGGGAATGATTCCCAGCACCTCGTCGCCCGGGCCGCTGAGCTGCGACTGCGGCAGCCAGTCGCTGAAAGTGTTCAGCGATTCGTCAGAGGACAGCACGTCCCAGCCGACGATGTCGGCGTCGGCGGGGATCTTTTCGGCCCGGTGCACTTCAACGGTGCTGTTGGAAACGACTTCGAGGTGCTCGTGCGGCATCTGCATGTCAAAGGCGGTGACCCTGGTGCCCCAGTAATCCCGGTAGTTGCTCACGGCCGCCTGCGACGGCGAAACCTTGAGCACCGATTCCAGGACCACCTGCTGGGGATCCGTCAGCGGGGTCACGCGGGCCTCGTTATAGGACAGCGTGACGCGCTTGTTGTACTTGTAGGCCGTGGTGTGGATGATATTCAGCCGGGTCATGAAACTTCTCCCACCCAGGCCAGTTCGTCCGCCTGATTGAAGTATTTACGGGAAATGGCGTCCGAGGCCTGGGCTACAGCCTTCTGCACGCGTTCCATGTGCTCGGGCAGTTCGGACATCAGATCGTCCGTCCGGTGGAACTCAAGGAAGGTGCGGGCCTGGCCCACGATCCGGCGGGCGTCGTTGATGAATCCCACGCGCTGCGCGGACGGATCCAGCTTGGCGAGGCACTCGTCGGCGTCACGCAGGGCGTAGACGATGGACCGCGGAAACAGCCGGTCCAGCAGGAGGAACTCGGCGGCGTGCTGGTCTCCGAAGGCGGCCCGCCGGGTCCGCAGGAAGGACTCATAGGCGCCAGCGCAGCGCAGCATGTTGACCCAGGACATGCCGGCGGAGAGGACATCCCGGGTGGAGAGCATCCGGGCGGTCATGTCGGCGCGCTCCAGGGAACGGCCCAGTACCAGGAACAGCCAGCTTTCGTCGTGGCTCACGGTGGTGTCGGCCAGGCCGCTGACCATGGCCGTCCGTTCCAGCGTCCAGTTGCAGAACCGGTACGTCCCCACCACGTCCTTGCGGTGCTGGCTCAGCCCGTAGTAAGTGGTGTTGAGGCTTTCCCACAGGCCCGAGGACACGGTCTCGCGGGCACGGCGTGCGTTCTCGCGTGCCGCGCCCAGGGATCCGGCGATGGACGTGGCGCTGGTCTTGTCGTAAGCCAGGGCGTGCAGGAGTTCGGGCAGGCCGAAGTCCTCGCTCTGCGGACGGGCACCCATGACGGCGAGCAGTTCCTGGGCCACCCGCCGGCGTTCGTCCATGGGGAGGTGGTTGAGGCGCTCCAGGTGCACGTCCAGGATGCGTGCTGTACCGTCGGCCCGCTCCACATAGCGTCCGATCCAAAAAAGGGACTCAGCAATACGGCTAAGCATTCGCGGTGACCTCCTGCACGTCTGAAATCTGTGGGGATGAACCCGTGAACAATTGTGCCGGTTCCACAGCCCGGCTCACTGCTGCTGCTCCGACTGGCGGTCGCGCCAGTTGCTTTCCACTGGCCAGACGGAGACCCGCTCGCGGATGGAAATCGATGGCCGCGGAACTGTCTCCACGGGCACCTGGGGTGAGTCTGCCAGCACCCAGGTGTCCTTGGAGCCGCCGCCCTGGCTGGAGTTCACGATCAGCGAGCCCTCCTTGAGCGCCACCCTGGTGAGCCCGCCGGGCAGGACCCAGACGTCGTCGCCGTCGTTCACTGCGAAGGGGCGCAGGTCCACGTGCCGGGGGCCGAACTTGTCCCCGCCCAGGGTGGGGACGGTGGAAAGCTGCAGGACCGGCTGGGCAATCCAGCCGCGGGGGTCCGCAATGACCCGCTGGCGCAGGGCTTCCAGTTCATCCTTGGAGGCGTCCGGCCCGATCACCAGGCCCTTGCCGCCGGACCCGTCCACAGGCTTGACCACGAGCTCGGCAAGGTTGTCCAGGACGTACTCCCGGGCATCCTTTTCCTCGAGGCGGAAGGTGTCCACGTTCGCGATGACGGGTTCCTCGCTGAGGTAGTAGCGGATGAGGTCCGGAACGTAGCTGTAGACGAGCTTGTCATCCGCCACGCCGTTGCCCACGGCGTTGGCGATGGTCACGCCGCCGGCGCGGGCGGCGTTGACCAGGCCAGGGCAGCCGAGCATGGAGTCCGAGCGGAACTGCAGCGGGTCCAGGAATTCGTCGTCGATCCGTTTGTAGATCACGTCCACGCGCTGTTCGCCGGCTGTGGTGCGCATGTAGACGCGGTTGCCGCGGCAGATGAGGTCGCGGCCCTCCACGAGCTCCACGCCCATCAGGCCGGCCAGCAGGGTGTGTTCAAAGTAGGCGCTGTTGAAGACGCCGGGGGTCAGGACCACTACCGTGGGATCGTCGACGCCGGCGGGCGCCGTTTTGCGCAGGGCCGACAGCAGCCGGCGCGGGTATTCTTCGACCGGCCGGATGAGCTGCTGGCCAAATGCTTCAGGCAGGCCCTTGGCCATGGCGCGCCGGTTTTCCAGGACGTAGCTGACGCCGGACGGCACCCGCACATTGTCTTCCAGGACGCGGAAAGTGCCTGCGGCGTCACGGACCACGTCGATGCCGGAGATGTGCACGCGGACGCCGCCTGCGGGCTCGAAGCCGTGCACCTGGCGGTGGAAGTGGGCGCTGGTGGTCACGAGCTGGCGCGGGATCACGCCGTCGGCCACCACGTTCATCTTGTCGTAGACATCGTTGAGGAAGGCCTCCAGGGCGCGGACGCGCTGCGCCACGCCTTTTTCCAGCACGGTCCACTCATCGGCGGGAATAACGCGCGGCACGATGTCGAGCGGAAACGGCCGCTCCTCCCCCGCGAAGTCGAAGGTCACACCGCGGTCCAGGAACGTCCGTGCCATGGAGTCCGCCCGGGCGCTGACGTCAGCGAGGGAGAGCTTGCTGAGGGCATCGGCCACCTGGCCGTACGACTCGCGGGCTTCCTGGCCGGGGGCGAACATCTCGTCGTAGGCGCCGGTCCGCCCGGCGGCCACGGAGTAATCCTGGAATAGGTCTGACATGTCCTTTAGCCAACCATCTTTTTGTTTCGAATTCATTACTGCCATCCATTGTGGCGTGTTGCCGGGGCGCCGCCGGTTCGTTGAATCCGCGCGGCATCCGGCAAAGTAGGTGAGTGCCAGAGAAGACTAACGCAGGGAGCACCGGAGACGGGCGCAGCGGTGGCCGCCGCGGTGGACCGCGCCGCTGGCTGCCGCGGGGTGCCGACAGACTCGTTCCGGGCCTCCTGACGGCCGCTGTGGCGCTGGCCGTTGCCTTCGCCGTGCATGCCCTGGTGCCCGTCCTTCCAGCCATGACGGTTGCGGTGACCCTGGGCCTGCTCGCCGCGAACCTGCCCGGCACCGCAGTCTGGATCGCCGGCCGGGCACGGCCGGGACTGGACTTCGCCGGAAAGCACCTCATGCGGGGCGGCATCATCCTACTGGGCCTCAAGGTGAGCATCATGGACATCCTGGGCCTGGGCTGGCTGGCCATGGTCCTGATCACCGGGGTGGTGCTGCTGAGCTTCGGCGGCACGTACCTGCTGGTGCGCCTGTTCCGTTTGCCTCGTGAGACCGCGCTCCTGGTGGCTACCGGCTTTTCGATCTGCGGGGCGTCCGCCATCGGCGCCATGGCTGCGGTCCGCCGGATCCGGCACGCGGACACCGTCCTGCCCGTGGCACTCGTGACGCTGTGCGGAACCCTGGCCATCGGCGTGCTGCCGCTCCTCATGCATCCACTGCAGCTGAGCCCCCTCGCTTTCGGCGCGTGGACAGGGGCCTCGGTGCACGACGTCGGCCAGGTGGTGGCCACGGCGCAGACCGCAGGCACCGCCGCGCTGGGAATCGCCGTCGTCGTCAAACTCACGCGTGTGCTGCTGCTGGCCCCCGTGGTGGCGGTCGCCGGCCTGCACCACCGCGCCAGCAGCGTTCCGGACCAGCAGGCGCTGCCGCCCGTGATCCCACTGTTCGTGATCGGATTCGTGGCCATGGTGGCGCTCCGGTCCACAGGCTGGCTCTCCGCCGGCTGGCTCGAGGCAGGCGCGGGGCTCCAGGACATGCTGCTGGGTGCCGCACTGTTCGGGCTCGGATCGGCCGTGCGGATCCGCACGCTCCTGCACACCGGAGCCAGGGCGCTGCTGGCGGCGCTGGCGGCGTGGCTGCTGATCGCGCTGCTGGGCCTGGCAGCGGCTTTGCTGATCACCGCCCAGCCATGAGCCGGCCGGGATCCTGCCGTGACCTGCTGCCGGAATCCCGTGATTAGATAGCCGGGTGTCACATGAGAATCTGCAGCGCAGCGAAGCCGCACAACGTTCAGCCCTGATCACCACGCACAGCTACGACGTCTCCCTGGATGTGAGGCAGGCCGCGGATCCGGACGTGGCCGGGTACACAAGCCGCAGCGTCATCAACTTCTCCGCTGCGGAGCCCGGCCAGGGGCAGGCCCCGTCAACATTCCTGGATTTCATCTGCAGCGAGGTCCACAGCGTCGTCCTCAACGGCGAGGAGCTGCCCGTGGCGGACGTTGTGGACGGATCCCGCATCCGGCTGGACAACCTGCAGGCAAAGAACCAGGTCAGCGTTACCGGCACCGCCCTGTACAGCCGCTCCGGCGAAGGCATGCACCGCTTTGTGGATCCGGCCGACGGGCAGTGCTACCTCTACACCCAGTACGAGCCCGCCGATGCCCGGCGCGTGTTCGCCAACTTCGAGCAGCCCGACCTCAAGGCGGAATTCACGTTCCACGTGATGGCGCCGTCGGGCTGGGAAGTCGCCTCCAACGGGGTTGAAGCCGCCCGGACCCGGCTGACAAGCGATCCGGACACCAGCTGCTGGGACTTCGCCGGCACCAAGCCGATGTCCACCTACATCACCACAGTGCTCGCCGGCCCCTACTTCAAGGCCCGGGACCACTGGAGCGGAACGCTCGACGACGGCACGCAACTGGAGGTGCCGCTGGCACTTTACTGCCGGGCATCCATGGCGGATTCGTTCGATGCCGAGGAGCTTTTCGGCCTGACCAAGAGCGGGCTGGACTTCTTCAACCGGCTCTTTGGCTTTCCTTACCCCTGGGGCAAGTACGATCAGGCCTTTGTGCCCGAATACAACCTGGGCGCCATGGAAAACCCGGGGCTTGTGACCTTCACCGAGAGCTACGTCTTCACGTCCCGGGCCACCGACGCCCAGTACCAGGCACGCGCGAACACGCTGATGCACGAGATGGCGCACATGTGGTTCGGTGACCTGGTCACCATGCAGTGGTGGGACGACTTGTGGCTGAAGGAATCGTTCGCCGACTACATGGGCACCCTGGGCGTTGACCGGGCCACGGCATGGGAGACCGCCTGGGTCAGCTTCGCGAACAAGCGCAAGGGCTGGGCCTACGTCCAGGACCAGTTGCCCACCACCCACCCGATCGTCGCGGACATCCCCGACCTTGAAGCCGCCAAGCAGAACTTCGACGGCATCACGTACGCCAAGGGCGCCTCCGCGCTCAAGCAGCTGGTGGCGTACGTGGGGTTTGACGCGTTCATCGCCGGTTCGCGGCAATATTTCCGCGATCATGCCTACGGAAACACCACCCTGGCCGACCTGCTGACCGCCCTCAGTGCGTCGTCCGGCCGGGACCTGGCCGGCTGGGCGGCGCAATGGCTTCAGACCTCCGGAATCTCCACCCTGTCACTGGAAATTGCGGCCGACGACGGCGTCCTCGGCGCCGTGACGATCGTCCAGGATGCGATGGACCCCGTCACCGGACGGGAGGAACTGCGGCCGCACAGGCTCCGGGTAGGCCTGTACAACACCGACAGCTCTGGCGCCCTGGTCCGGACCGGCAGCATCGAAACAGACGTTGTGGGCAGCAGGACCGGAGGTGGCGGAGCTCGCCGGCCAGCCGCAGCCCGAGCTGCTGCTGCTCAACGACGATGACCTGACATATGCCAAGGTCCGGCTGGACCCGGTGTCCGAGGCCACCGTGCTCGCGGCCCTGGACCGGATCGCCGACCCCATGGCACGGGCCCTGTGCTGGACAGCGTTGTGGAACTCCGCCCGCGACGCGGAAACCCCCGCAACCCGCTACGTGGACGCGGTCACGGCGTTCGGCCCGTCCGAAACCGGGATCGGCGTGCTGCTGAACATCCTCGAGAACGCCTCCACCGCCGTCGAGCAGCTACACCCCGCCGTCCCGCCGCGACGCTGCGCGGTGCCGGTTCCTTGCCGCGGCCGACGCCCAGCTCGACAAGGCGGTTCCGGGCTCCGACCACCAGCTCGCCTGGGCGCGGACGGTGGCTGCCGTCAGCCGGTACGACGACGCCCTCCTGCCGCGGCTCCGGGGCCTCCTGGACGGCACTGAAGTGGTTGACGGACTGGCGGTGGACGCCGAGCTCCGCTGGAACGTCTGGCACGCGCTGGCGGCCCACGGCCAGGCCACCGTGGCCGAGCTGGACGCCGAACTGGCGCGGGACACCACGGCCTCAGGGCGGGCAGGCCACGCCACTGCCCTCGCCGCGCGGCCGGATCCTGAAGTCAAGGCGGGCGCCTGGAAAGACGCCGTCCATGGCACGGAGCTGTCCAACCAACTCCTGAGCGCCACCATCGCCGGTTTCACCACCGCGCCGGCCGCACTCCTGGATCCTTATGTGGAGCCGTATTTCGAGTGCCTGCGCGACGTCTGGGACAACCGGAGCATCGAGATCGCCAGCCGGATCGTACGGGGTCTTTACCCGTCAGCGCAGGACCTGCCCGCGGATGGCACCCGGCCGGAGGAGCACGCGGTGGTGCTCCGCACCGATGCCTGGCTGGATGCCAACACCGATGCACCCCGGGCCCTGCGCCGGATCATCGTGGAGCAGCGCAGCCACCTGCTCCGGGCGCTCACCGCCCAGGCCGCATCGACTGCTCCGTAAAGGACGTTTAGACGCCTGAAAACGACTGTTACGGAGCAGCCGATCAACCGATGGGTCAGGGAACGCGGTGCAGCCACTCCCCTGTGCCGAACTTGGTGGCCACCCGCTCGCGGGCGGCGGCCAGTTCGGCCGGCGTCAGCTCCGACGGGCGTGGCCGCGTAGCGTTCAGCGAAGACTTCCATCATGGCCGCGATGATCTCGGTGCGCGCCAAGCCCGGTCTGGCGGCGGAGCGGGTCCACGCGCTTCTTGGCGCTGCGGGTGCCTTTGTCCGAGAGCTTCTCCTTGCCGATGCGGAGGACCTCCACCATCTTGTCGGCGTCGATGTCGTAGCTCATGGTGACGTGGTGCAGCATGCCGCCGTTGGCCAGGCGCTTTTGCGCGGCGCCGCCGATCTTGCCCTGGTCCGTGGCGATGTCGTTCAGGGGCACGTAGAAGGCGCTGATGCCGAGTTTCTCCAGCGCGGCCATCACCCAGGCGTCGAGGAAGGCGTACGAGTCCGCGAAGCTGATCCCGTCCACGAGCGTCTGTGGCACGTAGAGGGAGTAGGTGATGCAGTTGCCGGCCTCCATAAACATCGCTCCGCCGCCGCTGATCCGGCGCACCACGGTGATGCCGTGCCGGGCGACGCCGTCGGGATGCAGCTCATTCCGGACCGACTGGAAGCTGCCGATCACCACGGAAGGTTCTTCCCAGTCCCAGAAACGCAGCGTGGGGTTCCGTCGGCCCGCGCCCACCTCCTCGGTGAGCACCTCGTCGAGGGCAACGTTGATGTGTGTGGGCAGCACCGTGGGGGCGATGATGTTCCACTGGTGGTCGGCCCAGGAGGTGGCCTGTGCCAGGGCGCGGCGGACAGTGACCGCAACGGCATCGGCCGTAAAGCCGAACAGGACGGCGTCCGGCGGCAGTGAAGCGGTGACCGCCGCGGACAGGTCCGCCGCCGTCGTGCTTTCCGGAAGACCCGTCAGGGCCCGGTTGATCTCCGGCAGCGCTTCGTCGGGTTCGAGGAAGAAATCACCGCTGACGGACACGTCCGCCAGGACGCCGTCCACGACGTCGAGGTCAACAACCACCAGCTTGCCGCCGGGAACCTTGTACTCGCCGTGGAAGCGGCTGGTGCGGTCTTCGTCTGCGGGGCGTGGTGTGGGCGTCATGCCTTCCATCCTGCCGCACGCCGCGCGCGTTTACGCACGGGCCCCGCACGGGAAGGCGCCGAACGCGAAAAGCCCGCACCGTTGCCGGTGCGGGCTTTCCAAAGAACCTTGGGGTGAAGTGAATTACTTCTTGCCGCCGAAGCCCTTGAAGCGAGCGTTGAAGCGCTCGACGCGGCCTGCAGAGTCCATGATGCGCTGCTTGCCCGTGTAGAACGGGTGGGACTCGGAGGAGATTTCGACGTCGATAACCGGGTAGGTGTTTCCGTCTTCCCACTCGATGGTCTTCTTGGAAGACACGGTGGACTTGGTCAGGAACTTGACGCCGGAAGCCAGGTCGTTGAAAACAACAGCTTCGTACTTCGGGTGGATATCAGACTTCATAATGGGACCTTTGTTCGCACAACTGGATTTTGCCAGTTGCCAGGTATGAATGGGATGGCGGCCGCTGCGCAAAAGTGCAGGACAGCCAGCTGTTAATGATAGCGGATCAACGTGAACCCTGCGAACCGCGGGGCCGGAGTTCCCAGAACGCAACGGCCGAGGCTGCGGCCACGTTCAAGGAGTCCACACCGTTGCGCATGGGGATCTTGACGGCGAGGTCGACGGCGGCGAGTGTCTCGGCGCTCATTCCGGCGCCTTCGGTGCCGAGCACCAGGGCCAGCCGGTCCGGATTGCGGGCGGCGAGGTGGTCGACGTCGACGGCGTCGTCCGTCAGCTCCAGCGCGGCCACCGTGAAGCCGTGCTCCTTGAGGACTGCGAGGTCCTGCGGCCAGGACTCCAGCCGCGCCCAGGGAACCTGGAAGACGGTGCCCATGCTGACCCGGACGCTGCGGCGGTACAACGGATCACCGCAGCGCGGCGAAATCAGGACGGCATCGATGTCCAGGGCAGCGGCTGAGCGGAAGATGGCCCCTACGTTGGTGTGGTCCACAATGTCTTCGAGAACCGCGACACGGCGCGCGTCCGCCAGCAGTTCGTGGAGCGGCACGGGTGCAGGCCGCTGCATGGCCGCCATAGCCCCGCGGTGCAGGTGGAACCCGGTGATCTCTTCAAGCAGGGCGGCGCTGCCGATGAAGGCAGGCACCTCAGGGTAGGCACCCAGGACATCCTGCAGGTCTGCCAGCCATTTCTCGGCCAGGAAGAATGACCTGGGCCGGTGACCAGCGGCAAGTGCACGGCGCAGGACCCGGGAGGATTCGGCGATGTACATGCCTTCAACCGGTTCGCGGAGCTTGCGCAGGTGGACGTCTGTGAGCTGTGTGTAATCGGACACGCGGGGGTCTGCAGCCGATTCAAGGTAGTGGATTGTCACCGGCTGATTATTTCAGCAGGTTGGCGATCATAAAGCCAAGTGCCACCAGGCCCAGGGCAAAGATCACGCCGCGCAGGACCGGCGGGGACAGCCGGCGGCCCACCTTGGAACCGATGACGCCGCCGATCAGGGAGCTGACCGCGATGATGGCCACCACAGGCCAGTTAATGCGGCCGAAGGCGAACAGCAGGTAGGAAGCCGCCGCCACGATGTTCACGCCCAGGACCAGGATGTTCTTCATGGCGTTGGCGTTCTGGATGGTTCCGGCCATAAACACGCCCAGGATGCCTACCAGGAGGATGCCCTGTGCCGCCACGAAGTAGCCGCCGTAGACGCCGGCCAGGTACACCAGGACGATAAGGAGGATGCCGTGGCTTTTGTCCTTGAGGGCGTGCTCAGGGTTTTCCTCCCGGGCCCGCACCCACTGCTGGAGCCGCGGCTGGAAGACCACCATCAGCAGCGCCAGCACAATCAGCGCCGGACGCAGCGTAGTGGAACACCTTCTCCGGGAGGTGCAGCAGCAGCCACGCGCCGCTGATGCCGCCGAGCAGGGAGGCAGGCAGGAGCCTGAGCAGCTGCCGGCCCCGGCCCTTGAGTTCCTTCCGGTATCCCCAGGCGCCGGCGGCATTGCCTGCCACCAGGCCCATGGCATTACTGATGGAGGCGGTTACCGGGGCGACGCCGAGGGCGATCAGTACCGGAAAGGTGACCAGGGTGCCGGAACCTACAACGGCGTTGATGGTGCCGGCCCAGAGGCCGGCGAAAAACACAAGAATGCTGCTGAGAAGCTCCACCGGGGCAGGGCCGCCTTAGCGGCGTGCAGTGGCCGTGTACCGGCCGGCATTTTCGGTGACGTCCAGGGACAGTCCGAAAGTGTTGCTGAGGTGCTCGTCAGTGAGGACATCCTTGATGGGGCCTGCGGCGACAACGCCGCCGTCGCGCAGCAGCATGGCGTGCGTGAATCCGGGCGGAACCTCCTCAAGGTGGTGCGTCACCAGGACCATGGCCGGTGCCCCTTCGTCACTGGCGAGCTCGCCGAGTTTGTGGACGAGTTCCTCGCGGCCGCCCGAGGTCCAGTCCGGCGGCGGGCTCATCGAGCAGGAGCAACTCGGGGTCCGTCATGAGGGCGCGGGCGATCTGGACCCGTTTGCGTTCACCCTTCGGAAAGCGTGGCAAAGGTCCGGTTCAGCAGCGGGCCCATGCCCCAGTCGTTCAGCAGACGGAAGGCGCGCCGTTCGTCCGGCCGCTCGTAGCCCTCGCGCCAGCGGCCGGTCACGCCGTAGGCTGCGGTGACCACAACGTTGAGGACATTCTCGGATTCCGGAATCTGGCTGGCCAGTGCCGCTGAGGAGAGGCCAATCCGGGGACGGAGTTCGAAAACGTCCACCCGGCCCATGGTTTCGTCCAGAATCCCTGCCGTGCCGCTGCTGGGGTGAAGCCGTGCTGCCGCGACCTGGAGGAGAGTGGTCTTGCCGGCGCCGTTGGGTCCCAGAATGACCCAGCGCTCCCCTTCATTGACCTGCCAGTCAACCTTGTCCAACAGGGTCTTTTTGCCTCGGACAACGCTGACGGAAGCCATTTCAAGAACATCACTCATAGGAGTAGACACTAGGACAAAATCCGGGCCGACTGATAACCGGAACAATCCCGGCCATCGCGGCTGCATGCGCGGAGCGTTCACAGCGCAATGAATTCGGGCCGCTGTGCCGTGCTGGCTAAGATTGCAGCCATGACTCCGAACGTGACTGCGGTCAGCTATGGCCCAAAACTGACCGACTCCGGGCTCGGGCGGCTGCGCTCTCTCTGGGCCGGCAACGGCGCTACTGTCCAGTCCGAATCGCGGACCGGGGACACCAGGTTTGAGGTCCACACGGCCGGGCTGGCCGTTTCCGACGGCACGGCTGCCGGCATCGCCGCCCTCCGCCAGTGCCGTAGCGGAGGCCGCCCGGGACGGGCTGGATACCGCCATCGTTCCCGCGGGACTGCGTGAGGCCCCGCGGAAGTTCCTGATCATGGACGTCGATTCAACGCTGATCCAGCAGGAAGTCATCGAACTCCTCGCGGCGTATGCGGGCAAACGCGAAGAAGTGGCTGCGGTGACGGAAGCGGCCATGCGCGGCGAACTGGACTTCGCGCAAAGCCTCCACGCGCGGGTCGCAGTACTCGCGGGGCTGCCCGCCGCCGTCGTCGAATCTGTCCAGCAGGAAGTGAAACTGAGCGAAGGCGCCGCGGAACTGGTGGCCGCGTTCAAGGCCGCAGGCCATGTGGTGGCGGTGGTCTCCGGCGGATTCAACCAGATCCTGCGTCCCATCGCCGAGGACCTCGGGTTGGACTACTGGCTCGCCAACGAGCTGGAAATCGTCGACGGCGCCCTGACCGGCAAGGTGCTCGGTGCGGTAATCGACCGGGCTGCCAAGGAAAAGTACCTGCGTGAATGGGCCGCTGCCGAAGGAATCCCGATGGAACACACCATCGCCGTGGGTGACGGCGCCAACGACCTTGACATGCTCGGGGCCGCCGGGATCGGCGTGGCATTCAACGCCAAACCCGCGGTCCGCGCCGTGGCGGACTCCGCCATCAACATGCCCTACCTCGACGCCGTCAGGCACATCGCCGGCGTCTGATATTTCACGCAAAAGGCCCTGCGCTGCAATGTCCTCTCGGGACATTGCAGCGCAGGGCCTACCAGCGGATGCTTTGAGCTAGTTGGCGCCCTTGCCGAAGTAGTCGGCGCCGCCTGCGTACTCGGTGTGGCCGGACTCGACGTCGGCGGTGGCCATGCTTGCCACCACCTCAGCGAACTCCTCCACGGAGTAGAGCTTGCCGGCCTCGGCGCGGCGCGCTTCGATGGCGCCCGGGGTGGAACGGTCCAGCAGCGTGGCAGTGACAGTGCCCTCGATCATGTCGCCGGAAACGACCACCAGTGAGATGCCCTTTTCTGCAAGGTTCGGCAGCAGTTCACGCAACGCGTCCTCGCCGGCACGCTTGCTGCGGGCCACGGGCTCGTACGTCGGCATGGTGGGCACAGTGTTGATGAAATGCGCCTGGTGGCTGGTCACGAAGACCACGCGGGAGCCCTCCTTCATCAGCGGGACGACAGCGTTGAGCATGTTGACCTGCGCGTCGCGGTTCAGCTTCAGCGCGTAGTCCTCTTCCATGCCGGACTCCATGCCGCCGGACGCGTTAAGCACCAGCACGTCCAGCGAACCGAAGTTCTCCATGGCTGCGCTGGCCAGGGCCTGGACGCCTTCGAGCGTGGTCAGGTCCGCCCCAACCGCGACGGCACGGCCGCCGGCAGCTTCAATGCCCGCCACAACTTTGTTGGCGCGGGGCGCCTTCTGGCGGTAATTAACGACGACGGCGGCGCCCTCGCCAGCCAGGATCTTGGCCACTTCGGCGCCGATCCCGCGGGAGGATCCGGTCACGATGGCTGTCTTGTTCTCCAGCAGTCCCACAGGGGCTCCTTTGTTCGATACGTCTAAAATCGTTGGGGTCTGCAGTCCATCATGCCAGCGCAGGCCGCGGGTTCGCTTGTGTTGACCCCCACAAAGAACCGGGGGCAGGCTAGTTTGGCGCCGGTCTGTTGGACCGCAGTGGCGGGGCATAGGCTCACACCATGCCAGCCGGCACGCCGTCCACTCCGCAGGACCTTTTCCGTGACTCGCCCGAGGGGCTGGACCTCTGCCTCGCAGTGCAGGACTTTATTGCCGGGGTTGTCCCGGCTACCGTCCGCACAACGATCAGCCAAATGGCCTTCCGCCACCGGCGCGGCTTCGCCTGGGTGTGGAACCCACGGCAGTACCTGAAAACGGCTGTTCCGGCCGTTCTTTCCATCGCCCTTCCCCGGCGGGTGGACTCCGCCAGGTTCAAGGAGGTGGTGCACCCGTCCCCTGGCGAGTGGATGCACCACCTCGAACTGCACAACGTGAACGAACTGGACGATGAAATTGCCGGCTGGATCGCAGAGGCCTTTGACTGGGCTGCGTGACTGTTCCGCCCCGACCGGCCGGTTGTCCGGTTGCGTAGGGGGGCTAGTGGCCCATTCCCAGGCCGCCGTCGACCGGAATGACGGCGCCGGAAATGTAGGCTGCCTCGTCGCTGGCAATCCAGCGGACCACGTTCGCAACTTCCGAAGCCTCAGCAAAACGGCCGGCCGGGATGCCGGCGAGGTAGTTCTTCTGGGTGGCTTCGGGAAGTTCGGCCGTCATATCGGTATTGATGAAGCCGGGTGCCACAACGTTTGCCGTGATGCCGCGGGAACCCAGTTCCCTGGTGAGCGAGCGGGCCACACCCACCAGGCCGGCCTTGGAAGCGGAGTAGTTGATCTGGCCCGGAGCGCCGTACAGCCCGGAGACTGAGGAGATCAGGACCACACGGCCCTTCCGCAGCCGGATCATGCCCTTGGACGCACGCTTGATGACGCGGAAGGCGCCGGTGAGGTTGGTGTCGATCACGGACGTGAAGTCGTCCTCGCTCATGCGCAGGAGAAGGGTGTCCTTGGTAATTCCGGCGTTCGCCACGAGGACCTCCACCGGACCGTGGGCTGCCTCCACCTCGGTAAAGGCCGCATCCACGGATGCTTCGTCGGTGACGTCAGCCTTCACGCCAAGGATCCCGGCCGGCAGCGTCGACTCGCTCCGGTAGGTCACGGCCACCTTGTCGCCATTGGCCAGGAACGCCTCGGCGATGGCAAGGCCAATGCCACGGTTGCCTCCGGTGATCAGGACGCTGCGGGCGGTGCTGGCTGCTTCAGACATAAGACGCTCCGGGATTCTGCGGCAGGAGGCACCGCGGTAGAGACTGGTGGGATTTTTACTGCCTCCGATCTTAGCCTCCGTTTGGGTGCTCCTGCCGATGGTGGAAGAATAGAGGCAAGCCTTTGGAGCGTGATCAATCAGCCGTGACCCCTAAAAACAATGCTGGACATACCGTGCCCGGAGACCCTCAGCGGTTCTCCGGCGATACCGGGGTCCACAGCATCACGGACGCCGCGACGGCACACTCGGAGGACATGCACCGGCGCATGATGAAGTACGCGCTGGCCATGGGCATCCGTATGGTCTGCCTCATCCTTATTTTCGTGGTGGACGGCTGGTTCAAGCTCGTTATGGTTGCCGGCGCGGTATTCCTCCCCTGGATTGCGGTGGTCATTGCCAATGGCAGCGACAAAGCAGAAGTCCACAGCGACTCGCTCCTCGACTACGCACCGCTTGCCGAGCTGGAAAGCACTGGCTTGCCGCCGGAGCCGGAAGAAAACCCGTCGGCCGTGCTTCAAGGCGAACTGATTGATGACGACGACGAACCCACGCATGGACAGGAACGGCGCGCTTCATGAACATCTTCGACCTGGCCGCAGGGACCGCCGGTCCCCCGCCGGCCACAGCTGCCATGTGCTCCCGGAAGGCCTGCCGCTCCGAAGCCTCGTGGCAGCTGCTGTGGAACAACCCCAAGATCCATACCCCGGAACGCCGCAAAATCTGGCTGGCGTGCGCGGAACACCGTGACTGGCTGGAGGACTACCTGCAGACCCGCGGGCTGTGGAAGGAAACGGTTGTCCTGGTTCCCGATCACGGATCCGGCCAGGCGCCGGCGGGGCAGGACGGCTGAATGTACCGCTTCCTCTTTTCCAGCAAGTGGATGGGTTACCTCCTGCTGGCCGCCATCTTCGCCGGTGCCTGTGTGTTCCTTGGCCGGTGGCAGATGGACCGCCGCGCCGAAACACTCGCAGAGATCAACCGCGTCCTCACCAACTATTCGGCCACCCCCATCTCCTTCGACCAGGCCCGGGAAGACTTCTCCGGATTGGACCCCGCCAAGGAGTGGACGCAGGTGGAGCTCCAGGGCTCCTACGACGTCGAGGGCCAGCGGATTGTCCGCAACCGTCCCCTGAACGGACAGCCCGGGTATGAGGTGGTTGTCCCGTTCAAACTTGAGTCCGGCGAGACCGTGGTGATTGACCGCGGCTGGCTGCCGATCGGTAACAAGAACCCGGGCAGCCCCGACTCCATCCCGGCGCCCCCGTCCGGACCCGTGACGGCGATCGTCCGGCTCAAGCACAGTGAGCCCCGGCTTGACCGTGGTGCCCCCGACGGCCAGCTCGCCTCCATCGACCTGCCCACGTATGCGGGCCAGTTGGGGTATCCCCTGCTCACCGGCGCCTATGGCCAGCTGGCGTCTGAATCGCCTGCCCCGGCGGACGTGCCGTTCCCGTTCCCGAAGCCGGCCACGGAGGAAGGTACGCACCTGTCCTATTCGCTGCAGTGGTTCGCGTTCGGCGTGCTCATGTTTGTGGGCTTCGGCTACGCCGCCCGGCAGCAGGCCCGCAACGCCGCCATTGACGCCGAAGATGACACTGAAGATGAGGACGGGCCGCGCGATTCGGGCAGCCCCGTGCACTCCGCAGCCGCGGCAGCCCGCCGTCGTGCTCCGGTGGCCCGCAAACGCAAGCACGCCACTTCCGAAGAAGAGGAAGATGCCCTGCTGGACGCGCAGGGGTACTGACTTGAGCATGGACGAGGGTTGCCGCCCCGCTTGCGTTTGGTCGCGTAGCTGCGTCCGCTTCTCAACGTGCGTGATTTCCCGCGTGCTGGCTCGTTCCTCGCCTCTGACGCACGCTACATAAATCACCCACGCTGCTCCGCTGGTGCGCGGGTTCGGAAGGTGCGGGACTAGGGCTGACCCGGCCATTAGGCGGCTCGGCTTCCATACGCGGCGGATTGGGGCTGGAAAGATCCGGCGGGCCACTCCGCAGTTCGTCCTGCACCACACCGGACAGGAAGTCGGCGGAGTCGCCCCGATAGGCCACCCGGCAAAGATCAGAACCCTCCTGGACAAGTCCCTTGCGGCCCACCCCGGCCTCTGGGCCGGGGCGGGAGACCACAACTCGATGTTCAGCATTACTTACGATGAGCTGAAACTCATTACAGCAGCCCAGGAACTCACAGTGCGCTGAAGCTGTACCGGAAAGGTCCCGGCTTAGGAGGCCAAGCGCCGGGAGTCCTCATCAGAAGTAGTCGGTTCAACGCCACGTTTGGGCTGGTTGATCTCGGCCCACACCGTATCCAGGGAGAGCCCCAGGACTTCAGCGATGGCTGCGATGGTCGGGAAGGCGGGGGTTGCTATGCGCCCCGTCTCGATTTTCCGGAGGGTCTCCGGCGAGACTCGGGCATCGAGTGCGATTTCGAGCATCGAGCGCTCTCCCCTGGCATGACGCAACAGCGCACCGAGGCGCTGGCCGAGTTCTATTTCTGCGTCTGTGAGTGGCAATCTGACCATGGATCCAAGTATAACCGGGATAATATGGCCGGTATAGTTATTGGATAATGAGTGAGAAAGGCGGAGCATGATCGAAATCCTGAACCCCACTGAAGTGGCCCGGGCGAAAGAGACAGGGGCCTTGGTGGCGGACATCCTGCAGACGCTGAAGCGCCGCGCCACAGTGGGCACGAACCTCCTGGACATCGACCGGTGGGCAAAGGCCATGATCCTCGAGGCCGGAGCGCTGTCCTGTTACGTCGACTACGCGCCGTCCTTCGGACGGGGACCGTTCGGGCATTACATCTGCACGGGCGTCAATGACGCCGTGCTTCACGGGCTGCCGCACGACTATTCACTTGCCGACGGCGACCTGCTGACACTCGACCTCGCCGTCTCCAAGCGAGGTGTCGCCGCAGACGCTGCCATCAGCTTTATCGTGGGCGATTCACAGCCGCCGGAGAGCGCCGCGATGATCAGCGCGACAGAGCGCGCGTTGAGCGCCGGGATAGCCGCTGCCGGACCCGGGGCCCGCATCGGCGACATCTCCTATGCCATCGGCTCGGTCCTCAGCGAAGCGGGTTACCCGATCAATGTGCAGTTTGGCGGTCATGGCATCGGCTCGACGATGCACCAGGACCCTCATGTTCCGAACAACGGACGGCCGGGCCGCGGCTACAAACTGCGTCCTGGGCTGCTACTCGCACTGGAGCCATGGGTCATGGCCGACACCGCTGAACTCATCACCGACGCCGACGGGTGGACGCTCCGGAGTGCGACAGGCTGCCGGACGGCACACACCGAGCACACCATAGCCATCACCAACGACGGAGCCGAGATCCTCACCTTGCCCAGCGTGTAACGCCTAAGCCAGCGTGATCAGGTCCAGGTAGTCTTCGTTCCAGTGATCCTCGACGCCGTCAGGCAGCAGCACAACGCGCTCGGGGTTGAGGGCCTCGACGGCGCCTTCGTCGTGGCTGACCAGGACGACGGCGCCGCTGTAGTTGCGCAGCGCGCCGAGGATCTCGGCGCGGCTGGCCGGGTCCAGGTTGTTGGTGGGCTCGTCGAGGAGGAGCACGTTGGCGCTGGACGCGACGATCGTGGCCAGGGCCAGGCGGGTCTTCTCACCGCCGGAGAGGACGCCTGCGGGCTTCTCGACGTCGTCGCCGGAGAACAGGAACGAGCCGAGGATGCCGCGGACTTCGGCGTCCTTCATGTCCGGGGCGGAGGAGCGCATGTTCTCCAGCACGGTCCGGTTGACGTCCAGGGTGTCGTGTTCCTGGGCGTAGTAGCCAACCTTGAGGCCGTGACCGGCAACAACTTCACCGGTGTCTGGCTTGTCGACGCCGGCGAGCATCCGCAGGAGCGTGGTCTTGCCGGCACCGTTGAGGCCCAGGATGACCACCTTGGAGCCGCGGTCGATCGCGAGGTCCACATCCGTGAAGATTTCGAGCGAACCGTAGGACTTGCTGAGGCCTTCAGCAGTGAGCGGCGTCTTGCCGCAGGGTGACGGGTCCGGGAAGCGCAGGGCGGCAACGCGGTCGTTCTCGCGGACCGCTTCCAGGCCACTGAGCAGGCGCTCGGCCCGCTTGGCCATGTTCTGCGCAGCAACAGCCTTGGTGGCCTTGGCGCGCATCTTGTTCGCCTGGTCGAAAAGGACCTGGGCCTTCTTCTCGGCGTTGGCACGTTCACGCTTCCGGGCGCGCTCGTCCGTTTCGCGCTGGGTGAGGTAGCGCTTCCAGTCCATGTTGTAGAAGTCGATCTGCGCACGGTTGGCGTCCAGCAGGAAGACCTTGTTAACCGTGGCTTCCAGCAGTTCGGTGTCGTGGCTGATCACGATCAGGCCGCCCTGGTGGTTCTTGAGGAATTCGCGCAGCCACGCGATGGAGTCTGCATCAAGGTGGTTGGTGGGCTCATCGAGAAGCATGGTCTCGGCGTCGGAGTACAGGATCCGGGCCAGTTCAACACGGCGGCGCTGGCCGCCGGAGAGGGTCTTGAGCGGCTGGTTCAGGATCCGGTCCGGCAGGGCCAGGTTGGAGCAAATCGCCGCAGCTTCAGCCTCCGCCGCGTAGCCGCCGGCGGCCAGGAACTCCGACTCCAGCCGGTCATAACGGTTCATGGCCTTGCGCTGGACGTCGGCGTCCTCGCTGGCCATCTCGTCGTGTGCCTTGCGGAGCTTGCCGACGGCCACGTCCAGGCCCCTTGCCGCCAGGATGCGGTCGCGGGCCAGCTGTTCCATGTCCGGGGTGCGGGGATCCTGCGGGAGGTAGCCGATCTCGCCGGTGCGGGTCACCTTGCCGCCGGCCGGCAGGCCTTCGCCGGCGAGGACACGCGTAAGGGTGGTCTTGCCTGCGCCGTTACGGCCCACGAGGCCGATCTTGTCGCCCTTGTCGATGCGGAAGCTCACCTGGTCCATGAGGAGCCGGGCGCCGGCGCGCAGTTCAAGATCCTGGACAGTAATCACAGCAGGTAAGGCCTTTCACAACAGGGAAACGCCGCAGCTCAACGGATGGTGTCTGGAGCAGCCGGGCAGAATGGCCGGACAGAGCGGCCTTTACAAGTCTACCGGCCCCAGCTTCGCACCATAACCGCGGCGTTCGCGGAGCCCCTTTGTGCCGAGCCTTCAGCCTGCCGGCACCCGCTTAGTAGGTCCCCTACAAAAAAGCGTCCGACGGCGGCCGGTAACGTCAGGAATACCCCATGCTTCGCTTGTACAACCACGACAGGAACACCCATGAGCCAGACTGACACCGCCGTCAACGGCCCCCCTGCCTCCCCCGCCCGTACCCGCTGGAACGCCACCGATCTGGGCCTGATCGCCGTGTTCGCTGCCCTCGTTGCCGGCGCCGCCCTGGTCCCGGGCATTTCGGCCAACGTGTTCGGCGTCCCCATTACCTTCCAGACCCTCGCGGTAATGCTCACCGGGCTGATGCTGGGCCCCACCCGCGGCTTCGCCGCCGTCGGCCTTTACACCCTGCTGGGCCTTGCCGGCCTGCCGATCTTCAGCCAGGGCCGCAGCGGCCTCGGCATCCTGGCCGGCCCATCGGCGGGCTACATCATTGCCTTCCCCCTCGCCGCTGCCCTGGTGGGCTGGCTTGCCACCATTGTCATCCGCCGCACATCACGGGCACGTGCGCTGTGGTTCTTCCTGGCCGCCACCGTGACCAGCATCTCCCTGGTGCACACGCTCGGCGTTGTGGGGATGGCAATTAACTCGAAGGCGACCCTCGGCGAGGCTTTCCTGGCCGACCTGGTCTTCTACCCGGGCGACATCATCAAGAACATCCTCGCTGCGGTGATTGCCGTTGCCCTGCACCGCGCTTTCCCCGACCTCCTGGTCCGCAGGGTCAAGCGGATCAGCGCCTAAGAAGCCATGGCAACCATTTCCTTCCAGCACACCTCGGTGAAGGTTGCCGTCGACAGCCACCCGGAGCCCAAGACGCTGCTGGCCGATGTCGGCCTGGAGCTGACTGAACGGCGCATCGGCGTGATCGGGGCCAACGGCTCCGGCAAGTCGACGCTGCTCCGGCTGATCAACGGCCTGGTCCAGCCAACGTCGGGCACCGTGGCGGTGGACGGCGCCGATACCGTCCGGGCGGTACGGGCCGTCCGCAGGCAGGTGGGGTTCGTCTTCACCGATCCGTTGTCGCAGCTGGTGATGCCCACGGGGCGCGAGGATGTTGAACTCTCGCTCCGGCGCTCTGTCCGCAACGGGAAGGAGCGCCGGCGCCTCGCCGAGGCCGCCCTGGACCGCTTCGGGCTGCTGGGCCTGGCAGACCAGAGCATCTATGAGCTTTCCGGCGGCGAACGCCAGCTGATGGCGCTGGCCGCCGTACTGGCCGTGGACCCGTCCGTGCTGGTGCTCGATGAGCCCTCCACCCTGCTGGACCTGCGGAACCGGGAACTGCTTCGCCGCACCTTGTCCGGCCTTGAGCAGCAAATCATTATGTCCACGCACGACCTCGAGCTGGCCCTGGAAATGGACCGTGTACTGGTGGTTGAGTCAGGGCGAGTCGTGTTCGACGGCGTCCCGGCGGCCGCCGTCGACAGGTACCGGGCGCTGTGCGCCACCGGGCTGGCCGCGCCGTGAGAGGGCACGGATTCCTGCTCGCCAACTACGTACCGGGCAATTCGGTCATCCACCGGGCGCCGCTGGCGCTGAAGTTCCTGCTCGTGGTGGGCTGTGGACTGGCATCGTTCCTGGTGGTGGACTGGCTGGTGTCCGCCGTAGTCCTCGCCGTGATGTGTGGCCTGTTCCTGCTGACAGGGGCCGGTCCCCGCAGGCTCCTGGGTGCCGTCCGGCCCCTGCTGGCGGTCCTCCTGGTCATCGGACTGTTCCAGTGGTGGCAGCTTGGCGGGCCCACTGCGGCCCGGATTGTCCTGAACATCCTGGTGTGTGTGGTGGCGGCATCCCTGTTGACGGCCACCACGCCCATGCAGCGGCTGCTGGACGGAGTGGTGTCCCTGGCAATGCCCTTCCGCCGGTTTGGTGCCGATCCCGAGCGCTTCGCCCTGACCATCGGCGTCATGCTGCGGAGCATCCCCTACATCGCCGGGGCCTTTGCCGACGTACGGGATTCGGCCCGGGCACGCGGGCTGGACCGGAATCCGCGGGCGCTGGTGCTGCCTGTTTTCATCACCACGGTGGCGTACGCCCGCCAGACCGGCGAGGCGCTGGCGGCCCGCGGACTCGGTGAGGCAGAGGACTGAGGGTCCCCGCCATCGAGCGGTCACATGTCGGCGCTAAGACGGATCCTTAGCGCCGAGACGTCACCGCTCGATCCGCCTCGTAGCGCAACAGCGCGGCAGTCCCCATGCCGCCGGCGATGCTGATCAAGGCCAGCGCCAGAGAACCGTGGTTCCCGCCACGCCGTGCCTGGGCCAGCAGCCGGGTGACCAGCACCGCCCCCGAGGCTCCGTATGCGTGGCCCAGCGCCAGCGCTCCGCCGTCGAGGTTCACCCGGTCCGGATCGATGCCCAGTTGGTCCAGGCAGGCCAATGTCTGTGAAGCGAAGGCCTCGTTGAACTCCACCAGGTCCACGCTGTCCGCTGAGATCCCCCTGCCCGCCAGCATCCGCCCGGCGGCAACCGCGGCGCCGATACCGAGCAGCTCCGGGTCAACCCCGGCCGTATCCGTGGCCAGCACCAGCAACCCGTCGGCCACGCCGAGTTCACGGGCACGCTGCAGGGAAGTGATCACGACGGCGGAGGCGGCGTCCGCGTCGAAGCAGGAGTTGCCGGCGGTGACCGTCCCGCCGTCCACAAAAGCAGCCGGGAAGCGGGTCAGGACTGCCGCGTTAAGTCCCCGGCGCGGTCCGTCGTCGGCGCTGACGGTTCCGGAAGGGACCTCCAGTGGCGTGATCTCGCGCACTGAAGTGGCCCGCTGCGGCGGCAGCCAACGCGCGCTGGTGGCTGCGCAGCGCCAGGGCGTCCTGCCGCTCCCGGCTGACCTCAAAACGGACTGCGACGTTCTCTGCAGCCACGCCCATGTCCGGGTCGCCATAGCTGCGCGGCACAAACTGGGCGCGCGCGAAAAAGTCAGGTTCGCCGTCGTCGTTCCGGTACGCGCGCAGCGGCGCCGTACTGATGCTTTCCACTCCCCCGGCGAGGTACACAGCGTTTCCGCCGGCCGCCACAAGCCTGGCGGCGAGCACAATCGCATCGAGGCCCGAGCCGCACTGCCGGTCCACAGTCAGGCCGGGCACGCTGACGGGAAGCCCTGCCTCGAGCAGGGCCAGCCTGGCCACGTTGCCGCCGCCACCAACGGCATTGCCGATGATTACATCTGACACGGCGTCCGGGGCAGGAAGCCATCGGTCAGGAGCTGCTTCAGGACAGGGGCGAGGAGCTGGTGCGCCCGCAGGTCCTTGAGTGACCCGTTGGCCCGGCAGACTGCGGTGCGCCGGGCCGCGATGATCACGGGTTGCCGGTCCGCGGGCAGCAGCTCAGCGCCTTGGGTTTCAGGGTTCACGGTTTCAGGCCCGTCGGCTTCAGAGTCCAAGGCGGCGGACACGCTGGTCGTGCCCGCTGATCCAGTCCAGAAGCATGTTCCGGCTGACCTTGCCGCGGTCTGTCGTGGGCAGCTCGGTCAGGGAGTAGTACTGCACGGGGCGTTTGTCGCGAGCCAGGATGTTTTCGAGCCCGGCCTTCAGCTGGGTGGCACTGATTCCGCCGTGGGCCGGAACCACTCCTGCCACCACACGCTGGCCCCGGATGTCGTCAGGCATTCCGGCGGCAATGGCGGCCGCGACGCCGGGGACGGAAGCCAGCGCCAGCTCCACCTCGTGCGGGTAGACGTTCTTCCCGGAGGTGAGGATCATGTCCGCGCGCCGGCCCAGGATGTGCAGCTCACCGTCGGCCAGGTATCCCTGGTCGCCCACGGTAAACCAGCCGCCGAAGGAACGCAGGGCCTCGCCGTCATCGCCCCACAGGTAGCCGTTGCTCACCATGCCGCTGCGGACGCAGATATTGCCCACTTCGCCTTCTGGCAGTGCGGCTCCCCCGTCGTCCAGGATGCTGACCTCCACGCCCGGGAACGCCCGGCCGATTCCGGTGCCGCCGGCGTCGAGCTCCCCGGCGGGCAGCCCGGTGCCGGAGACAAAGCTCAGTTCGGAGGCGCCGTAGTACTCATAGATGGTGGCGTTCGGTGCCCACCGGCGTGCAGCTTCCAGGGTTCGGGCGTCGAGCTTGGAACCTGCGCAGATGATGGTCCGAACGCCCGCGGCATCCACGCCGCCGGTGAGGCCGCGCTCACTGAGCAACCGCAGCATGGTGGGCACCAGGACCAGGCGGGTGACGCCGTCGTGCGTTATCGCTGCGTGGACGTCACCGACGTCGAAACTTTCCAGCGTCTGGAACTCCGAGCCCGCATACAGGCACTCGGCCAGGGCATAGAGGTTCAGGCTGGCCGCCAGCGGGCCGGGCGCCAGGGTTACGTCGTCCTGGCGGAGGCCAAAGAACTCGATGGACGCGTCGAAGGATTTCCGCCAGGACTGCCGCGACCTGGTGAAGGCCTTCGGCACGGAGGTGGTGCCGGAGGTCAGCCCGATCAGGAAGGTCGATTCCGGCGGGCCGTCGGCCAGCGCATCCACGGCTGCCACAGTGCCAGGCCGCACGGCACCGTCCAGCCGCGCCCTGATTTCCTGGTGAAGGGCTTCCGGCCAGGCGGGATCCAGGACGGCGCATTGCCGCTCCCCGGCAACCGCGGCGGCGAACCGGACAGCGAAGTCTACGGAGTTGGCTTCGGCCAGGACAGTGACCGCTGCTGCGGCAGGAACGGCGGCCGTGGCGGCGTTCCGGAGCTCGGCCCAGCGGATGCGCCGGCCGGCAACCACAACGGCGGTGTCGTGGGGGCGTTCGTCGGCCCAGCGCTGGATTTTGTCGAGAAAAGGCATCGTCCCAACTTTACCGGCCGGACACCGGTTCGGCGGTGCCGGCAAGGGCTATTGTGACTTCATGAGCTTCAACGACGACGTCCAGTTGGACCCCTCCCAGGTGCAGGACCGGCGCGGCATGGGCCGCGGCGTCAAAGTCGGCGGCGGCATCGGGGGCGGGCTCATCCTGCTCATCGCGGCCCTGTTGGGGATCAACCCCGCCCTGCTGGAAGGCCTGACCGGCGGGGCAGGTACTCCTGACCAGAGCCAGGGCACGGCTCCGGCGTGCCAAACCGGCGCGGACGCGGACGCACGGCTGGACTGCCGGATCACCGGGACAGTCAACAGCCTCAACGCTTTCTGGCCGGCCTACCTTCAGGACTACGGCGTCCAGTACCCGCAACCTGAGACGGTCATCTTCGACAACGCCGTCAGTACTTCATGCGGTACCGCCTCCAGCGCGGTGGGCCCGTTCTACTGCCCGACGGACAGGACCGCCTATTTTGATCCCGGCTTCTTCCAGGACCTGGTGGACCGCTTCGGCTCCTCCGGCGGTCCCTTGGCCCAGGAGTACGTGGTGGCGCACGAATTCGGGCACCACATCCAGAACGTGCTGGGCTACCTGGACCGCGGCCAGCAGGATCCGCAGGGACCGGAATCGGGTGCTGTCCGGGTGGAGCTCCAGGCCGACTGCTATGCCGGCCTCTGGGTGCGGCATGCCTCAACCCAGGCAGGGCCGAACGGGCAGCCATTCCTGGAAGCGATCACCCAGAAGGACCTGAACGATGCCCTGTCGGCGGCCTCGGCGGTGGGCGATGACCGGATCCAGAAGGCAGCCACCGGCCGCGTCTCACCCGAGGCCTGGACGCACGGTTCCAGCGAGCAACGGCAGAAATGGTTCTACACCGGCTACCAGAGCGGCGACATCAACCAGTGCGACACGTTCTCGGCGGCCAACCTCTAACTTGATCGAGTGCCTCCCACCGGCCCTCTCGCCGCCCACAAGCTCCATCGACTGCTCCGTAGATGTCGTTCTGAGGCCTGAAAACGACAGCTACTCAGCAATCGATGAAAGAACGACGACGGCCGGTCACCTTCACGCGGAAGGTAACCGGCCGTCGTCGTACTTTTTGGACATCAGATGTTGAAGCCGAGGGCCCGCATCTGGTCCTTGCCGTCATCGGTGATCCGTTCCGGACCCCACGGCGGCATCCAGACCCAGTTCAGGCGCCAGTCGTCCACAACACCGTCCAGGGCCTTGCCAACCTGCTCCTCGATCACGTCGGTGAGCGGGCAGGCAGCCGTGGTGAGGGTCATGTCGATCAGCAGGGCGCCGTCGTCGTCGGAGTACTTCAGGCCGTACAGCAGCCCGAGGTCAACGATGTTCACGCCGAGCTCGGGGTCGATGACGTCCTTCAGTGCCTCTTCGATATCCTCGAGGCCCGTCTGGGCCGCTTTGATTTCGGTCATGGCAAGTCCTTACTAGGCCTGTGCTGCAGCGGCGATGGTGGCTGCGCCGGCGCCCGTGGCGTAACGGTCGTAGCCTTCTTCTTCGAGGCGGTCGGCCAGTTCCGGGCCGCCCTCTTCGACAACCTGGCCGTCAACGAACACGTGGACGAAGTCAGGCTTGATGTAACGCAGGATACGCGTGTAGTGCGTGATGAGCAGCGTACCCATGTTGCCTTCGGCGTGGGCGCGGTTGACGCCTTCGGAGACAACCTTCAGGGCGTCGACGTCCAGGCCGGAGTCGGTCTCGTCCAGGATGGCGAACTTCGGCTTGAAGAGTTCGAGCTGGAGGATCTCCACGCGCTTCTTCTCGCCGCCGGAGAAGCCTTCGTTGACGTTGCGCTGGGCGAAGTCGGCGTCGATGCGGAGCTGGGCCATGGCGTCCTTGACTTCCTTGGTCCAGGTGCGCAGCTTGGGCGCTTCGCCGTCAATGGCGGTCTTGGCGGTGCGCAGGAAGTTGGTCATGCTGACACCGGGGACCTCCACGGGGTACTGCATGGCCAGGAAGACGCCGGCGCGGGCGCGCTGGTCAACGCTCATCGCCAGGACGTCTTCGCCGTCGAGCGTGATGGTGCCGCTGGTGACGTTGTAGCGCGGGTGGCCGGCGATGGTGGAGGCCAGGGTGGACTTGCCGGAACCGTTGGGGCCCATGATGGCGTGGGTCTGGCCGGTCTTGATGGTCAGGCTGACGCCCTTCAGGATCTCTTTGGTGCCCTGCTCCGTGTCAATGCTGACGTGCAGGTCCTTGATCTCAAGAGTAGACATAAGTCTTGTTCTCCTCTGCACCGGGCCCTTCGGCGGCGGTGCGGTCTTTGTCTGGAAGTTTGGTTCTGTTGCTTGGTATGCCGCTGCCGGCTGCGCCGGCTGATGCTGCTAGCTGAAGTTCGGGGCTTCCGCGCCGTTGAGGACGTTCGTGAAGTCCACATAGACCTCATCTCCGCGGATCTCGACGGCGAAAACCGGGACGGGATCGTAGGCGGGCAGCTGGAGCGGCTCGCCGCTGCGCAGGTCGAACTGGGAGCCGTGGCCCCAGCATTCGATCATGCACCCCTCCACTTCGCCCTCGGACAAGGAGATGTCCGCGTGCGAGCAGGTGTCCCCGATGGCGTGGATTTCTCCCATGGAATCCTTGACGATGGCGACAGGGAAGTCGTCGATCAGGATCCGCAGCGCCTGCTTGAGCTGGATTTCATCCGTCTTGCAGACAAGTTCGCCCTTTGGCTGGTCAGTCATCAGTACGTCCGCCGCCTAGTTGTTCGTCACGGCGAGTTCGCGCTCAACAGCCTCGGTCAGCCGCTCTTCGAGGGCCGGTACCTTGATCTGCTGGATGATCTCGTGCAGGAAGCCACGGACCACCAGGCGACGGGCAGCATCCTCAGGGATGCCACGGGCCATCAGGTAGAACAGGTGCTCGTCGTCCAGACGTCCGGTGGCGCTGGCGTGGCCGGCTCCCTTGATCAGGCCGGTCTCGATTTCGAGGTTGGGCACCGAGTCGGCGCGGGCGCCGTCGGTGAGCAGCAGGTTGCGGTTGGCCTCGTAGCTGTCGGTGCCTTCGGCTTCCTTGCGGATCAGGACGTCGCCTACCCACACAGCGTGGGCGTTGCGGCCCTGCAGCGCGCCCTTGTACAGCACGTTGGAGGTGCAGTTGGCCACTGCGTGGTCAACGAACAGGCGCTGCTCAAGGTGCTGGCCGGCGTCGGCGAAGTACAGGCCGAACATTTCCGCTTCGCCGCCGGGAGCGGTGAAACGGGCCGACGGCGTGACGCGGACCAGGTCGCCGCCGAGGCTGACAACCACGTGCTTGAGCTTCGCGTCGCGGCCGATCTTTGGCCTGCTGCGAGGAGGCGTGCACGGCGTCGTCGTTCCATTCCTGGAGCGAGACAACGGTGAGGTCGGCGCCGTCTTCAACAACGATTTCGATGTTCTCGGACACCACAGCTGAGCCCTGGTGGTCCAGGACAACAACGGACTTGGAGAACTTCTCCGCCACGATCACCAGGTGCTGGGCGGCTGCCACAGTGTCCTGGCCGGTGATGAGGACAGTGATCTCGGAGTCCGCTTCAAACTCAGCCGGGATGGTGAGAACGGTGGCTTCGCTGAAGTTCTCCCAGGCGTTGGCGGACACGCGGTCCTCCGGGATGCCGGCAGAACCGATGCGCTTGTCATCGCGGGCCACGGTCTCCACCGTCACGCGGTCCGGGGCCGCTGACGGTGACGGCGGGGGCAGCACCCGCGAGGACGTCGCTGTGCAGGCCGCGAAGGCGCTTGAGCGGGGTGAACCGCCAGTCCTCTTCCATCCCGGTCAGGGGCTTGAAGTCCGCCAGGTTGTAGGAGGTCAGCCGGCCGGCGCGTGAGCTGTCCGGAATGCCGACGCCGCCGCCGTGCGAGTGGCTCTTGACCGCTTCGCCGGCCAGCGGGGCCTTGGAATTGGCGGCGTTGATCGGAGACAGGCTTTCGCCCTCTTCCGTGAAGCCGTCGATAAACGGCTGGGCCGAGGGCGCGCCGATGCGGGCCTTTTCAGTAGTGATTTCAGTCATCGTTATCCGACGGACCCTTCCATCTGCAGTTCAATCAGGCGGTTCAGCTCAAGTGCGTACTCCATCGGGAGTTCGCGGGCAATGGGCTCGATAAAGCCACGGACGATCATCGCCATGGCTTCGTCTTCGCGCATGCCGCGGGACATCAGGTAGAAGAGCTGCTCTTCGCTGACCCGGGAAACAGTTGCTTCATGGCCCATCACCACGTCATCCTCGCGGATGTCGATGTACGGGTAGGTGTCCGAACGGCTGATGGTGTCAACCAGAAGCGCGTCACAACGGACGGTGTTGGCCGAGTGCTTGGCGCCTTCACGGACCTGGACCAGGCCACGGTAGGCAGCACGTCCACCGCCACGGGCCACGGACTTGGAGATGATGGAGCTCTTGGTGTTCGGTGCGATGTGCACCATCTTGGAGCCCGTGTCCTGGTGCTGGCCGGCGCCGGCGAAGGCGATGGACAGGGTCTCGCCCTTGGCGTGCTCGCCCACCAGGTAGACGGCCGGGTACTTCATGGTGACCTTGGAGCCGATGTTGCCATCAACCCACTCCATGGTGGCGCCCTCTTCGCAGATGGCACGCTTGGTCACCAGGTTGTACACGTTGGTGGACCAGTTCTGGATGGTGGTGTAGCGGACGCGGGCGCCCTTCTTCACGATGATTTCCACCACGGCGGAGTGCAGCGAGTCCGAGGTGTAGATCGGGGCGGTGCAGCCTTCGATGTAGTGGACGTAGGAGTCCTCGTCGGCGATGATCAGGGTCCGCTCGAACTGGCCCATGTTTTCCGTGTTGATGCGGAAGTATGCCTGCAGCGGGATGTCCACGTGGACGCCCTTGGGGACGTACACAAAGGAGCCGCCGGACCAGACAGCCGTGTTCAGCGACGCGAACTTGTTGTCGCCCACCGGAATGACGGTGCCGAAGTATTCCTGGAAGATCTCCGGGTGCTCACGCAGCGCGGTGTCGGTGTCCAGGAAGATGACGCCCTGCTGTTCCAGGTCCTCGCGGATCTGGTGGTAGACCACCTCGGACTCGTACTGTGCGGCGACGCCGGAAACAAGGCGGCTGCGCTCAGCTTCCGGGATGCCCAGCTTCTCGTACGTGTTCCGGATGTCCTCGGGCAGGTCTTCCCACGTGGCGGCCTGCTTCTCCGTGGACCGGACGAAGTACTTGATGTTGTCGAAGTCGATGCCGGAGAGGTCTGCACCCCAGGTGGGCATGGGCTTGCGGTCGAAGTACTTCAGGCCCTTGAGGCGAAGGTCGAGCATCCACTGGGGCTCGCTCTTTTTGTCCGAAATGTCACGGACAACTTCGTCGTTGATGCCGCGGCGGGCGTTGGCGCCGACGTCGTTCTTGTCGGACCAGCCGTACTCGTACGTGCCGATGCCGTGGAGCTCGGGATTCTTTTCCAGAATCTCCGAGATCACAGTGTCTTCGGCTACCGCTTTCTCTGATAGTTGGTCCGTCATCACGGCCTTTCTTGCTGATGGTTGGTTACTTCATTCAGGCCGGCGGGGGCTGCCTGCGGGACTTGGGGTCCCCCTGCAGCCAGCCGGCCTGTGGGTATGTGGGTGGTGCAGACGTGTCCGCCGCGCGCGAGGGTGGACAGGCGGCGTACGTCGACGCCGACCAGCCGGGAGAAAACTTCGGTCTCCACGTCGCAGAAAACAGGAAAGTGGGCGGCCAGCTGCTGGATGGGGCAGTGCCCCTGGCACAGCTGGACGCTGGAGAGTGCCGCCGGCAACGGGGCCTTCGCCTCGATCGAGGCTGCCGAGGCCACAAACCCGTCCCGGCTGAGGGCCTCGGACAAGGCCCGTGCGCGGGCGGTGATGTCCGTGCCGGCCTGCTCGATCTCGGGCGCGTACCGGCGTTCCATATCGGCAAAGCGCTCGACGGCGAACGCGCGGACGGCGTCGTCGCCCGCCACTTCCTGGAGCTGCTTGAGCGCCAGGGTGGCGATGTCGAGGTAATCGTTGCCAAGCGTGGACTGGCCCTGCGAACTCAGAACGTAGCGGCGGGCGGGGCGTCCAGCGCCGGCGCCGGCCTTGGCCACGCGCTTGACTTCGATGACACCGCTGCGGTCCAGGTGGTCAAGATGCCTCCGGACTGCTGCGGGGGTGAAGCCCAGCATGTCGCCAAGTTCCGCGGCGCTGATGGGGCCGTGCTCCAGAACGGCACCCAGGACGCGGTCCCGGGTACGCTCGTCAGGGTCCGCCACCGGCGAAACGGCAACGTGGCCGCGGTCCGTGGTGGTGCGCGGCGCTCCGTGCCCGGCAAAAGGCACAGCAGTAGCGTTGGTCATGGAATACACAACACAATCATGTCGTAATTTAGTCCCCCATTCCAGTAAGGTGAGGCTGACCTGCGTGATCGTCGCGAGCACCGGCAGCGGCACCTCGCCTCAGTACTACATCGCGTAGAATGCTGGGGTGCGATCCCCCAAATCCCCGGTTCTGTCCATCAGCGGGTTAATTAAGGATGTTGGTCCGCTGGCCAGCCTGGACGGAAAGATGCTCCGGGTGGTGAGCGGCGTCTCACTCATTGCCGAACGCGGCCAGGTGACCGCCCTCCTCGGAGCCAACGGTGCCGGCAAAACCACCACCATCGAATGCGCCCAGGGCCTGCAGACGCGCAGCGGTGGAACCATTTCGCTGCTTGGCCAGGATCCTGGCCGTGCAGGGGCTGACCTGCGCTCCCGCGTCGGTGTGATGCTTCAGGACGGCGGGCTCCCGCCGTCGGCCAGGCCAATCCCGCTCCTGCGCCACATCGCCGGGATGTACGCGCGGCCCCGGTCCGTTGACGAACTGGTCCAGCGGCTCGGCATAGACACCTTCGCCAGGACCACCGTGCGCCGGCTCTCCGGCGGGCAGAAGCAGCGGCTGGCCCTCGCCGCTGCCCTCATCGGCAACCCGGAGGTCCTCTTCCTGGACGAACCCAGCGCAGGACTGGACCCGCAGTCCCGCCAGCTGGTCTTCGAGCTGATCGCCGAGCTGCGGGACGCCGGGATGGGGATCATCCTCACCACGCACCTGATGGATGACGCCCAGCGGCTGGCCGACTACGTCTACATCATCGACGCCGGACGCAACGTCGCCGAAGGAACGGTGGCGCAGCTCCTCCAGCGTGAGCCCGCCGTGGAATCGGGCGAGCACATCCGGACCCTCCTCTTCGAAGCACCACCCGGGCTCAACCTCGACGGCGTGCTGTCCGAGGCCATCTCCGTCAGTGAAACACGCGCCGGCAGCTACGTCGCCACCGGACCGCTCACGCCCCAGGACCTGGCATCGCTCGCCTCATGGTGGGCCGCCCACGGCGTTATGCCCAGCTCGCTGAGCCTCGAAGCACGCAGCCTCGAAGACGTCTTCCTGGATATTTCGGGAAAGGACATCCGATGACAGCCACTCCCGCCGCCGCTGAACGCCAGGCGCCCGCCACCCTTCTCCGCCGCATCCTGCTGCAGGGCAAGTACGAAGCCGTGCGCCATGCTCAGGAACGGCGAGCAGCTGATCCTTGCCGTGGTCCTGCCGTTGCTCGCCCTGGTGGGCCTGACCGTCACGCCGCTCCTGGACGGGCTCGGCGGCAGCCGGATCAATGTCGCCGTCCCCGGGCATCCTGGCGCTCTGCGCCCTGTCCACCGCCTTTACCGGCCAAGGGATCGCCACCGGGTTCGACCGCCGGTACGGTGTCCTCCGCTTCCTGTCCACCACGCCGCTGGGCCGCCCCGGACTCATCGCCGGCAAGGTCCTGGCTGTCCTGACTGTGCTCTCGCTGCAGGTCCTGGTGGTTACAGCCGTTGCCTTGCCGCTCGGCTGGACGCCGCCGGCCGCCGGCTGGCTCCCGGGCCTGGCGCTGCTGGTCCTGGGCGCCGCGGCTTTCACCGCGCTGGGGCTTCTGGTTGCCGGCACCGTCCGGCCCGAGGCCACCCTGGCCATCACCAACCTGCTGTGGATCCTGCTCGGTGCGCTGGGCGGCATCGTCATTCCTCCCGGCCGGCTGCCTGCCGCTGCCCAGGAAACTGTGCACTACCTGCCCTCCGGCGCACTGGGCGAGGCCTTGCGCGAGGCCTTCCTCTTCGGCACCGTTAATTTTGGTGCCGCCCTAATCCTGCTGATCTGGACAGTCCTTGCCGGCGCAGCAGCCATCCGTTGGTTCAAGTGGAATTGAGATATCCGTGAGCACGGCTTCACGCCTCCCCCAGTTTGCCGGCCGCCTGGCGTCGCGGCTGCCCCGTACCGTCGATGCCCGCGTGCGGCGCCTCGCTGTGGCGTCACTCATTGGCCAGACCCTGCTGATGGTCACCGGCGGCGCGGTCCGGCTGACCGCGTCCGGCCTGGGCTGCCCCACCTGGCCGCGGTGTACCGACACCTCCCTGGTTAATACGCCGGAGATGGGTATCCACGGGTTCATCGAGTTCGGCAACCGGCTCCTGACCTTCGCCCTGGCAGCCGTGGCAGTGCTCATGCTGGTGTACCTGTGGAACCTCCGCAGGGAGCGCCGGGACCTGTTCCTCCTGGCGCTGGGCCTGCTGGCCAGCATCCCGGCGCAGGCAGTGATCGGCGGCATCACCGTGCTGACCAACCTCAATCCGTGGGTAGTGGGCATGCACTTCCTGGTGTCCATGGCACTGGTGGTCATCGCCACCCTGCTGGTCAACCGCGCCTACGGCCGGACCGGGCGTTTTGCCTCCGCGGCGCTGCCCGCGTTGCCGGGCGTACTGCGCCCGGTGACATCCGCCGTCGCGCTTTTCTCTGCCCTCGCCGTGATGCTCGGCGTGGTGGTGACCGGATCCGGTCCGCACGCCGGTGACGCCGACGCACCGCGCAACGGTCTCGACTGGGACCTGTTCTCCCACATCCACGCCGTACCGGCGTACCTGATCACGGCCGGCACCCTGTTCGCGCTGGTGCTGGTGTTCACCCGCCGGGTCCAGGGCCCGTACCGGACCGCGCGCTCCTGCTCCTGGGCGTCACGCTGCTGCAGGCAGTCATCGGCTTCACGCAGTACTACAACGGCATTCCGGCCCTGCTGGTGGGCGCCCACATGCTTGCTGCGGCACTGCTGATGAGCGCAGCAACCAACGCGGCCGACGTCGCGCGTTCCAGCCCGACGAAGTAGCCCCGCGCCAGGTAGCCCGAACGAGTGCCACGGTTCCAGCGGAACCGTGGCACTCGCCTTTAGACTTTTCTATTGGAATTAGTAGGCTGGTTGTGAGTAGCAATGATTGATGGGAGCAGGAGCAGATATGACTGTTGGTGCGCGAGGTATTAGCGCGATGAGATTGGGAGTTGGTGCATCAGTATTACGTGCAGCGTACGGGACGAGGAAGGAATGGCTTGCTCCAGCAGTGACTGAGTGGACGTTCGGGCTGGCGGAGGATGGTGCAAGAGGGTGACTCGACGGAATTGATTCACGAGAGCATGGGAACATGGCGCACGAATGGCGAGTGGTGCGTTTGAGAAAGCGCGCGCCAAAGAGATCGCTGAACACAGTGAAGTCGAACAGCTCAAGGGCGTATTGTGATTTGAAGGCACGAATACAGCTTGGGAAAAGCTATCGGGCTCTTGCACGAGTTGAGCGTGAGAGCGATACGGCGGACGTAAGATCTGAAAGGTTCATCGAAGCCGAGAACATCCTCGTCCGGTAACGACAACGCTCACGGCTGGCAACGGCAAGCCTCGAGTTCGCGGCGTATCGCTAGACTGGCACTACGGCAGAATCCCGCGCAGGGGTCCAGGACGCTCGGACAGTCTGAACGCGCTTACCAGTCACGTGTCAGCGCCAATGACGCGACGGATCTGCGAATACATCCTGGTGGGCGGGCCGACAGGTCTCGTTGATCATTCCTACGCGGCTGCCTGGGACGCGGGGGTGATGCTGTTTCGCGCACATGGTGGCGGGTCGCGGCGCAGATAGAGAGCCAGATGCTGCGCCCGCGATCCCGACCAGGATAGGGAAGAACCGGCCCCCGCGGGAGAAGCTGTGGTGATGGCCACGGGCCGGGGCAGGTCTGGTCTGGGACATCACGATCTGTATGACCTGGCGGGGAAGTGTTCAAGGCCTACTCGGTCTTGATATCTACTCCCGCCGCATGGTGGCCTGGCGGGTAGAGGAACGGGAGGCGGACGATCTCGCTGTGGAGATGTTCGAAACCGCGATCGCCCGGTATGGCGCGCCGCGCTAGTTCACGCCGACTCGGGGCCGGCGATGCGATCAAACCTGCTCCGCGAAGCTCTCACCGGCCACGGCGTGGAGCTCTCCCACAACCGGCCCTACGTCTCGAACGACAACCCCTTCTCCGAGTCCGGGTTCCGGACGATGAAGTACAGGTCCGGTTATCCCCGTGTGTTCAAAGAGAGTCGAGGCCGCCCGGGCCTACCTTGCCGACGACGTGCCCTGGTATAACACCCAACACAAACACTCGGGCATCGCACTGTTCTCGCCCGCCGAAGTCCATGACGGCTCATGGAAGGAAGTTTGGAAAACCCGGGACCAGGCACTACAGCGCTACTACAACAAACACCCCGAACGATTCCACCAGCGCCCAACGTACACCAGCCCCAGCCAGCCATGCCGGAATCAACCTCCCGGCAACAAAAACACCCTACACAACAAACCCAATGAGCTTGCGGCGGCGCTGCTCATGAGCACCGCAACCAACGCGTGGGATCTTGCGCGCAGCAGTCCGGTGGCGGCCCGGTAACGGCCGTTCCTTCCTGCAGACGCAGCGAGGCGCCCCCGGTTCTGGCGAACCCGGGGCGCCTCGCTGCATCTGCAGGTGACGGCTAACCGGCTGCGACCGCCGCGCGGAGCACGCCTGCGGCGTGTGCCGGGTCCAGGATCTCGATGCCCCCGGGTTTCACCAGGACAACCCGTGCCGTGGCGATGTCGTAGAACAGGCCCGTAGCCTGGACTGTCCCGCCGGTGAGCCCAGGGCCCACCACCGGGTGCCGGTCCAGCTTGGCCAGCTGCACGGCCACGTTCACCATGCCGAGCTGGTCAAGGCGGCTGTACCCGGCGTCGGCGGCTTCCTGCGCCACCGGATGGTTGGCAAGCAACTCCTGGTAGCTGGGACGGGCGTGATCGAGCCAGGCGTCGAAACCGGCGCCCAAGGCCGCCACTCCGGCCCCGTCCGCGTCCTGGATGAGGGCTTTCATGGCACCGCAGTTCGAGTGCCCGCAAATGACGATCGAGTCCACATCCAAGGCATTCACCGCAAAGGACAGGACCGAGTCAATGGAGGCGTCCTGCCCGTCATGGCACACCACGTTGCCGATATTGCGCAGGGTCAGCAGGTCCCCGGGACCGCTGCTGGTAATCAGGTTGGGGTTGACGCGGGAATCGACGCAGGCAACGAATAAAGTATCGGGGTTCTGCACGTCGGTCAGGTCCTGCACCAGCGGACGGACCTGATCGGCAAACCGGCGGTGGTACTTGTTGATGCCCTGCAAGATGGACCGGAGCGGCTTCCTGGCCTGCCCGCCGTCCGTCGTCCCGGCATCAGCGGGCGCCGGTCCCCCGACGGCACCCTGCCACGATGTCCGGGGCGGGAGCGGGAGTTCGCGGGCGTCCTGACGCTTGGGCGGACGGGACGCGGCGTCCTGGAAGAGCGTATTGCCGTGTTCCTCGACCCTGACGGTCCCTCCCGTGGCCTGGTACTGCTGTTGCCATGCGATCAGCGCCTCACGGAAGGCGTGGTCAAGGTAGTCGGCGTTCATTTCGACCACCACGTCCTGGCCTTCCGGTATGGCGTGCAGTACCCGGTTGAGCCGCGGCAGGGCAAAAAAGCTGCACGAACCGGCAATGGTGATCCGCCAGGTAGCCGCAGGGGTCGCTGGTTCGTGGGCCTTCACCTCTGCGCGCAGCACGCGCCAGAGGACGCTGGCGGCGGCAAGGGCCAGGCCGATGATGACGCCTTCCAGCAGGTTGAGAAAGACCACGCACAACAGGGTGACGGCATAGATCGGGAGCTCACCGGTGCGCAGGCTGGTGCGGATGTCGGCGATCTTGATCAGTCGGGCGCCAATCACCATGAGCAGCCCGGCCAGGACGGACAGCGGGATGAGCTGGATGAGGCCGGCGAAGAGTGCCGAAAAGACGAGGATCCAGATGCCGTGGAGGATGGCGGACGTGCGCGTCCTGGCCCCGGCTTCCACGTTGGTGGCGCTGCGGACTATGACGCCAGTGACTGGCAGTCCGCCGAGCGAACCGGACACGATGTTGGCGGCGCCCTGGCCTACCAGTTCCCTGTTGAGGTTGGTGCGCGGTCCGTTCTGCATCTTGTCCACCGCCACGGCGGAGAGCAGTGACTCGATGCTGGCAATCAGGGCCATGGAAATGACGGCGAAGGTGATGGCCTGCCAGTTGCCTTCCGGCAGTGCCGGAAGTGCCACGGCGTCGAAAATTGAACCATTGAAGGAAATCCGTTCCACATCCGGTGCCAGAGCCACTGACAGTGCGGTACCGGCGACGACGGCGGCCAGCGGGCCGGGGATGCGCCGGACGGCGGCGGGGACGTACTTCCATCCCAGCAGGATGCAGATAACGGTAAGGCCCAACAGGGCCGCGTGGAGTTCAAGGTTGGTGATCGCAGCGGGCAGGGCCGCGAGGTTCTCCACCGCGGAGCCCGCTGGCTGCGATCCGAGGAGGACGTGGATCTGCTGGAGCATGATGGTGATGCCGATGCCGGCCAGCATTGCCTTAACCACCACCGGCGAGACGGCCAGTGCGGACCGGCCCACACGGCTGGCCCCCAGCAGCACCTGTACGACGCCGGCCGCTGCAGTGATGGCGCACGTCGCCTGCCAGCCGAACTGCTCCACCAGCCCGGCGCCACGATGACTGTCAGTCCTGCTGCCGGGCCGCTGACCTGCAGCGGCGACCCGCCAAGGCTGCCGGCAACCAGGCCCCCGACGGCGGCGGCGATGAGCCCGGCCATGATCGGGGCGCCGGATGCCGCGGCGATGCCGAGCGAGAGCGGCAGCGCCACCAGGAAAACGACGAGGGAGGCGGGAAGGTCAGCGCCGAGATTCCCTAGGAAGGCTTGGCGCCGCAGCGCAAAACGGCCAGGGCGTGGCGAACCGGAGGACGGCGGACTGTGGTTCAGGGACGGGACATTTGGGAGACCGGGGGCCATGGATTTTCCTTTGCTTTCGGCAAGTATCCATCCCACCGTAACCACGGCATCACATCATTTGACACTTAACGTGACACATATGACAGTTCTGTCACCCAGACGGGCGCGCGCGTTGTGCCCAGCGCGGCAGTCCGGCGTGAAGGTGACTTGCCGCCTAAACTCGCGCCGCCGTCGTCGGCCGTTTCAGCCTCACGTAACAGCCCCGACTGCCTGGCAGCCGCGGCGGAAGTGCCACGGCCCACGACGGGCCGGCCACTTCCCCATCCGGACGCTCTCTCACTTAATGTGGCAATTTCCCGGACGCTCATCACTTAACGTGGCAAATACCCGAACGCTCTATCACTCCCGGCGGTGACTCGGGGCTCTCGCGTGACGTCGACTGCAGAAACAGAAAACCCTCCCCCGCCTTCATGGCGAGGGAGGGTGCAGGACACTCCTGAAGCGAGTGAGAGAGGGATGGCCGAAAACCCACGTTAAGTGAGAGAGCGTCCTTCAAAAACCCACGTTAAGTGAGAGAGCGTCTGGGGTGTGGGCGGCGGGTCAGCCGATGATGGCGGAGCCGACGAACGGATCCACGGCCAGGGCGATGAACAGCAGCGTCAGGTAGCTGATGGAGCCGTGGAAGACCTTCATGGCCCGCTTGTCAGAGATGTCTTCGCGCTGCGCCCGGCTGTAGAGGGCATGCGACTCGTAGAGGAACCATGCTCCGGCAAGGACAGCCGTCACCGTGTATACCCAGCCCGCCCCGCCGGCCGGAACCATCAGCAGCGAGCAGGCCACCATGGCCCACGCGTAGAGGACCACCTGGACCGAAACCACCTTGGCGCCGGCAATGGCGCCGAGCATGGGCACATTGGCGTTGCGGTAATCCTCGCCGTAGCGCATGGACAGCGGCCAGTAGTGCGGCGGTGTCCACAGGAAAATCACCATAAACAGGATGATGGCCGGCCACTCCACGGTGTTGGTTACGGCGGCCCAGGCGATCACCACGGGGAAGCAGCCCGCGGCACCGCCCCACACGATGTTCTGCGCGGTGCGGCGCTTCAGGATGATCGTGTAAATGACGACATAGAAGAAGATCGCGGCGAAACCGAGCCAGGCGGCCAGCGGGTTGGCCCCGAACCAGAGGATGGCGATGGCAGCGGCGCCGAGGAGCCAGGAAAAGACCAGCGCCTCACGGGGGGTCACCTCTCCGGTGACGAGCGGCCGGTTCTCCGTGCGGTGCATCAGCTTGTCGATGTCGCGGTCGATATAGCAGTTGAACGCCCCGGCGCTGCCGGCAGCGAAGGCGCCGCCCACCAGCGTGGCCAGGATCAATCCGATCGGACGGGAACCCGCGCTCGGCGTAAATCATGGTGGGCAGCGTGCTGACGAGCAACAGCTCAATCACGCGCGGTTTGGTGAGGGCGAAATACGCCTTGGCCTTGCGGGCCAGCCCGGCTCTCCCTCGGGAGGGGGAAGCATTCAGCGGCGTATCGGTTGTGCTCACGGTGGCAGTCACCCGTTCTGGTTGGCAGTTCTGTCTGGCGGTGCAGCTGGATCTTCAGGCCGTTTGTCCGGGCAACCCGCCAAATGATCATCAGACATGGAGGTCCCGGCAATGCCCTGGAGTCTCGCCGCAACCCCCGAGGGGTGCGGTTACCCGGCGTCGGCCTCCGAATATCATACCGTGCGCATTTGTAACAGAAGGCCCGTCAATAGGCCCAGATGATCGCTCGCAGGCTCGATTCGAGCAGATTAACTCAACCTCACGGAACAGTCATTCACATAAGGCGAAATTGCGTCCAAAAGGTGAGATTTGCGCTGACCGGAGAGTGGAATGGAGCTAAGCTGTCACCAGATCAGCACGCAATGGGAAAGCGGTGGAAACCGCGTTCCTGATGGCAGTGTCTGAGTGATAGATCCACGTTTCGATGGTGAACGGCTGGTACACACCGCAGCGGGCACCTCAGCGTCCCCAGACCGGATCCGGTGTACAGCCCACCGTCAGCACAGAGAGGGGCCCGGTTTTCGTGCCACATTTGGAAGAGCAAGAACTGTCATGGACCAGCTTGGACCAGCGCGCGGTGGACACCGCCCGTGTTCTGGCTGCGGATGCAGTGGAGAAGGTTGGTAACGGCCACCCCGGTACGGCCATGAGCCTGGCCCCGGCCGCGTACCTTCTCTTTCAGAAGCTCATGCGCCACGATCCGCGCAACCCGGACTGGCTGGGACGTGACCGTTTCATCCTGTCGCCGGGCCACACCTCGCTGACGCTGTACATTCAGCTGTTCCTTTCCGGCTACGGACTGGAACTGAAGGACCTTCAGGCGCTGCGCACCTGGGATTCGCTCACGCCGGGCCACCCCGAGTACAAGCACACCGCCGGTGTGGAGATCACCACCGGCCCGCTGGGCCAGGGCCTGGCCTCCTCGGTGGGCTTCGCCTACTCCCAGCGCCGCATACGCGGCCTGTTCGACGCCGACGCTGCCGAGGGCACGTCCCCGTTCGACCACACCATCTGGGTCATCGCCTCCGACGGCGACATCCAGGAAGGCGTGACCTCCGAGGCTTCCTCGCTGGCCGGGCACCAGGAACTGGGCAACCTCGTGGTGGTCTACGACGAGAACCACATCTCCATCGAGGACGACACCGACATCTCCTTCACCGAGGATGTCCTCAAGCGCTACGAGGCCTACGGCTGGCACACCCAGCGCGTGGACTGGACCAAGACCGGCGAATACGTCGAAGACGTGCAGGAGCTCTACTCGGCCCTGCTCGCCGCGAAGGCCGAGACGTCCAAGCCGTCCATCATCTCGCTGCGCACCATCATCGGCTACCCGGCACCGAAGAAGCAGAACACCGGCAAGATCCACGGTTCAGCCCTGGGCGCCGAGGAGGTGGCAGGCCTGAAGTCCGTCCTGGGCTTCGACCCGGCCAAGTCCTTCGAGGTGGACCAGGACGTCCTGGCCCACGCCCGCGCCGTCGTGGACCGCGGCGCAGCCGCCCGCAAGGAATGGGAAGAGTCCTTCAACGCCTGGCAGGCGGCAAACCCCGAAGGCGCAGCACTCCTGCAGCGCATCGAGGCCCGCGAACTGCCTGCCGGCCTCGACGCCGCGCTTCCGGTCTTCGAAGCCGGCAAGGACGTCTCCACCCGCGCAGCGTCCGGCAAGGTGCTCAACGCACTGGGCCCGGTCATGCCGGAACTGTGGGGCGGCTCGGCCGACCTCGCCGAGTCCAACAACACCACGATCGAAGGCTCGCCGTCGTTCGTGCCCGCGTCCAAGCAGACTGATGCCTGGTCCGGAAACCCGTACGGCCGCGTCCTGCACTTCGGCATCCGCGAGCACGCCGCGGCCTCGATCGTGAACGGCATTTCGCTGCACGGCCGGACCCGCGCGTTCTCCGGCACGTTCCTGATCTTCAGCGACTACCAGCGCCCGGCCATCCGCCTCGGCGCGCTGATGGGTGTCCCGTCGCTGTACGTCTGGACGCACGACTCCATCGGCCTGGGCGAAGACGGCCCCACCCACCAGCCGGTGGAACAGCTCGCCACCCTGCGCGCCATCGTGGGCCTGGACGTTGTCCGCCCCGGCGACGCCAACGAGGTTGCTGTGGCATGGAAGACCATGCTGGAGAACCACGAAAACCCGGCCGGCATCGTCCTGACCCGCCAGAACATCCCCACCTACGCCCGTGGTGAAGGTGCGGCCGACGGCGACACGTTCGGTTCCGTTGCCGGCGTCGCCAAGGGCGGCTACGTCCTGGCCGAAGCGGCCAAGGACGGCGCCACCGTTCCGGCCGACGTGCTGCTGATCGGCACCGGCTCCGAGGTCCAGCTGGCCGTCCAGGCCCGCGAAGCCCTCCAGGCCGAAGGCATCGCCGCCCGCGTCATCTCCATGCCGTGCGTTGAGTGGTTCAACAAGCAGGACGCCGCCTACCGCGAGTCCGTGCTTCCCGCCGCCGTCAAGGCCCGCGTCTCGGTCGAAGCCGGCCTGGCACTGGGCTGGAGGGAGTTCGTCGGCGACGCCGGCCGCTCCGTCAGCCTCGAACACTACGGCGCTTCCGCTGACTACAAGCGCCTCTTCAAGGAGTTCGGCATCACCGCGGAGGCAGTCGCCGCCGCCGCCAAGGACTCCCTCGCCGGCCTGCAGGCCTAACCCAGAATTCAGGAGATAACACCATGACTACCCCTACACAGCAGCTCTCCGACGCCGGAGTATCCATCTGGCTCGATGACCTTTCCCGCAGCCGCCTCGAGACCGGCACCCTGCGCAAGCTCATCGAAGAGAAGAACGTGGTTGGTGTGACCACCAACCCGTCCATCTTCCACGCCGCCATCACGTCCGGCACGGACTACGACGCCACCATCGCAGCCCAGGCAGCAGCCGGCGCCAGCATCGAAGAGACCATCTTCGAAATCACCACCACCGACGTCGCCGACGCCTGCGACCTGTTCGCCCCCGTGGCAGCAGCAACCAAGGGTGTTGACGGCCGCGTGTCCATCGAAGTTGACCCGCGCCTCGCCTGGGACACGGCCGGCACCATCGCCGAAGCCAAGCACCTGTACAAGAAGGTCAACAAGGACAACGTCCACATCAAGATCCCGGCAACCCTTGAAGGCCTGGAAGCGATCACCGCTACCCTCGCCGAGGGCATCAGCGTCAACGTGACCCTGATCTTCTCGCTCGAGCGCTACCGCGCCGTCATCAACGCCTTCCAGTCCGGCCTCGAGCAGGCCAAGGAAAACGGCCACGACCTCGCCAAGATCCACTCGGTGGCCTCGTTCTTCGTCTCCCGCGTGGACTCCGAGATCGACAAGCGCCTCGACGCCCTCGGCACCGAGGAAGCCAAGGCCCTCAAGGGCAAGGCCGGCGTGGCCAACGCCCGCCTGGCCTACCAGGTCTACGAGGAGCTGTTCGCCACCGAACGCTGGGCTCTGCTGGCCGAAGCCGGCGCACTTCCCCAGCGTCCGCTGTGGGCCTCCACCGGCGTCAAGGACCCGGCCTACCCGGACACCCTGTACGTCACCGAGCTCGTCGCCCCGGGCGTAGTGAACACCATGCCGGAGAAGACCCTCGACGCCACGTTCGACCACGGCGTCGTCACCGGGGACACCATCTCCGGCACCTACGACGGAAGCCAACGCCACGCTGGACGCCCTCGAAGCGCTCGGCATCTCCTACAACGAGGTTGTCGCGCTCCTTGAATCCGAAGGCCTCGACAAGTTCGTGGCCAGCTGGAAGGAACTGCTGGCCGACGTCGAAGGCGCCCTCGCCTCTGCACGGAAGGCTTCCTAACCCACTATGAGCACTCTCAGCTACGACGCCACCGGTGCCGCGCAGCAGGCACTCGAGCAGCATCTGCCCACCCTTGTGGCGGACCGCATCGCCACCCGGATCTTCGCCAAGGACCATACCCTGTGGGGTCCCGACGCCGAGGCCGAGTCTGCTGTCCGCCTCGGCTGGGTCGAGGCGGCTACCGTCTCGCAGGCCCTGGTGCCCGGCATCCTTGAGCTCCGTGATGCCCTGAAGGCCGACGGCGTGTCCCGCATCGTGCTTTGCGGCATGGGCGGATCCTCGCTGGCCCCCGAGGTGATCGCCGGTACCGCTGGCGTCGAGCTGACCGTGCTGGACAGCACGGACCCCGACCAGGTCCGTGCTGCCCTCGCGGACCGGCTGGCCGAAACCGCGATTGTGGTCTCGTCCAAGTCCGGTTCCACCCTGGAGACCGACTCCCAGCGCCGGATTTTCGAGCACGCCTTCACGGAGGCCGGGCATCGATGCGAAGAGCCGGATCATCATCGTCACCGATCCCGGCTCCCCGCTGGATAAGGCGTCCCGTGAGGCCGGCTACCGGGCCGTGTTCAATGCGGACCCGAACGTCGGCGGCCGCTACTCGGCCCTGACCGCGTTCGGCCTGGTCCCTTCGGGCCTGGCCGGCGTGGATATCCAGGCGCTTCCTGGATGAGGCCGAGGAAGCCGCCGAGATCCTGAACGAGGACGCCGCGGAGAACATCGGGCTGGCCCTCGGGAGCGGCCCTGGGCGGAACCAGCCCGCTGCGGAACAAGATTGTCATTGCCGAGGACGGCTCCGGGATTGTGGGCTTCGCGGACTGGGCCGAACAGCTCATCGCCGAATCCACCGGCAAGCTCGGCACCGGGGTCCTGCCGGTGGTCGCGGGCCCCGCGGCGCCCGAGGTCACCTCCGGTGCCGCCGACGTGCTGGTGGTGCGGCTGGTCGCCGCGGATGCCGACGTCGAACTCGGTGAGAACGAGGTGGCCATCGCCGGTGGCCTCGCCACCCAGATGATGGTGTGGGAGTTCGCCACGGCCGTTGCCGGCCGGCTGCTGGGGATCAACCCGTTCGACCAGCCCGACGTGGAGGCCGCGAAGGTCGCCGCCCGCGGCCTGCTGGACGCGCAGCCCGAACCCACACCGGCCGCTTTTGTCGACGGCGCCATCGAGGTCCGCGGCGGGGACTGGCTCCGCGGTGCAGCCACGGCCGAGGAAGCCGTCGGTGCCCTGCTGGGCACGCTCGATGACGAGAGCTACCTCAGTGTCCAGGCCTACTTCGACCGGCTGGCGTTCGCGCGAGCTGGAAGGCATCCGCGACCAGCTCGCCGCCGCCAGCGGCCGTCCGGTCACCTTTGGCTGGGGCCCGCGGTTCCTGCACTCGACCGGGCAGTTCCACAAGGGCGGCCCCGCGATCGGCGTGTTCCTCCAGGTCACCGCGGCTCCCGCGGAGGACCTGGCCATCCCGGACCGTCCCTTCACGTTCGGGGAACTGATCTCCGCCCAGGCCGCCGGGCGACGCCCAGGTCCTGGCCGGTCACGGCCGCCCGGTCCTGCGCCTGCACCTCACCGACCGCGCCGCCGGCGTTGCACAGCTGCAGGAGATCATTGCAGCGCTTGCCGCCCGGTCAGCATCCGTCTCCGAAAGCTAAGGCTCAACCGCACCATGCCAGAAACTGAAAACGGCAGGAATTCCACCATGCGCTTCCGGAAAGGTCGGGACGTAATCCGCTCCGCGATCCGCGGGACCGTCGTCTGAACCGGATTGCCGGTCCGTCCTCGTTGGTGCTCTTTGGAGTCACGGGAGACCTTGCCCGTAAGAAGCTGATGCCGGCCGTGTATGACCTCGCGAACCGGGGGTTGTTGCCGCCGAGTTTCGCGTTGGTGGGGTTTGGCCGCCGTGCGTGGTAGGATGAGGATTTCGCGGCGGAGGTGAAGGCTGTCGGTGCAGGCGTCCGCGCGGACCCCGTTTGATGAGGCGGTGTGGAACCAGCTCGCGGAGGGCATCCGTTTTGTCCAGGGCGCGTTCGACGACGATGACGCGTTTGAGCGGCTCGGTGAGACATCGATGAGCTCGATGAGGTCCGCGGGACGCGGGGGAATCACGCGTTCTACCTCTCGATCCCGCCGAAGGCGTTCGAGCAGGTCTGCCGGCAGCTGTCCAAGCACGGCCTCGCGCAGGCTGACGGGGAGAAGTGGCGGCGGGTGGTGATCGAGAAGCCGTTCGGGCATGACCTGGACTCGGCCCGGCAGCTGAACGACATCGTGGAGTCGGTGTTCCCGCCGGATGCGGTGTTCCGGATCGACCATTATCTGGGTAAGGAGACGGTCCAGAACATCCTGGCGCTGCGGTTCGCGAACCAGCTGTTCGAGCCGTTGTGGAACGCGAATTACGTGGACCATGTCCAGATCACGATGGCCGAGGACATCGGCACCGGCGGCCGGGCGGGGTATTACGACGGTGTCGGGCGCGGCGCGGGACGTGATCCAGAACCACCTGCTGCAGTTGCTCGCGTTGACGGCGATGGAGGAGCCGATCTCCTTCAACGCCGATGACCTGCGGGCGGAGAAGGAAAAGGTCCTCGCCGCGGTGAAGCTCCCGGAGGATTTGTCCACGCATTCGGCGCGGGGGCAGTTCGCCGGCGGCTGGCAGGGCGGGGAAGAGGTTCAGGGCTACCTGGAGGAAGAGGGCATCCCGGCGGATTCGAAGACCGAGACGTTCGCGGCGATCCGGGTGGATATCCATACCCGGCGCTGGGCCGGGTGTGCCGTTTTACCTGCGGGCCGGGCAAGCGGCTGGGCCGGCGGGTGACGGAGATCGCGGTGGTGTTCAAGCGCGCCCCGAACCTGCTGTTCCGTGACCATGGTGAGGATGACTTCGGCCAGAACGCGGTGGTCATCCGGGTCCAGCCCGATGAGGGCGCGACGATCCGGTTCGGGTCCAAGGTCCCGGGCACGCAGATGGAAGTCCGGGACGTGACGATGGACTTCGGCTACGGGCATTCGTTCACCGAGTCCTCCCCGGAAGCGTATGAGCGGCTGATCCTGGACGTGCTCCTGGGCGAGCCGCCGCTGTTCCCGCGGCATGAGGAAGTGGAGCTGTCCTGGAAGATCCTGGACCCGTTCGAGGACTACTGGGCCGGGCTGCGACGAACAGCCCGAACCCTACGCCCCGGGGTCCTGGGGCCCCGCCTCGCGCCGATGAGCTGCTGGCCCGTGACGGACGAACCTGGAGAAGGCCATGATCGTAGACCTGCCGGACACCACCACCTCGAAGATCTCCAAGAAGATCATGTCCCTGCGCGAGCAGGGCGGCGTGATCGCCCTGGGCCGGGTCCTGACCCTGGTGGTCGTGACCCGGTCCGGGCTCGAGGAAGAAGCGATCGAGGCCGCGAACGAGGCCAGCCGCGAACACCCCTGCCGGATCATCGTCCTCGCCGACGCCGGCGCCGAGGCCCCGAACCGGCTCGACGCGCAGATCCGGGTCGGCGGGGACGCCGGCGCCTCGGAAGTCATCGTGCTGCGCGGCTACGGCGAACTCGCCCACGAAAGCGAGTCCCTGGTCGCGGCCCTGCTGCCTCCCGGACGCCCCGATCGTGGCCTGGTGGCCGCACGGGGCGCCGGAGAACGCCTGCGAAACCTCCGTAGGCAGGATCGCGCACCGCCGGATCACCGATTCCGCGAACGAACCGGACCCGCAGGCGGCGCTGGAGAACATCCGGACCACCTACAAGGCCGGCGACACCGACCTCGCCTGGACCCGGCTGACGAACTGGCGGATCCAGCTCGCCGCCGTCCTGGACCAGGTGGACGGTTCCCCCGTCACCGCCGTCGCCGTCGAAGGCGCCTCCGACTCCCCGTCCACGATCCTGCTCGCGGCCTGGCTGACCCTGGCCCTGGACGCACCCGTGACCATCGTCGCGGACCCCGCCGGGACCGGCATCCGCCGCGTCCGGCTCACCCGCCCCGGCGGCGACGTCCAGCTCTTCCGCCCCGGACTGTCCATCGCCGAACTCACCCAGCCCGGCCAGCCCGCCCAACGCATCTCCCTGCCCCGCCGCAGCCTCAAAGACTGCCTCGCCGAAGAACTCCGCCGCCTCGACCCCGACGAAGTCTTCGGCGAAGTGATTACTATTGGACTGCCACGTACCAATCTAAGGAGCGTCCGACCCAGTGAGCGTTGAGCCCAGAGTAAGCATCCACCCCGATTCGTCCGTCCTGATGGCCGCCATCGCGGCCCGCCTGATCACCAAGCTGGTGGACGTGCAGGACAAATACGGTGAGGCCACGGTGGTGCTGACCGGCGGCACGGTGGGCATCGGCACGTTGAAGGCTGTGGCGGACTCACCGGCGGCACCTGCCGTCGACTGGTCGAAAGTGAACTTTTGGTGGGGCGACGAGCGGTTCGTGGGGTCGGATGATCCGGACCGCAATACCAGGCAGGCGTTTGATGCCCTTCTCGCCCACATCCCGGTTGATCCGGCCAGGATCAACCGGCCCGCGTCCACGGACGACTTTGACACTCCCGAAGAAGCTGCGGAGGACTACGCCCGGCGGTTGCGGGAGGCAGCGCAGGCCGAGCACGCTGCGGACATGTCAGATGACCGGCCCGACGAGGCGGGGCAGTTGCCTCGGCTGGACGTCGTGTTGCTGGGTGTAGGCCCCGATGCCCACGTGGCTTCGCTGTTCCCGGAACAGGGCGGCATCCGGGAGAAGGAACGGACCGTGGTGGGTGTGCGAAACTCCCCCAAGCCACCGCCGCAGCGTATTTCCCTCACGCTGCCCGCCATCAACACCGCTGCCGAGGTCTGGATGGTGGTGGCCGGTGAGGACAAGGCCGGCGCAGTGGGTCTCGCGCTGGCAGGCGCCAACCCCGTGCAGGTGCCGGCCGCAGGGCCGCGCGGTACCTCCCGCACGCTGTGGCTTATCGACGAAAATGCCGCATCAAGGGTCCCGCAGCAGCTCGTCCGGAAGGACGCCGCCGGCGCGTAGCTTTTCCAGCGCTCCGGCCAGGACGTCTTCGGCGTCCTGGTCGGAGCGCCGCTCTTTAACGTACTCAAGGTGGCTCTTGTAGCCCTCTTCAAGTGGTTCGTCCTGGGCGGCCTGCTGCCCGTCCCTGGACGCCGGCGTACCACATCGCCGGCAATCCCAGCTGACAGGAATCTGTTCGTCGGGCAGCCGAAGGAAAACGAGCTGGGTCTCATGGCCCTTGGCGCACCAATAGGACACCCGGATCCGGGGTACTCGCTTCGCCCGAGGCCTCGGACTGGTTCTTGGGACCGGCACCTTCCGTCACACCCACCCGGGTGCCACGGAATGCTGACGCGCTATGTACCATCGGGACTCCTGGCTGCTTAAACGACGCTGTTTAAACGAAACTGTGGCTGTTGGAAGCCAACAGCCACAGTTTAGTTCGGAGATTCCCGTGGCGGCAGTGCCGCGCCACGATCAGTTGGAAGTCCCTAGGAGTCGCCTGCCCCGCTGAACCGCATCAGCAGGCCCAAGGCAATGATCACGACACCCCAGGTGACGCCCAGAATCACGGTGAACCTGTTCAGGTTCCGCTCTGCAACACCCGAGGAACTCAGGCCGGAGCTCATACCGCCGCCGAACATGTCCGACAGGCCGCCGCCCCGTCCCTTATGAAGCAGGATAAGCAGCGTCAGCAGAAGGCTGGTAATGCCCAGGAGAATCTGCAGAATGACATGAAGAACGTCCACGACGGCCTTTCAGAAGATTGGAATTACGGGAGCCTGGGTTGTGCAAACGGACTAATCCGTCAGCAGGTGACTCTCGAACCTGACAATATTAGCAAACTCAGCGGGATCAAGGCTGGCCCCGCCCACCAACACGCCGTCTACGTCCCGTTCGTTCAGGATCGCCGCGACGTTGTTTGCCTTGACTGAACCGCCGTACAGGAGGCGGATCTTCGCCGCAACGTCGTCCCCGAAGATGGTGGCGAGTTCGGCCCGGATGGCGGCGCACATTTCCTGGGCGTCCTCGGGACCGGCCACTTCACCGGTGCCGATGGCCCAGACGGGCTCGTAGGCCACTACAAGCTCGGCCGCCTGCTCCGCGGTAAGGCCGGCGACGTCGGCCCGGAGCTGGGTCAGGGTGTGCTCTACGTGGGTCCCGGCCTGGCGGATTTCCAGCCCTTCGCCCACGCACAGCACCGGGGTGACGCCATGCTTGTACGCGGCCTTGACCTTGGCGTTCAGGACGTCATCTGATTCGTTGTGGACGGTGCGGCGTTCGCTGTGGCCCACCAGCACGTACCGGCAGCCCAGCTTGTTCAGGAACTGGCCGGAGATGTCGCCGGTGTAGGCGCCGGAGTCGAACTGGGACAGGTCCTGGCCGCCATAGGCGACGTCGAGTTCATCGCCCTGGACCAGGGTCTGCACACCGCGGAGGTCGGTGAAGGGCGGAAAGACTGCCACCTCTACACGGCTGTAGTCGTGCTTGGCGTCGGACAGGGTCCATGCAAGTTTCTGCAGCAGGGTGATGCCCTGGACGTGGTCCATGTTCATCTTCCAGTTGCCCGCAATGAGAGGCGTGCGGTCAAAAGCGCCGTTCGTTGACGTAGTCACGTGTTCTCCAAAAGTCTTTGATATGTGTGCGGCCGGCAGGGTGCCCGCGGGCACCCTGCCGGCCGGAGGACTTGGCAGTCCAGGTTCCTAGCGGTCCAGGACGCTCAGTCCCGGGAGTTCCTTGCCTTCAAGATATTCCAGGCTGGCGCCGCCGCCGGTGGAAATGTGACCGAACTGGTCATCCGCGAAGCCCAGGGTCCGAACTGCTGCCGCGGAGTCTCCGCCGCCCACAACAGTGAACGCGTCAGCTTCGGTGAGCGCCTTGGCCACTGCACGGGTTCCGCCGGAGAAGGCTTCGAATTCGAAGACACCCATGGGCCCGTTCCAGAACACCGTCTTGGCGCCCTTGATCCGGTCGGCGAACGCGGCTGCCGAGTCCGGGCCGATGTCCAGGCCAATGCCCTGCGCGCCGAAGCTGCTGCCTTCGATGCCGTCCGCGGGGACCGTTTCGTGGTCGGCGTCCGCAGCGAACTTGCTGGCCACCACAACGTCGGTGGGCACGATGAATTCCGTGCCGGCGTCCGCCGCGCGCTTGAGGTAGTCCTGGACCACCGGGATCTGGTCCTCCTCAAGGAGGCTGCCGGCCACGCTGTGGCCTTCTGCTGCGAGGAACGTGAAGAGCATGCCGCCGCCCACCAGGATGGTGTCCGCTTTGCCGATCAGGTTGTCGATGACGGCCAGCTTGTCGGAAACCTTGGAACCGCCAAGCACCACCACGTAAGGCCGCTGCGTGTCCGCAGTCAGCTTCCGCAGGACCTCCACCTCGGTGTGAACGAGGTCGCCCTGGTAGGACGGCAGCCGGGTGGCGACGTCGTAAACGCTGGCGTGCTTGCGGTGCACAGCACCGAAAGCGTCGTCAACGAAGGCGCCGTTCCCTGCCGGTCAGGGCCACGAGCTCGTCCGCGAAGGCGCCGCGCTCGGCGTCGTCCTTGCTGGTTTCGCGGGCGTCGAAGCGGACGTTCTCCAGCACAAGCACCTGGCCGTCCTCCAACGAGGCGGCGAGTTCCTTGGCAGAGCTGCCCACAGTGTCCCCCGCGAGGGTGACACTGAACGGAGCGAGCTCCGCAAGGCGCGCTACGGCAGGCTTGAGGGAGTATTTGTCTTCGGGAGCGCCCTTGGGGCGTCCGAGGTGGGCTGTTACCAGCACGCGGGCACCGGCGTCCGTGAGCTTCGTCAGCACTGGCAGTGAGGCCTTGATGCGGCCGTCGTCAGTCACTGTAGAGCCGTCGAGCGGCACATTCAGGTCACTTCGAACCAGAATGTACCGCCCGCGGACACCTTCAGCGATCAGTTCGTTGAGGGTGTGGAATGTCATGTGTCTAACCCTAGCCCAGCTTGGCTGCGACGAGCTCCGTCAGGTCCACGAGGCGGTTGGAGTAGCCCCATTCGTTGTCATACCAGGAAACAACCTTGACCTGGTTGCCGATGACCTTGGTCAGGCCGGAGTCGAAGATCGAGGACGCCGGGTCCCCCACGATGTCCGAGGACACGATCGGAGCGTCGGTGTAGGTCAGGATGCCCTGGAATTCGTCGGACTCCGCAGCCTTCTTCAGTGCTGCGTTGACTTCCTCGACGGTGGTCTCGCGGGAGACGGTGACGGTGAGGTCCGTGGCGGAGCCGGTGGGGACCGGGACGCGGATGGCGTAGCCGTCCAGCTTGCCCTTGAGCTCGGGCAGCACCAGGCCGATTGCCTTGGCTGCACCGGTGGAGGTGGGGACCATGTTGATGGCAGCGGCGCGGGCGCGGCGGAGGTCGTTGTGCGGGCCGTCCTGCAGGTTCTGGTCTGCCGTGTAGGCGTGGATGGTGGTCATCAGGCCACGCTCGATACCGAAGGTGTCGTTGATGACCTTGGCCAGCGGGCCGAGGCAGTTGGTGGTGCAGGATGCGTTGGAAATGATGTTGTGCGCCGCGTTGTCGTAGAGGCCGTCATTGACACCCATCACGATGGTGATGTCCTCATCCGAAGCGGGAGCGGAGATCAGGACCTTCTTGGCGCCGGCGTCGATGTGCTTCTGCGCGGCAGCGGCCTTGGTGAAGAAGCCGGTGGACTCGATGACGATGTCTACACCAAGCTCGCCCCAGGGCAGGTTGGCCGGATCGCGTTCGGCGAGAACCTTGATGACATTGCCGTCGACAACAATGTTGCCGTCCTTGACCTCAACGGTTTCCTTCAGGCGGCCACCGACGGAGTCGTACTTGAGCAGGTGGGCCAGCGCCTCGGGGCTGGTGAGGTCGTTGACTGCAACGATCTCGAGGTCCGCGCCCTGTGCGAGTGCTGCGCGGAAGTAGTTGCGGCCGATGCGGCCGAAGCCGTTGATACCAATACGGGTCGTCACTTTTTCAGTCTCCTTGGTGCTTGATTAAGCACAACTAGTTGAGCGGGCGTTGAAGCCAACTAACAGATCCCGCACGCCATTGGGCAGAGATGATTAACAGAACGGAGGGCGACCAGCCTCGTTGCTGAAGGCTAACCGCCTTCCGTGATCCATCTTACGTTTAAGTTGGTCCGCCCCCGCAAGTGCGGGGGCGGACCTTCCCCAATTCGGCCGAAATCACGCCCAAATGTGAAGTTTGTTACACGCGCATGTACCGCGGGTCACTACGGGAGGGTAATGAGGCCCGTGGCGTTGGTGCGGGCAGCGTCGAAGCGCTTGGCGACGTCGGCCCAGTTGACGATGTTCCAGAATGCCTTGACGTAGTCAGCCTTGACGTTGACGTAGTCCAGGTAGAACGCGTGCTCCCACATGTCGAGCATCAGCAGCGGCGTGGTGCCCAGTGCTACGTTGCCCTGCTGATCGTAGAGCTGCTCGATGACCAGGTTGCCGCCGATCGGCTCGTAGGCCAGGAAGCCCCAGCCCGATCCCTGCAGGCCAAGGGCGGCCGCTGAGAACTGGGCGCGGAAGGCGTCGAAGGAACCGAAGGCGTCGTCGATGGCTGCGGCCAGTTCGCCCTCGGGCTTGTCGCCGCCGTCCGGGGACAGGTTGTTCCAGAACACCGAGTGGTTGATGTGGCCGCCGGTGTGGAACGCGAGGTCCTTGGAAAGGCGGTTGATGTTGGCGAAGTCGCCCTTGTCGCGTGCTTCGGCCAGCTGCTGCAGGGCGTTGTTGGCGCCTGCAACGTAGGCTGCATGGTGCTTGCTGTGGTGCAGCTCCATGATCCGCGCCGAAATGTGCGGCTCAAGCGCCGCGTAGTCGTAGCTGAGTTCAGGCAGTACGTACTCGGTCACAAAATCCTCCAATGTCGTGGACGGTCTGTCCGGGTTGTAACTCTCGGATTGTGCATCCGGATGACTGGCATCCGGAAGATCAGGGTGAACGCTCTGATTCTAGGGCGCCGTTACTCGTCCAGCATTTCAGGCGTCACATTGGCATCCGTGCCAGGGATGCCGAGGTCAATGGCACGTTTGTCCGCCATGGCCAGCAGCCGGCGGATGCGGCCGGCAATGGCGTCCTTGGTCATGACGGGATCGGCCAGGCGGCCCAGCTCGTCCAGGCTGGCCTGCTTGTGGGCCACCCGGAGTTCGCCGGCGTATTTGAGGTGGTCCGGGACGTCGTCGCCCAGGATCTCCAGGGCACGGTCCACCCTGGCGCCGGCCGCCACTGCTGCCTGGGCCGAGCGCCGCAGGTTGGCGTCATCGAAGTTGGCCAGCCTGTTGGCGGTGGCACGGACCTCCTTGCGCATCCGGCGTTCCTCCCAGACCATCAGTGCGTCGTGGGCGCCCATGCGGGTCAGGAGCGCCGCGATGGTGTCGCCGTCGCGGATGACTACGCGGTCCACTCCCCTGACCTCGCGGGCCTTGGCCTGGATGCCGAGGCGGCGTGCCGCCCCGACCAGCGCGAGTGCGGATTCGGGCCCGGGGCACGTTACCTCCATGGAGGATGAACGGCCCGGCTCGGTGAGGGAACCGTGGGCGAGGAAAGCTCCGCGCCACACAGCCTCGGCGTCAGCGGCGGAACCGTTGACTACCGCCGAGGGCAGGCCGCGCACAGGACGTCCGCGCCCGTCCAGGAGGCCGGTTTGCCGGGCCAGCGATTCGCCGTCGCGGACCACCCGCACCACGTAGCGGCTGCCGCGGCGCAGTCCCCCGCCGGACACCACGATGATTTCGCTCTGGTGGCCATACACTTCGGCGATGGCCGCACGCAGGCGGCGTGCCGTGGATGCGAGGTCGACTTCCGCCTCGATGACGATCCGGCCGGAGATGATGTGCAGGCCGCCGGCGAACCGGAGCATCGTGGAAACCTCAGCCTTGCGTACTGATGATTTCTTGATGTCCAGACGGGACAGTTCTTCCTTGACTGATGATGTCAGTGCCATGGCACCTTCCTAACTGTTCCCAAAAATGTCGTGGTACGCCGCTGCCAGACGCAAGGGGTCATGGACGGGTCGGCGGCCCGACGCCCCCACTTTACCCAAGACAACCTCGGCACCGATCATCTCCGCAGCTTTCTCGAACTCCTGCAGGTCCGGCACGGACGCAGGATCGGCCAGGACGACGTCGACGCTGAAGTCCGGTGCGTACCGGCGCAGGGCGTGAAGGTGGTCAGCGGCCGACATGCCTGTGGTCTCTTTGGTATCGGTGGCCAGGTTCATCGTGAGGCAGCGTTTCGCAGCCGTTGCGCTGAGGGCGGCGCGCATTTCCGGGAGCAACAGGTGCGGGAGCACGGACGTGTACCACGATCCGGGCCCCAGGATGATCCAGTCGGCCAGCTCGATGGCCGTCAGCGCTTCGGTGCACGCGGGCGCCTGTTCGGGCAGGAGCCGGACCTGTTCCAGGTGGCCGGCCACTGCGCAGCGCGCCTGGCCGCGGACCGTCTGGAGCACAGATTCCCCGGTGGGAGCGGTGACCCGGATATCACCCTCGATGGTGAGCGGGACGGTGGACATCGGCAGCACCTGGCCCCGTGCCCCCAGCAGGGCGCCGGCCCACTTGAGCCCTGCCACGGCGTCGCCGAGCAGTTCCCAGAGCGTGACGATGAGCAGGTTGCCCGTCGCGTGGTCATCCAGGGAGCCGCCCCGGCCATTGACTGGCCGGAAACGGTGCTGCATCACGTCACGCCAGGTGCGGCCCCAGTCGGTGTCGTCGCACAGGGCGGACAGCGCCATCCGGAGGTCTCCGGGCGGGAGGACACCGTACTCTTCACGCAGACGCCCGGATGACCCGCCGTCGTCCGCCACTGTGACAATGGCGGTCAGTTCGGTGGTGAGCAGCCGCAGTGCCGACAGCGATGCCGACAGGCCGTGGCCGCCACCGAGTGCCACGACGTTGGGGCCCTTGTCCTGCTGGCCGGCCGCCGTTGAGCTGGTGAGCGGGACCAACGGCAGCGGCCCGGTGAGCATGCCCATTATTCGCGGCCCAGATCCCGGTGGGTGGTGGTGACAGTCACCCGGGGATACTGCGCCAATTTTTTGGAAAGCTCCACAGCCACCGCTACCGAACGGTGCTTGCCGCCGGTGCAGCCGACGGCGATGGTGGCGTAGTGCTTGTTTTCGCGCCGGTACCCGTCCAGGACAGGCTCCAGCGCCAACACGTAGCGGTCCACGAAGTTCTTTACGCCTTCGGCCTCAAGGACGTAATCGCTGACGTCCTTGTCCAGGCCTGTGTGCGGCCGCAGCTGGGGCACCCAGTGCGGGTTGGGGATGAACCGGACGTCCGCGACGTAGTTTGAGTCGACGGGCAGGCCGTATTTGAAGCCAAAGCTCATGACGTTGAGCCGGAGGGCCACCGGGCCGGTCTCGGTGAACAATTCCGTAATTGCGGTGGCAAGGCCGTGGACGTTGTAGTCGGAGGTATCGAGCACGACGTCGGAGCTGTCCCGCAGCTCCTTCAGCACCTCCCGCTCGGCTGCTATGCCGTCGAGGATCCGGCCGCCCTCCTGGAGCGGATGGGGCCTGCGGCCCTGCTCGAAGCGGCGCACCAGGACGTCGTCGTTGGCGTCCAGGAACAGCACCCGGAACGTGACGCCGCTGGCCGCCAGGGCGCCGAGCGTGGCCCGCATGTCCGCAAAGAGGCCTTTGCTGCGCACATCCATCACCACGGCCAGCCGCGGAATGGACTGCGGCGCGTGCGAGACCAGCTCGGCGAGGGTTCCGAGCATCTGCGGCGGAAGGTTTTCCACGACGTACCAGCCATGGTCCTCCAGCGCGTCCGCTGCAGTGCTGCGGCCCGCTCCAGACATGCCTGTGACCACCAGCAGTTCCGCTTCGAGGGGCTTGACCGGCGTCATGCCGTCCTGCTCCATCCCGGATTCCGCCGTTGAATCTGTCATTCGTTCCGCCCCGTTCTGTCCTGTGTCGTGCACGCAACCGCGTCGGCGGAAACCTGCGTTCCTTACCCTACCTAGGTTTCAATTATTTCGCCGGTGGTCATATTGATGGCCGGAACGATGTCACCAGCCGCTTCCTCGCCGCTGAAGTGCGCCACGATGGCATTGGCCAGGGAAGGGCCGATGCCCTTCGCGGCCGTGAGCTCCGCTGCGGTGGCAGCCTTCACACCCTTGACGGATCCGAAGTGGTCCACAAGGGCCTTCCGCTTGGACTCCCCCAGCCCCGGCACTCCATCCAAGGCTGAGAGCGTCATGGCCTTGCCGCGCTTCTGCCGGTGGAAGGTGATGGCGAAGCGGTGGGCTTCGTCGCGGATCCGCTGCAGCATGTAGAGGCCCTGCGACGTCCGTGGCAGGATCACCGGGAAGTCGCTGTCCGGAAGCCAGACTTCCTCGAGGCGTTTGGCCAGTCCCACCACGTACACGTCGTCAATGCCGAGCTCCGCCAGGGCCCGGGCCGCGGCATTCACCTGTGGCTGGCCGCCGTCCACCACGACGAGGTTCGGCGGGTAGGCAAATTTCGCCCGCGGCGCCGCCGTGGTGGTATCCAGGACCGCGGCATCGGCGGCCGCGTTGAGGGCGGCCTGGTGCCCGGCGAGTGCGGCGGCTTCCACCTGGGCGGTCTTGTCCTGCAGGTAATAGCGGAACCGGCGGGTGAGGACGTCGTGCATGGCAGCGGTATCGTCTGCCGCCGCGGCCCCGGTGACGGAGAACTTCCGGTAGTCGGATTTCTTGGGCAGGCCGTCCTCTACCACCACCATGGACGCCACCACGTTGGTGCCCTGGACATGGGAGATGTCGAAGCACTCAATGCGCAGCAGCGGCACCGGCAGGTCCAGTGCCTCCTGCAGCTCCTGGAGTGCCTGCGAGCGGACCGTCAGGTCACCGGCCCTGCGGGTCTTGTGCAGTTTCAGCGCGTGCTCGGCGTTTTCCCGGACGGTGGACATCAGTGCGGCTTTGTCACCGCGCTGCGGAACCCTGATGTCAACTTTCGCGCCGCGCAGGCCGCCGAGCCATTCCGTCAGCTCCGCCGCGTTGCTGGGTTCCACCGGCACCAGGACTTCGCGGGGCAGCCGGCCGTGGCTGTCGCCGTCTTCCCCGTAGACCTGCTGGAGGAGGTGCTCCACCAGGTCGGGGGTGGTGGAGTCCTCCACCTTTTCAACAACCCAGCCGCGCTGCCCGCGGACCCGGCCGCCCCTGACGTGGAAAACCTGTACTGCGGCCTCCAGCTCGTCCTCGTGCAAGGCGAAAACATCAGCGTCGGTGTCTTCGGCGAGTACTACGGCGTTGCGTTCAAAGACTTTTCGCAGTGCCGGGATGTCGTCACGGAGCCGCGCCGCGCGCTCGTAGTCGAGGGTGGCCACTGCTTCTGCCATCTGCTTTTCGAGTTTGGAGATGAAGCGCTTGGCTTCGCCGCCCATAAAGGCACAGAAGTCCTCAGCCAGGGCGCGGTGCTCTTCAGGAGTCACCCGGCCCACACAGGGTGCGGAGCATTTGTCGATGTAACCGAGGAGGCAGGGGCGGCCGCTGGCCTGGGCACGTTTGAGGACACCCGCGCTGCAGCTGCGGACCGGGAAGACCCGCAGGAGTGTGTCCATGGTTTCGCGGATGGCGCCGGCCGTGTAGGGCCCGAAGTACCGCGTGCCTTTGCGCCGGTCCCCCCGCATGACCTGGACCCTGGGGAGCTTCTCGCTCATGGTCAGGGCGAGGTAGGGGTAGGTTTTGTCGTCCCGGAAAACCACGTTGAAGCGCGGCTTGAACTCCTTGATCCAGGTGTACTCAAGCTGCAGAGATTCCAGTTCGCTGCCCACCACGGTCCACTCCACACTGCTGGCCGTGTAGACCATTGCATGGGTTTTCGGCAGCAGGCCGGCCGGGTTGGCGAAGTAGGAATTCAGACGGGACCGGAGGCTCTTGGCTTTGCCGACGTAAATGACCCGGCCGTGGGGATCGCGGAACCGGTACACCCCTGGGTTGGTGGGAATTTCACCCGTCTGGGGCCTGTAAGTTGTTGGATCTGCCACTACTTAAGTCTACTAACGCCTAGTCCGTGACCTTGCTCTGGTTATAACTGGTGGAGCGTTCCTGGCCACTGAGTTCGGCGATGGCGTCCATAATACGGTCCGTCACCTGCCGCCGCGCCGGCAGCGAATGGTCGGGGCCGGTCTTGTCGAAGTACAGCGGCTCCCCCACCTTCATGGTGAAGTGATGCGGCTTGAAGCCCTTCTCACCGGCGGGCTGAAGGTTTTCGGTCCCAATCAGTCCAACCGGAATCACGGGAGCCCCGGTTGCCAGTGCAAGCCAGCCCACGCCGGTGCGGCCGCGGTAGAGAATACCGTCCCGCGACCGGGTGCCTTCAGGGTAGATGCCGATGCCCTTGCCGTCCTCCAGGATGTCCAGGAGGGTTTTGAGCGCCTGGACGCTTGCTGCCTGCTCGCCGCGCTCCACGGGGATGGAGCCCACGGACTCGAAGAAAGATTTCATGACCTTTCCCTTCACGCCACCGGTGGTGAAGTACTCGGCTTTGGCGAAGAAGGCCACCGGCCGCGGCATCAGTGCCTGCACGATGACGCTGTCAAAGAAGGAAAGATGGTTCGGGGCCACAATGAAGGGCCCCTCTTTGGGGACGTTCTCAAGGCCGACGACGGTGGGCCGGCAGGTGCCCGCGACGAGCCCGCGAAATGTCCAGCGGACAGCCTCAAACAGCGCCATCGTTGCGCACCTCACTCATCGCAGCGGTGTGGATGGCTTCCAACCGTTCGATGGCAGCGACCATGCCGGTGGTGTCCTCCACCACGGATACCGCGCCGGCATCATCAAGTTCGCCGTCGGGGGCAAAGCCCCACGCAACGCCGATGCAATCGAGCCCATTGGCGATGGCGCCGGCCACATCCTGGGCGCGGTCGCCCACCATCACGGCATGCTGGGTGGACAGATCCGCCAGGGCAGCGGCGATGATGCCTGCTTTCCCGATGGGACCGTCCGTGGCTGATTCGTTGTCCGAGGAACCCCTGATCGACTGGAACAGCCCGGCGATGCCGTGGTGCTGCAGCACAATCTGCGCGAGCCCCTCAGGCTTCTGGGTGGCCACGGCGACAGGCCGGCCCTCGCCGGCAAAGCCTTCCAGCACCTCTTTGATCCCGGGGTACAGGCGGCTCTGGGCAATGCCCGTAGCCAGGTAGTACTGGCGGTAGCGCCGGATGACGTCGTCCAACTTGTCAGCCGGGACCATGGCAACGCTGAGTAACGAGTCGCTCAGCTTGGGGCCGATCATCGCATCCAATAGGTCGGGGTCAGGAACCGGGAGGCCCGCGGCCACCAGGGCCGCTGCAATTCCATCGGTAATTCCGCCTGCCGGATCGACAAGAGTGCCGTCCAGGTCAAAGATTACGGGCACTTTTGTTTGAGTCACCGGCTTAGTTTCTCACGACACCGCGCATGGCTGAAACTCGCATGCCCGACACGGCATACGTCGTGGTGGGCGGGCACTTAAGCCAGAATCTCAGCGAGGAAGGAAGCCGTGTGGCTCGTGGTGGATTTCGCCACCTGTTCGGGCGTGCCCGTGGCCACCACCTGGCCGCCGCCTGAACCGCCGTCCGGACCAAGATCAACGATCCAGTCGGCACTCTTAATGACGTCCAGGTTGTGTTCGATGGTGATAACGGTGTTCCCCTTGTCCACGAGCCCCTGCAGCACCATCAGGAGCTTGCGGATGTCCTCGAAGTGCAGGCCCGTAGTGGGCTCGTCGAGGACGTAGACGCTGCGGCCGTTAGAGCGCTTCTGCAGTTCCGCTGCCAGCTTGACGCGCTGGGCCTCGCCACCGGACAACGTGGTTGCGGGCTGTCCCAGCCGGACATAGCCCAGGCCAACATCCACCAGGGTGTTCAGGTGACGGGCGATGGGAGAGAAGGCAGCAAAGAACTCCGCCCCTTCCTCGATGGGCATGTTCAGGACGTCGGCGATGGTCTTGCCCTTGTAATGGACTTCCAGGGTTTCGCGGTTGTACCGCGCACCGTGGCAGACCTCGCACGGCACGTAAACGTCCGGAAGGAAGTTCATTTCGATCTTGAGCGTGCCATCGCCCGAGCAGGCCTCACAGCGCCCGCCCTTGACGTTGAACGAGAACCGGCCGGGCAGGTAACCGCGGACCTTTGCCTCGGTGGTTTCGGCAAAGAGCTTGCGGATGTTGTCAAAGACACCGGTGTAGGTGGCCGGGTTCGACCGCGGGGTGCGGCCGATAGGGCTCTGGTCCACGTGGACCACCTTGTCCAGGTGCTCCAGGCCGAGGATGCTCTTGTGGCGGCCCGCAACCTGCTTCGCGCCGTTGAGCTTGTTCGCCAGCACCTTGTACAGGATCTCGTTGACCAGGGTGGACTTACCGGAGCCGCTGACTCCGGTTACCGCCGTAAAGAGCCCCAGCGGGAAGGCGGCATCGACATTGACCAGGTTGTTTTCCCGGGCGCCGACAACCTTCAGCTCGCGCTTCTTGTCGTACTTGCGCCGTTTCTTGGGGATTTCGATTTTTTTGCGGCCGGACAGGTAGTCGCCGGTCAGCGAGTTGGTGTTCTCCAGAAGCTCTTTGTAGGACCCCGAATGCACCACCTGGCCACCGTGCTCGCCGGCGCCGGGTCCGATGTCGACAATCCAGTCCGCCACATGGATGGTGTCTTCGTCATGCTCCACCACGATGAGTGTGTTCCCCATGTCCCGGAGCCGGGTCAGGGTCTCAATGAGCCGGCGGTTGTCCCGTTGGTGGAGGCCGATGGACGGCTCGTCGAGAACGTACAGGACCCCCACCAGGCCGGAACCGATCTGGGTGGCGAGCCGGATGCGCTGAGCTTCGCCACCGGACAAGGTTGCGGAGGGCCGTTCAAGGTTCAGGTACTCCAGCCCGACGTCAAGCAGGAAGGTGAGCCTGGCCTGGATTTCCTTGAGCACCTGGTGCGCGATCTGGGCTTCCCGGCCTGTCAGGACCAGGTTGTTCAGGAAGTCAGCACACACCCGCATGGGCATGGCGGCGACGTCGGCAATCGACTTGCCGTTGATCAGGACTGACAGGGAGGCGGGGTTCAACCGGGCACCGTTGCAGGCCGGGCACGGGATCTGCCGCATGTACTCTTCGTAGCGGTCGCGGGCCCATTCGGAGTCGGTTTCACCGTGCTTCCGGTGGACGTACTGGATGGCACCTTCGAAGCCGGTGCTGTACTTCCGCTCGCGGCCGAAGCGGTTCTTGTACTGGACTACTACCTTGTGGTCTTTGCCGTGCAGGACGGTCTGGCGGATGTCCTTGCCGAGCTTTTCCCATGGCGTTGCCATGGAGAAGCCGAGTTCTTTGGCCAGGCCCTCAAGCAGGCGGTTCCAGTACTCAGTGGTCGCGGTACCAAGGGACCATGGCGCGATGGCTCCCTCGGCCAGCGACAGTTCGGGGTTGGGGATGATGAGTTCCTCGTCAACCTCCAGCCGCGTGCCGATGCCGCTGCAGGCGGCGCAGGCGCCGAAGGGATTGTTGAAGGAGAAGGAACGCGGCTCGATCTCGTCGATGGCCAGCGGATGTTCGTTGGGGCAGGCAAGGTTCTCCGAAAAGGCCCGGAGCCGGCCGGGGGCGTCGGCGTCCACGTCCACGAACTCGGCCAGCACACGGCCCTCAGCGAGGCCCAGTGCCGTCTCGACTGAATCGGTGAGGCGCTGGCTGATGCCTTCCTTGACCACCAGCCGGTCTACCACCACCTCAATGGTGTGCTTGAACTGCTTCCCCAGCTTGGGTGGTTCGCTGAGCTGGATCAGCTCGCCGTCCACCCGGGCGCGGGAATAGCCCTTCGCGGTCAGTTCCTTGAAAAGGTCAACGAATTCGCCCTTGCGTCCCCGGACGACGGGCGCCAGGACCTGGAAGCGGGTGCCGTCTTCCAGCTCAAGCAGTTGGTCCACAATCTGCTGGGGCGTCTGCCTGGCGACGACCTCGCCGCAGACGGGGCAGTGCGGCCGGCCGACGCGCGCCCAGAGCAGGCGCATGTAGTCATAGATTTCGGTGATGGTGCCCACCGTGGAGCGGGGGTTCTTGCTGGTGGACTTCTGGTCGATCGAAACGGCCGGCGAGAGGCCCTCAATGAAGTCAACGTCCGGCTTGTCCACCTGGCCCAGGAACTGCCGGGCGTAGGCCGACAGGGACTCAACGTAGCGCCGCTGGCCCTCGGCGAAAATAGTGTCGAAGGCCAGTGACGATTTCCCGGATCCGGACAGCCCGGTAAAAACGATCATGGCGTCGCGGGGCAGGTCCAGGTCCACATTGCGCAGGTTATGCTCCCGCGCCCCTTTCACCACAAGGCGGGAGAGGTCAGGACGGGCAGGCGTGGCGGGGGCCTGGGCAATGGTGGCAGAAACGGACTCGACTGCTGATTCTTCAGCTACGGCTTTAGGCACCCACTAATGCTAATCGAAAACTTCTTCGAATATCCATGCGGGCCCGCTAGCGGGCGTCGTAGGCTGCCGCCAGCAGCTGGACGGCCTCCGCAAAGGTGGCGCCTTGGGCCTTGGCCACCTCCGCGTACGTGGTGGCAGCAACAGCGAGGGCGTCTGACCGCTCATCACGCGCACTGACCACTGTGCCGTTCCGGCCCTTGGTAGCCACTACACCGGCCGCTTCGAGCTCCTTGTAGGCCCGTGCCACTGTGTGCGGGGCAACCTCAAGGAGTTCTGCCAGAGTACGGACTGCGGGCAGTCTGGTGCCGGGCGGAAGGTCTCCGCTGTCGGCGAGCCGGATCACCTGAAGCCGCAGCTGCTCGAAGAGCGCCACGGTACTGGCCTGGTTGGGCTTCCACGTACCGGGAAAGGGAGTGCCGGCGGTCATCGTCCGGCTTCCGTCGTTCCTGTCCGGCCCGTCCGGCCGGCGAACTGCGCTTTATAGAGCTGTGCGTAGCGGCCATTAACTGCCAGGAGGCTCCCGTGGGTTCCCTGCTCGGCGATGCGTCCGTGATCCATGAGCAAGATTAGATCAGCGTCCCGGACGGTAGACAAACGGTGAGCTATGACAAAACTTGTTTTCCCCTGCCGCAACCTTTCCATGGCTTGGCGGATCAGGACTTCGGTCCGCGAATCGACTGAGCTCGTGGCCTCATCGAGGATCAGCACGCTGCGGTCCGCGAGCTGTGCGCGGGCGATGGCGATCAGCTGGCGTTGGCCCTGGCTGAGCGGATCTCCCCCGCTGTCCAGGACGGTGTCGTAGCCTGCGGGCAGCGACCGGACAAAGTGGTCCAGGTGGCTTGCCTCCGCGGCCGCAGTAATCTCAGTGTCCGTGGCGCCCGGCCGGCCGTACTCGATGTTCTCCCTGATGGTGCCGGCGAACAGCCAGGCATCCTGCAGCACCACGCCGAAACGTTCGCGCAGGGCGTCCCGGGGGATGGCGGCGATGTCGGTTCCGCCGATGGTGATCCGTCCCGAGTCAGGTTCGTAGAAACGCATGAGGAGATTCACAATCGTGGTCTTGCCGGCGCCGGTGTGGCCGACAATCGCCACGGTGCGGCCCGGCTCCACCGCCAGCGAGAGTCCCCGGATGACGGGAGTGTCCCGCACGTAGCCAAACGTCACATCGTCGAAGACTATCCGTCCGCCCGGACCCGCCCGATGGCGGGCAACCTCCGGTTCAGCTGGAATTTCCTCGGCATCCAGGAGTTCGAAGACGCGGCGCGCCGAGGCTGCACAGGACTGGATGACGTTAAGCATGCCGCCGATCTGGCTCACAGGCTGAGTGAACAACCTGCTGAACTGGATGAAAGCCTGGATTCCCCCGATGGTCATCGCTCCCACGGTGACCTGAAAGGCGCCCACCACAGCCACCGCGATGTAATTGAGGTTGGCAATCAGGATCATCAGCGGTTGGACGAGGCCCGAAGAATACTGGGCCCGCGCGGAGGCGCGCGCCAGGCGATCGTTGCTGGCCTGGAACACCGCCGCCGCCTGCTCCTGGTGGCCGAAGGCCTTGATGACTTCATGCCCGGTGATGAATTCCTCCACATGGGCGTTCAATTCGCCTGTTTCAGTCCATTGACGGGCGAACTGCGCCTGGGATTTCCGCGCCACCAGAACTGTCACCAACGTGGACACCGGTACGGAAATCAGTGCTATCACCGCCAGGAGCGGTGAAATCCAGAGCATCATGGCCAGGGCACCGCACAACATCAGGACGGACATGATCAGCTGTGTCAGGACCTGGCTGAGCGCCTGGGAGATGTTGTCGATGTCATTGGTGACCCGGCTCAGGACGTCTCCCCTGGACTTCTCCTGGAAGTAGGTGGAGGGAAGCCGGTGCAGCTTTTCCTCCACGGCCGCCCGGAGGCTGTACATCAGGCCATGGACGGAGCTCGCGGTCAGCTTTCCCTGGATCCAGTTGAAGACCGAGGCGCCAAGATACATCATGACGACTGCGGCGAGAAGGTTTCCCAGCCGCTGCCCTTCAAAGACTCCGCTGTAAAACCCGCTGACCACAATATCCGTGGCTTTTCCCAGGTAGTTCGGCGCCGTGACGTTGAGGCCGGCAAAACCGCAGGTGGCTGCCACGGCACCCAGCATCCGCCATTTGAACGGGTGCAGCAGGCCGAGCAGCCGGCGCGCCGGCGGCCAGAATGACTCTGCCGCACCTCCCGGCTGCGCTGCTGTCATGGCAGGTGCTCCAGAGCCAATTGGGACTCGGCAATTTCCCGGTACGTGGCAGACGTCTCCAGGAGTTCACGGTGTGTTCCCCCGGCTACCAGCCGGCCTTCGTCGAGCACCAGGATATGGTCCGCACCCGCGACAGTGGAGATCCGCTCCGCCACCACGATCACCACTGCATCGGCAAGGCCACTCGACAGGCCGACGCGGAGCCGGCTCTCGGTGGCGAAGTCCAGCGCGGAGAAACTGTCGTCAAAGAGGTAGATGGAAGCCCGCCTTACCAGGGCGCGTGCAATACAGATACGCTGACGCTGGCCGCCGGAGAGGTTCGTGCCGCCCTGTCCAACTTCAGTGGCCATGCCGAGGGGCAGCTCGCGGACGAACTCTGCGGCCTGGGCGGTTTCGAGGGCCTCCCAGAGCTGGTTTTCGCTCACATCCGGGGCAGCGATCCGCAGGTTGTCGGCGATGGTCCCCGTGAAGAGGTGGGACCGCTGCGGGACCACGGCCATGGTGCGGCGGAGGACGTCCAACGGCACCGAACGGATATTCCTGCCGGCGATGGTGATGTCTCCGGCCGTGGCATCAAGGAAACGCGGCAGCAGGCTGAGGAGCGTCGACTTGCCGCTCCCTGTTGATCCGACGACGGCAACGGTGGTTCCGGGCGTGGCCGAAAAGCTGATGTTTTCGAGCACGCGGGTCTCGGCCCCAGGGTAGGCGAAGCTGACGTCCTTGAACCTGACGCTGCCGCCTTCGAGGTCTGCGGGTTCGCCTGACGCGTGGGCGCCGTGGCTGTCCTGGACAGACGGCTGTGTGTTGAGTACGGCGCTGAGCCGCTCGGCGCAGGCCGCGGCCCGCGGTGCCGTCATCAGGACGTACATGGCCATCATGATGGCCAGGAGAATCTGCATGATGTAGGCAATAAAGGCAGTAAGCGCCCCGATCTTCATGTCCCCCGAATACACCCGGTGCCCGCCGAACCACACAATGGCCACCGATGACAGGTTCACCACGATCATGATCAGCGGAAGCATCCCGGCAACGACCAGTGAGGACTGCAGGTTGTTTTCCGACAGGCTCGTGTTTGCCCGGGCAAAACGCCGGGTTTCATGACCCTTCCTGACGAAAGTACGGATCACGTTGGCCCCGATAATCTGCTCCCGCAGGATCTCCCCGGTACGGTCCAGCAGGTCCTGGCCCTCCCGGTAAAGAGGAACCAGGCGACGGACGATGAGGTACATGATGAGCAGGAGCACAGGCATGATGATGATGACGATGCTTGAGAGCACGATGTCCTGCTGCCAGGCGAGAACCACACCGCCTGCGGCCATGACCGGTGCCGCCACGAGCATGGTGAACACCAGGACTGCGAAGGACTGGATCTGTTGCGTGTCGTTGGTGGCCCTGGTCACGAGGCTTTGCGTGCCAAAGCCGGCCACCTCCTGGGAAGAAAGTGACTGGATTTTTGTAAAGATCTCCGCCCGCAACTGATGGCCGAGCGCCATGGCCACCACGGCACCGAGATAGCCGGCGGCGATGGCTGCCACCGCCTGGACTGCGGCCACCACGGCCATTTCAGTGCCAAGCCGGAAGATCGCCGGCGTGTCTCCGGCCACGATGCCGTCGTCGATGATGGCAGCGTTGATGGTGGGCAGCAGCAGGATGCCAGCGGTCTGCACCAGTTGGAGGACGGCGATGGCAGCAACGGAGACTTTGTGGCGGCCCAGGAGCCGGGTCAATAAGGCGAAAAGCACCGCACCTCCAGAATCAGTTGGGGAAGCCGATGAGGTGGTGGCCGGTAGCCACCCCAGAAGCCGCTTCATCGTTGTAGCCGCCATATTTTCGTATGAAGTCACATCCCTATACGGATTGCGTAGAGAACATCAATCGACTGGAGTTTAGGTGGTCAGTGGCTTTTGCGCTACGGCAAAGATACGCCGGAACGGAAAAACTGTCCCATGCGGAGTCTCCGGGTATGCCGCCCGCAGCGCAGCGGCGTACTCCGACTCGAAGGCTGGCCCCTCTCCGTCTGACAGAACCGCCAGCACGGGCCGCAACGCCGTGCCGCGTACCCAGTCCAGCACCGGATCCGTTCCGGTGAGGACCTGTTGGTACGTGGTCTCCCACGCGTCGGCGGTGCAGCCCGCGTCCAGCATGATGCGGAGGTAGTCTGCGGGCTCCCCCACCGATTCCCCGCCACGGAGTACACCGTCCAGCTGGGGCGACCATCGTGCCGAGCCGGCCAGTTCCCGCATCAGGACGTGCGACGGCGCGTTGAAGTTTCCGGGCACCTGCATGCCGAACCAGGCCCCGGGCTTGAGCGCTGCCAGCCAGCCGGCCAGCATCTCCTGGTGTCCGGGAACCCACTGCAGCGCGGCATTGGTGACCACCACGTCCGTTTCGGCCGGGGGCGTCCAATCGGCAATATCCGCCAGACTGAAACTCAGGCCAGGATGCGTGGTGGCCTGCGCAGCGGCCTTGGCCAGCATCTCGGCGGACGAATCGAGCCCGACGACCTGCGCCTGCGGCCACCTCTGGGAGAGCGTCGCTGTCAGGTTCCCCGGACCACAGCCCAGGTCCACCACCTGGTGGGGCTGGTCGGCATGGATCCGGCCCGTGAGGTCAAAAAATGGCCGGTCGCGGTAATCGCCGAACTGGACGTATTTCAGGGGATCCCACTTCACAGTTTTTCTCCGTGTTCTGGTCTGTCTGGCAATACCGCGAGCCTAACCCGTCCCTGCCCGGTATTGCGGCATCTAATGGGCACTAAGCTGGAAATCAATGAAACTCGTTGACCAGCTGTCTGTCCTGTCCGCCTCGACCCTCTCCGGCGCTGGCATCGACCCGGACACTCTCTACACCCAGTTCCTTGAGTGGACCGAAAGCCGGGGCCTGGAACTCTACGCGGCCCAGGACGAGGCCATCATGGAGCTGGCAACCGGCGCCAACGTCATCCTCGCCACCCCCACCGGGTCCGGCAAATCGCTGGTGGCCATCGCGGCGCATTTTCAAGCCATGGCGCGGGGGCAGCGCAGCTACTATACGGCCCCCATCAAGGCTCTGGTTTCCGAAAAATTCTTTGCCCTGTGCGACATTTTCGGCGCCGAGAACGTCGGCATGATCACCGGTGATTCGGGCGTCAACCAGGACGCGCCCATCATCTGCTGCACGGCCGAAATCCTCGCGAACATCGCCCTGCGCGAAGGCGAAGGCGCAGACCTCGGCTCGGTGGTCATGGACGAATTCCATTTCTACTCAGATCCGCAGCGTGGCTGGGCGTGGCAGGTCCCCTTGCTGGAGCTGCCGCAGGCCCAGTTCCTCCTGATGTCCGCCACGCTGGGTGACGTCAGCCGCTTTGAGGACGGAATCACCGAACTCACCGGCCGCCCCACCACCACCGTCAGTTCCGCAGAGCGCCCCATTCCGCTGCATTACTACTACCACGAGACCCCGGTCCACGAGACGCTGGAGGAACTGCTCTCCACCCGCCAGGTCCCGGTCTATGTGGTGCATTTCAGCCAGATCGAAGCCATTGACCGCGCCCAGACCCTGATGAGCATCAACGTCTGCACGCGTGAGGAAAAGGACAAGATCGCGGAACTGATCGCCAATTTCCGTTTTGCCGCAGGCTTCGGCAAAACCCTCAACAGGCTGGTCCGGCATGGCATCGGCGTCCACCACGCCGGCATGCTGCCGAAGTACCGGCGCCTGGTGGAGCAACTCGCGCAGGCGGGCCTGCTCAAGGTGATTTGCGGAACGGACACCCTGGGCGTGGGCATCAACGTCCCCATCCGAACCGTCCTGCTCACCGCGCTGAGCAAGTACGACGGCGTACGCACCCGGCTGCTCAACTCACGGGAGTTCCACCAGATCGCCGGGCGGGCCGGCCGGGCGGGGTACGACACCGCCGGGACAGTTGTGGTCCAGGCGCCGGAACACGTCACCGAAAACGTGAAGGCCATGGCCAAGGCCACCGCCAAATTCGGCGATGACCAGAAGAAGCTCCGCCAGGTGGTCAAAAAGAAGCCGCCCGAGGGCTTTGTCTCCTGGGGCGAGCCCACCTACAAGCGGCTCGTAGAATCCGTGCCTGATCCCTTGGGCTCCAGTTTCAGCGTGACGCACTCGATGCTGATGAACCTGATGGAGCGTCCAGGCGACCCGTTCACGGCAGCACGCCGGCTGCTGACCGAGAACCACGAGTCGCGGTCCTCGCAGCTGCGCTCATGAAACGGGCCTTGGGAATTTACCGCGAGCTCCTCGCCGCCGAAGTGGTGGAGCGCATTCCTGCGCGCGGAGCAGGGCGCCGACGGCAGGACCGTCCGGCTCACGGTCCACCTGCAGGCCAACTTTGCGCTGAACCAGCCGCTCTCGCCGTTTGCGCTGGCGGCGCTGGAGCTGCTCGACCCGGATTCGCCGTCGTATGCCCTGGACGTGGTGTCCGTGATCGAGTCGACCCTCGAAAAGCCCCGGCAGATCCTGTCCGCCCAGCAGAAGAAGGCCCGCGGCGAAGCTATCGCCGCGATGAAGGCGGACGGCATCGAGTACGACCAGCGGATGGCGATGCTGGAGGAGGTAACCTACCCGCAGCCGCTCGCGGAGCTCCTGGGCGAAGCGTTCGAGGTCTACCGCAAGGCCGCGCCCTGGGTGGGCGACTTCGAACTGGCACCCAAGTCAGTGGTCCGGGACATGTACGAACGCGCCATGAACTTCGGCGAGTTCGTCCAGTTCTACGGACTCGCCCGCTCCGAAGGCATTGTGCTGCGCTACCTGGCCGACTGCTTCAAGGCGCTGCGCCAGACGGTGCCGCAGGACATGCTCCGGGAGGACCTCGAGGACCTCATCGCCTGGCTCGGTGAACTGGTGCGGCAGGTCGACTCCAGCCTGCTGGACGAATGGGAGGAACTGACTTCCGGCGCGGCACCCACGCCGCACGACGCTCCCCCTCCCCCGCCGCCGTCGCTGACGTCCAACATCCGCGCCTTCCGCGTGATGGTCCGCAACGAAATGTTCCGCCGGGTGGAGCTGTTCGCCGACGAGGATGCGGCGGCCCTGGGAGAGCTCGACGGCGGCGCAGGCTGGGATGCCGACCGCTGGGAGGACGTCCTGGACGACTACTTCGATGAACACAACGACATCGGCACCGGGCCGGATGCGCGCGGCCCGGGGCTGCTGATCATCACCGAGGAGCCGGGGCTCTGGAAGGTCCGGCAGATCTTCGACGATCCGGCCCGCAACCATGACTGGGGCATCTCCGCGGAGGTGGACCTGGCGGCGTCGGACGAAACCGGCACGGCCGTGGTCCGGGTGACCGACGTCAACCGGCTGTAGGGGCCCTAGTAAACTCGAACCATGAGTGTAATCCGCCCCGCCACCCGGCACGACGTCCCCGCCATCCTGCAGATGATCCACGAACTGGCCATCTACGAGAAGGAACCGGAGGCCGTCCGCAACACCCCGGAAATGCTCGCCGAGGTTCTCTTTGGCGAGAATCCCCGCGTGTTCGCCACGATGGCCGAGAACGCCGGCGGGCGAGGTCCAGGGGTTCGCGCTGTGGTTCCTGAACTACTCCACGTGGGAAGGCGTCCACGGCATCTACCTGGAGGACCTCTATGTCAGCCCGCACGCCCGCGGCGAGGGTCACGGCAAGGCGCTCCTGAAGCACCTGGCCGCCACCGCCGTCGAAAACGGCTACGCCCGGGTGGAATGGAGCGTCCTGGACTGGAATGAGCCGTCCATCAACTTCTACCGGAGCCTCGGGGCCCGCCCCATGGACGGCTGGTCCACGTTCCGGCTGACCGGGGATGCGCTGGAGAGCTTTGGCACCAACGTCGCGGCTGACGCCCGTGCCTGAGCAGGCTCGCATCCGTCCGAAGCCACCCGAATGCGGAACACGGTCCCCCACACGGGTCAAGGCCCGCCACGAATTCCGGGGCATGCGCACGGCCGAACATTACTTCACCGTCCCGCTGGACCACTTTCCGCCGGCTGACGGCGGGGCCCCGGCCGAGACCATCACCGTCTTCGCCCGCGAGTATGTTTCCGTCAGAGCACACCGAGGCTGAAGCCGAAGATCTTCCCTGGCTGGTGTTCCTCCAGGGCGGCCCCGGCGGCCGCGGCAATCGGCTCGCGTCACTGGGCGGCTGGAGCAAGGCCGCGGCCCGGGACTTCCGGATCCTGATGCTGGACCAGCGCGGTACCGGCCTCTCGACTCCCATCGACCGGAACACCCTCCCGTCGCGGGGGACGGCGGAGGCGCAGGCCGCCTACCTTGAGCACTTCCGGGCGGATTCGATCGTGGCCGACGCGGAACTCATCCGGGCAGCCCTCGGCTCCGGCCCATGGAGCATCTACGGGCAAAGCTACGGCGGCTTCTGCGCCCTGACCTACCTGTCCTTTGCCCCGGAAGGGCGTGAAGGAAGCCCTCATCACCGGCGGGCTGGCGCCGCTCCCGGGCCATGCCGACGACGTCTACCGCGCCACGTTTCGCGCGCGTCGCGGCACGCAATACCGAGTACTTCGCGTGGTACCCGGAGGACCGGCTGACGGTGGAGCGGATCGCGGCGCACCTTCGGCGAGACCGAGGAATTCCTGCCCGACGGCGGCCGCCTCACGGTGGAGCGGTTCCAGATGGTGGGTGCGTTCCTGGGCGGAAACACCCGAGTGGACGGCCTGCACTACCTGCTGGAGGACGCGTTCACCGAGACGCCGGACGGGAGCAGGCTCTCCGACGCCTTCCTGGAGCAGGTTCAGGGAATCGTGTCGCGCCAGGCCAACCCCCTCTATGCCCTGATGCACGAGTCGATCTACGGGCAAGGCCAGGCTAGCGACTGGGCTGCCTGGCGCGTGCTGCCAGGAATACCCGGCGTTCCACCCGGACGCCGTGCCGCTGCTGCTGACCGGGGAAATGGTGTATCCGTGGTACTTCGAACAGGATGCCGCGTTGAAGCCGCTGCAGCAGGTGGCACACCTGCTGGCCGCCAAAAGCCGACTGGAAGCCGCTCTACGACGGTGCGCAGCTGGCCGCCAACAGCGTGCCGGTTGCCGCCGCCGTTTACCTGACGACATCTACGTGGACCGTAACCTGTCCCTGGAAACAGCTGCCGTCCGTCCGCGGACTGCAGGTGTGGGAGACCGCGGACTTCCACCATGACGGAATATCCGATGACGGCGAGGCCATTTTCGGCCGCCTGCTGGGGATGGTGCGCTCGGCCGGCAGTTCAGCTGCCCACCGAACTGCCAACCGAACCGGCGGCTGAACTCCGGCGCCGGGCCATCAGCGTCACGAAGGCGGCGGCCAGGACCACGGCCCCCACCAGGCCGCCTGCCATGTTCAGCCCCAGGTAGCCGGCCCAGCTGAGGATCAGGCCGGACGTGGCCCCGCCCACCGCGCCGGCGGCACCCATCAGCGTGTCCGACACGCCCTGGACCACCACGCGGGACTCCTGGCCGACGCTTTCCGCCAGGAGGGTGGAACCGGAAATGGTGGCCGCAGACCAGCCCACGCCCAGCAGGACCAGCCCCACGGCCACGGCCACCGTGGATGCTGGCCGAACCCTGCGACGGCGACAGCTGCGATCAGCGTAACGAAGCCGATCATGATGGTCTCGGTCCTGCCCGCCTTGTCCGTCAGCCAGCCCATGACAGGCGACAGCGCAAACATCCCCGCGATGTGCAGGGAGATGGTGAAACCCGATGATCACCAGCACATCGCCGGTGGCGGCGTGGCCGGCGTGCGAGCACCGGGTCCGGCCACCAGCTCCTGCAGATGCAGCGGCGTCATGGACATCACGCCCACCATCACTGCGTGGGCTCCGACGACGGCGGCCAGCGCCAGCACCGCCGGCCTGGACTGGCGGACGGCCCGCAGCCCGCGGCCGGAGCGATCCCCCTGCCGGGGTACGAGGGCTGGTGCCCTGCTCGTTTGCTGCGGCGGGCGGAGTCGCTGTCCATCGCGTCCGCCGGCTGGTCGGCGAGCCTGTCACCCCGGTCCTCGGCGGCGAGTTCCGGGCGGCGAGTTCGCGGGCGAACAGAAGGGGGTCCGGCCTGAGGCCGGCGAAGAGCAGCACGATGGCCAGGAGGAGTCCGGCCGCGGAAATCACGAAGGGTCCCGCAACGGGCGGCAGGCCGAGGGCCTGCCCCACGACCGTGCCGGGCTGGATCAGGTTGGGCCCGGCGACGGCGCCCACCGTCACAGCCCACACCACGGCGGACAGTGCCCTGCCGCGGTGTTCATCGTCGGCGAGGTCGACGGCGGCGAAGCGTGCCTGCAGGCTGGCGGCGGTGCCCACGCCGATGCCCACCGCTCCCAGCACCAGCAGGACAAACACGCCGGAAACCACCGACAGCACGATGAGCACGGTGCCTGCCAAGGCGGCGGAAAGGCCCGTGACCTGGCCGATCCGGCGGCCGCGGCGGTCCGCCAGCGAAGCCAGGGGCAGCGCTGCCAGGGCGGCGCCCAGGGTCATGACGGTGGCCACGGCGCCGGCCCAGACGCTGGAACCTGAGAGCTCCACGGCCAGGATCGAACCGATGGAGACGGTGGCGCCCGTTCCGATGCCGCCAAAGACCTGGGCCGCGCTCAGCAGCGCCACGGTGCGCCGCTGCACCTGGCGCACTCCGCTTTCCGTCATAAGGGTGCGGGCCATGGTCCGAGCATAGTCCTCGGCGGCCAGGCTCCTACAGGGGCTAATTAAAGCAAGCAGTCCCGGCCGCAGGTGCGGCCGGGACTGCTTGGACATGCAGGTCAAGGAACGCGCGCTACTCGGTGTCGCTGAGGCTCTTCCTGGCGTCTTCCTCGAGGCGGGGGTCCAGGTGGGCCGTCTTTGCCTTGGAGCTCAGGAGGCTGGCAACAACGGCAACGATGATGGTGCCCACGATGACGGCCAGGGAGACGAAGGTGGGGATCTCCGGTGCCCATTCGATGTGGTTGCCACCGTTGATGAACGGCAGTTCGTTCACGTGCATCGCGTGGAGGACCAGCTTCACGCCGATGAACGCCAGGATGAAGGACAGTGCGTGCTTCAGGTAGATGAGGCGGTTCATCAGGCCACCCAGCAGGAAGTACAGCTGGCGCAGGCCCATCAGGGCGAACAGGTTGGCGGTGAATACGATGAACGGGCTCTGCGTCAGGCCGAAGATCGCGGGAATGGAGTCAACGGCGAAGAGGAGGTCGGTCATGCCGATGGTGATGAACACAACCAGCATGGGGGTGAAGACCTTCTTGCCGTTCACCGTGGTGCGCAGCTTGCCGCCGTCGAACTTCTCCGACATGGGGATGATCTTGCGGATCCCGGCGATGAGCGGGTTTTCCTTGTCCTCTTCGTCCTCGCCTTCGTCCTGGGCCTGCTTCCAGGCAGTCCAGAGCAGGAACGCGCCGAAGATGTAGAACACCCAGCTGAACTGTTCGATCACGATGGCGCCGAGGAGGATGAAGATGCCACGCAGGATCAGCGCGATGATGATGCCCACCATCAGCACTTCCTGCTGGTACTTCCGGGGCACGGAGAACCTGGCCATGATGATGATGAAGACAAACAGGTTGTCGATGCTCAGGCTGTATTCCGTCACCCAGCCGGCGACGAACTGGCCGCCGAATTCAGCGCCGGTGAAGGCGAACATGGCGCCGGCAAACACCAGGGCGAGGGTTACGTAGAAGGCCACCCACAGGCCAGCTTCCTTCATGGAAGGTTCGTGGGGACGGCGGATGACCAGCAACAGGTCAATCAGGAGAATCAGGCCGAGGACGACAAGTGAGCCGACCTCGAACCACACGGGCAAATCGAGCACAGGGTAGCCTTTCGCAGGGTACAGAGGATCAGTGTAAGTCTCTCCGGCCAGCCTGTGCACTTGGTGCTGAAATGGCGACCCGCTACGCCCGGCCAGGCAACTATGCCTGGCGTGTTGACGATCGTAGCGCTTGGGATACTCCCCTACGTGACGTTAACTGTACAGCAGGCGCCCCCGCACTCAGGAACATGTCCACAGCGAGCCCCGGCCCACGGTCTCCTAGGCGTGGCCGGCTGCCTGCATCTGGCGAAGTTCCTTCTTGAGTTCGCTGACTTCGTCGCGGATCCTCGCGGCCACCTCGAACTGCAGCTCGGCGGCCGCGCCGTGCATCTGTTCGGTGAGCTGTTCAATGAGGCCCACGAGGTCTTCGGCCGGGGCTGCGGCCAGCCCGTCCTTGCGGACCTGCGCTGCGCCCTTGGCCGCCGATTTTCCACGCTTGGCGCCCTTGGCCAGGCGGTTGTTGTTCAGCAACTCCTGGGTGTCGGCGTCTTCCTTGGCCAGCTGATCGGTGATGTCAGCAATCTTCTTCCGCAACGGCTGCGGATCGATGCCCTTTTCCGTGTTGTAGGCCACCTGGATGGCACGGCGCCGGTTGGTTTCATCGATGGCGTGGGCCATGGAGTCGGTGATGCGGTCGGCGTACATGTGAACCTGGCCCGAGACGTTGCGGGCGGCACGGCCGATGGTCTGGATCAGCGACGTGGAGGACCGCAGGAAGCCTTCCTTGTCCGCGTCCAGGATGCTCACCAGCGAAACCTCGGGCAGGTCGAGGCCTTCGCGGAGCAGGTTGATGCCCACCAGGACATCAAAGACGCCCATCCGGAGTTCGCGGAGCAGCTCCACGCGGCGGAGGGTGTCGACGTCGGAGTGCAGGTACTCAACCTTGATGCCGTGGCCCAGCAGGTAGTCGGTGAGGTCCTCCGCCATCCGTTTGGTGAGGGTGGTGACCAGGACGCGTTCGTTCTTCGCCGTCCGGGTCTTGATCTCACCGAGAAGGTCGTCGATCTGGCCCTTGGTGGGTTTGACCACCACCTCGGGGTCGATCAGGCCGGTGGGCCGGATGATCTGCTGGACAAAACCGTCAGCCTTGCCGAGTTCGTACTTGCCGGGGGTGGCCGACAGGTAGACGGTCTGGCCTACGCGGTCGAGGAATTCATCCCATTTGAGCGGTCGGTTGTCCATGGCGGAGGGCAGGCGGAAGCCGAAGTCCACCAGGTTCCTCTTACGGGACATGTCGCCCTCGTACATGGCGCCGATCTGCGGCACCGTCACATGGGATTCATCGATCACCAGCAGGAAGTCGTCCGGGAAGTAGTCGATGAGGCAGTGCGGAGCGGTCCCGCGGGCGCGGCCGTCAATGTGCGACGAGTAGTTCTCGATGCCGTTGCAGAAGCCCATCTGCTGCATCATTTCAAGGTCGTAGGTGGTGCGCATCCGGAGCCGCTGGGCTTCCACCAGCTTGTTCTGGCTTTCCAGGACCTGCAGGCGCTCGGCGAGCTCGTCCTCGATCCGCTTGATGGCCCGGGCCATCCGCTCTGGACCGGCCACGTAGTGCGAGGCCGGGAAAACGTACATTTCCTCTTCGTCCCGGATCACTTCGCCGGTCAGCGGATGGAGGGTGTGGATGTTCTCAATCTCGTCCCCGAAGAATTCGATCCGGATGGCCAGTTCCTCGTACATGGGGATGATTTCCACGGTGTCGCCGCGGACCCGGAACGTGCCGCGGTGGAAATCCATGTCGTTGCGGGCGTACTGCATGGCGACAAATTTCCGGAGGAGGTCGTCCCGGTTCATCTCCGCCCCCTTGCGGAGCGTGACCATGCCGGCGATGTATTCTTCCGGCGTGCCCAGGCCGTAGATGCAGGACACCGTGGCGACAACGATGACGTCGCGGCGGGTCAGCAGGGCGTTGGTGGCGGAGTGGCGGAGCCGTTCGACTTCCTCATTGATGGAGGAGTCCTTCTCGATGAAGGTGTCCGTCTGCGCGACGTAAGCCTCAGGCTGGTAGTAGTCGTAGTAGGAGACGAAGTACTCCACCGCGTTGTTGGGCAGGAGCTCGCGGAATTCGTTGGCCAGCTGGGCGGCGAGTGTCTTGTTCTGGACCATCACCAGGGTGGGGCGCTGGACCTGTTCGATGAGCCAGGCCGTGGTGGCGCTCTTGCCGGTACCGGTGGCACCGAGCAGGACAACGTCCTTTTCGCCGTTCTTAATGCGATCGGTCAGTTCGGCGATGGCAGCGGGCTGGTCACCGGCGGGCTGGAATTCGCTGATGACCTCGAAGGGCGCTACTACACGGTTGATCTCCTGCGCAAGGCTCATGCATCTAATCTACAACCGGGGACCGACAGCCAGGCCGGGATCCGTTACCGGCGAACAATCCCGCTCAGGGGCGGGGAATTTCAGAGACGTACGACGGCGGTTGCCACCCCGTGTGCGCGGCCCAGGCGTCCATGCGCGGCCAGGCGACGTCCGTGAACCACGGCTCCTTCGCTTCCGCGTATGCGTGGGTACCCTTGGTGCCGGCATACTGCTCGGTCAAAGCGCGTTTATGTGCCTCATACAGAGCAGCGGCTTCGTGGTCGTTCCTGAGCCAGTCACGGAAGAGCAGCGCGTAGCGCCAGCCGGACGATCCGGCTGACCGGACGTGAACGTTCACGGTACGTCCTGGATCCGCGTTGGCGTGGAAGCGTTTCTGCCACTGGGCCGGATCCGGATCCGTGGGTTTAGGGGTGTCGAAGCCCGCCCCGGGAACGGCCGGAAAGCCAGCCGCCGTCAACAGGGGTGCGATCCGGTCGGCCGCGCTGAGATCCGGCACCGTGACCTGGAGGTCGATCACGTCCTTGGCGGCAAGGCCGGGCACGGCGGTGGAGCCGATATGGTCAACGGCGAGGATGTCCTCGGGTGCTGCAGCCAGGATTCGGGAGGCCAGCCTCGCAGCCTGTGCAGGCCACTCCGCCTGCGGCACCGACAGGACTGCCGTGCCGGCCCGGGCCGCCCTGACGCCGCGCCGGAGATTGGCCGCGAACGGCACCAGCCGGCCGGCCCAGAGCCCGTCCACCTGTGCCAGCAGCGCGTCCAGGGAGCCGGAATTATCCAGAACCACGTCCGCAGCGGCCAGCCGGTCCGCGCGCGCAGCCTGGGCTGCCATGCGGGACGCCGCTTCCTCCCGCGTCATGCCGCGGTGTTCGAGCATGCGGGCGATCCGGACGTCGTCGGGCGCGTCCACCACCAGCACCAGATGGAACTTGTTGCCCTGCCCCGTCTCCACCAGCAGCGGAATGTCCTGGACAACGATCGCGCCCGACAGGGGCCGCGCCAATGATGCCCGCCGCCGCCTCGCGGACCAGCGGATGGACAATCCCATTGAGCACAGCCAGCTGGGTGGAATTGCCAAAGACCACGGCGCCGAGCCTGGCGCGATCAAGCCGCCCGCCGGCGTCGAGCATGCCGGCCCCGAACGCCTCCACCACGCGGGCCAGCCCGGGCGTGCCCGGCTCAACCACCTCCCGGGCCAACGCGTCAGCGTCCACCAGGACGGCACCGAGCTCCGCCAGGCGTGAGGCGACCACTGACTTCCCTGAGGCGATGCCGCCCGTCAAACCAATTTTCAGCACCCCATCAGCCTAATCCCCACGGCGCCAGCTCCACTTCGGACACGGGCCCACGAGGTCAGGGGGCGGTGGGATTAGACTTGGGCGGTGCAAGAGCAAGAAAGCCGGGCCACGTCCTACGCAACGCTGGCGGCGGGCCCGGACTTCCGGCACGAGATAGAAATCAAACGGTCCAGGTTCATCACTGTGCTGCGCCGCGCCGACAGCGAAGAAGCCGCCCGGGACCTCGTGGCAGGGTTGCGGCGCGAATTCCATGACGCCCGCCACCACTGTTCGGCCTTCGTCCTGGGACCGGACCGGGACATCCAGCGTTCCAATGACGACGGCGAACCGTCAGGCACCGCCGGCATCCCCATGCTGGAGGCCATCCTCAAGCGGGAAACCGTACCGGGGGTGACAGACCTCAGCGACGTCAGCGCCATCGTGGTGCGCTATTTCGGCGGCATCCTGCTGGGCGCCGGCGGATTGGTGCGCGCCTATTCGGAATCGGTCTCCGCTGCCCTCGAACGCGCGCCGCTGGTCCGGCGCCGCCGGCTGCGGATCTGCGAAGCTTCCGTTCCCCATTCCGCGGCGGGCCGGCTGGAGAACGATCTCCGGGCCGCGGGGTTTGTGATGGCGGAAACAAGTTACACAGCCCAGGACACTGTCCTGCGCCTGGCCATCCCGGACGATCCGGCGGAACTCTCGGCCGCGACGGAGCGCATGCTGCAGTTCACCGCCGGAACTGTGGAGCTGATTCCTGGCGGGACGGAGTGGATCGATGTCCCACTCCCCTGAGGTCCGGCTAGCGGACGTTAGCGAAGAAATCCTCGAGCGGCTCCTGGCTCTCGCGCAGCAGGACGCCTCCCCCGACGACGTCACGCCGCCCCTGGGCAACGGAACCGGCTGGAACGCGGAACGGATCGACTGGTTCCGTGCCTACCACCGGGCAGCGGCCGCGGGCCTGGACGGCCCAGCGGGCGAGAAAAGCTGGGCGGTGCTGTGCGATGGAAGCCCGGCCGGCTCGGTCAGGCTGAAACGAACCGCGCAACAGCATACGGCCGAGACGGGCATCTGGCTGGGCCGGAGCTTCCGTGCCCGGGGTGTGGGCGGTGCCGCCCTCGGCCTGGTCCTCGCGGAGGCCCGGCATGCCGGGCTGCGGCAGGTCGTCGCCCACACTACCGCCGGTAACGCCGGTGCCCAGCGGCTCCTCACGGCCGCGGGCGCGGCCCTGACGTACGGCGACGGCGGCGCCGTGAGTGCCGTCGTCGTACTCCCAACTGACTCGCACTAAACGCACCCAAACGGGCGTTTGAGTGCGTTAACTGCCAGTCAGATGGCGGGTTAAACAAGCAGGCCCCCGCCAAAGGCGGGGGCCTGCTGTGTCAGCCCGGGAAACCCCGGGCCGGTGGCAACTAGTTGCCGGTCAGCTTCTCGCGCAGAGCGGCGAGAGCCTCGTCGGATGCAAGCGTGCCTGCACCGGCGTTGGACTCAGCAGCCGGCTCCGAGGAGTAGCTGGTGGTGCCGGAATCGCTGTCACCGGACGTTGCAGCTGCAGCGTCGTCGGCAGCGTGCTGGGCAACCTGCTTCTTGTGTGCTTCCCAGCGGGTCTGGGCGTCAGCGTACTGCTGCTCCCAGGCGGCGCGCTGGTTCTCGTAGCCTTCAAGCCACTCGTTGGACTCCGGGTCGAAGCCCTCCGGGTACTTGTAGTTGCCCTCTTCGTCGTACTCAGCGGCCATGCCGTAGAGAGCCGGATCGAATTCGGTGGACTCGGCGTCAACGCCCTCGTTAGCCTGCTTGAGGGAGAGGGAGATGCGGCGGCGCTCGAGGTCGATGTCGATGACCTTGACGAACAGCTCGTCACCAACGGAGACAACCTGCTCAGCCAGCTCCACGTGGCGGACTGCCAGCTCGGAGATGTGAACGAGGCCTTCGATGCCGTCTTCGACGCGAACGAACGCACCGAACGGAACCAGCTTGGTGACCTTACCCGGAACAACCTGGCCGAGGGCGTGGGTGCGGGCGAAGGTCTGCCACGGATCTTCCTGCGTAGCCTTGAGCGACAGGGAAACACGCTCGCGGTCCAGGTCGACCTCGAGAACCTCGACGGTGACTTCCTGGCCAACTTCGACAACCTCGGACGGGTGGTCGATGTGCTTCCAGGACAGCTCGGAAACGTGAACGAGGCCGTCTACGCCGCCCAGGTCCACGAATGCACCGAAGTTGACGATGGAGGAAACGACGCCGGGACGGACCTGGCCCTTTTCCAGCTTGTTGAGGAACGTGGAGCGGACCTCGGACTGGGTCTGCTCGAGCCATGCACGGCGGGACAGCACAACGTTGTTGCGGTTCTTGTCCAGCTCGATGATCTTGGCTTCGATCTGCTGACCGATGTACGGAGCAAGGTCGCGCACACGGCGCATCTCGACGAGGGATGCGGGCAGGAAGCCGCGCAGACCGATGTCGAGGATAAGACCACCCTTGACAACCTCGATGACGGTACCGGTGACAACACCGTCTTCTTCCTTGACCTTCTCGATGTCGCCCCAGGCACGCTCGTACTGAGCGCGCTTCTTGGAGAGGATCAGGCGGCCTTCTTTGTCTTCCTTGGTGAGCACCAGGGCTTCGACCTGATCGCCAACGGAGACGACGTCTCCGGGATCAACATCGTGCTTGATGGAAAGCTCGCGGGAGGGGATGACACCTTCGGTCTTGTAACCGATGTCGAGCAGAACTTCATCGCGGTCGACCTTGACGACGGTACCTTCGACGAGGTCTCCGTCGTTGAAGTACTTGATGGTGGCGTCGACTGCTGCGAGGAAGTCCTCAGCGGTACCGATGTCGTTAATCGCGACTACGGGGGTACCGGGCTTCTCGGTGGAGGTGATGGTCATGTAGTAGGGGCTCCGTTGTGGATAGTTAGTCGGTCAGGCAAACCGCCGCACCCGCGTTATGGAACGCATGCGCAGGTCGCGGCAGATCACGGGGATCTGCCGGGTCATCCTGATTCTGTGGATTTTAGAGAACGTGCACGTAGTACACGCGCGTTTCAGTCTAGTCGCAGCGGCCAACACGGGTCAAAGCGTGGGCCGCCGCCCACTGGCCGTTTCAGGCGGACTGCTCCGCGGCATGGCGGCGGAGTTCGTTGATGCCGTCCCGTTCCAGCGCCCAGGCGACACCGACGCCGAACACCAACGACCAGAAATATGGGCCGAACCCCAGCATGGACAGGTCAGAGACCGCCACAGCGAAGGCGACCAGCGGCCCGAGTGTCAACGGTCCGCTGGTGATCCGCTTCAGCGCCATGGCCAGCACCCCGATCACGGCGAGGCCTGCGATGGCCACCAGCAGCTCCAACGGCAGAACCCCGGCGGCGCCGGCAGCGAAGGCCGCCAAGGGGGTCATGGCAAGGAAAATAGAGCTTGCCAGAACCACTGCCCGGTACCGGTACCGTTGCGGGCCGGCGTCCGGCCCGGCAACCATGGCCGTTGCCGGCAAGGACAGTGACAGGCCGGCAGGTCCCAGGAACGATGCCGCTACGGTGCCCGCACCGCTCAGGTAGTTCAGGAGCCTCGCGGGCGGACGGTACTGCTGACCCTGCAGAAAGATCACGGAGGGGACGTTGGACTGGAGGACGATCAGGACCACCATGACCGGAGTGACCGTCAGCATCGCGCTCCACGTGAAGATCGGAGAGGTAAGCGCGGGCATGGCGCCGTGAGCGTTCCCGGAGCCGAATTTGCCGAGGATCGCCGCGGCTGCGATTCCCACCACCAACGCAAGGAAGATAGCTGGCAGGCGGTCATCGAGGTATTTCTTGCCCACGATGAACGCCAGGAAGGCGAGCCCGATCACCACCGGCTCAGATCCCATCCCGGTGAAGATGCCGGCGACGAACGGCAAGGTGGAACCCGCCAGGAGGCCAACCACCACCGGCTCCGGAATCAGCTGTGCCAGGTGTTCTGTCAGCCCCAGCAGGGTGATCGCCACTACTGCCGCACCCGCCACCATCGATGCGCCCGCGAGTTCCGCGAACGGCACCCGGCCCTGGAGGGAGACAACAAAGATCAGGACGAAGATGTTGCCCGTCAGGAGCAGCGGCTGCCGGAAGTAGAGCGACAGGATCACACCCAGGACGCAGGGAATCGTGTAGATGCTGATCACCCAGGCTGTCACCTGACCGCCTGCAAGGTTCAGCTGCCCGGCGGCTGACAGCGGGACTGCGATCAGCGACGAGGCGAGGGTGACCATGGCGAGGCTGACACCGAGGGGCTGTGACCATTCCCCGAATTTCAACGCCCGATCTTTAGATCCCGCTGCCATGGCGTCCGCCCCGAAATCCATCCTCACCACTGGTCGACATTATGGCCGGGAAAGGCCGGCCAGTCCCGGGTGATGATCGCCACCATACTCTCCGGGCCGGTGCCGCGGAATCACCGGACCGTGCCTAGAAGTGGGTCAGGCAGTGCGTGGCACGTTCCACCGCGAACAGCTGCCTGGCCCTCAGAGCCGCACCCTGGTTATGTTCGCGAATCCTGCCTGCCGCCGTCAGCGTCACCGGGCATACGGCGCCAAGATAGATCGAGGACAGTGCCGAGACATCCAGTGTCAGGTCCGGATCCTCCCCTGTGTCAACGCGTTCGACGGCGGCCTCGCCGCCACTGACTTCCAGTGCGTAATTCCCAGCCGTCAGGCCAAGTGGATCGAGGACCTCCAGCACCAGCCGGCCGTCCACCGGGTATCGCCGAGCTTCCAGCGCCTTGGCTGCGTCCAGGATGCGGAGCCAGAGCATGTCCCTGCTGTCCGAGGAGTCGATGCACCGGGGATCGGTAAGCGCCCAGGTGAGGGGATCATCAAGCGGAGCCTCTTCCCAGGTGATGCGTTCCACCAGGTCGATGGCAGCCAGGAACTGCCAGAGCTCCAAATAGCACTCGTTCGTGGCCGCGACAAAGTCCACCACATGCATGGTGTACGGCTCAGTGTCCCAGCCCAGGAATTTGTAGGAGACGTAGCCGTCCACAGTTCCGTCGGGGCCATAGTGCAGGGCCACCTTGACAGCGGGGTCTTCTTTGCCGTCCCGGGCCAAGGAACCTGACGCCAGCTGGCGGTACCATTCCTGGCGGCCGATCGATCCTGGAGTCAGGCGGTGCACGCGGTCAAAAATTTCCGGCGCGATCTCCAGCAGAATCTTGGGCTCGGCAATGTCCACACTGCCGACAGCCTGGTGGTTGAGGCTGAACCGGGCGGTAGTGTCCACCTTGACCGTGCGCTCGAAGCTGGCCACGCCGTAGCCGAAGCGTCCGTAGATGGATCCTTCGGACGCTGTCAGGGCGGCCATCGCCAGGCCGTCGCGCTTGGCCATGGCCAGGTCCTCGGACATCATCCGGCGCAGCAGCCCGCGGCGCCGGTGCGAGGTCCGCACGGTCACGGCGGTGACCATCTGGGTTTCCAGCATCCGGCCGAATCCGATGTTCAGCGTCTTGCGGAGGGTGCCGAAAGTGGCCACCGGCACGTCCGCGGACAGGGATCCGGGCGCGACGCCGCGCGTCTGGTACGCGCCGGTCAGGATCCGGCGGTCCGCCCGGTAGGTCGCCAGGGACGTGGCCACGTGTTCCGGCGTCCGCGTGGATTCATGGAACCCGAAAGCGACCGCCTTGACCCACGTTTCCGCTTCGCGGTAGCCGGGCTCTCCTTTGGCTGCCGCGTCGAAGCGCCGGATTTCATAGTCATCACTCAGTTCAGCCACACCGCCGAGCCTAACCAATGAATCCGGCCCCTGGCCAGCAACAACACGCCGGCCGCCCGCTCCCGCTAGTGGCCGGCGTCGTACCAGCTGGGACCGACGCCGATCTGGACATCCAGCGGAACGCTGAGGTCCGCTGCGGACCCCATCTGTTCGGTGACGAGCTTCTCCACCGCTTCCCGTTCGCCGGTGGCGACCTCCAGGACCAGTTCGTCGTGGACCTGCAGGAGCATGCGCGACTTGAGTCCCTGGGCGGCCAGCTCAGCGTGCACACCCAGCATGGCCCGCTTGATGATGTCCGCCGCTGATCCCTGGATGGGCGAGTTCAGGGCGATGCGTTCGGCGTTCTCGCGCAGCTGCCGGTCCGTGCTGGTGAGGTCCGGCAGATACCGGCGGCGGCCTTCGATGGTGGCCGTGTAGCCGTCGACCCGGGCCTGGTCCACCACGCCGCGGAGGTAGTCGCGGACGGCACCGAACCGGTCGAAGTAGTCCTTCATGAGGGTCCGGGCCTCGTCCACGGAGATTTCCAGCTGCTTGGAAAGCCCGAAGGAGGTCAAGCCGTAGGCCAGGCCGTAGGACATGGCCTTGACCTTGGAGCGCATGGCACTGGTGACCTCTTCGGTGGGCACGTGGAAGATGTTCGAGCCCACAAAGCGGTGGAGGTCCTCGCCGTCCTTGTACGCCTGGATCAGGCCGGCGTCGCCGGAGAGGTGGGCCATGATGCGCATCTCGATCTGCGAGTAGTCCGCAGACAGCAGGCAGTCATACCCTTCGCTGACCACAAAGATGCCGCGGACGCGCCGGCCTTCCTCGCTGCGGATGGGGATGTTCTGCAGGTTGGGGTTGTTGGAGGAGATCCGGCCGGTCGCAGCAACATTCTGCGCGTAGGTGGTGTGGATCCGGCCGTCTTCGGTTACGGATTTCTTGAGCGACTCCAGCATCTGCCGCAGCTTGGAGGACTCGCGGTGCGCCATCAGCTGGACCAGGAATTCGTGCCCGGTCTTTTCGAGCAGGTTCTTGAGCGAGGCCGCATCGGTGGTGTAGCCGGATTTGATCTTCTTGGTTTTCGGCAGCTGGAGTTCCTCGAAGAGGACCGTCTGCAACTGTTTCGGCGATCCGAGGTTGACCTCGTGGCCAATGGCGGCGAAAGCCAGCTCCTGGGCGTTGTCGATGACCTTGGACAGATCCGCGAGCTGCTCATCCATGCGGGTCATGTCGATGGCGATTCCGGCGGTTTCCATGTCGGCCAGGACGCGGCTGACGGGCAGCTCCAGCGTGGTGAGCAGGTCCGCGGCCTCGCGCTCGGTCAATTCGGATTCGAAGTGCCGGCTGAGGGCCTGGATAACGGCCGCCACCTGAACCAGGGCGCCCGCCGCAGCGGCGTCGTCGCCGTCGAAGGCCAGCTCAAGCTGGCCCGCCTTGGACGTTTCGGCCGAGATGCTGATGTTGAGGTGGTGCTGTGCCAGTTCGGCCAACTCATAGGTGCGGCGGTCAGGCTGGATCAGGTACCCGGAAATGGACGTGTCATCCACCACGCCTTCCAGCCCAAGGCCCCTGCTGGAGAGGGCCTTCAGGGCGGCCTTGTAGCCGTGCATGACCTTGGGGGCTGCCTCGTCCCGCAACCAGTCAGACAGGACGTTCTCGGCGGCGGCGTCCTGCGTGGCGAGGTCAATGTACACGGCTGCGCCGTCACGGACGATGGCCAGAGCGGCTGCGTCCTCGCCAATGCGGCCGGGCACCAGGTCGACGGCGATCGCTGAGCGTTGCCCGGTGCCGGCGGCCAGGAACGTGCTGAGTTCCGCTGCACTGCCGGGAGTCACGAACTCGGGCGTGTCGATGCTCTCGCGTTCTGCCGTTTCCACTTCCTCGCTGCCGTAGAGGGCGAAGAGCCGGGTCCGGATGGTCTTGAATTCAAGTTCGTCGAACAGCTGCTCCAAGGCGGCTTCATCCGGCCGTGGTTCGGCGAGCTCGTCCAGCGTGACCGGCAGTTCCAGATCAGTGTGGAGCCGGTTCAGCCGGCGGTTGCGCTTAACGTCCTCGACATTTTCGCGGAGCGCATCGCCCACCTTGCCGCCGATGGCGTCGATGTGTTCGAGGACGCCCTCGAGGCCGCCGTAGAGGTTGATCCACTTGGCGGCAGTTTTTGGGCCGACGCCGGGAATGCCCGGCAGGTTGTCAGCGGTCTCGCCCACCAGCGCAGCGAGGTCCGAGTACTGCGGCGGTGTGACAAAGTACTTTTCCTGGATTGCGGCGGCGTCCAGCCGGGGAATATCGCTGACGCCCTTGCGCGGGTACAGCACAAACACGTTGTCCGTGATGAGCTGGAACGCATCGCGGTCCCCCGTGACCAGGAGGACCTCATAGCCGGCTTTCTCGCCCAGGACGGAGAGGGTTGCCAGGATGTCGTCGGCCTCATAGCCCGGCAGTTTGATGGTCTTGATGCCCCAGGCCTGCATGACCTTGTCAATGAGGTCGATCTGGCCGCTCATCTCACGGGGAGTCTCGTTGCGGCCACCCTTGTAATCGCTGTACTCGGCCTTGCGGTGGGTGGTCTCATCCGAGACATCGAACGCCACCGCAATGTGGGTGGGTTTTTGTTCCTTGATCAGGTTGATCAGCATCGACGTAAAGCCGTGAATCGCGTTGGTGTGCTGGCCGTTGGCCGTGGAGAACTTGTCCGCCGGCAGCGCGAAGAATGCCCGGAAGGCCATCGAGTGCCCGTCCAGCACCAGCAGGCGTGGCTGGCCGGTCAGGGGGATGACAGGTGCTTCGGTGGCGGAAACCCGGCCCCCGGCCGACGGCGGGACAGTGATCTCCTGCAGGGCGGCGTCTGCGTCGAGCGCTGTTTCAGAGGGGAAAGGGGCCGGTTTGGTAGTTTCACTCACAGGTGCCAGCCTAGTTGCCATGATGGACAATTTCACGCCCGGACCCTTCACTGAGGAATTAGTCACAGCGGGCATCCCGGAGCACCTCCACGGCTGGCTCAGCCCTTTCGGCATCGGCGCCCTGGTGGTGAAGATGGGGATCCATTTCCTGGAGATGAGCCCGGAACGGTCAGTGGCCACCATGCCGGTGGAAGGCAACACGCAGGTGGCGGGCATCCTGCACGGCGGCGCCCACGTGGTCCTCGCTGAAACGCTGGGGTCCTTCGCCGCGGGCATGCACGCCGGCATCGGCAGGCATGCCGTGGGCATCGAGGTCAACGCCACCCACCACAGGTCCATCGCTACAGGCACCGTCACCGGTACTTGTATAGCGATCCACCTAGGCGGGACGCTGACCACGCATGAGGTGGTCATGACCGATGACAAGGGCAGGCGCCTGTCCACGGCCCGCATCACCAACATGCTGAGGGACAACGGGCCGGCCAAGAAGGCTGGCTAGGCCAGGAGGAACTGTTACCCGGCCGTATCCGCAGGGTTCAGGTTGTAGCGCAGCTCCACGATGCCCCGGCCCAAGGTGCGCGAGGCAGTCAGCTCAAGCGGCGGCGTCGGGCCTTCCAGCGGCAACAGCCGCTTGCCGTCACCCAGTACTACCGGGATGACCGAGAGGATGAGTTCGTCCAGGTGGCCGGCGGCAGCGAACTGTGCGGCGAGGTTGCCGCCTCCCACCACCCACACGTTTTTCGTGCCGGCGTCGGCCATAAAGTCAGGGATGAATTCCTGCACCGGCCCACGAACAAATGTCACGTTCGAACCGGGCGGGGCCGCGTACTCGTGGTGCGTGAAGATGTAGCAGGGCGTGGTGGGGTAGGGCCAGTTGCCGGGTTCGTGCTCCATCAGCCAGCCGAACGTCTCGCCGCCCATAACGATGCAGCCGACGCCGTCCATAAACGTTTCGTAGCTGTCCTTGCCGCCCTCGAAACCGTCGAATTCGAGCAGCCACGCGAGGTCATCCTTGGCCGTGGCGATGAAGCCGTCGAGGGAGGCTGCGACAAAATACTGGAACCTGGACATGGACCCAGCGTAGCCGCGGCGGTACTGACTTGCTAAGGGCTCTTAAGCACTGAAATACGGGATGATCAGGTAGAGCCCGAACAGCACAGCCACTCCGCAGAGGCCAAAGCAGATGTAGGCGAAAGTGCGCTTTGCGCGGGGTGAGGCCTGCTGGGCGTCACCGGCAATGGCCGTGAGGCGGACGCCGAGCGAGTACAGGACTACCACGGTCACGGCCGCCACCAGGGTGGCGCCGCCTACGGTCAGGAGTTCCAACCACTTCATCGCTGCGGATCTTTCTGCTCATCGGCCGTAGCCGTGGACGTGGCCGGGGACGTGGCGGTAGCCTCGGCCTTTGCCTTGGCGCGTGCCCGGGCGAGGGCCTTCTTCTTGGCGAAGCGGACGGTCTGCCCTGCTTCTTCGACCTCGACGGCGTTGTGGTGGCCCACATGGGACTTGCGGGAATAGAAGAACATAAACAGGACCGCCGCGGTGCCGGCGACGGCGGCAATCGCCACGCCCACCACACCGGTCTTCACGAGCAGCGCCGTCAGCGCTCCCACAATGCCGGCCGCAGGGAGGGTGAACAGCCAGCCCAGCGCGATTTTCCCCACCATGTTCCAGCGCACCGTGGTGCCCCTGCGGCCCATGCCGGACCCGATGACGGAGCCGGAGGCCACCTGCGTCGTGGAGAGCGCGAAGCCCAGGTGGGAGGAGGCGAGGATGGCCGAGGCAGTGCTTGTCTCGGCGGCGAAACCCTGTGCGGGCTTGACCTCGGTCAGGCCCGATCCCATGGTCCGGATGATGCGCCATCCGCCGGCATATGTGCCCACGGCGATGGCCACGGCACACGCCGCGATGACCCAGAACTGGGGGCCGGAGCCCGGGGCCTGCGTACCGGCGGAGATCAGCACGAGTGTGATGATGCCCATGGTCTTCTGGGCGTCATTGGTGCCGTGGGCCAGCGCCACCAGGCTGGACGTGAAGATCTGGCCGGTGCGGAATCCACCGCGCTTCTGGGTGAGCTTGCTGCCGGTCTCGGGGTCGTGGCGGGCTGTCAGTGCATAGGCGAGCCTGGTGCAGATATAGGCCACAATCCCGGCAATGAGCGGGGCGAAAATGGCTGGCAGGATGACCTTCTGAAGCAGGGTCTCCAGATTCACGGAGTTGAAGCCGATGCCGGCAATGGCTGCGCCGATCAGGCCGCCGAACAGGGCATGGGACGAACTTGAGGGCAGGCCTTTCAGCCATGTGATCATGTTCCACAGGATGGCGCCCATCAGGCCGGCGAAGATGATGTCCGGTGTGATCAGGACGCCGTCCGAACCTTCCCGGATAATGCCGCCGGAAACCGTTTTGGCCACTTCCGTTGAAAGGAAGGCACCCACCAGGTTCAGGATTGCAGCGAGCGTCACAGCGGTCTTCGGTTTGATGGCACCGGTGGCGATGGGTGTGGCCATCGCGTTGGCGGTGTCATGGAAGCCGTTTGTGAAGTCGAAAAATAGTGCCAGTGCGATGACCAGCGCCACCATAAAGGTGATATCCACCTGTTGCCCAATCTGCAGAGTCGACGTTCAGCAGTTCCGTTACCCCCGCCTGCCCTGCACAGCATAATTCACGTGAAGTTCACGTGGAATGACCTGCGGTGTTAACAGAACCGGCTTGAAACCTTATCGATCGTACGCGCCTCCCGGCATGAGGTCAAAACAGCGGGTGGGTGACAAAGGCGCGGACGGCGGCCAGTTCGGCGGGCGAAATTCCCCGGCGCGGATCGGGCGAGATCATCAGGATCCGCTCGCCCAGGAATCCGGCCCATGCCTGGGCCTGCTCGTTCATACCTCAGCTGGTCATCAATCCACACGATCCCGTCCGGGGTGGTGGTGGCCATGTCCTCCTAACAGGGCAGTGAGCTTCCACCAGCCCTCACCCGTGCCGGCACCGGCGGCCGTCAGCCAGGGCCACCGGGCGCCCGCCAGGCCGATGGCGGGGCAGAGGTAGTGGGGAGCCATGTCCTCCCAGCTGGTCAGCCACACACAGCGCAGGCCCGGCAGCTGGGCCAGGCTGTTCAGCCCGTCAACCAGCTCCCCCGCGTAGGCCACTTCGAGCATGCCGGCGTTCGCGAGGCTCCAGCCGGAACCCCACGGAGTCTTGCCGGTCGCTCCAAACGGGCACACCACGCCGTCGACGTCCAGGTACAGGGTGACGTTCTGCACAGGAACCCGCCGTCACGCCGGCAGACCCGGACCAGGCCTGGGGCGGCCGGGTCTTAAAGCAAAGGAGGGGCTGCACGCATCAATGGTTGCATTGCGTGCAGCCCCTCCTCAAGGGACTTCCTGGCCGGACAGCCGGCTCAGTCAGGCGGCCTGCCCGTCAGTCAGGGACAGCCTCAGGCGGACAGCTGTTTCCGGCTGGGCAGCCACCCGGCGCTCCGGGGTTCCAGGCTGGTCCTGGCCGTAGAGCCAGTCGTTGTACTGGAAGTCCCCGTCCTTGCGGCTCTTGAACAGCAGGTTCCGGAGCGTGCGGGCCAGTCCTGAGACGTGCCAGGATTCGCCCCAGACGCGGGCGGTGCGCTGGACGCGGGCGGTACGGCCGGCGCGGGCAGCGTTGAATTCCCTGATCGCCCCATCCCAGGCTTCGGGGTTGATGCCTTCCGCCGTGAAGACGGTGCCGTTGGTGGCATCCTGCAGGACGGCAGCATCTTCGAGGGCCTGGCAGGCGCCCTGGGCCAGGTACTGAAGCATGGGGTGGGCGGCGTCGCCCATCAGCACCATGCGGCCGGCGACCCAGTTTTCGATCGGGTCGCGGTCGTACATGGGCCAGCGGATACCCGTGGCCAGGTTCTTCAGCGCTTCCTGGACCGCCGGGACGCAGTCCTTGTAGGCGGCCTCAAGCTCATCAACCCCGCCGTACTGCTCCTCGCCGCGTTCGAAGGAGGGCGATTTGAAGACCGCTACGGTGTTCAGCAGCTCACCCTTGCGCAGCGGGTACTGCACGAGGTGGCAGTCCGGTCCGAGGTAGACAATGACGTCTTCGAGGTCAGCCTTGGGCGTGTTTTCGGTGATCGGGACCGTGCCGCGGTAGGCGACGTAGGCCGAGGACACCGGCTCATCGGCGGCAACGAGCGGACGGAGGGTGGACTTGAGTCCGTCGGCGCCGATGATGACGTCAGCCTCGTAGTCGACGCCGGCTGCGGTGTGCGCCACGCCTCGGCCGTTGACGGTTTCAACGCTTTCCACCATGACATCGTTGACGAGCTTGACGCCGGCCGCTTCGCAGCCCTCGAGCAGAACGCGGTGCAGGTCACTGCGGTGGATAACAACGTAGGGCGCGCCGTAGCGCTCAGCGAATTCCCCGCCGAGCGTCTGGCGGGTGAGCTCCTCGCCGGTGACGGCGTCGCGGAAGACCAGGTGCTTGGGCTGCACACCGATTTCCAGTGCCTTTTCCAGCAGGCCCCAGCGTGCAAGGACGCGGGAGGCGTTGGGGGCCATCTGCAGGCCGGCGCCCACTTCACCGAATTCCGGAGCCCGCTCCACCAGGGTGACATTGGCGCCATTTTCGCGCAGTGCGAGGGCTCCGGCCAGTCCGGCCATTCCTCCTCCGATGACCAGGACATCAGTGGATGTGGCGTGCTCAGACATTGTTTGCTCCTTCAGAGACAGCGGGTTTTGACTTGAGTTTGAGGCCGACGGCGGCCAGCAGGACCGCGGCGATGGCGGCTGCACCGGCGAAGGCGAGGAAGTTGGAGTTGACGCCCAGGCCGGCGGCCAGCAGGAGGCCACCCACCTGGGGCGCGGCGACGGCGCCGATGCGGCCCGTCCCGAGCGCCCAGCCGAGTGCCGTTCCCCGGAGGTGTCCGGGATAGTGGCTCGCGACGGCGGCGATGATGAGGCACTGCGTGCCGTGCGTGCCGACACCGGCGAGGACCAGCATGAAGTACACGACGGCGACAGGCGGCCCGGTGACCAGGACCATCAGTGCACCGGCGGCGACGGCGGCCGCGGCGATGGCGGTGGGCACCGGTCCGAAGCGGGTCCCGGCCCAGGCGGTGATGACCGAACCTGCCACCGCGCCCAGGTTCAGTGCCAGGGCGAAGGTCAGGGCAGAGCCCAGGTTGTACCCGGCAAGCTGCATGAGGTTCGGCAACCAGGTGCCCAGCCCGTACCAGGCAAAGAGTGTGGCAATGGTGGTCACGGCGAACAGCAGGCTGACGCCGAGGTAGGGGGCGCGGAGCAGGGACGAGAAACCGCTCGGCTCCTGGCCCTGCCTTTGCCCTTGCCGGCGGCCTTGCGGGCAGCCTTTTCCCCGGAGGTAACAGGGGCCAGCGTCTCCGGCAGGTACTTGAGTCCCAGCGGCACCACGATGAACAGTGCCAGTACAGCCACGAGGAACATGGATTCCCAGCCGAACGCAGGGATGAGCTGGATGCCAACGAGGGCGGCGATGGAACCGCCGATCGGGACCCCGGACATCATCAGTGTGGCGATCAGTGACCGCCATTTGGCGGGGACCAGTTCAGCCACCAGCGCATTGGCGGAGGGCACCAGCCCGCCGAGCCCGATGCCGGCCAGGAGCCGCAGCGCACCGAAGATGGCCGCATTGGGGGCGAACGCGCAGAGCACGGTGAAGACCGAGAAAACGACCGCGCAGCCGAGGATGGTGCGGCGGCGGCCCCATGTGTCGGCCATGCGGCCGGCGAAGATCGCCCCGATCATCATGCCGACGAAGGCCATGGACCCGATGGTGCCGGCGGTGGCCTTGGTCAGGCCCCAGCCGGTCTCGGCGATCAGCGAGGACTGGACGGTGCCGTACACGATCAGGTCGTAGCCGTCGAAGACCACCAGAAGCCAGCAGACGAGGACGGCCGCGGCCGAACGTTTGGAGAACCGTGTTGCGGGACCATCAATGGTGCCTGCGCCAGCGGTCCCTGGCGAGGACCGCTGAGGCGCTTCAGCGGGAGGTGTGTGATTCATCCCACTACTGTCAGTGCAGCCGAAGATGAACCACAATACAATTCTGATGTGCAGAACAATCCCACCCCCCGGCCCGCGGCCAGTCCACCGTCCAAGGCAGCCCGAAAGCCTGTGCAGAAACGGCCCACCTACTCCATCGAGGCGGTGGACAACGCGCTGCAGCTATTGCAGCTCCTCCGCGACGGCGGTGCGCTGCGGCTCAAGGATGCGGCCCAGGAGCTGGGGGTGGCGCCGTCCACTGCCCACCGGCTGCTGGCCATGCTGGTCTACAGGGGGTTTGCCATCCAGGATGAGACCCGCCGTTATGTGCCCGGCCCTGCCATGGGTGTGGGGCCGGCCGGGTTGTCCTGGACCAGGTTGCTCCGTTCGCTCGCCCAGCCGCACATGGAATTGCTCTCCGCCCGGCTCAACGAGACCGTCAACCTTATGGTGCGCGTGGGTACGAAGGTCCGGTTCCTGGCCACGGTAGAGGGCAATAATGTGCTGCGGATCGGCGACCGGCAGGGAACCGTGATGCCCGCCGACAAGACGTCCGGCGGCAAGGTCATGCTTGCCGAGCTCGAGCCCCCTATGATCGAACAGCTCTTCCGGAGCAACAACGCCGAAATCGGCGGCGACACCATTCCCCTGTCCGACTATCCGGCATTCCTGCGCGAGCTTGAAAGCATCCGGACCAACGGGTTCGCCGCCAATTTCGAAGGCACCGAAGAGGGTGTGAGCGCCCTGGGGATGGCCCTGCATAACCGGCACGGGCACGTGGTCGGCGCACTCAGCGTGGCTACGCCCGCCACCCGCTTCCGGAAGGTGTTCGATGCCGGGCTCGTCCCTGCCCTGCGCGAAACCTGCCGGCAGCTGGAAATCGACATCGCTGCCAATCCGGCTGATCCGGACTGAGGCAACATCAGGCACAGAGTTTAATTCTGGCAGGCAGAATATGTTGGGGGTCACAACGCCGCGTCCGTAGAGTCTGACTACGCCGAAATACCGTTTTGAACTTGAAGGAGGCCGACGTGTCCATCAGCGCCGAGAACACGACCCACGAATCAGTGGCCGCCAGCCACGCCTTGCCGGAGCCGACGCCTGAAGAGGCGGCCCAGCTGGAGCAGCTGTACGCGGACTTCGAGACGGAGAACCTGATTCCGTTGTGGACGGAGATCGGGGATCTGATGCCGATGGTTCCCTCTCCGAAGGCTGTGCCGCATGTGTGGCGGTGGAGTGACCTGTACCCGCTGGCTGCCCGTGCCGGTGACCTGGTGCCGGTGGGCCGCGGCGGCGAACGCCGCGCCATCGCCCTGGCGAACCCGGGACTTGCCGGCACCCCGTACGCCACCCCGACGCTGTGGGCGGCGATCCAGTACCTGGGTGGCCGCGAGACTGCTCCGGAGCACCGCCACTCCCAGAACGCGTTCCGCTTCGTGGTGGAGGGCGAGGGCGTCTGGACCGTGGTGAACGGGGATCCGGTCCGGATGTCCCGCGGGGATTTCCTGCTGACTCCGGGCTGGAACTTCCACGGCCACCACAACGACACCGATGAGCCGATGGCCTGGATCGACGGTTTGGACATCCCGTTTGTGCACTACGCTGACGCCGGGTTCTTCGAGTTCGGCACCGAACGCGTCACCGACGAGGCCACCCCGGACATTTCCCGGTCCGAGCGGCTCTGGGCCCACCCCGGCCTGCGCCCTCTCTCGGGCCTGGATGACACCACCAACTCCCCCATCGCCGCATACCGGTGGAAGTACACCGACGCGGCCCTGCGCGAACAGCTCCTGCTCGAGGACGAGGGCCACCCGGCCACGGTCTCCCAGGGCCACGCGGCAGTCAGGTACTCGAACCCGACCACCGGCGGGGACGTGATGCCCACCATCCGTGCCGAGTTCCACCGCCTCCGCGCCGGGGCGTCCACCGAGCCGCTGCGCGAGGTGGGATCCAGTGTCTGGCAGGTCTTCGAAGGCACCGGCACCGCCGTCCTCAACGGCGAGGTCAAGACCCTGGCCAAGGGCGACCTGTTTGTGGTCCCGTCCTGGCAGGAATGGTCCCTGCAGGCCGGGAGCGAATTCGATTTGTTCCGCTTCAGCGACGCCCCCATCTTTGAACGGCTGAACTTTAACCGCACCTACACCGAAGGACGCAAGAACGCATGAAACTCCTGACACTCCGCACTGAAAACGGCACTGGCACCAAGGGCACTGTGGCTGTGCGCCAGGACGGCGACACCCTCACCGAAATCGACGGGTTCTCCGACGTCGGGGCCCTGCTGAAGGACTCCGCCTGGGAGTCCATCGCCGCCGCCGCCTCCGGTGCGACCCACCCGCTTGAGGGTGCAGACCTCGACGCCGTTGTTCCCGCGCCGGGCAAGATCATCTGCGTGGGCCACAACTACCGCAACCACATCAAGGAAATGGGCCGGGAAGTCCCCGAATATCCCACCCTGTTCGCCAAGTACGCCGAGTCCCTCATCGGCCCCAACGATGACCTGGCCCTCCCGCAGGAATCCGACACCGTGGACTGGGAAGCCGAACTCGCCGTCGTGATCGGCAAGTCCGGCCGCCGGATCTCCGAAGCCGACGCCAAGGACCACATCGCCGGGTACGCGGTCCTGAACGACGTGTCCATGCGCGACTACCAGTTCCGCACCGTCCAGTGGCTCCAGGGCAAAACCTGGGAAAAGTCCACCCCGTTCGGCCCGGCCCTGGTCACCCAGGACGAGTTCACCGCCGGCCCGCTGATGACCACCGCCGTGGACGGCGAAATCCAGCAGAGCACCCCCACCGGCGACGTCGTGTTCACGCCGGAATTCCTGGTCTCCTACATCTCCACGATCATCACCCTGAACCCGGGCGATGTCATCGCCACCGGAACCCCCGGCGGTGTGGGCCACGCCCAGGACCCCAAGCGCTACCTGCAGGAAGGCCAGCTCCTGGTCACCACCATCGAGGGCCTGGGCCAGCTGAACAACCGCGTGGTCAAGGAAGCCTGATGGTGGCCCGCCAGGACCAGACGACGGACCCGGAGCTGCTCGACGCGCTGCTCCAGGCCCGCCGCGGGACCGCGTTCTTCGCCCGCAAACTCAACGAGCTCACCGACGCCGAACTCGACGGACCGTCGCTGCTGCCCGGCTGGAACCGCCGGCACGTGGCCGCGCACATCGGTTACAACGCCCGCGCCATCGCCCGGCTCATCGAATGGGCCGGCACCGGGGTGGAAACACCCATGTACGCGTCCACCGATGTCCGGGACAAAGAGATCAGCTTCGGGGCAACCCTCTCCCCGATCGCCCTGCGGAACCTCTTTGACCACTCTGCCGTGCACCTGAACGTCGAATGGCGGGACCTGCCCGGACAGGCCTGGTACAACAAGGTCCGCACCATCCAGGGCCGCGAAGTCCCGGCCACCGAAACCGTGTGGATGCGCAGCCGCGAAGTCTGGACGCACGCCGTGGACCTGGGCAACGGCGCCACATTCTCAGACATCCCCACCCCGGTCCTCGAAGGGCTCCTACGGGACATCACCGGAGCCTGGAAGACACGCGGCACCGACACCGGCCTCCTCATCACGGTGGACGGTACGGGCACCGGCACGGACCAGACGTTCGGCGACACCAGCGCCCAAAACCCCACGGTCATCACCGGGCCCCTGCCCGGCGTCGTCCAATGGGCCACAGGCCGCGGCACCCACGGCGTCACCGCAACACACAACGGAGCACCGCTGGCCGAAACGCCGGCAGCCCCCAAATGGATCTGAGCCGGTTGGATCTGAACCGGTGACCTCCGGGTCCCAACAGCCCAACAGCAGCATCAGTAGGCAGGAACAACGGAACAGCGGCGGGACACCCCGCCGCTGTTCCGTTGTTCCTGCTTCTAGGACGCCGGGGGCTGGCCGGCGCCGTTGACGTTCACGAGCCAGGCGGTCCCGAAGCGGTCCGTGCACATGCCGAAGACGTCGCCCCACGGGGCCGGCTCCAGCGGCACGGTCACGGTGCCGCCGTCGCCTGAAAGCTTGTCCCAGTAGCCGCGCAGCTCGGCCTCGTCATCGCCGCTGAGCGAGATCGAAATGGTGCTGCCGGTTGAGTAGTCCATGGTGTTGGGAGTGTCAGCCCCCATCAGGACCAGGCCGTTGGTGGTGGTCAGCATGCCGTGCATGATCTTGTCCGCCTCGGCAGGATCTTCACTGGCGTGGAACTCCCCGAACGTGCTGAGGGCCAGTTCGCCGCCGAAGACTGAGTGGTAGAACGTCATCGCCTCACGGGCGTTGTCGCGGAAGCCAAGGTAGGGGTTGAGCGTCGTTGGCATGGCCGGTTCTCCTTGCAGGACGGAACAGCTTCGGAAAGGAACAGTCAACATCCTGCCGCACATGGAGCGCGGTTCATAGGGTTGCGGCCACCGGCTTTCCCGCAGATTCACGGCACGAAGCGGTACCCCATGCCTGGTTCGGTGAGGAGGTGGCGCGGGTTGCCGGGGTTGTCCTCCAGCTTCCGCCGCAACTGGGCCATGTACACCCGAAGATAGTTCGCTTCTGTTTGGTAGGCCGGTCCCCAGACGTCCAGGAGCAGCTGCTGCTGAGTGACCAACCGGCCGGGGTTCCGTACGAGCAGCTCCAGGATGTTCCACTCCGTCGGCGTCAGGCGGACCAGCTCCCCTGCCCTGCGTGACACGCCGCTGTGCAAGATCGACGGTGAAGGAGGACGCCGCCACGGTGGGCGCGGACTCGGGCTCCGGTACACGGCGGAGGAGCGCCCGGAGCCGGGCCAGCAGCTCGTCCAGTCCGAACGGCTTGGTGATGTAGTCATCCGCGCCGGCGTCGAGGGCGTCGACCTTGTCCGACGAGCCGTGGCGGGCGGACAGGACCAGCACCGGAAGGTTGCTCCACCGGCGGAGTTCGCGCAGGACGTCCGCTCCGTCCCGGTCAGGCAGGCCGAGGTCCAGGATCATCACGTCCGGCGGACGGCGGGAGGCGGCACCCAGGGCTGTGCCGCCGTCGGCCGCCGTGTCCACGTCGTAGCCGTGGGCCTGGAGCGTGATCCGGAGGGCTTTCAGCAGGTGGGGGTCGTCGTCCACCACGAGGACACGTGTCCGGTATCCGGCCGGGGCATCCGTGCTCACCCGGCCTCCTGCCGTGACTGGCCGGCGGCGTGGCGCGCGCCCCGCGAGCCGGTGGAAAGGGCCAGCCTGATCACCATGGTCAGTCCGCCGCCGGGGGTTTCCTCTGCAGCCAGCGTGCCGCCCATGGCTTTGACGAAGCCTTCGGCGACGGCCAGGCCCAGACCCACGCCCGTGGCCTGTGGTCTGTCGTCAAGCCGCTGGAACGGTTGGAAGATGTCCAGCACCTTCCGGGCGGGCACGCCGGCGCCGTGGTCGATGATCCTCAGCTCACCGGAAGGATAGCCGTCCAGGGTGGCAGCGCCCATGCCGTCGGAAGCGCCGGTGATGGTAATGCCGGAGCCAGGAGCGTATTTGACGGCATTTTCGACGATGTTGGCGACGACCCGCTCCAGCAGGACAGGGTCTGCCTCCACGGTGGGCATGTTGGCGGGCAGTTCCACCCGGACAGCACCGTCCGGGAGCCCGCGAAGGGCCGGCGCCACAACATCGCCCCAGCGCACGGGTCCAAGCAGCGGCCGCACCGAATCGGCGGTGATCCTCGACATGTCCAGCAGGTTTCCCACCAATTGGTCCAGGCGGTCAGTGCACTCATCGATGGTCTCCAACAGTTCCCTCTCCTCCTCGGCCGTATATGTCACGGTCCGCTGCAGCAACCCGCCTGCCGCGAGCTTGATCCCGGCCAGCGGTGTCCGCAGATCATGGGAGACAGCCCGCAGGATGGCTGTGCGCATGGTGTTCCCTTCCGCCAGCCGCAGTATCTCGCGGCGGCTCACGGCCAGCTGGCGGCGTTCCAGCTGGGCCTTCACATGCACCGCGAACGCACCCAGCAGCCGGCTCTCCGTGGCCGGAACCTCCCGCCCGAACAGCACAAGGCGGGTGTCGTCATCCACCGCTTCCGCCGTCCTGGCCGCGCCGGTGGCGCCGGGAGACCACGCGGTGGTGTCCCCGGCGCCGGCCACCAACCTCCAGACCCGCCCGTCGGCATCCGGCCCGGGTGCCGTGGAAGAGTCCGACGACGGTGAGTCACCGGCCGCCTGGCCGTCCCGGCTGCTGAACACCCCGGCACCCGTTGCACCAAAGACGTCCAGCGCCTCCGCCAGGATTCCTTCAAGCGTGTCCTCGGACCGGGAGGCTCCCAAGGCGAGATCCCCCAGGGTCGCGGCCTCCGCGTGGGCGCGGGCGGCTTCCTTGGACCGGCGGGCGGACCGGTCCACTACGCCGGCCACCGCCACGGACACACCCACAAAGATGCCCAAGGACAGGAGGTCCTGCGGGTCGTGGATCGCCAGATCCCCCAACGGCGGGGTGGAAAAGTAGTTCACCAGCACGCTGCTCCACAACGCACCCACCACCGCAGGCCACAGCCCGCCCATGAGGGCCACCGCAACGGCGCCCGCAAGCTGGATCAGGACGGCAGTGGCAACGCTGTGGTCGAACGCGGCGAGCAGCACCTGCAGCAGGACAGGAAGTGCGGCGGCGAGCGCAAAGCCAACACCCACCCTGGTCCGGCCAAGGTCCGGCCGTGTGCGTGGCGCAGTCCGCCCGGAAGCGGGGCGCGGAACCACGTGGACATCAATGTCGCCGGCGCCGCGGACCACGCGTGCCTCCACAGTGCCGCCGGAGACCAGCCCGGCAAGGAGCCTGCGGCGGGACTGTCCCACCACGAATGTGCGTTGCCCCGGACTTGCGGGCGTAGTCCAGGATCGCCAGGGCGGGGTCCGGCGCGGAGACGGTGTGGTACGTCCCGCCCAGCTCGAGGACCAGCCGCCGCTGGGTTTCGAGGGCCTGCGGTGACTCGTCCGCGGCGCCCTCTGCGGTGCGGATGTGGACAGCCACCAGCTCGCCGCCGTCGTTCCTTTCCAGGATGCGGGCGGCGCGGCGGATGAGCAGTTCTGCGTCGTCGCTGCCGTTGAGGCCAATGACTATCCGTTCCCGTGCCATGCGGCCATTCTCCCACCCGGATCCGGCGCTCCTGTGCCGTCCGGCCACGGGCAACGTGTTCCCGGTCATACGCGGCGTTAAGGATGCGTCAAGATCCGCCGGACTCCGGCTCCAACGCAGGTAACCGGTACTAGATTCAGCTGTGCCCGCGGTGCTGTGCCGCGGACTGAAAGGCTTTCATGACCACCATGAGCAGACCGCCGGCGGACCCCTCGGCCCTTCGTCCCACGCGGAAGGCTGCCCTCGCCAGCTGGCTGATGTTTGGCTTGGAGGACGCCAAAGGCACCCATCAGGGTCCCGGCGGCGCCGCGCCCGCCGAGGAGAAGAAACACCACTGGTGGCAGGTGATGTGCCTGACCGGCGTGGATTACTTCTCCACGCTCGGTTACCAGCCCGCCATCGCGGCGCTCGCCGCCGGCGCCATCTCACCCCTCGCCACGCTGGTCCTGGTGGCGGTGACCCTGCTGGGGGCCCTTCCGGTCTATCGCCGGGTTGCCGGCGAGAGCCACCGCGGTGAGGGATCCATCGCCATGCTGGAGCGGCTGCTCCCCCGCTGGCGGGGAAAAATCCTGGTGCTGGTGCTGCTGGGGTTTGCGGCCACCGATTTCATGATCACCATGACGCTGTCCGCTGCCGACGCCACAGCCCACCTGATCGAGAACCCGTTTGCCCCGGACGTCCTGCACGGCCAGGAGGTGGCCGTGACCCTCGTCCTGCTGGCGCTGCTCGCCGCGGTCTTCCTGCGCGGGTTCAAGGAGGCCATCGGCGTCGCCGTGGTGCTGGTGGTGGTGTACCTGGGGCTGAACGTGGTGGTCATCGCCACGTCGCTCTGGGAGGCGGCCACCCACCCGGTCGCCGTGGGTGACTGGTGGCAGACGCTCAACACTCGCACGGGAATCCGCTGATGGCGGTGGCCATCGCACTGCTGGTGTTCCCCAAACTGGCGCTGGGCCTGTCCGGCTTCGAAACCGGGGTGGCCGTGATGCCGCAGGTCCGCGGCGGTGCAGGTGATACCGAGGAGAATCCGGCCGGGCCGGATCCAGGGCACTCGGCGGATGCTGACCACCGCTGCTGTGATCATGAGTTCGTTCCTGGTGACCAGCAGCTTCACCACGGTGGTCCTGATCCCTGCGGACGAGTTCCTGCCGGGCGGGGAGGCGAACGGCCGGGCACTGGCGTTCCTCGCCCACGAATACCTGGGCGCCGGCTTCGGAACGGTGTATGACCTGAGCACCATCGCCATCCTGTGGTTCGCCGGGGCGTCGGCGATGGCCGGCCTGCTGAACCTTGTCCCCCGGTACCTGCCGCGCTACGGCATGGCGCCGGAGTGGGCCAAGGCCGTCCGTCCCCTGGTTCTGGTCTTCACGCTGACCGGGTTCCTGATCACCTGGCTGTTTGAGGCCGACGTCGACGCCCAGGGCGGCGCGTACGCCACCGGCGTCCTGGTGCTGATGACCTCGGCGGCGGTGGCTGTGACGCTCTCTGCCCGCAGGCTGCAGCAGCGGAAGCGGACGTTCGGCTTCGGCGTGATCGCCGTGCTCTTTGTCTACACCACGGTCACCAACATCATTGAGCGTCCCGAAGGGATCCGGATCGCGGGGTTCTTCATCCTGGGCATCGTCAGCATCTCGCTGCTGTCCAGGGTGCTGCGTTCCTTCGAACTGCATGCCACCCACGTGCGGCTGGACACCCAGGCACTGGAGTTCCTGGCGGACAACCTGACCGGGCCCATCGGCATCATTGCCCATGAACCGCTGCGCCAGTCAGCCGAGGCCTACCGGCAGAAGCTGGCGTCCGCCACCGAGGCGAGCCACTTCCCCGCCGACTGCCAGACGCTGTTCCTGGAAGTCACGGTGGACGATTCCTCCGACTTCGAGACCGCGCTGGAAGTCCGGGGCGTGGTGCGGCACGGGTTTGCCGTGCTGGAAGTGCACGGGCCGGTGGTGCCCAACACCATCGCGTCGGTGCTCCTGCACATCCGCGACGTGACCGGGCTGATGCCGCACGTCTACTTCCGGTGGACCGAGGGCAATCCCGCGGTGAACCTCCTGAGGTTCCTGGTGCTGGGCGAAGGTGAGATTGCCCCGGTGACGCGGGAGATTCTGCGCGAGGCCGAACCGGACGTCACGAAGCGGCCGTGGGTGCACGTGGGGTGACGCCCGCGCTATGCACACCTGGGTCCATGGCTCACCCTGGCCCGCCCGCTGCCAGGCCTGCCGCGGGCCCTCCCACTCGCGGACCACGTCCGTGAGCCAGATGGTGCAGTCAGGGTCCCAGCCGGCGATGACGGTCGCATGCTCGGCGTCGACGTGAAGGGCCCGCCCCGCTCCGCTGAGGTAGCCGAGGACCGTGAGGTGGACGGCGTCCCACTCGGCCGCCACCTGTTCCCAGTCCGGGATGACCCAGCGGCCATTGCGGCCGGTGGTGCTGAACCAGTCGTGCCGGCGGGACGCCGTGACCTCCAGCGGAAAGCGACGGCACAGCTCCGTCCAGTCCTCCGCTGTGCGGATCTCCAGCGTCCGGCCCGCGCCGCGGACAGGAATCGCGGTGGCCTCCTCCCAGCCGAGGGAATCCTCCACAAGGTTCAACCCAGCGGGGATGCGTCCCACGGTGCGCACAATGCCCTGCGGGAACCGACCACCACCACCCGGACCACGGGGCGTGCGGGTCGCTGGGGCGCTCCGCCGCCGCCTGGGCCTCTTCAGCGCGTTCGCTGCCTGCCCCATGCGGCCAGCGGCTGATGCGGTTCCGGGCAGCGGCGCCGGGTCAGATCGCCGGCCGCCAGTCGATAGCCCATTGCTCCCGTCCGGCGTCCGTCGTCCCACCACTGCGCGCCCGGTGACGCTGAGGACGGTGCCGGCAAGGCGCAGCAGGGCCGCCCGGACACAGGCAAGTGCCGCCAGGACATCCTCGCCGTCGGGCTGCTGCCAGTACCTCGCCGTGTCCACCGCCCGCTCCAGGGCCAGCTGGATCCTTGCGTCAGTAAGGCCTGTGGAGTCCAGGGCATTGAGCGCGGCTGCCAGCTGGTTCAGTGAAGTCCCGGAGCCGGAAGCTGCGGCTTCGTCGGCGACGGCGTCCTCCCCGGAAACCATAGTCAGCAGCACCCGGGACGTCCCGCGCCCCGAATCCAGGTCATACCCAAGCCGGAAAACCATGGTCCTGATGTCCGGATCCAACTCCATGGCCAGCTCAAGGCACAGCCGGCGGCCCCGCGGTCCTTCCAGAAGCACTTCCCCATCCCCAGCGTCATCAGGCCCATCCTCGCACCATTGGGGCCCGGTCGGGTGCCCGAACGGATGCACGAACCGGTGCCGCGCCGTAGGCTCAGGGGCATGGCCAGATACTTTGATGTTCATCCCCAGGATCCCCAGCCCCGCGCGATCACGCAGGCCGTGAAGATAGTGCTCGACGGCGGCCTCATCGCCTACCCCACGGATTCCTGTTACGCGCTGGGCGCCCAGCTGGGCAACAAGGACGCACTGGACCGGATCCGGACCATCCGCAAGCTGGACGACAAACACCACTTCACCCTGGTCTGCAAGGACTTCGCCCAGCTGGGCCAGTTCGTGCTCATCGGCAACGATGTCTTCCGCAGCATCAAGGCGGTCACGCCCGGGCAGCTACACCTTCATCCTGCCGGCCACCAAGGAAGTTCCGCGCCGGCTGCTGCATCCCAAAAAGAAAACGGTCGGCGTGCGCATCCCGGACAACCGGGTGGTGCAGGCCCTGCTGGCAGAGCTCGGCGAACCGCTCCTCTCCAGCACCCTGCTGCTCCCGGACGAGGAGGACCCGCTGACGCAGGGGTGGGAGATCAAGGAACGGCTGGACCATGAAGTGGACGCCGTCATTGACGCCGGCGACTGCGGGTCCGAGCCCACCACGGTGGTGGATTTCTCCAGCGGCGTGGCCGAGGTGGTCCGGCGCGGCACCGGCGACCCGTCCCGGTTCGAGTAGGCGCCCACCCTTAGTCCGGCTTGCGGGCCCGGCTGGGCTGCACGCGGGGAGGCTCGCCCGGCATCTTCGGGTAGTCGGGCGGGAAGGGCATCTCACCGAGCCCGGCCTTCAGCATCACGGTCCCACCAGCCCAGCAGCGTATCAATGGTGCCGGGGTTGGCGTCCATGCCGGCCCAGGGATCGCCCACGGTTTTCAGCCGGTCCGGGACGGTGAGGATGGTGAAGTCTTTCGGGCTGATGCTTTCGAGCTCGTCCCAGGTGATGGGGCAGGATACGGGTGCGTGGGGAAGGGCGCGCGGGCTGTAGGCGCCGGCGATGGTCCGGTCCCGGTTGGCCTGGTTGAAGTCCAGGAACACCTTCTCGCCCCGCTCCTCTTTCCACCAGGCCGTGGTGACCTTCCCGGCATGCGCCGTTCAAGCTCGCGGCACGCGGCGATCACCGCATGCCGGACATCCAGGAATTCGTGCGTTGGCCTGATCGGCGCGTACACATGGAGCCCGCGGTTTCCTGAGGTCTTGATGAAGCAGTCCAGGCCCGCCTCCGCCAGCACCTCCTTCAGCGCCAGCGCGGCCGGAACAGCGTCGTCGAAATCGGTCCCCGGCTGGGGATCCAGGTCGATGCGGAGCTGGTCCGGGTTGTCGGTGTTCTCCGGCCCGCGAAGGCCACGGATGGAACACCACGGTGTTCATCTGCACGGCCCAGACCGCGGCGGCCGGCTTCGTCCAGGACCAGCATGGGGTGCGAGCGTGCACTGGGAAAGGTCACCTTGACCGACCGGACAAACTCCGGGGTTCCCTTGGGCGGGTTCTTCGAAAAGAACTGCTCGCCGTCGATGTTGTCCGAGTACCGCTGCAGGGCCACGGGCCTGTCCGCCGTTGGCGGCAAGGAATGCCTCCCCCACGTCAACGGTGTAGCGGGCCAGGTCCAGTTTGGTCAGTCCCAGGTCCGGCCAGAGGATCCTGCTGGGGCTGGAAATGCGCATCTCGCGCTCGCCGTTCGGTCCCGGGACAGTGATGGTGGTCTGTTCGCTCGCCATGGGGACAACGTACACCGTCAACGGATTCGCCGCAGGAGGTGACCATTCCCTGGCCAGGGGAAAGGTCAGGCGTCCACCTTGCTCCGCCGCTCCCGGACCTTGCGGACCACAAACGCCACCACCAGGACCACCACGGCGGCGAGCACGATCTTCTGGAAAATCCCGGCGTATTGCTCAACCACGTGCCAGTTCTCTCCCAGGAAGTAGCCGGCCATGATCAGCACCGAATTCCAGATGAAGCTTCCCGCGAACGTCAGTCCGAGGAACCGCCACACAGGCATCCGTTCAATTCCGGCGGGAATGGACACGAGGCTCCGGAAGAGCGGCACCAGGCGGCCGAAGAAGACTGCCTTGGTGCCGTGGCGGGCGAACCATGCTTCGACGCGGTCCACGTCGTCAACGTTCACGAGCGGTATCCTGCGGACCAGGGCCCTGGTCCGTTCCCGCCCCAGCCAGCCGCCCAGGGCGTAGAGGATATAGGCGCCCAGGACCGAGCCTGCCGTGGTCCACATGATGGCGTCCAGCAGGCTGAAGCTGCCGCGGCTGGCGGTGAAGCCCGCCAGGGGCAGGATCACTTCACTGGGGAGCGGCGGGAACAGGTTCTCCAGGGCAACGATCAGGCCCGCTCCGGGAGCGCCCACAGCTTCCATGACGCTGACCACCCACTCCGAGATTCCAGTGAGCTCCCCGGCTGTTGTTGCGGCGGGGGCTGCGGTGGCGGTGGACAAGGGGGCGGCCAGGGCTGTGGCTGCAGTCATGGGGGTTCCTCCAGGAGTGGCGTAAGTCCCTATTCTCGGAGACGCACCTGAGGGCCGGCTGAGAACCTGCTGTGCCACGTCCATTGGGTCCGGCATGATGGACCGATGACTGTCTCAGAGTCCGCACTGACCATCAGCGTCGGTGACGCCCGTGTTTCGGCCCTGTATGCCCGCCCGGAGAACCCCTTCGCCACGCTGGTGCTGGCGCACGGGGCCGGCGCGGGCATGGAGCACCCTTTTATGGGCGGTTTCACCCGGGGATTGAACGACGACGGCGTTGCCACCTTGCGCTTCAACTTCCCCTACCGCGAAGCAGGCAGGAAGTTCCCTGACCGGCCGCCGGCGGCCATCGCCACCTGGCGTGCCGCCATGGACGAAGCGGCCCGCCAGGGGCAGGCCCACGGAGACAGCGGGCCCATCTGGGCCGCTGGTAAATCGTTTGGCGGCCGGATGGCGTCCATGGCCGTTGCGGAGGGGATGGACGCCGCCGGGCTGGTGTACCTCGGGTATCCCCTGCACCCGCCCGGCAAGCCTGAAAAGCTCCGTGACGAGCACCTCTACGGGCTCACGCTGCCCATGCTGTTCCTGCAGGGTTCCCGCGACACCTTCGCCACCCGGGAATTGCTGGAGGCTGTGGTTTCGCGGATCGGCACGTCAGCGGTGCTGGAGTGGATCGAGGGCGGGGACCACTCCTTCGCCGTGGCGGGGAAGAAGCGCGACGCCGCAGAGATCGGCGCGTCACTGGCCCCGACGGTCGCGGAGTTTATCCGGACCCACGGCTGACCCCGGTACAGTAACCCCGTCCGGGACGGCCTCCTGCGCAGCCTAAGCCGCGTCCTCGTGCCACCAGCCTTCCCAGGCGGTGGAGCTCAGCTGTCCAGTGGGAAATTCGGTCTCCGCGTTCCCGCGGCCGTCTTCACGCCGGCCGGCATCAAACAAGAAGTTCAGGCTATTCAAAAGCAACATTGGTACGTCCCTTCGTATGGTGTCTGGACCACGTTGTCCAACTAGGAACGAGCCTAACTGCGGGATGTTTCAGCGGGTCGACGCTACGTTTCGGCTAAGTATCGTTCCTCTCACCCGGCCCTTCCGGC